>JBMSYN010000004.1:0-130693 GCA_049426725.1 Candidatus Kapaibacteriota bacterium
TATGTGCTTGCGAGAGGTCCGGTAAAGCGAATCTTTAATGCATTTCCGCCGGATAGTATCGCAATTTCTTCTTGCTTTTTGCCCGGCTCAAATCGATCATGCATATAAGCATAAGCAGGAATGGAAAGTCCGCTTGTATCATCACCAGAAATGCCGCGCACATAGAATTCATAAAGAGATTGATTGGTGAGTCCATCAAGAAAAATGCTCGATGAATCAGTAGTTGCGATGATGCGCAATGTATCATTCTGAAAAGTTGGATTCTCCACTGCGAGAATCTGATATGATGCTGCATTGCCACTCCAATTGAGTTTGGCTTGAGAGCCACTGAAGGAAGTCGCAGTCAATGCTCGTGGAATAGTGATTCCATCACTTGATTGCATTTCAAAAAAGCGAATTGCATTACCATCACCAATACCAAATTCAGGTATTCCATTGCCATTGATATCGCCGATGACAGCATTATTTGAAAAACATTGCGGATAATGAAAGCGATTGATGAACGTGCCATTTTCAAATCCAAAAACATAGGCATTGGGGAATGCACAGAAGACGATTTCTTCGCCGGGTTTTCCATCCAGATTGCCGATGCTGATGCCATTGCGATAGTCGAGTCCTACACGCGCGCCATAGAACAGTTCTCTATGAATGGCTTCTAGACTGTCTTGTGTGGCTTTGTAGATTGTTAGTGACCACAGAGGGGCATCATATTCTCTTTGTGCATTGAGTTCTGGTGAGATATAGCGTCCGACAATCAATTCACTTGTGCCATCGCCATCGAGATCACCTGCCCGTGTGAATTCTGTCGCTCCTGATTCATGAGATTCAATGGTTTGTTTGAGGATGAAATTTCCATTCTCATATTCATAATGAATGATATCGCCATCGGTATCGCCATAGACAATATCCGGTTTGCCATCCTTATCGAAATCAGCAATGGAAATTGCAGGAGGTCGCATACTATTTGCCGATCCTCCCGGACCTCGAGGCGTTGGATTTGGCATATAGCCAAGAATGCGAAATGCATTGTTCTCAAAAGTCAATGCTACGCAATTCGTATCACTGAATCCAAAGATTTCAGCGATGCCGTCCCCTGTGATATCTTTGAGTCCTGCGCTCCAGAATTCTTGAATACCTGGTATGAGAGTTTCTTTCAGCAATACTTTGCCGAAAGCAGAGAGATTATTTCCTTTGAAGTCTTTGCCGAAGAGTCGCATTTCGCCGAGTGAATGCGCAAGCACTTCTGACTGTCCATCACCATTCACATCCGCAACACCTTTCACGATCCAAGATTCTGCGATTGAATCCGTGATTTGAAATCCATTGCCATTAAATGAAAAGATCCGTGTATTGCCAAAATTTCCGGAGGAATAATCTGTGCCAATGATAGCTGTATTACCAAAATTATCTTTGATGATATTTTCATAGAGATATGTCATTGGCATAGTATAGGATGCTCTTGCTGCTGAAAATGGATTGCCTGTTCCAATTGGTGAAATGGCATTTACTTTGGTAAACAAAGAGTCAGAATCATGCAGAAAACCCCCATGAATGCTTGCTGTGAATGCTTTTCCATGAAGATGAGGTAGAAGATACTGATGAGAGAAACTCACTTTATCATCATCATGAAGATGCAAGGTGTCCGTGTCTTGCACAATCGTGACAGATGCTCTGCATGGCTGTGAAAATGTTGCGCGCACCATCGAGACCATGCGATCATCACGCCAGACAGAATCTATAGTTGTACTAATGAGTCGAAGCGATGAATCTTGGGAGATAATGCGGAAGTTAGTGCGATATTCAATCGAAGATTGATCATGCATCCAAATAGTGAGTTTGAGTGTGATATCCGCATTCTTGAGTGAATCGACGATTTGCAAAAAACCGAGTGTATCATTTAGTACACGTGATTGATTACGATATGAAATGGAAGTCCATGCTGCTGGTGTATCGCCCTTGCCATAGTCGAGCGACCATCCGGAAAACATCGGAGTCACAGTAGAACCAATGATTGCAATGGAATCTTGAGCTGTAATAATTGCATCCCGTTTTGGCGAAGTGATTTCAGCTTCAAAACCACCTTTTTTTGCAAGAGCATTTACGGGACTAATAAGTCCGGAGCCATATTCTATGTCCCAGCCCGGTTCACCCACATCTTTGGTGGATGAAAGCATCATGCCTTTGATATCATCAGTATTTGCTGCAGGATTTACGCCAAGCAATAATGCAGCCGTTCCAGCTACGATTGGAGCTGCAGCAGAAGTACCTTGAAAACTGCGATATCCACCTCGTCTGGCAGTTGTCATGATGCCTGTACCAGGAGCAACCATGCTGAGTCTGGAGCCATAGGAAGAAAAGGGAGCGCGAGTATTGAAAGTGTTTGTAGCGCCGACCGCGATCACATGTTCATAGCCAGCTGGATAGCGTTTGCCTGTTTTTCCATCATTGCCTGATGAGGCAATCAAGATGCAATTCAATGAATGAGCAAAATCTATTGCAGATTTTGTCATGGGCGAGTATACTACATCACCAAAGCTCATGCATATCACGCTAGCGCCTGCAAGTGCGGAATATGCTATTGCAAGTGCCACATCATCTTCTTCGGCATTGCCCGTTGCATCAAAAGCGCGGACGGTCATGAGTTTGCAATGTGGAGCAATGCCTGTGATGCCGATTGCATTATTCACTTCTGCGCCGATGATGCCTGCAACGCTGGTGCCATGACCATGCTCATCAATCACAATAGGATCCGGGAATTTATCATCACCGATATTTCGGAACGATTGATCAACGAAGTCATAACCCGTAACATCATCTGTCCAGCCATTGCCATCTTCATCAATCCCATTGAGATCACCCGCTATGCCATCTCGAATTTCCGTTGAGGGCCAAGCATCGAAGC
This sequence comes from Candidatus Kapaibacteriota bacterium, assembly GCA_049426725.1. Classification (GTDB taxonomy): domain Bacteria; phylum Bacteroidota; class Ignavibacteria; order Kapaibacteriales; family UBA961; genus UBA961. Next base: position 2,903 of record JBMSYN010000004.1, read on the forward strand.
GGCCATTAGCATTGACATCTTCTTTTGCATTGATAAAAATATTCTTCTTTAAATCGGGGTGGTCGATTTCGCATCCGGTATCAATAACAGAAACAAGAACATTGTCTCCTCGAGAGATATCCCACGCTTTTGTGATATTCAACTCTTCCAAAGCCCATTGTTTCGACCACAATGAATCATTTGGAGTGATTTGATCTATTGTATATGATTTGAGTGGACCATGAATGATTAGCCCCTCAATATTGAGTCCGTATACAATAGCCTCATCTTCAGAATCAATGATGAGAAAATTCTTGAGTGAATTCAATGCTTCCGATGCAGAGCCCGAAATTCTTGCATTGTAGTGTTGTATAGCAGCAATGTTGATGTTTTGAAAAGGGAAACGATAGGATATGCTTTTGCTTGACAATTGTTCAATAATGACCAATTTATCAGCATTTGCAATCTGCCCAACATATTCACCAGCATGCGATTCGATGGTATTGCAAAGCAGGAAACACATGCTCAAGAGGAGCAAAATCGCATGTAATTGAATTTTTATGGAGCTGAAGGGGCTAGTATTCATTATCAGGGGTCATTTTACAGAAAATTTCTTTGTCTAAAGGCTTTCCAACCCGTAAATTAGCAATAATACTATTAATCATTTTTGTTTTCCACTTCTTCGCAAGGAGCAATATGCGCACATCGAAGAATATGACCTCGCTGATTCTTGGCATATTCGTCATTGCATTCGCATTGACAAATACAGGGTGTACACCAAAAATCACCGATGAACAATTAGTTAAACTCCGTGAGCTCAAAGAGCAAGCGGCTCGTCTTGAAGCAGACATCAAGAAAAAAGAAGCAGAAAAATCTTCTCTTGAGAAAGAAGTTGCTGCTCGCCAAGCCGAGGTAAAACAAACGCAACAGAATAAAGAGTTCATTCAGCAGAAACTACAATCATGGCCGAATTCATGGCCCGACTTTGTACCTCCTTCCAATGATGGTGTATTGCAAGTTACACCACCACCGGCACCGGCAAAGAAGAAGAAAGGTAAAAAATAATCCATCCATGAATTCTGAATTTGGAGTTTGAAATGAAATATTTGTATTCAATGATAGCTGTTCTCGCAATAAGTTTTGCGAGCCCCATATTTGCACAAAATGCACCTCCGGACTGCAATGCAACCGAAGCGCAAATGAAGGCAAATAAATACACAAAAGATCAAGGTGATATTTGCATAAAAGAATGGGAGCAAAAAGTAAAAGATTTGCAAGATCGATTGAATGCATTAAATGCATCGATCAGTTCTTTAAATCAAACCTTGAACAATGAAAATGCCGCTTTGCAATCTGGCAAAGATGAAATTGCCGCATTGCTTGGTGCAACACAAAGACAAATCGAAGAGTTTGGCCAAAGACTTGGCGTTCTCGAAGGAAAAGTTCGTTCCATGAAAGGAATGAATGATGCCCAATTGGCTGAGAAATATGAAGAGATTAGATCCTATGAAAATGATCTGAATAAAATGCGTGGTGAAAAGATCGCATTATATCCTCCATATTTTAATCGCATCACTGAATTGGCTCGTGAAATCCGCTCATTGTATCGTACAAAACCAACGAAAGATTATGTTGTTGGAACATGGGCTGATGATCGTGACTGTTTGTGGAATATCGCGGGCAAAGCCGAGATTTATAATGATGCTTTGTTGTGGCCAAAAGTATGGCAAGCAAATACTGAAATCATTCGCAATCCTGATGTGATTTTTCCGGGACAGCGTTTGACACTTCCTGCTGCTGCGCCAAAAACATCCGATGAAGTGAAAGCAGAGCGTGCATATTGGAAGAAAAAACGTGCCGCAGCGCAAAGGGCAGCTGCTGCACAAAAAGCGAATGAAGAAGTTGGAACACAGAATTCCGGAACGCTCAAATAATGCTTAATGGTATCATTGCCAATCAATGTAACAATCGATGAATCATTGTGCCCCTTGCGAATAATCGCGAGGGGTATTTTTTTTTACTTTTACTAAACTGCATGGATATCGTAGAAAAGAAAGTCAAGATAAATGAGGCAGATCTTTCATCGCTTCTGGGTTATAATGATGTATATCTTACGATGCTTGAATCGAAGTTTCAATCAAGCATTGCAGTAAGAGGGGATACAGTGATCATTCGAGGGGAACCGGATGAAGTGAAGGTCATTGAAAAAACACTGAATGAACTGCAATATATCCTGAGCAGAAAAGGGATGCTTACACAAGATGATGTTTCATCAGTATTGCAATTTGCTGATTCAACGATGCCTAATGACAATGCACATAAGTCTACTGATATTACGCTCAATACAGTTGTGCTTTCAGGCAAAAGGGAAACAATCAAGCCAAGAAATGCTCATCAGGCAGAGATGGTTTCAAAAGTATTGAACAATGATTTATGCTTTGCCATTGGTCCTGCCGGTACAGGTAAAACATATTTGGCAGTGGCTCTTGCTCTTGCAGCACTGAAAAATAATGAAGTGACACGTATCGTTCTTTCACGTCCTGCTGTTGAAGCCGGTGAATCGCTTGGTTTTTTACCTGGTGATTTGTCTGAGAAAGTGGATCCATATCTAAGACCACTTCTCGATGCAATAACAGATATGGTATCAGCAGAAAAATTCAAAAGCATGAGCGAAAAGCGTATCATTGAGATTGTTCCACTTGCATATATGCGTGGCAGAACGCTCAATAACTCATTCATCATTTTGGATGAAGCGCAAAATGCAACGCGCACGCAAATGAAAATGTTTTTGACTCGCCTTGGCAGAAATTCAAAATGTATTGTCACTGGTGATATCACGCAAATAGATTTGCCATATAAGAAAGATTCTGGTCTTGTGGATGTTGAAAGGATTCTTCAATCGATTCCCGGTATTGAATTCGTGTATTTTGACAAAGCAGATGTTGTGAGACATCGCTTGGTTGCTGATATCATACATGCTTATGATATGAATGATGAAGCACGCGCAATTCAAAAAGACCAACAGGAATGATAATGTCCGGAGAATATGCTCAACAGATATCAACTCACTATGATGCAATAGCCCATCTATGGGATGAAGAGCAGAAAGACTCATCTTATGGCATTGAAGCATTGATGTTGGCTATGTCGATGTGTGGGGAACATACTGTAAGAAGAACTGCTTTAGATATTGGCTGCGGTTCGGGCGGAAGAATGATAAAAGCTATGGAACAACATGCATTTCAGGTTACGGGTATTGATTGTTCTGCATCAATGCTTGAAATAGCACATCGTAGACATCCTGCCGCAATGTTTATTCATGCAGACATCATCACATGGAATACAAGCGAACATTATGATTTGATTCTTGCTTGGGATAGTTTGTTTCATCTGCCCTATGAAGAGCAAGAACATGTGCTTCTTAAGTTGATTTCATTACTTAAGCAGGATGGAGTTATGCTATTCGCATTTGGCGATGACATTGGTGAGCATATTTCTCAATGGCATGATAGACCATTCTATTATAGCTCATTGGGAGTTGAAAAGAATATGGAAATTCTGCAAGGCAATGATTGTAGAATCAGACATTTGGAATTAGACCAATATCCACTCAAGCATTGTGTATGCATTGCAAAAAAGGGAAGAATTCAATAGCAGATGTCTTTCGCAACCTGCTCAGATATGTCTTGTCCGGCAAGCATTGAAAGCATTGTCAATGCAAAATCGATGCTGCATCCTGCCCCCTGACATGTAATCACCGATTCATTGATCACGATTCGTTCTTCAACATATTCATATCGAGATTCTAGTAGATGTCTAACCCCGAGATGAGATGTCATTACGGTTCCTTGTGGCAATAAATCATATGCAGCAAAAACGCTTGGGCTTGCGCACATTGCACCAATGATTGAATTCCTGCTCATGTGAGCTCTGAGAATCTTTTCAATATGGGGATGATTGCAGAATATATCGGCAGCTCTTGAACCACCGGGTAGGATAATAGCCAGATACTCTTCATCTTCGGCAATATGTTCAAAAGTCACATCAGGTAATAATTTCAATCCTCTTGATGCAGTGATGATTTCACTTTCGCCTGCAACGATGACATTCAATCCGCCTCTGCGGAGAATATCGCAGACAGTCACTGCCTCCATTTCTTCTATTCCGGATGCGATGAGAACCAATACCGTGGAATGATGTTCAACCATTATTTCCTCTTGCTGCTATGGGATATATGGAAAAGGATGTTTCAACATTGAAACATCCTTTGTATTGATCCAGTAGATGTATTATTGCGTCAAAATTAATTGATTTCTGGTGGCTTCTTTTCCGTGAACCACATTGAGTGAGAAAAATTCTCTGCTGGGCTTTGCTCTTTGTTCGAATTCACTTCTGAATTTTTTCAAGAATCCTTTTACAGGCCAAGCTGCTCCTTCGCCCAATGCGCAAATTGTATTGCCTTCAATGTTTGAAGCAACGCTGAAAAGCAAGTCAACATCATGAGTTGTTGCATCACCTTTAACCATACGCTTCAAAATCTTCTCCATCCAACCACAACCTTCTCTACATGGAGTGCATTGTCCGCATGATTCATGATGATAAAAATGTGCAAGACGAAGAAGTACTTTTACAAGATCAGTGTCTTCGTCCATTACCATCACGCCGGCAGTGCCAATATATGATCCAAATTCTTTCAGGGATTCATTGTCCATCAGCACGCGATCTACTTCATCAGGATGTATCGGAGGCATGGAGCTACCGCCTGGAATGATTGCTTTGATCTTCTTTCCACCCGGAATACCACCACCGATATCATAGAGCAATTCTTTCAGTGGAATTCCTGTTGGCAATTCATAGACACCGGGTTTATTGATATGACCTGATAAGCCAAAAAGCAATGTTCCGGGATGTTTAGCAGCGCCGATTTTGCTGTAAGCATCAGCGCCAATAGCGAAGATTGCAGGGACAGTAGCGAGTGTTTCAACATTATTGATTGTCGTAGGGCAACCCCATAGACCTTTATTCGCCGGAAATGGAGGTTTGAAGCGAGGATATGCTCTCTCACCTTCGAGTGAATTCATCAGCGAAGTTTCTTCTCCACATACATAAGCGCCGGCACCTTTGTGTACGACGATGTCCATGCTAAAAGAAGAACCAAAAGTTTGCTTCATAGCTTCACCTATGAAACCTTTTGCATAAGCTTCTTTTACAGCATCTTCTGTGCAACGAACCCATTTGTGATATTCACCTCGAATATAGATGAATGCTTTGGTGATGCCCATTGCATAGCCTGCAATCAAAATACCTTCAATTAATTGATGAGGATTGAATTCCAATATTTGTCTGTCTTTGAAAGATCCGGGTTCTGATTCATCGCCATTGATGGCAAGATATTTTGGTTTGTCATTTGACTTGGGCATGAAACTCCATTTCATGCCGGTTGAAAAGCATGCTCCACCGCGACCGCGCAAACCGGATGTTTTGACATCATTGATAACATCATCGGAGGACATGGATTGGAGAACTTTTCTAAGTTGTTCATATCCACCATTGGCTGTGTACACATCGATCTTGTGCAGATCTTTTATCAATGGAATTACAAGATGAGGACTGGTATACATGTGTTATTGGCCTTCAAACTTCAGAGGAAAACAATAGGCAAATATAGTGTTTTTTTAATGAGCTATCAGGATATGAGGAAAAGTCTCAAAACGAAGAAAAAGTTTCGTCAAAATTCATAATCGGTATGGACTAAGGTATACTTTCCATAGGAGAAATCACCTTTTGGCAGATTCCATACAAATTCCATTGAAGCTGGGATGCGCATGCCATCAAATGTCTGATAATTCGAGCAATGTAGCGTGAATGTTGCCTTTTCAAATGAGCTTCTGAAATCTCTGTATTTATCTTCAGTTGTGATGCGAATCACTTCATGCTGTTCATTGAATTCAAATATGGCTGAAACATGCAAAGATCCATAATGGAGCACTGCTTCCGCCGAATGTGCATTGATGGGATTCCACCTTAATAAACTACTTGGAAGCAATGCAGTTGGGAACCAAATCGCTTCCATGAGATATCGGGTAAGCAGGGAAGTATCGGCTTCATACCCGGAAGGATTGAGCAAAGTGAATAAACCTAGAAATTTTACGGAGCCAAACCCTTTGCCATCCAATAATTCTAGCCATGCAATCTTCGAAGGAATGATTCCTCCACCAAAGCGCGCTTTCCAAATGAATCCGGGTTTGGTCGCAAGATAATGACCATCGGCCCTTGATGCAGACCAATCACCATCTGGAGAAGTTCTGAATTCACCTACCTGTTTGATTCGAGCGAAGTGTATGAGTTGTTTGGAATTACCCATAGCCATTCTAAGGTAATGCCGAACAGGTTCAGGACAAGATTGAATTGATCCCTCGATTGAAAAATGCGAAGTGCTGCCTATGGATGATTCACGGAGGGCACGTATACCTTTTTTCACACTCCTTCGAACCTGCAAAGTGACAAGCAGGGCGAGGGTGAGAAAACTGACAATGATCCCTGTTAGGATCAGTATGAGCCGTAGGTCCATGTGATTCTAATGACAATTCACAAAGATTCCCGTTGATGCGGGATTGGGAATTTATTCCTGATCAGGATTTTTTGATGCAGGATTCCTTTGCGCATTGCGAAGAGAGAGATCTTCCCTTTTGATTGGGAAAGTGGATTTTGCTGTTTGCACATCATCTCTGATATGTCGTGCAGCTTCTCTCAAAGTTTGCATGTGCTTGCGAAGGCGAACACCAGCCTCCTTATTTCGTGCATTGTAGAACTTGTCGAAGTCCTTTTCAAAGCTCTGCACAAGCTTGAGCAATTCCTGATAATGTTCAGTTGCCATGCTGTACCTCTTACAACAAATAATCAGCAGTAATATCGGTAAAAGTTTTCATCGAATAAAAACGGAAATTATCCGGTGCCAATCTATCATCGATTGTCAGATGGATGCGAATGAGATATCTGATCATAAGTTTTGATAATCTTGAAATAGGTCCTTTCGTAAGATAAGCAGCCATATCAGGATGCACATGCAAATCTATGCCAAAATCCAATTGCTGACCTCTAAACAAGCGAATCCAATGTTCAATTTCTTGAAATACAAGAGAGCGCGAAGGAATTCTTCCTCCTCCATGGCATGTAGGGCATGTATCTGAAAGGCGCTCAGAAATTGCCTGCCGAATTCTTTGTCTAGTTATTTGCAAAAGACCCAACTGAGTGATGGGATACACCACCGTCTTTGCTCTATCCTTCAGCAATTCCCGTTTCATTTCATTGAAAATTTTCTTTCGATTTTCTTCAAGTTGCATATCGATGAAATCAATGATGATCATGCCGCCGATATCACGCAAACGCAATTGTTTTGCGACAACCTTCAGTGCTTCCATGTTTGTTTTGAATGCAATCTTTTCTTGTTCTGCTTCTCCCGATGAAGAGCGACCGCTATTGACATCGATGACATGCATTGCTTCAGTTTGATCGATGACTATTGAGCCTCCGCTTGGAAGTCGGACAGTCCTTTCATAGGTTTCGCGAATGGATTTTTCAATCCCGAAATAATCAAAAAGTGGCTTGCGTCCTTCATAGAGCGCTACTTTTGATTGTAAGTCAGGATCTGCAATTCCCAGATAATTCATTGTTTCTTTATGCTGATGCATGGAGTCAAACACAACTCTCTGAACATCCTCGGAAAACAAATCGCGAATTACGCTGCCGGCTAAACTTTTATCTCTATACAAAAGCGAAGGAGCTTTTGCTTTCATTACATTCGCTTCCATTTCCTTCCATTGTTCCATCAGCAAAGCCCAATCTCTCTGCAATTCGATGTCCGTTCTGTCCTCAGCGGCAGTACGAATAATGCAACCAATTCCATCAGGTACGAATGTCTTTGCAATCGAACGCAAGCGCTTTCTTTCTTTGAGTGATGGTATCTTTTTTGAAACACCAATCAATTGCTCGAATGGAAGCAAAACCATATATCTTCCCGGCAAACCGATTTTTGTGGTGACTCTCACTCCTTTGGATGAATACCCTTCTCTGACCACCTGTACAATGATCGTTTGCTTGGGTTGGAGATTGATGCTTATAGTTCCTGAACGCTTCGTGCTGAATGTAGGTAATGGTTTAGCATTTCCATGCTTTTCAGGCATTTTCTTTAATCGTAATGCTATAGCCGCTGCATCGGATAATGCGGGCTTATCTTCATGTTGGATGACATGCGATTTGAGTGATTCAATAAATGCTTTGAATCCTCTTGGCTTGCCAATTGTTGGTTGATCTAGCAATTCAGCGATCATTTCATTCATATCTGCTTCGATGATGTCAGGTGCAGGAACATGAACAGCATGCGGAGGTGCGAACTCCATGCGTATCAAACCTTTATCCTGCTTGCCTTTAGCTCTGGAAAAATCTTCTCCATCATCTTCATCATCGGTGCTGAAAGATTCTTCCAATGATGAGTCCACATCAGAGAAATGAAGAAATGCACCTTGATTCAATCCAATATCAACAAATGCCGCATTCATCCCTTGAATGATTTTTTCTACACGCCCCATGTAGACATTCCCCACATATCGTTCCTTTTCAGGAACTTCCACAAACAACTCTGCCAATTCACCGTGTTCGGTGATTGCAATTCTTGTTTCATTCAATGTGGAGGATATCAAAATTTCTTTTTTCATTCAATCCTTGGCTCGTGATAAATGCTTCTTATTAAGCAAGACAATGCTATGGCAAATTTAGGTAAAATTCGACAACGAAAGTCTAAATTCCAAATCATTTCTCGGAAATTCCAACCGAAATAAAATGAATCATGAAAAATATCGTCAATTCCGCCTGTTTTTCGGTGAATTTAGCCGTAAATTTGTAAAAAAAATGCCAAAAGGCAGATATAAGAATGAGGATTTCATGATGAATGATGAATTGGATGCAACCGCTTCTGAAGATCAGAATAGTGATCAGTCTGAAGAATCTGCAACAGAAGAGCTCTCTGCTTTGGAGAAAGCCCTCCTTGAACGCGATGATTTTCGAGATCAATTATTGAGAAAATCGGCGGAATTCGAGAATTATCGCAAAAGAACATTGAAAGAGAAGCAGGATCTCATCGAATTTGCCAATGAGCATTTGATTTTAAAGATGTTACCCGTCGTTGATGATTTGCATACGGCTTTGGAAGCCGGCAAGCAATCCAAGGACCCCGATGGTTTTTTGAAAGGTGTTGAGATGATCTATGTAAAAGCCATCAAAATCTTTGAAGATGCAGGAGTATTTCCAATAGAAACTGCTCCCGGTGAGCCATTCAATGTGGAAGTGCATGAGGCTCTTGCACATATGCCATCTGCGGATGCACCAGAGGGGCATATTCTTCAAGAGATTCAGCGTGGTTATAAATTGAGAGAAAAAGTGATTCGCCATACAAAAGTTGTCACATCAGCCGGAAGTCAGGATTAAACACATACGGAAAGCAATGAATAAAAGAGATTATTATGAAGTGCTCGGATTGGGCAAGCAAGCAGGTGCCGATGAAATCAAATCGGCATATAGAAAGCTTGCATTACAATATCATCCTGATCGCAATCCGGACAATAAAGAAGCTGAAGAAAAATTTAAAGAAGCAACGGAAGCTTTTGAGGTATTGAGTGATGACAATAAGCGTGCTCGGTATGACAGGTTTGGTCATGAAGGCATGAAGAGCGGACAAGACTTCCATTCTTATCAAAACATGAATGATGTCTTTAGTGTTTTCAATCAATTCTTTGGTGGCGGTGGAGGTGGTTCCATTTTTGATGAATTCTTTGGTGGTGGACAACAAAGAAGATCACAATCCATGGGGCAACCTGGGCAAGACATGCGAGTTCGATTGCAATTGACTTTGGAAGAAATTGCAATGGGCGTATCCAAAACGCTGAAATTCAAAAAATTCTCCACTTGTGATTCATGTGCCGGCAGTGGAGCAAAAGGAGCTTCCGGATATGCAACCTGTACTGCTTGCAATGGTGCAGGAGAAGTGCGGCAAATCTCTCGCTCGATGTTTGGTCAATTCGTCAATATCGCACCTTGTGCCAATTGTTCAGGTTCAGGAAAAATCATCAAAGAAATTTGCGGCGATTGCTCCGGTGAAGGTCGCTTGGTGGGAGAAACAACCGAAACAGTCGATATACCAGCAGGAGTCAGTGAAGGGAATTATATTCCCCTTCGCGGCAGAGGCAATGCCGGAAAGCGTGGAGGTCAAGCAGGCGATGTTCTGATTGAGATAGAAGAGAAAGAACATCCACATTTCATTCGTGAGCAGGATGACATTCTCTTCGAATTGGTGGTAAGTTATCCGGAAGCCGCTTTGGGAGCCAAAGTGCAAGTACCAACTCTATATGGTTTTGAAGAAATTCATGTTAAAGCAGGAACGCAACCGGGAACAGTCATTACCCTCAAAGAGAAGGGAATCAAGCATTTGCAAAGTGGCGGCAGAGGTCATCAACATGTCCATGTAAATGTATATGTTCCAACTCAGCTTTCAAGTGATGAGAAAAAGATATTGAAAGAGCTTTCACAATCGGATCATGTGAATCCTGAAAGGGTCTATGATGATGAACGATCATCTCAGGGAACTTCATCAGCTTTTTTTGACAAAATGAAAGGTGCATTTTCAGGGTGATGCACTAAATATTCAGGGGAATGAATGGGGAAGAAAAGTGCAATGGGGGAGCGATTGCGAATGATTATGCAATCTGCATTTGGATTGACTAGGCAAGAGGCAATCATAGTAATCATTCTCATCAGCGGTGGTGCAATCGGCATGATCATTCGCAGAACAGGAGTGATGAGCATGCAGGGAAGTCGCGCTCATGAGTCTATGAGCAAAGCAAATCTCATCATCGACAGCATGATTCTGGCGGAAGAATTGCGTGTACAAAAGATGCTTATTTCGGATTCATTGCAGGATACCATACCATCCGTGCTTGATGCCGGTATTCAATCTGGCTTTCCTAAGAAAACAGCAAAACAACCCAAGATCATTGATATGAATGCGGCAGGCATGCAAGATTTCATGCAATTGCCAGGGATTGGACCTTCAATAGCAGAAAAAATCATTAACTACAGAAAACAGCAAGCATTTGATCAGATCGAAGACATCATGAATGTCAAAGGAATTGGAGAAAAGAAATTCGAAAAGATGAAACCCTATTTGAAAATCGGAAAGATTATGTCAAAGAATCGATGATTGATTTCAATTCTCTGACAGCTATTTCCACATCCTCTTGCGAATTATCTTTACAAAAAGAAAAACGCACCGCCGCTCTTGCTTCTTTGTCACCTAAACCCAATGCCTTCAAAACATGGGATGGTTGCTGACTTCCCGAAACACAAGCAGAACCATTAGACACCGCAATTCCAGCCATATCCATCAATTGCAGGATTGCTTCACCATCATTCACATCCTGAAAGGAAACATTCATAATTGAAGGAAGACATAGAGAAGGGTCTTCCGGAGTATTGATTCTTGCTTGCGGGACTTGTTCTTTCAATAAAATCCGCATTGTATCCTGCAGTGAGCGCATATGTGCATGCCTTATAGACATTTCTGCCATCGCTTTTCTCACAGCAATTTGAAACCCTACAATTAAAGCAGGTGATTCCGTCCCGGCGCGTCTATTTCTTTCTTGACCGCCACCTTGTTGATGTGATTTAAAATCTATCCCTTTGCGAATGAACATCGCACCAATGCCTTTGGGACCATGAATTTTATGCGCAGAAATAGTCAGAAAATCAACTCCAAGTTGCTGAACATCAATGGGAATCTTCCCAAAACTTTGCACTGCATCAGAATGCACGAAACAAGTTTCCGGCAGATTGGGCTTCAATCCTTCAATATGCTGAATCACCCCCGTTTCATTATTTGCATGCATGATGCTGACAAGCATATTCGAAGATGGTAAGTGTTGCATCCAATCATCGTGAATGCGACCCATTGAATCAACTTCAAGGATATTCAATGTAAATCCTTGATCTTTAAGCCATTCCGCAGGATGCAATATGGCATGATGTTCAATTGAAGATATGGTCAAAGCATTCACCAAGCGAGATTCAATACATGCACTCTTGAGAATTGCATTATTTGATTCCGTTCCCCCGCTAGTAAATATCAATTCAGCAGGATGAGCATTCATTGATGCAGCAATTTCTTCACGGGCTTCTTCAATTGCCACTCTTGATTTTCTTCCAAGCGCATAAGCAGAAGAAGGATTTCCATAAAAATCCTGCATCCAGGGCAACATCGCATGCAAAATTTCTTCATCAATGTGCGTCGTGGCGGAATTATCGAGATAAATCATCAAAATCAATAAATGTGGATAACTTATTCACAATTGAAAGTGGCAGCTAAACTATGGAATTAAGTGGAAAAACACATAAACTGCTTGCTTTCAAGGTGATATTGTATGTTGATAACTTTTATAGTGAAGTGTGTTAGGAATTCAGGTTTTTCGTTGTCTTGTAAATGACGGGGGATGATTCAAAGCACCTTTGAATCGAAAAATTCTTTGTCCATGGGGTAGTTAATCAATATATTGCGTTTCAGTGACGAAGAACCCCTTGTTCTTTCATAAAAATTATCCACATATTTCCATATGGAGTTCCTATGAGAACCAAGAACATGATCATGGCATTTGTAATGAGTGCATTTATTGCAGCTCCTGTTATGATGACTGCAGATTGCGGTACAAAGTCAAAAGCAGAATGTGCAAAAGAAGCATCTAAAGAAGATGGCATGGCTTGCTGCAAAAAGAAAATGAGTTCTAAGGAAGCAAAAGGCGATAATTGCTCAAAGTCTTCTGCTGACAACAAAAAAACAGAAGTAGCTCCAAAGAACTAATATTTCACAAATTGCTTTGTGGAATTATTGAAAGAAAATAAGCCCTATGGTTTTATCATGGGGCTTATAATGTCGATATAACATACTATTTAAACAGACAAATGTCCAATATACTCGGACTTTGTTCCATTGCATTACTGTCTTAGGTCTTCAAGCGGAGTCAAGATATGTCAAAAGGCGGAGCCGGAAAGGTTTATTTCGTTCTCTATCTTGCAGTTATTCTAGAGCTTCTCATCATCATCGTTGAACGCGATGAAGCTGAGGAGCATCTTGTGAAAAAGCAGCAGGAGTCAATGCGCATTGTTGAAAGCATTTTGACGCAATTGCAGTCGGGTGCAGGAACAGAGGGTATCAATACGAGACCTCAGGATGCGATTGTTTTATCTGAAAAACTCCCTGAAGAGCAAAGAAAGTATTTCAAAAAATTCCGTACCTATTATATCGAAGTTGGTGTAACAGATGTTGCATCTGCATTGAACATGGATGGTATGGATGAAGCACAGAAAAAAGAGAAGATTGAAACGCTCAAAAAGCTCGCGAATGTGCAGGAATTGCAATATGAGGTGTATTTCCATCCAAGTAAAGAAGTGGATGTGCCGCCTTCACCTCCAGCATCAGAGTTCAAAAAGGTTCAATCATCTCCGCAGTCCGGGATGAAGCTTGCAAATCCACCCAATGCCACTTCGACTGAGTCTTGGGAATTGCAGGCTACTCGCAAATTGGAATTGAGCACCAAATCCATGAAGGATTTCAAAGAGCCTGCTTATGGCGAATCATCTGTCAAGACAGGTGATATCGGGCAGTTTGCTCCCCCGGATTCAGCAAGAGTGAATCGCATATTTGGATATTCAGCAGAGAAGACAGACAGATTGCGTCAATCCAATAATGGTAAGCTAACCAAGCGTGCTTTCGTATGTAATTTCCAACCGCCGAGCAAACCGGGTTGGTATAAGTTGCGTTTTAGTTCTCAGACAAATCGCATCATGGGTATTTCTGCCGAGCAGAAATTCAATTCATTGAAAGATGATCAAAAGGTGAACATTGGTACGGTGCAATTGAAAGTAAAGGATTTGAGAAGCGTACAGCGTCAATTGTCCGATCAGTTGTCAGGAACAGGAATACCATCAGCTGATGCATTTGCAAATGGCTCATTGGATTTGGACAAATTCAATGATCAATTGGAAGCAGCAAAGAAGAAAGTCATTGATGGTGGTGGAGACAAGGTTGCTCAAAACACAAGCCGTATTGACTTATTCGGCTATATCGCAAAGCTTCTGTCACCAGGTAGATATATAACATTCGATCAGAACAAAGGCAGCATCGAGATTGACATTTTCGTACAGCAGCCTGAGATTGAGCAAGAAGATCCTATTATCACATGGGATGACAATGGTCAATTGTATTCATTCGACAAAGCAGGAAAATATGTAGCAACATTTGTTGCCAACTTATATGATAAAGCAACACCATCCATTCAATTCAATGGTTCTACTTCCGGAGTATCGATCACAAAGGTTGGACCAACAAGTACGAATGGTAAGGCTGGTCGCTATAAAGTTGAAATCAATCGTGATTTGTCACCCGGTGAATACAAAATGACAGCTTCACTTTCATCAGCGGGCAAGACAGTTGTTGAGGAAATGAATCTGAAAGTATTCGCAACAGGATTGGCAACGGTGAAAACAGAAGAAGGCGAAGATGTTCGCAATGAAGAAGAAATCACCGGACTTGTCAAATCTTTGTCAAAAGGTGATGCTGTTGAATTCACGGCTGTTCCAACATCAGGAAGTACGATACCCGGAAGTCAATTCCGAACAATCATTGAAGGTACATCGAAGAAAAGTCCTGTGGTTGGTTTGCAAGTTGGTGCAAATGATGGATACAATATTCCGATAGATGCAGACAAAGTCAGTGTGCGCATTGTTTGGCAAGATCCAAAAGATCAATCCATCCAGGTGCAGGTTTTCCCAACTGATGGCTCAAGTGCCGTTGAAGCGCAGCCCGGTCCCAAGCGTCCTCGCATTGTTTGTGGAGATGCTTCAAGAATCACTGATGCAAAAACCCCAATATTCTTTGTGAATGTTGAAATTAAAGCACCTTCATACACAGATATCACAGCTTCTATCAAAGGTGTGAAATTTGAAATCAAGGAACAAAATATCAAAGGTTATAAAGTGGTACCTGTTGGTGAGCCAAAACTCACCAGTGGCAAGTGGACTCAGAGTTATAGACTCGACGGAAAGATTCCAATTCCACGCGGAACCGGTGGTTCAATAAAGATACAAGCAAAGGCTGCTGCACAATTGCCAAATGGAGAGACATCTCCCGAGGCATCGAAGTCTTGCAAGTTTAACATCGTATTTTAATTTTTTCATGCTATCCCCCACGTAATCCCGGAGAAAGCTGATAATGAGTTCAAGATTTGTTCGACCAATGGCAATACTTCCCATTTTTTGCCTGATGGTCATTTCTGCAGTTCAATTGCCTGCGCAACAAACTGCACAGATCCGATCGATTCTCGGAAAATTCAAGAGTTATAGATACTCTAATGTATTTTTGTTTCAGGTTGATGATCCAACCGTGACAGCAATCAATCCTCTATTGGGTGTACCTGAGCCCAAAGCAAATGCTGCTGCGAATAGATCCAAGAAAAAGGAAGCTATTCAAGAAGCCATTGATGAGGGAGAGGCAGATGTTGCCGGTTTCCTCAAAACCAACAATGGTGGCAACATGAACAATGACGATAGAGAATATGAAAAATACTATCGTCTCTACACCAAATGGCAAGACGAATTGTTTAGTCGTGCATATGTGGTAACCACACGTTTCCGCACAGGTGAACCATTTGAAATCATTGGTTTGCTCACTTCCGGAAATAAAGAAATGGTTGCCAAGATTGATGAAATCATCGATCCACCGAAGGGAATATTTCTCGCAAATGATTTGCAAAAAGTAAGCTCTCCCGATACATTGGGCATAGCAAAAACTTTGTATGAATATCTTGAAAGAAAGATTCTGCAAAATGATGCTGAAAACATCACAGCAGAAGCTCAAGGTATTGGAGCAGATGCAACATTTCTTCCTCAGAAATATGGTACGACTTATCCAATCAATGAAGATGATATTCAGCAATATCTTCGTATCACTGATGGACAACCTCAAGAGTATCATGCACCCAATGAATTAACCGTTGGTTTATTCGATTTGATTCGTTTCCGTCATTATGGTAAGCTTGATGAATTCGATGAAGAAGGCAATTTGATTCCCGAAGAAGGGGAAGGTGATTCAACAGTAAAGAAGGTGTATAATAAATATCTTCCGCTTTATGGAGTTGAATTGCGTTATGGCATGCCTGAAATCAATTACCCTTCATTGTGGAGCGAGCGCATGACGCTTAATGTCATGTGGCAATCAAATAAATTTGGCATCATTCTTCCTACAAATGGTTGGTCTTCACTTGCTACTGATATTTTTAGTGCTCAGCGCAAATTGACTCATGCCGGACTAGGAATTTACGGATCACTTGATTTTCCAATGAAGCTTCTCAATCAAGGGGGAGTCTTTAATTTCAATGGAAGTTATGTGTTTGGTCCAGCAGCGGTAAATCCAATTGCAACCCAATTCATGTTTGCAGGTCGTAATGCAAGCGGTACAACAGATTCCGCTTCATATAGAAGCCTAGATCTTAGTTATCTTCCACGCTTCCATGCACAAGCACACTATTCATTTGCGGTTGATATTGACAGAACAGCATTCTTCCGATTCAAGCTTGGTGCGACGATGTATGTAATTCAGCGTTTTGCCGAATTGGATCAGCAGAATGGCAATGACAATAATGGTCGACCCATTATAGAAAAGAAGAATCGTCAAATCGATCAATATTCTTATGAAGATTTGGCAATCCTCAATCGCTTCGATCAATTGAAAATTGCAGCTATAAGTGGTTTGCAAGGTTCAGAAGTTGTTGCCGGGCTTTCAGGTCGCATTGAATTCATGAATAGATCTCGTACTGTACCTTGGGGAGCATCCATGCAATTTTTTGACGGATGTGTTTCAGGTGATGTTTGGGCGCAAGTTCCTGTTGTTGATGGATTCGATTTGCGTTTCCAAGCGCAATATTTCCAAACTGCGCTTCGTGATCCAAAACCATGGGAAGAGCAAACAATCGTAATTCCCTCACTGCAAATGCTGTTCAATTTCTAATTTAGTGTGAGACATTTGCATTAGACGATCATTTTGATTTGAAAACTACTTGACATAAATGGTGATGAAAACCATGATAAAACAACGTTACTTGCATCTCTTCCTCCTGTGCATCATTTCGATGAGCGGTTTTGGTGTTATGACCTCATCAGCACAAACGAGTGATTCTCTTGCTCTTGCAAGTTTGAAATCAGTCGATCCGGGTTTATTGCCTTATTTTCCACGCTGGAGTGTTTGCGAGCCAAATTTGCAATTGCAAATTTTCCAGGTGTTCAAGTTGGACGGAAGACCTGCAGAGAATCTCGACATGAGAAATATTCTCATCACTTCGGCACCAATCAAAGATCCGAAGAATCCTGATTATAATATTCTCTTGATTGAGTGCGGTAAAGAAAAGATGACTGCAGATCAAGTTGATTCGAAGTTGAAAACACTTGTTTCAACATTGATCAATCCTAAGAGACCATATTGCTATCAAGATGTACCGGTTGCATCTGCGCCTTCACAAGCCCAAATCGAAGCAATTACAAATTATCTTGAAATGCCAACGAATACCACGCATTCATATTCACTTTCCGCATTTGAGCAAACACTCAAAATTGGAAAAGAAGATGGGTATTGGATTCGCTCGGTGATTGGAACAGAAGGTGCCGGCATGCCATTCATTTCTGCCGGTGAAGCCAAAGTGATGATTCAGCATCCATTATATGTCAATGAAGACATTGCAACAAGCAAGGCAATTCCCAATCTCTTGCATTTCCATATTGGTATGGGCTATAGATTGCAAGATACATCCAATGGTGCATTGTCTTTTTTGCCACAAAGAAGATTGAATGCAGGTTATGGAGGCAAAGGCATTTTTGGATTCGATTTCCATGCTCCATTTGAACCAAATTTTGGTATTACTTTTCATGTAGAAGTTCCGCTTCAAGGTATTGATACACTCAAGACAATTGAGCGTGCTACCTATGCAGCTTATTTCAAGCCAAATCCGGCAAGCCCACGCGATCCATTGGTGGTTGCACCTCTTGTGAGAATTACAGGAAATACCGGTTTGTTTTACAATTGGTGGCTTGACCCAGAAAATCCTGAAAATTATGTTCGTTTTGACTTGGGTATCAATTATACCGAAGTTCGTGAAGTTGCACTTAACAGATTGGGAAGTGATACAGGGCCATTTGTTTTAAATGATAAAACTGATGGTTTGACATTTTACCATCCAAATCAATTTTTGGATTGGTTATATGCAAAAGTTGAATATCGTAATCAATCAACATTCCCATTTGGTTTGAGTGCTCAATATTCGAATCAGATTTTCCTTGGAAGATTATATCTTCCACTTCTTGGTCAATGGCTGTATTTGGATGCTCGTTATTCAATTCCATTGCGTAGCGAGTCAAGACCATTCGATCAATCAGTCTTTATGATTTCACCTGTATTGCGTCTTAATATCTAAGGTGCATATTCAAAACAGCGTTCCCCCTGTGCAGGTATTAATCTTGTCAGGGGGTTTCTTTTGTAATACCACACTTATGAACTCCATCACCACCATCATCATATCCTTCATATTTCTGACCGCAATGCAATTGCGTGCCCAAACTGATTCAGTGAAGGCTCAAGCAAAACAAGCGGCAGAATCAGCGCGCCTAAAAATGGGTGAGGGGAATATTCGCATGGCTATTCAAAATATAGACATCACGAAGTTTCCTGAGGTGAAATTGATTGTTGAAGCAGTGAAAGCCAATGGCACAGTGCTGGACACTTTGAATCCAAAAGAATTTTCCGTCGTAGAAAATGGCGTGACAAAAAAAGTCATTTCAATAGAGAAGATTTCCTTCAAAGAAAATATCCCAATTGATTTCGTATTCGTGTTGGATGTCACTGCAACGATGGGTACCTATATCAATGCAATTCGGAATAATATTGAGAAATTCGTAGCAAGTGTTTCAGCAAAAGGCATTGATTACAGAGTTGGACTTGTCCTCTTTTCCGATGTTGTTGAAAAGGTTTATAATCCAACGGATAATGTGAAAGAATTTGGCAAATGGCTCACCGGTGTGTATGCAACAGGTGGTGGTGATGACAAAGAGAATGCATTGGAAGCATTGTCTGATATGTCCAAGATGAAATTCAGACCTGCCGCAAACAAAGTTGCAATCATCATTACAGATGCACCATATCATCAAAAGGGTGAAAGAGGTCAAGGTAGAACGTTTCAGACTACAGAGACTATCATTCAAACATTGAAGGACAATTCCATTCGATTGTTTTCGATTGTTCCGCCTGTATTGCAAGATTATCGAACATTGACCGAGGGTACTCGAGGTTCGATGTTCGACATATCAACTCCTTTTGCCACAATTCTTGATGATTATTCAACCCAATTGACCAATCTTTTTGCCATTACATATCGTTCTGATAAATCCGCCATCCCTGATTCTCTAAGCGTTGGAATTGTTGATCAAGAAAAAAGAGAAATCGTCAAGAAGATCATTCCAATCGTTGAGCTTGGTAGAAAACTGATTATCGAGAATCTACTTTTTCAAACAAATAGTTCAACACTTCCAGATTCGGTATATGAATTGGAAATTTTGCATGAGTTTTTATTGAATAGACCAAAAGTTTCGGTAAGAATTGAAGGTCATACAGATTCACGTGGTAGTAAATCGCTTAATCGCAAGCTCTCCATGCTCAGAGCTGAAGCCGTTAGACAATATCTCATCAAAAAAGGAATAGATCAAAAGCGATTGGAATCAGCGGGATTTGGGGATACAAAGCCGATTGCAAGCAATGCCACTGAATTTGGTAGAAGACTAAATCGTAGAACAGAAGTCATCATCATTGGCAAATAATATTTCTCTTGGTGAAACATGATTGATGACATGTATCAACCAATTACGATAAGAAATTCTGTTCTTGCAGAACATCTCTCAGTTTTTGATATACATATTCGGAAGTCAACTTCACCCCAGACTGCCGATACCTATACAAGATCTCTTCGATGCTTCTTAACATTTGTTATTCAGGATCGCAAATTCAAGTTTCGGATAAAGGATTTTGAGCGATATAAAACCTATCTTGTTGAAAGCAAGCAATTACAACCCCAATCCATTGCAACTTATATCACTTCGCTCAGAAGATTTTCTGAGTATCTTGTTGAAGCGAAAGTTCTCCCGCGCAATCCTTCAATAAAAATTCATGTTTCAACAAGGAAAGAACACAAACTTGTCTTTTTTAGAAATGATGAATTGAGAATGTTCTTTGATTCAATCGATGAATCCACAATACAAGGAATAAGAGATAAAGCATTATTTCTTCTTATGCTTGGTTGCATGTGTGGGGAGCAAGAATTGCAGCTTGCAACAATTTCCAATCTCAGTGAAAACTATGATGTCTTGAACGTATCATCAAGAAAAAAAGAGAAGGTACAAATTGTACAGATTCCGCAACATGTATCATCTGCTTTACGGACATATCTGCAAATGAGATTTCCCGAAGGTGCTCCTTCAGATGCCCCTTTGTTTCATAGTTTGAGTAATCGCACAAAAGGAAAGGCAATGAGTCTTCGAGGAATCAGGGAGACATTCAAACAAAGACTCAAATCATCAGGAATCTCAGCAGAAAGACACGATGAATTGTCACCTTATGCATTGCGTCATTCCGCAGGCTGCATAATGGCTATTGCCGGATATGATTTTGAGCGCATCATGCAACATATGCGTGTGATTTCGCCTTCGATTGTCCAGCGATATATGGATATCGCTCAAAAATCCGAATATCATGATTTGCTTCAATCATTGTGGCTTCTTGAGTGAGCATTACTTCATAGATATTCTATCCGAAACGGCAATGCTGCGTATACTTACAAGTGATTTGTTAATCATGTAAAATGCAGCATCACTTTCCGGAATATGAGGTAGGATCAATTCCAAAGCAAGGGATGCCTCACTTTTGCCACTTGAAAATAGTCCTAGCTCCTGAATCATCCTTTCGGAAACAGTGATTATATGCTTCGATCTATCCAAAGAATATTCATCGGGTGAGGTCTTAAAATATGCTTTAGCTTTTGCTTTGATTGTTGAGGCAAATGATTCCGGTTGAAATTCTTTTTTGGGATGTGGAGCCCCTGAAACCGTCCCATTCCACAATGAGCACCAAATTGGAATTTTATCTTTTTGAGCCATTTCCAGAATGCTCGATCGCATTCCCGATAATGTAAAACCCGATTGTTGAAGAAGTAATGTGTCTCTGGTGAGAAAAGTGGAGTCATTACTTAATCGTTTCAAGCCATTCGATGCACACAATGAAAGAATAAGCCATGAATGATAGATATTCATGAATGAGCATATTCTTGCATAGCTTTTTTTATTAGTCGAAGTCTTGTTGATCTGATCAACAAGATAGTCTCGCACCGCCAAAGTATCGCATGAATCGCATCGCAAAACATTATTCTTGAAGCATTGTTTCATGAGACTATCGAATACGCTGCTTTCAGACTTGTTTTTGGTGGTATATTTGTGAGGTTTCTGAGCTAGGCTTGCAGAAGTCACAGAAATCCCCATCCAACAGAACATAAGTATCATTGTTTGTTGTTTCATGATATGTCCCTTAATGTAATTCACACAATCGCAGACATGCAGTCTGCATCCAATGCACTTCGCAGAGAAGGAAAAACAATTGCCTGCGTTCCAACAATGGGATATTTGCATGAAGGTCACGCTTCGCTTATACGCGAGGCGGCGAAGCATCATGATATCATCATAACAACAATTTTTGTGAACCCCATGCAGTTTGGTCCCCAAGAAGATTTCGAACGCTATCCCCGTAATCCTGAGCGAGATATAGAAATCATTGCATCTTCCGGTGGAAATTATGTCTTCATGCCTTCAGTGGATGAAATGTATCCGTCCGATTTTCAGACAACAATTTCCATTGGCAACATAAGCAAACCATTTGAAGGAATCTACAGACCGGGGCATTTTGAGGGTGTAGCAACTGTCGTTGCCAAATTGTTTGGAGCAACAAAACCTGATACGGCATTTTTTGGACAAAAAGATTATCAGCAAACTCTTGTAATCAAGCAATTGGTAAAAGATTTGAATATGGGTATTGACATTCGCGTAAATCCAACATTGCGTGAAAGTTCGGGATTAGCCATGAGTTCGCGAAATGTGTATTTATCCGCTGAAGAAAAAAAATCAGCGCTTGTGTTACAATCTGCGCTCAAGATTGGTCTTTCAAGCATTGAACAAGGAAATAGGAATCGAGTTGACATTGAACATGCCATGTTGACGGAGCTTTCAAGCATGAAGGAGTTTCAGGTTCAATATTGTAATGCAGCAATGGGAACAACCTTGGAATTGCCTGATGAATTTGATAAATCAGATGAAATTGTCCTTCTTATAGCAGGTTTTTTGGGTAAAACTCGATTGATTGATAATATGCTTTATCCCGGTAATTCCGTGTAGACTACGGAGATATCCACATTTGCTTGTGATAATTGGACTAATGCGGATTTTACGGTAAATTACTGCACAAAATCAGAACTTTTTTACTCTATCATATCTCGGAGCTTGATGAGAATGAACAGTGGTGTACGCTTTCTCGTCTGTTTGTTTTTTTTCGCATTGCATACCTTGGGTTTGCATGCACAATCACACAGACAAAACTTTCCAGAATTGGCAAAAAAATTCCCTGCTCCTGAAGCAGTTTTGAACAATTCTGCTCAAGGGAAGGATTTTTGGTTTGCCATCCCAATGAATGATAATGCTCAGGCGCCTTTGAATGCCATTGAGATATATGTTACAGGTTCATCAAATACCATTGTCACATTGGAAGTACCGGGACAGGGTTTTAGTCGCAAGAAAGCATTGCGTGCATTGGATGTTGTAACATTCAGTACCAGAGATGGATCTGTTTCTACTGCATGGGAAGTAACATCAAGTGAAGTACCCGATGATATAGGTGTTCATGTTTTTGCAGATGCCCCGATTTCAGTTTATGTATTGAATGCAAAGCCGGTAACTTCAGAGGGTTTTCTTGCATTGCCAACAAGCGTTTGGGGTACCGAATATATTCATCTTAGTTATTAT
Source organism: Candidatus Kapaibacteriota bacterium (assembly GCA_049426725.1). Taxonomy (GTDB): domain Bacteria; phylum Bacteroidota; class Ignavibacteria; order Kapaibacteriales; family UBA961; genus UBA961. The sequence continues at coordinate 26,078 of JBMSYN010000004.1, forward strand.
GATTTTAATGAAGCTCGCCGCTGGGCAACCGGATTCACTGTCATTGCATCAGAAGATGATACCGAAATTTCCATTTTACTGAGAGGTCGTGGTGCGGCAAATACCGGCGCAAAAACCGTAAAAGGAAATCGTCTTGGCAAAACAATTAAGACGACATTGATGAAAGGTCAAATTTTCAATGTGAAAGGTGAAGCTTCCACTCGTGGTGTATTTGACATGTCCGGAACTAAAATCACAGCCAATAAACCAATTGGATTGGTTTCTTATGTAGAGCGTGTGATGATTCCCGCAACGAATGTGAATGGCCGAGACCACATTGTAGAAATGCTTCCACCAGTGCAATCGTGGGGAAAACGATATGCAACTGTTGAATATAAGCGAGACAATAAGGGAGATTTTTTCCGCATCATTGCCTCGCAAAATCAAACGCGTTGGAAAATGAAGTATTATGATAAAGTATCCGGTGATTTGCTTGGTCAAAGAGAAGGAGTGTTGAATGCAGGTGAATTCTTCGAAGATTTCAATCAATATGTTGGAAGAGGCTTAGTTGAAGGTTTTCGTGGTACATCTGTTTGGGAAGCTGATAAGCCAATTTTGGTTATGCAATATTCCTATTCCGCAAATTGGGATATGGGAGATGAATTTGATCCATTCATGATCCTCGTCACACCTCAAGAGCAGTATATCCAAGCAACTGTATTTCAATCACCCGCAAATAGTGCATTTAGTACCAATTGGTTTAATGTTGTGGCCGAAGGTGATTCAACCGATGCTGAACAGAAAAAATTAAAATCCGTCACATTGGATGGCAAACCCATTTGGATTCGACAGCCAACATTTTTGGCGAATCGCATTCCTGGTACAAATCTTTATTGGCAGAATGTAAATGTTGCTCCAGGACCACATCGCGTAACAAGCCAAACAAGATTTGGCGGCTATATCTATGGTTTTAGTTCATTCGATTCCTATGGTTGGCCTGCTGCGATGGCAATCAGAAAATTGGATGAGGTAGATACATTGCCTCCTGTTTTGACATTTGAAGAAGAATGTGGTGATTTCACATATACCGCAACGGAAGTTCGTTCATTTGGCCCACCACCGGACACAGCACAAATTGATCAAGGTATTTCCACCATTGAAATGATAGATTCTCTATCTATCAATTATGCATTGGAATTTATCACCGATGATAGAATAGTCGTTGATCCCAAGGTGACTGAATTTCAGTTTAAGTTCAAAGTTTTGGACAAAACAAAAGATGCATTTGCAATTTTTGTTGTGATGGATCGCGCGGGTAATTATACAATCGACAGCGTTCGTTATACGGTTGATAAACTTGCTTTGAATCCCAATCCCGTTCAATTCGGGAAAGTTCGCTTGGGTACAACAAAAGAAATGACTGTGCAGATCAAGAATGAAAGCACGAATGAAATCAATATCAAAGAAATCAAAACACGATTTGGCAAGGAATTCACAATCATCAGTGCAGACACAACGCCACTTAAAGCTGGTGAAAGCCGTGATGTCAAGATTGCATATACACCAATCCGAGAAATGCCTGATGAAAAAATCTTTGACATTGATTCAGTGCTCGTAAAAACAGAGTGTGCGGAATTTAAATGGCCTGTATTTGGCCAGGGTGTTCGTCCTTGCATTGCAGTTGAACCACAATGGAATGCAGGCAGAGTGCCTATCAACAAAAAGGCATGTAAAGATGATAATGCAGCAGTTGGATTAAGAATCGCAAACACGGGTACAGATACACTCACCGTAACCGGATTGAATAATGTTCGTTTGCCATTCACTGTTTCGACTGTCACAACTCCGGCATTTCCATTTAAGATTGCACCAAAAAGTTCTGTGTTTTTCAATTCCATCTGTTTTAATCCAACAGAAGAGAAATCAGACACCATCAATGTGACATTTGCTTCTGATTCTTATGGAGATGATTGTACTCCAAATTCCACTTGGTTTGGTACCGGCATTCAACCCGGATTGATCATTACTGATCAAGACTGGGGTAAGCGCCGTCAAGGAACAGTATTGGTGAAAGAAGTATATGTCACCAATTCCGGTTCTGCACCTGCAAATGTGACCAAAGTTGAACTTGCTCAACCTGCAAATCCTAATTTCCGTATTACAAATATCAATCCTCCGGTAAGTGACGCAACTCCATTTATCCTTAGAAACAATGGCGACAAAATCACGGTAAAAGTAGAATATGAACCAACCGGTGAATTTGATCATACAACCACAATCACAGCGAGCGCTGATAATTCAGGCTCTGCAACCGGAACATTGAAAGGATATGGTTTCTTACCAAAAATCCAAGCTACAGGGTATACCTTTGCAACTCCGGTTTTGGTTGGAAGTTTTGCTACAAATAATGGTGAAGTCATCATTAAAAATACAAGCACAAGCGCTCCATTGCTCGTGGAATCATTGGATTTCAGCGTGAGTGGACCACATGCAACGGATTTCGAATGGGATTCTCCAACAACTTTGCCAGTAAATGCCTCCATTCCAATTGGTGGTCAATTATCCATTCCTGTGAAATTCAAGCCGACTGATATTGGGCAGAGAATCACCGCGGTTGACATCAATAATGATGCAGCTCCCGGAACAAGAACAAATGAAGAGCCTCGTATCATTACAAATGTTGATGTTATCGGAACAGGAATCGAAACTCGTTATCCTGACATAAAAGTCACCCCGATTGATTATGGTCAAATCATATTCTGTGATACCAAACGATTGACGTCAACCATCTCAAATCCCGGAACTGATGATTTAATTATCGGCAACATGCAATTGATGGGTGTAGATGCCGCATTCTTTGCTTTGGATCCGCAGACTTATCCTATTACAATTAAGCCGGGCGAGAATTATATCGTTGGCGTGACATTCTCTCCGAATGCGCAAAGACAATATTCTGCTCAGGTGTTGGTAACGCCAACAAATCTCAAAGATGCGCAAGGAAATATCCGAACAGACTTCATTGATTTGAAAGGTGGAGGCTTCCCAGTTGAAGTTGTATTGGAAGTTTCACCAAGCCTAATGGAGAAGATAAAAGCCGGTACAGTCAAGACGATTGCTGTAAAAGGCAGCACGGCTGATCAATCAAAATGGGCTGATACAAAGATTCGTTCGATTGACATGAAACTCCATTATGATTCAGACATGATGGCTTTTGAAGTTGGATCAATCAAAGCAGGGCCCGGTCTTCCAAATTGGACGGTGACAGCTATAGAAGGAACTGATGGTCTTACTGTATCAGCAACTGGTACAACCAATCCAACGAATGGAGATTTCTTTATTGGTGATTTCAAGATTTTGATGAGTGATTCAGCTGAATATACAATTGACATCAAAGATCCATCGACGAAAGATCGTTCCATATGTACCCCAATCAAAACCAAACCCGGAAAAGTAACGCTCGATGCATGCTTCATCAATGGTCGATTGATTTCATTTGGCAGCACTGCATTTTCATTGAAAGGCGTGTCGCCGAATCCATTGCAATCAGGAAATGTTTCGATTGATTATAGCATTGGTTTCAAAGTGGCAACAACTATTGAAATTTATAACTCAGCAGGAGACAGAGTTGCACTTGCAGTTAATGAAACGCTTGAGCCGGGCGAATATCGACTAGCCATCCCAAGTGAAGCACTTCCAAATGGCAATTATTTCTGTCGTATAGTCGCCGGACCATATACTGAGGTAAAGCCATTTATCATCAATCGCTAACTACAGTATCTATGAAATAGAAGTCCGCCGCGAGTTCTCATATTCGCGGCGGACTTGCTTTTTACTCAAATCCGTATCTTTGCAGTTCCAAATCGGATATTCAATATGCTGCCTTCAATCTATGTAAACTATGAACCTCGTCCACAAACAATTGGAATATTGGGAGGAGGACAATTGGCAAAAATGCTCTCTCAAGAAGTGTGTAAAATGGGCTTGCGAACAGCCATCATAGAGCATGGGGAAGATTCGCCGGCAGGATTGATGACCAAGCAATCATGGGGAACAGGGTGGAGTGATCGAGATGCGCTCGATGCATTTATTGAAGCATCAGATATCATCACACTGGAAAATGAATTCATTTCTCCGGATATACTTTTGTATATCGCAGAGAAAAGACCCGTCTTTCCATTGCCGTCCACAATCGCTTTGGTACAAGATAAATTCACCCAAAAAGAAACCATGCGCAATGCAGGCATTGCAATTACACCATTCGCCGCATGTAATTCAGTCGAGGAAGTTCAATCCTTCGGTGAGCAATATGGATATCCATTTGTGATGAAAACCAGAACGCTTGGTTATGATGGCTATGGCAATGCCACAATCAAACAAGCAACAGATATTCAATCCGCATGGAATCGCTTCACCGATCCGGAATCACCAAGAGAAATCATGTGCGAGGCATTCGTGTCATTCACAAAAGAAATCGCAGTAATGGTTGCCCGAAATAGAAGAGGTGAAACAGCAGTGTATCCATGTGTCGAAACAATTCAAGAAAATCATATTTGCAGATATGTGCTTGCGCCCGCAAGAATTGATGATGCAATCGCAAAACAAGCACAAGAAATGGCAAAACACTGCGTAGAAGCAATTGAAGGGATAGGAGTATTTGGAATTGAAATGTTTATAACAAAAGATGGACAAGTTCTTTTTAATGAAATTGCACCTCGCCCACATAATTCCGGACATTATACCATTGAGGCATGTTATACTTCACAATTCGAAAATGGCATTCGCGCAATACTGAATCTACCGCTTGGCTCGCCCGAAATGAAAGTTCCCGCAGCTGTGATGGTGAATCTCTTAGGGACAAGAACTGGTCTTGGTGTACCCGATAGCCCCGTTGACACCCTCAAACATCCTCATACAATCGTGCATTTGTATGGAAAAAAAGAATGTAGAAAAGGAAGAAAGATGGGTCATTTGACAACCTGTGCAGCAACGCTAGATGAAGCCGCAAAAGAAGCTTATTCAGCCGCATCTTCTTGGATATGGTAAGATGCAAAAACAAGTACTGACAGATATTCCCGATATCATTCATGATCTTGCTCGATTGGCTGAAGACCATCGGTACACCATTTACGTTGTCGGTGGATATGTAAGAGATCGCATTCTTGGTATTAACTCCAAAGACATTGATTTCACCGTTGTTGGAGATGCGCTTGCATTTGCACAATTGGTAGCTGAATCAAAGCATTCAAAAGCAGTGATCTATGAACGATTCAGAACAGCACTTGTGCCTGTTGGGGAATATTTATTGGAATTCGTTGGCACAAGAAAAGAAGAGTATGAAGAGTCTTCACGCAAACCTATCGTGACCGAAGGCACATTTGAAGATGACATCAATAGAAGAGACTTTACTGTGAATTGTTTGGCTTTGTCATTGCATCGAGATTCATTTGGAGAAATCATCGACTTGCATGATGGAAAGTCTGACTTGCATAATAGAATACTTAGAACGCCACTTGATCCTGTCATCACATTCAGTGATGATCCGCTTCGCATGATGCGTGCAGCAAGATTTGCTTCAAAGCTCGAATGCGAAATTGATCCTGAAGCTATGACAGCAATGAGATCAATGGCAGATCGTATTTCGATTATTTCACAGGAGCGGATTAGTGATGAATTCATCAATTTGCTCAAGACAAAAAAACCAAGTATTGGACTGAAGATTCTTCATGAAACCGGACTCTTGAAATATGTTTTTCCGGAACTTGAAACACTTTCAGGCATTGAACTGATGCAAATTGGCGATCATGGTTATGCGCATAAGGATGTGTTTTTGCATACACTGCAAGTGCTCGACAATCTTTGTGAAATGTCAGACAATGTATGGTTGCGTTTTGCAACATTAATGCATGATATTGCAAAACCAAAAACCAAAAAATTCATACAGGGCACTGGTTGGTCATTTCATGGTCATGAAGAATTGGGAGCCCGTTGGCAATCTACCATTTTCAGACGCATGAAATTACCATTGGAACATGTTCAGTATGTAGAAACATTGGTGAGATTGCATCAGAGACCAATGGTTCTCGTTGATGATGGTGTTACTGATTCTGCAATAAGACGACTTGCTGTTCATGCCGGGGATGCTTTGGATGATTTGTTTTTGCTTTGCAAGGCAGACATCACCACAAAAAATTCCAAGAAAGCGGAAAGATATTTGAGAAATTATGAGAAAGTATATCAAAAAATTCTCGATGTTCGCGAGAGGGATCAATTGCGGGCATTTCAATCACCGGTCAGAGGAGAAGAAATCATGGAATTATGCTCATTGAAGCCCTCTCCGGCAATTGGTTATATCAAGCACATGATTGAAGAAGCGATTCTTGAGGGCATCATTCCAAATGATCATGCAGCTGCTAAAGAGTTATTGCTTCAACATAAAGATCAGTGGCTCATTGAAGCAAAAGAGTATAAAAAACATTTGACGCATTTTTCTTGATGGGGAAAGAATGAAATACACCATTTATTCAAAACTTCCAAAAATCAGACCCGATATTGCTCTGATGAAACATGTTCACGGCGAAGATGAATATCTGTTGATGTATGATCCACTGCGATATTCACGAGCTCCGATGATTCTTGCTTTGCATGCTCTCAGACTTCTTGATTGTTTGCAAAAAGATGAAGACCAAACATGTGAGATCATTGCCGAAACGGCTTTTGAAGGACAAGTTGATGCTGAGTCCATTCTTGATGTCATATTGCAAATGAGCGATCGCTGCTTTTTATTGGATGATGTTTTTCATGACACGAAAAGCGTTATTGATCAAACATTTCTTGAATCAAATACTCGCGATCCATTTTGTCTTGGCACGGTATATCCGGAACATCGTGATGATGCAATTTCATTACTCGATGAAATAAAACAGTCTGCGCCAAAGCGTGACAATCGTGAATTATCGGGCATCATCATCCCGCATGTTGAATTATCGGAAGGGAAAGATGTATATGCATCTGCATTGAGAGCATTGGAAGCAAGTGATGCTCCGGATTTGGTAATTCTCTTTGCCACTTCGCATTATGGAGGAGAGGGAAGATTCATTTTCACAGAAAAAGATTTTCTCACTCCACTTGGCACAACGACGACTGAGAAGTCATTGGTGAAACATATATTCAGTCATGCCAAGCATCCTTTGACGAAAAACGATGCACAACATCGCTATGATCATTCTATAGAGATTGTCTTATTGCTCTTGCAATATGCGTTTGGAGCAGAATCTTTTTCACTCTTGCCAATCTTGGTGAATAGCATGCATGATAGATTTTCGCATGCCGAATCTCCAAGTGATGAAGGTATTCAGGAGATCATCCACATCATCAAAGAGTATTGTGCTACAAACAATCGTCGTGTGCTCTTTGTATCAAGTGGTGATTTGTCTCATATCGGAAGAAAATTTGGTGATGCTGATGAAGCTCAATTGCTAAAGCCGGAAATCTCCATTCATGATCAAGCAATCATGGAAGCATTGCAAGCACATGATGCTCAAGCTTTCTTTACACGCATCGCAAGTACTGCCGATCATTCCAGAATTTGTGGTTGTTCGCCGAATTATATGTTGCTAGAAAGCTTGAAGAGTAGCAATGCAGAATTGCTTTCCTATCAATGGTGGGATCAACCCGATACTGCTTCAGCCGTGAGTTTTTGCTCGGTAGCTTATTTTGCAGAGAGTTCTTGAATCGGCATCCGGCCATAGCCAACAATGTGTTTGCGCATATATGTGAGAGTAGAAAGAACAACGCCTTTTTTTTCTGAGGCATGTATCATGAAATCTTCTCCTGCATATATCCCCACATGTGCGATATTGCCTTTTTCTGCATAGCGAAAGAAAATCAAATCACCAGGTTCCGGAATCACATCTTCTGAGGCATAAGCGAGATATTGATCATTTGCGGTGCGAGGCGTTTTGATTCCAATTGTTCGATATACCTGCAATACAAAGCCGGAGCAATCCGTGCAGAATGGAGATTTGCCACCATAGCAATATGGAGTGCCAACATATCTCAATGCCTCTTCCAAGGCGGTCTTTCTGATTGGCTCAAGATATTCAGGAATCACATATTCCGGCATTGAGTGCTTCTTTCCTGTGGTAGCCACATGCAATGACTGGCAGCCGGCAAGAATTGCAAGCACAAAAAGAAGGATTAATATGTATCGATTCTGATTCATTACTGTACTTCAACGCATGAATTATGCCAATTATCTAGCAATTACATAGATTTTACATCATGAATGAATTAAAGAAAACATATCAACATAGAGATCGCGTTGTTCGGGCAATGTCCGGCAATGGCATGTTTCGTATTGCGGTGGCAAAAACTACAGGCACTGCCGAGGCAGCTCGAATCAAGCATGATTTGGATCCACTTCTATCCTATATGCTAGGAAAAACACTCACTTCTTCCGTGCTTTTGTCTTCCTTTTTAAAAGGTGAGGAAAGAGTGATTGTTCAAGCGGAAGGGACAGGGAAGATCAAGCTCATCTTTGCCGAAGCGATGCAAGTAGGAGAAGTCCGAGGATTTGTGGTCACTGATGATGCCCATCCAATGCCCGAATCACTTTCCGATGCATTGAATAAAGGGTTTTTGAAAGTATCCAAGATACTCTATGAAAAACAAGAACCTGTTACAGGCATAGTTGAACTTGTTCATGGAGACATCGCATCTGATTTATCCTATTACTTTGAGCAATCCGAGCAAATCATAACTGCTGTGAATTTGGGTGTGACGATCAATGATGATGGCGAAATTGTCCATTCCGGAGGGATTATCGTCCAAGCCATGCCAGGGGCAGAACTTTCAGAAATCGTGGAAGTCCAAAGATCTCTTGAGGAAATGCCACCAATCGAAGAATTGCTCGATAGCGGCTATTCCCCGGAAGAGATTCTTCGGCAGGCAATGCCATTTTCAGTAGAAATCGTCAATAATACCCCTGTTGATTTTTATTGTCGTTGCTCTTTGGAGCGATTCATGAGTAAATTGCTCACGCTTGGCAAGCAGGAACTCGCATCCATGCAGGCCGATGGCCAAAGAGAGCTTATTTGCCAATATTGCAGTTCAGTGTATCATTTGACAGATGAGCATTTCTCCAAATTGCTTGAAAGTTTCTAAACAGACTGTCTGATTGGTGTTTATTGTTGATTCTCAGCCATAGAAAAGGTAATTTATGACAATGTTTTTCGGCGGGATCATCAATCCTGCCCCCAATTCAATCGGTTCTTTTGTCCATTCGCATTGATCTTCCGTGGAACATCAACAACATCGTAGAAGACATAGACATCGGAATAAACCCGATGTACGACATGAACGGCATACTTCTCCCGCGCTTGAAAATCTTGAGCGGGAAATAGATTCCATAGACAGACCCAATCTTCATGCGGAAAAGCATGTGCATCCGCAAAGAAAGCAACATGGATCGAAGCCATTCATGAGTATCGTGATTCCACTCTTGAATGAAGAGGAATCCTTGAAGCCTTTGTATGATGCGCTTGAAGAGGTTATTCCCGGAATGAGTGGGGGACAATATGAAGTGATTTTCATAGATGATGGCTCAACGGATTCTTCATTTTCTGTGATTCGCAAGATTCATGAAGTCAATCCTCGATATAAAGCAATACGATTCAGAAGAAATTGCGGGAAATCCGCAGCATTGGCTGTAGGATTCGCGGCAGCAAAAGGTCGTTTTGTATTTACCATGGATGCAGATCTGCAAGATGATCCCAAAGAATTGCCCGGTATGCTTGCTTTGCTTGAAGAAGGGTATGATTTGGTTTCAGGTTGGAAGAAAAAAAGACATGATCCTTGGCATAAGACAATCCCATCAAGATTTTTCAATTTCGTGACTTCTCGCATGAGTGGAATCAGATTGCATGATTTCAATTGTGGTTTGAAGGCATATCGAAAAGAAGTTGTCAAGACATTGCAAGTCTATGGAGAAATGCATCGATATCTTCCCGCCTTGGCACATTGGGAAGGATTCCGTGTGACGGAAGTTCCGGTATTGCATCATCCAAGAAAATATGGTGAATCCAAATTCGGTTTCAGCAGATTTTTCAAAGGTTTTTTGGATTTGCTTACCGTCATGTTCACCACACGGTATGTGAAAAGACCATTGCACTTATTCGGGACAGTTGGTTCCATCATGGTGCTAATCGGTTTGGCAATAAATATTTATCTCACCGTTGAATGGGCTATGGGTTTGACTTTTCTCAGTCAAAGACCTCTCGCACTATTTGGTATCGCCATGATCATCGTTGGCGTTCAGCTCATTTCGATGGGGCTCATCGGTGAACTTGTGGTGAAAAACTCACTTGAAACAACAACCTATGGCATTCGAGAAACACTCGATTGATTTCACTGAGGAAATGTACATGAAAGTTTTTTGTTCTATGCTGCTTGCCTGCATGACATTCATCCAGATGCACGGGCAAGGCATATTTGATGGCACAACCTCTGTGGGTTTTGGAATCACGACCTTTCTTTTGAATGGCTCCAACCCTGCGAATCAAAAGATCTTTCCAAAAGAAAGTGAAGGTGCAATTGGCGGAGGATTCCCTAATTGGCAATCAGGATTTTCATTGAAAGGAACATTGGGAATTGATAAACGCAATACCTATCGCATTCCATTCGGTTTGGACTATTATATCATGAATGGCGTACAACGATTGCCGGATAAATTTTACACGATACAGGCAAGTCATACGATTCACATTCCGACAATATTCACAGGTTTTGAATATGCTTTTGCCGAATTGCCTCTTGCAAATGCAAAAGCTTATGCCGGACTTGATCTTAGATTGTCCATGATGGCTCCCACAGAATTGGAAGTGAATTTGAATTATGAAAAACCCAATTTCCCTGATACCACAAGATATTTTGGTAAATCAGGAGCCACTCGCTTCGGAACAGGATTTAGAGTTGGAATAGAAGGAGTTGTTGAAGATCGCTGGTCGGTAAATATTTCTGCAGGATATACAGTATTCAATCTTCTTGGAAGAGATGATAAACGCGGTGAACTCTTTACTCCCTCTGCAGTCACTGAAACAGTTGAATCCATCATCGGTGGCATTACCACAGCTGTTCTCATTCAGTACAGAATCTGATATTTCCTTTCTCTTCTTTTCTCTATCTCAACACTGAATTTCCATGACCGACACCACCAAAGAATATGCAATAGACTTCCCTGAACTTCCGTATGAACAGTGGCCGACCGGACAAACTGTTTCAAAAGCGGGGTTCGGAACATATCGCATTGCACTTGGAAATGATGCGCATGCTCTTGCTTTGATGAAGGCAATTGCAAGCGGGATCAACCTCATCGACACATCCACGAATTATGCACTCGGCGCAAGTGAGATGCTCATTGGAGAAGCCCTGAAGGCATTGGAAAAAGATATCAAGAGATCAGATATAGTCATCATCACAAAAATTGGATATGTACAAGGGCCTCTTGTTCAAGAAGCACAAAAAAGAGAGGATGATGGTAAACCATATTCTGACATGGTGAAAATAGAAGATAATCTTTGGCATTGCATACATCCAATATTTCTCAAAGACCAATTGAAAGAAAGTTTGAAGAGAATGTCGATCCAATATGTTGATGGATTGCTTTTGCATAATCCCGAATATTTTTTCAAAGACCCAACACTTGAGAAAAATTCATCGATCGAAGAAAAACGCAATGCATTCTATGAGCGCATTCGCATCGCATTTGAGTGCATGGAGGAAATGGTTGCCCAAGGATCGATACAGTATTATGGGATTTCTTCCAACACTTTCCCTTATGCAACTGATCATCCTGAGTTTTGTTCGGCAGAACGGTGTTTGGAGATTGCAAAATCAATTTCCGAGAATCATCATTTTCGGGTCATTCAATTTCCATTCAATCTTATTGAACCCGAAGCAGCCACTGAATTGAATCAAGAAGATGAATCACTGACACTCATTGAGTTTACAAAAAAGCACTCACTCATTGCACTTGTCAATAGACCTCTCAATGGCATTCGAAACGGACAATTGATACGCCTCTCAGATCATCATACTGTTCAATTGCCAGATCTTTCAACATTGAAAGAAGAGATTGAGCGTGTATCTCATGCAACGCAATCATTCACAAATAGCATAGATTCACTTGATATAGCAGATCAAGAATTAAAAAATATGCTGGTATCCTATATTACTTCATTCAATGCATTACAAGTGAATTGGAATGCATTTAAATCGGAAGCTGAATGGAGTGAAGTCCGAAATACGATTTTAAGTAAAATGGCAATTGCATTGACAGCCATCAATCAAGGTGCATCAGAACAAGTGCAACAGTGGGTGCTCAATGTTGCAGGGTTAACCACAAATGTTATCAATGTGATTGGATCCTATTATTCCACAATTGGAAATGCTGATTTTCAGAGAGTTGGATATATTCGTACCGTGATTGAGAAGGCATTTCCCGGAGGATTCACTGAACTGCCTCTATCGCAAGCTTCATTTAATGCTGTTCGATCAATCGATGGAATTAGTTCGGTTCTCATTGGAGCGCGATCAGTTGAATATGTTGATGATGTTTTGCAAGCACTGCAATGTAAAGTGCCTAACTATGATAGAGCAGATTGGCTTGGAATGAAATTGCATTGATGGAACCGATGAATCTCCCTTTTCGTTTTTTGGATGGTTAATTATTAAATGTACTGATTTGAATTTCAGATTTCATGCACCTTTAGAAAATTTATGTCAAATCCAACAGAATATCCGTATCTGTCGAAAATTAATCTCCCTTCTGATTTGCGAGCCTTGCCTGAAAGTGCATTGCGTGATGTGAGCAATGAAGTGCGTGAATATATGGTGGATACCATCACAAAAGTGGGCGGGCATTTTGGTGCAGGTTTGGGTGTTGTTGAACTTACAGTTGCTTTGCATTATGTATTCAATACTCCTCATGACAAAATCGTGATTGATACAGGACATCAAGGGTATCCTCACAAGATTTTGACCGGGAGAAAAGATGAATTACATACCATTCGTCAAAAAGATGGTCTCTCCGGATTTCTCAAAAGAACCGAAAGTGAATATGATGTATTTGGTGCCGGACATGCCAGTACAAGCATATCAGCAGCATTGGGTCTTGCAACCGCAAGAGATTTGACCGGTGATGACTATCGCGTTGCCGCCGTTATTGGTGATGGGGCTATGACTGGAGGGATGGTCTATGAAGCGATGAACAATTGTGGCGTTCAGAACAGAGACTTGCTTGTGATTTTGAATGACAATAATATGTCGATCGCTCCGAATGTTTGGGCACTCAGCAATTATTTTTCTCAGATCTTTTCTTCACCAACAGGAACCAAACTTCGTTCACATATTTGGGATATTGCCGGTAAGATAGACACAGTTGGTGATCGCATTCGAAAAGTTGCTCATCAAGTTGATAATGGTTTAAAAGCACTGCTCACTCCGGGCATGCTCTTTGAAGCTCTTGGATTCAATTATTTTGGTCCCATCAATGGACACAATGTCAATAATCTTGTGACCATGCTTCGCAATCTCAAAGATGCAAAGGGACCAACATTGTTACATATCATCACTCAAAAGGGCAAAGGATATGCCCCTGCTGAGCAAGACAAACAATTCTTGCATGCAATTGGCAAAGTGGACAAAATCACCGGAAAATCATTTCCTTCTGCTGCTCCTTCAAAACCATCACCTCCATCCTATCAAAAAGTGTTTGGGGATGTAATGACAGAGATATGTGCAAAAGACAAACGCATCGTAGGTATTACAGCTGCTATGCCAGATGGTACCGGTCTAGACATACTTGCCAAATCGTTTCCTGAACAAATGATTGATGTAGGTATTGCAGAAAGTCATGCCGTAACATTTGCTGCAGGACTTGCCTGCGAAGGTATTGTACCTGTTTGCGCAATTTATTCTTCATTCTTGCAAAGAGCTTTCGACAATATCGTACATGATTGCGCCTTGCAACATTTACATGTTGTTTTCGCACTTGATAGATCGGGTCTTGTCGGCGCAGATGGTCCTACACATCATGGCGTACTTGATCTTGGCTATCTTCGTCTCATTCAAGGAATGATTGTAATGGCGCCGAAGGATGAGCAAGAATTACGTGATATGCTGCATTCTGCGATTTATGAGTATACAAGTGGTCCATCTGCCATTCGATACCCGCGTGGAAATGGATTTGGCGTTCAATTGAGAGAGCCACAGAATATTCCACTGGGCAAAGGTGAAATCCTGAAACAAGGCAATAGAATTGCACTTGTTGGGATTGGAAAAATGGTCAATGAATGCCTGAAAGCAGCTGAATTGCTCAATGAACAAAGCATGGATGTCACGGTTGTCAATGCTCGATTTGTCAAACCATTGGATGAATCATTATTTGACCAATTGTTCCATGATTATGACTTGATTATCACTGTTGAGGATGGTCAAATTCAGGGTGGTTTTGGCAGTGCAGTCTCGGAATTCGCCATCAATCAAGGATATAAAGGGGAATTAATCGTTCATGGAATAGCCGATGAATTTATTGATCATGGCACGCAAGAAGAATTACTGGCAGATTTGGGTCTGGATGCCCATGGCATTGCCTCGCTGATTGTGTCTCGCCAATCAAAGCATTGAATGTTCCACCAATATGGTGATGAAAAAATATTTGTGCCATTTCTGCCAAGTTTGTAATTTAGCAGTCTTACATTGAATCAACATACTTATTGAATTGTCATGAAAAGAACATATCAACCAAGCAAGCGCAAGCGTAAAAATGTTCATGGATTTCGTGCTCGCATGAAATCAAAGAATGGTCGTAAGGTGCTTTCCAGAAGAAGAGCGAAAGGTCGTCATCGTTTGACCGTTTCAGGTTGATATCCCTGAAATAGACTATTTCATAGAGGGCCTATTTGGCCCTTTTTCATTTTATGAAGATAAAAGCTCTCAAAGGACGCAATCAGATTTCCGCGGCATTTCGTCGTGGAAAGAAGTTCACATCTGATTCACTAATTGCTCATGTTCGGGGAAAGCAACAAGCAGGGGATATTGATGCACCCCAAGGTGGAGAAAGAGATCTTTTTGTGATTTGCGCCGTACGAAAAAAACAAGTCCCTCATGCAGTGACGCGTAATCGTATCAAGCGCATCGTTCGCGAAAGTGTCAGAGCATATCTCAAAGAATATCCTTCCTTGCCATTCATGACCCTGGCATTTATATGGCAAATCCCAATGAAGCATTATTCAGAAGCCAAATCAGAGCAGATAAAACCACAAGTTTACGATGTATTGAATCTTGCAATGCAGTATTTTAGTGTAAAGCATAGCAAGGAATAGAGAGAATGAAAATCCTTTTGCTCTTGATATTGCGCTTGTATCGAAAAGCCATTTCACCCTATCTCGGGAATAATTGTCGATTCCATCCCACATGTTCAGTCTATGCCATGCATGCAATAGAAAAACATGGAGCAGTTAAGGGATCATGGCTTGCAGTCAAGCGCATTGGGAAATGTCATCCATTACATCCCGGCGGCATTGATGAAGTGCCCTAATTGGAGAATATCATGCAAGATGTCTATATCATAGAACCACTCCGAACACCAGTCGGAAAATATGGCGGGTCATTATCATCCATCAGACCCGATGATTTGGGTGCACAAGTGATCAAAGCCGTGGTGCAAGCAACAGGCATTCAACCTGAAGCAATCGATGATGTCATATTCGGTTGTGCCAATCAAGCCGGTGAAGACAATCGAAATATCGCGCGGATGTCTGCCTTGCTGGCTGGCCTGCCATATTCCGTGCCCGGCGTGACCGTGAACCGACTCTGTGCTTCTTCGCTCGAGGCAATCATTCAAGGTGCGAGGGCAATCAAATCAGGTGAAGCGGAAGTGTTGATTGTTGGTGGAGTGGAATCAATGTCACGCGCGCCATATTCCTTTCCCAAAAATGCATCCGGTGCGGCGATCTTTGGCAATCTTACCGCCTATGACACAGCGCTTGGCTGGCGTTATCCAAATCCTGCGATGGCTGCGATGTTTCCACTAGAAGCAATGGGAGAAACAGCTGAAAATCTTGTCGAGAAATTTGATATTTCCCGTGAAGATCAAGATGCCTTCGCATTGGAATCACACAAAAGAGCGACGAAAGCTCAAGAAGATGGACATTTCACAGATGAAATCATCCCCATTCATATCCCAAAGAAAAAAGGTGATCCAATCATCGTGGACAAAGATGAACAACCTCGGAAAGATGGTTCTATCGAAGCGCTTGCCAAACTTTCGCCTGCATTCAGAAAAGGCGGGACAGTCACAGCCGGAAATTCCTCATCGCTCAATGATGGCGCCGTGGCAATGATGCTTGCAAGTGGCGATGCAGTAAAGAAATATGGTCTCAAGCCCATTGCAAGATATGTGGGATCAGGCACTGCGGGAGTTGATCCTCGCATAATGGGGATTGGACCTGTCTATGCCATTAGAAAAGCATTGGAACAAGCCAATATGAAGATTGAAGATATCGGTTTATTTGAGTTAAATGAAGCATTTGCAGCTCAGGCTTTGGCATGCATACGAGAATTGGGGATACATTCAGATAAAGTGAATATTCATGGTGGAGCCATTGCGATTGGTCATCCACTCGGCATGAGTGGAGGACGCATTGCAGGACATTTGGCCCGAACCATGCAAAGCAATGATGTACAATTTGGCATCGCTTCATTGTGCATTGGTGTGGGACAAGGACTAGCAATCATTCTCGAACGAGTGACTTCTCACTAAATTCATTGGTAAAATTGCCCTCGAAAGCGTATTTTCGCACTTCTTTGAATCATCGGCTTTTGCCGAATAACACCATACCGAAATGTCGGAGGAATAGCGTTGAAGAATAAACAATTGAGACGATGGCTATTGATTTTGGGTCCGCTTGTTGCGGCTGCAGTCATTTTATGGCCAACCGTTGATGCGTATTTATTGGAGCAGGAAGAATTACAAGCCCTGCATCAAGCCTTACATGGCAAAGACAGCACAGCATTGAAAGCATTTGAAAATGCTAAAGGTGAAAGATATCGCACGGCAAAAATGAATCGTGTGAAATTAGGACTTGATCTTCGAGGCGGAATGTATGTGATGATGGAAGTTGCGGTTGACACGCTTCTTCGTGAAACTGCCGCTCGAGAAACTCTCGATGAAACATTCGAGGCAGTCATCAAAGCAACGCATGCACAAGCAGAAGCTTCAGGCGAAGATTATCTCGATGTGTTTTATGCAAACTTCGATAAGATTGCTCGCCCCAAAGGTAAATCACTTATTTCATACTTTGATGTTCCCGGTGTTCAAGATGTTACCGATGAAAAAGTCAAAGAGCGTTTGCGTGAAGATGTCAATGGTGCGATTGATCAAGCACTTGAAGTCATTCGTCAGCGTATCGACAAATTCGGTGTGAGCGAACCCAATATCACAAAACAAGGGTCACGCAGAATCGTGCTAGAATTGCCCGGCGTGAACAATGAAAAAGAAATGCGTCAATTGCTTTCAACAACAGCTCGTTTGGAATTCAAGCTTGTTCGCAATAATGCAGACATCGTAAAAGCATTGTATCGCATTGATGCTTATTTGGCCAAAAGCAATGGCGGCGCTGCCAAAACAGATTCAACTGTAGCAAGCGCAGATAGTACAGCGAAAGATAGTGTGAAGAAAGACACTACAGCTATTGCTGCTAAAGCAGACAAAAAGAAAAAAGATACCACTGTAATTGCAGGTGATACAACTAAGAAAGACACATCAAAAACAGCTTCCGCAGATTCTGCGGATCCATATAAAGGACTCAAGGATCAAGAAAAAGCGAAGCGTTATCAAAAAGATCATCAGCTTACAACATTGCTTCAAATTTTCCCACTTGATCAAGAAGGTCGTTTCATTAGCAAAGATGGTAATCCATCTTATTTCTATAATGAAAGTCAAGTGCCCGAAGTTGAATATGTAATGTATATTCCATCAAAGATCTATGCAAAATTGATGTCAATTCTTGATAGACCAGATGTGAAGAAACTCATCCCTGCTGATTTGCAACTTCTTCGTTCGGCAAAACCAGAATTTGTTTCCAAGGATTTGAAAGACACAACATTTGCTATGTGGTGTGTTCTTCGCAATGCAGAATTAACTGGTGAATATGTTACAGATGCTCGTGCTTCATCAGACCCAATGACAAATCTTCCTGTGGTAATGATGGAAATGGATCAGGAAGGTGCAGAAAAATGGGCAGATGTGACAGGCAAGAATATCAAGAAAAAAGTTGCGATCGTTTTGGATGATCAAGTGTATTCTGCGCCTGTTGTTCAAAACAAGATTGCAGGTGGAAGTTCGCAAATCACCGGTATGGATAGCCCCGAAGAAGCACGTCTTCTTGAGATTGTTCTCAAAGCCGGAGCATTGAAAGCGCCTGTGAAAATTGTTGAAGAGCGTGTTGTTGGTCCTTCACTCGGTGAAGACTCCATTCGTCGTGGTCTCATGGCAAGTGGCATTGCATTCTTGCTTGTTGTTTTGTTCATGGGATTGTATTATGCAACCGCAGGTATCGTTGCAAATCTTGCAGTTATTCTGAATGTGTTGCTCATTCTTGCCATCATGACTCCACTTGTGATTTCCGGTGGCGGAACGCTCACATTGCCCGGTATTGCCGGTATCATTCTTACGATCGGTATGGCAGTGGACGCAAATATTCTCGTGTTTGAGCGTATTCGAGAAGAAATGTCCAAAGGACGTCCTTTCAGAAGCGCAGTTGAAGAAGGTTTCCGATTGGCATTGTCTGCAATCATCGATTCCAATGTCACGACATTCCTCACAGGTTTGATTCTATTCCTTTTGGGAACAGGTCCTGTGCAAGGTTTTGCTTTGACATTGATGATCGGTATCATGACAACACTCTTCACAGCAATTATCGTATCAAGAGCCATGATTGAATTAATGATGGCGAATGGCAAGTCTGTCAATTTTGGTCAACCATCCACAATGGCTTAAGGATTCGGAGAAAACGATGCAATTATTTTCAAAAACAAATATTGATTTTTTGAGCAAGCGTGGCACTTTGGTGTGGCTCTCGCTCGTATTGAATGTCATCGGGATCGTTGCTCCATTCGCACTTGGTTTGCGTTTTGGGATTGACTTTGCCGGTGGGACAGAAATTGCTGTGCAATTGAATGCCGAAAATAAAGTGGCAGAAATTCGTGAAGCAGTTGACAAAGCAAAATTGATTGGTGCGGAAATTAAATCCTATGGTGCAGAAAATCAGTACTTGATTCGCATACCAGCAACATCTTATTCGCAAGACCCTACAAATGCAGTTGTTGCGGCAATTAAGGAAGCAATTCCTGGCGAAACCGTCAATTTGCTCAAGAAGGATTCTATTGGACCCAAAGTAGGAGAAGAATTGCGAAGCAAGGCATTGCTTGCAGTTGTACTTGCTGTGTTTGCCATTGGAATTTATATCGCATTCCGATTTGAGTTTTTATATGGCGTAGGTGCTGCAATTGCACTTCTTCATGATGTGCTGGTCACACTTGCGATGGTGACAGTATTCAGTTCGCTTGGCATCATCAATCTTGAAATCAATCAAGCGATGATTGCGGCATTCTTAACGGTGGTTGGTTTCTCGGTGAATGATACCGTGATCATCTTCGACCGCATTAGAGAAAATCGCGAATTGCATAAAGGCATGAACATCATCAAATTGATGAATATGAGCATCAATGAAACATTGTCTCGTACCGTAAATACGGTCATGACTGTTGTGCTTGTATTGTTCACCCTTGTATTGCTTGGTGGCGAAGTTCTTCAAGGTTTTGCTTTCACGATGCTTGTAGGTATCATCACCGGTGCATATTCATCAATTTACATTGCAAGTTCTTTTGTGGTGTGGTTCATGGAGAAAATTCAGCATAAAGGAATTCAAGCTGAGTTTGACAAGCAGAAGTCGCCGGCAAAAGCATAAATATCATTGCATGATTTCTGAGGCACTATTATGGATGCACATATCATCATTGCTCCGGAATCCATGCTTGGCGGACCTGACGCTTTGACATTCAATGATGAAGTTCGCACATTGTCGCAAACATGCAAACATCTCATCATTGATTGCTCAAACATTGAAATCATGAATAGTTCCGGTTTGGGCATGCTTATTAGCGCACAAGCCACGATGAAGCAAGCAGGAGGACAATGTTCATTGCAACATATTCCTGAGCATGTTCAGAAATTACTTGAATTGACACGATTGAACACATTGTTCGATGTGTCTTGAAGTTGAGTCATCCCGACTCTACAACATATCACCCAAGTCCCCACGGCAATGCTGATGGGGGCTTTCTTTTGTCATTAATAACGCGCATGAACATATGAGTGTCAATATCGTTGTCGGTGCCCAATGGGGCGATGAAGGAAAAGGAAAAATCGTTGATCTTTTAAGTGATTCGGTTGATATCGTCGCGCGTTATCAAGGCGGGGCGAATGCAGGACACACGATTGTGATTGAAGGAAAGAAATTTGTCCTGCATCTCATACCCAGCGGTATTCTGCAACAAGATGTGCAATGCGTCATAGGCAATGGTGTGGTGATTGATCCGGTTGCATTGATGGAAGAGATTGCAATGCTCGAGAGCTTTGGCATTTCAATCAAGGACAGACTGTTCATTAGTCATAAAGCACATCTCATCATGCCTTATCACAAGATGCTCGACAAAGCGCGTGAATCCCAATCAAGCGCGGCGATTGGAACGACTGGTCGTGGTATTGGCCCTGCATATATCGATAAATTCTCTCGCTCAGGCATTCGCATTGTTGATTTGCTTGACAGAGCTGTCTTCGAAGAAAAATTGCGTGCGAACATTGAAGAAAAAAATGTCGTCCTCAAGAAAATCTATGATCATGAAGAAGTGGATATAGAATCAATCATCAGTGAGTATTTGGATTTTGACATCAAGATTGATCCCTATATCAAAGACACCACATTACTTTTGAATCAAGCCATCGCGGATGGAAAATCGATCTTGATGGAAGGCGCTCAAGGTGCACTCCTTGATGTTGATCATGGAACATATCCCTTTGTGACGAGTTCCAATCCCACGAGTGGCGGAGCATGCACGGGGCTTGGCGTTCCACCAACTGCAATTGATTCTGTGATTGGTGTGGTAAAGGCATATACAACGCGCGTGGGGAATGGACCTTTTCCAACAGAATTGCATGATGAAATGGGCGAAGAATTGCGCAAGATTGGAGCTGAATTTGGTGCCACCACCGGCAGACCCCGTCGTTGCGGTTGGCTTGATGGAGTTGCGCTTCGCTATTCAGTCATGATCAATGGCATTGATAAAATAGCACTCACCAAACTTGATGTATTGGACAATGTGAAGTCCATTGGTATTTGCACGGGGTATGAAGTCGACGGAAAAATGCTGCGTTCATTTCCGGCTAATGTGCAAGACTTGGCAAAAGTGAAACCACATTATGAATTTCACGAAGGCTGGAATTGCTCACTTGCAGGTATCAAGAACTTTGATGATCTCCCGCAAGCTGCCAAGAACTATATCTCAGCAATCGAAGAAGTTGCAGGAGCAAAAGTGGGAATCGTATCGCTCAGTCCGGATAGAGCAGATACCATCATTCGTTCATAAGCATGCGATATGCGCGAACCGCTTCATACATGATGATGCCGGAAGCAACGGCAACATTCAAACTATGCTTTACTCCATACATTGGAATTTCAATAGCTCCATCACATAGAGCCAAGACGGAATCATCAATTCCGGAAACCTCATTGCCCACGACTAATGCCAATGGGAAATGTTTTGATGTCAAAGCATCATAAGAAATCCCTTGATTTGTCAATTCCACAGCAAGCACCGTATAACCCTTTTCTTTGCATTCCTTGATTGCATCTTGACAGTCTTTGTGATATGTCCATGCAACAGTTTCATCCGCTCCAAGAGCAGTTTTTGCAATATCTTCTCTTGGAGGAATAGGTGAATATCCACAGAGCATGATGCCCTCAATACCGGCTGAATCAGCACTACGGAAGATGGATCCGATATTGTAAACCGAGCGAATACTGTCAATTATCAGTAATACTGGGAATTTTTTGACAGAAAACGCCATCTCTTGAGAAATGCGTTTTTCTAAGAGTTCAGAATGCAGTAATTTGCGAATCAAGTTATCCACATTTCTATCCACAGTGAAAGAAACAAGTAGGAATTCATGAGAAGAAGGACATTCATAGCGGCCTTGATTGGCATTTTACCTTTTGGCAAATGGATTGCATCCATTATTGCCTCTGAGGTGAAGAATGCCCCGGCAGAGAAACCGCAAATTACGAAAATGCCTTTCTATGAAGATGAAACACCATTAAGATTCTTGGCTTTGGGGGATTGGGGCGCAGGCACTGCCTTGCAAAAAGATGTTGCCGCTTCGATGGATTTGTATGCAATGACAAAGCCCATAGACATGATCATCTCTACCGGTGATAATATTTATGGTAAGGGTGTCAAGAGTGTCGATGACCCACAATGGAAGACAAAATTTGAAGATGTCTATACCGGTGAATTTATCCAAAAGCCATGGTATGCCATTTTTGGAAATCATGATTATCTTGGAAATGTACCCGCTCAAATCGAATATTCAAAGGTGAATCCGCTGTGGAATTTCCCTGATTTCTTTTATAATGTTAAAATGAATGCAGGGGAAGCATCGATTGAATTCTTCATGCTTGACACAAATCTTCTTGTGGAAGGAAATGATATCAATATGTTGGTATGGCTCGAGCAATCTCTTGAGGCTTCTACAGCATTTTGGAAAATCGTGGTTGGACACCACATGATTCGTTCTTATGGGGTATATGGTGATCAGCGGTTCATGATTAATAAAGTGAAACCCATTTTGGATCATTATAAAGTGGACATGTATTTATCCGGTCATGATCATGACTTGCAATTGATAAAACATCCGGATGACACATTTCATCAAGCGATTTCAGGGGCCGGGGGAGGTAGCAGGGATACTTCATGGGGAGAATACAGTTTATTTGCTGAAACAAATGGTGGTTTTGCTGCAATTACGATTTCTTCATCGGCCCTGTATATCGAGTATATTGGGAGAAATGGCGATTTATTATATTCCCATGCCATAGAAAAAGTCTAAAAGTTGTTTATTGCAGAGTTCTATAAAGAGAAGAGTGGGAAATGAAATTAGAACTAAGTAAAAAGTTGATAAAAAGATAATTGTATTGGTATTTTGCCTTATGTTGCTTGTTTAGAAATATGGATTAATCCCTTTAGTCCGTAATATTTACATTGTATTTTATTTCTCCTTTTTAACTTTTCGTGGACGGTAACATGATTATGAACAGACTCTTGATGTTGTTGGTCTTTGCGATCACAACATGCTCAGTTGCATTTGCACAGCAGGGCATTCCACGCACATTAAGCGTGCAGGGTGTATTGGCTTATCCGTGCAAGATAATGTGCACATACTGTAAAAATAAAAACCCGCGATATTTTACATATCGCGGGTTTTTTTCAATATAATTATTTCATGGCTTCGCCATGGGAATCAGGCACCTACTAATGCACGATATGCTTCTGCATCCATAAGCCCATCAAGTTCTGCTGAATTGGAAAGTTCGATTTTCATAAGCCAACCTGCGCCATAAGGATCTTGATTTACTTGTTCGGGATTATCATTCAAACCGGTATTACATTCGATGATTGTGCCGCTGACGGGTGCATATAAATCCGCAACTGTCTTCACTGCTTCCACTGTCCCGAAGGTATCACCTGCGGAAACTGCGGCATTATCATTGAAGTCTAAATACACAACATCGCCAAGTTCGCTTTGCGCATGTTCTGTTACGCCAACGGTGCCAATATTGCCTTCCACTTTGATCCATTCATGATCTTTTGTGTATTTGAGTTCAGAAGGAAAATTCATGATAGTACCTTATATATCGTTAAGAATTATTGCCAACCTTTTGTATCAAGATATTTTGTGTCAAAATCACCTGCAATGAAATCAGGATTATCCATCATCGCGCGATGAAATGGAATCGTTGTATGTACGCCCTCAATGATGAATTCTTCCAAAGCGCGCTTCATCTTTGCAATCGCTTCTCTGCGTGTTGGTGCAAATGTAATAAGCTTTGCAAGGAGTGAATCATAATATGGCGGAATCGCATATCCTTGATACATGTGTGAGTCAACACGGACTCCATGTCCACCAGGGAAATTCACCGTCTTCAGCATGCCGGGCGATGGTCTGAAATCATGAAATGGATCTTCAGCATTGATGCGACATTCAATAGAATGAAATTTCGGAGCTGATTGTACAAGACCCAATTTTTCTCCTGAAGCCACGAGTAATTGTTCTTTCACAAGATCAATACCAAGTGAAGCTTCTGTCACGGGATGCTCTACTTGAATGCGTGTATTCATTTCCATGAAATAAAACTTCTTATGCTTATCGACAAGAAATTCAATTGTACCTGCGCCTTCATAATTCACTGCCAATGCTGCTTTCACGGCGGCATTACCCATCTCTTTGCGGAGAGCTTCCGTCATGATGGGTGAAGGAGTTTCTTCGATCAATTTTTGATGTCTGCGCTGAATAGAACATTCACGCTCATTGAGATGCACCGCATTGCCATGTCTATCCGCAAAAATCTGAAATTCAATATGCCTTGGTTCTTCAATGAATTTCTCGATATAGACATCGGGATTATTGAATGCGGATTGTGCTTCATTGCGAGCAACGATAAAAAGATTTTCAAGTTCATCTGCACTTGGTACAAATCGCATGCCTTTACCGCCGCCGCCAGCAGATGCTTTAATCATTACAGGATAGCCCATCGCTTCGGCAATTTCTTTTGCTTCTTCCACTGTTTCCACAATGCCTTCTGAACCGGGAATGACAGGCACTCCGGCAACTTTCATGGTGTCTTTTGCAACAGATTTATTACCCATATTGCGAATCGCATGCGCGCTCGGACCAATAAAGGTGATGCCGATTTCAGAGCAGATTTCAGCAAAGGTATCATTCTCGGCTAGGAAGCCATAGCCTGGGTGAATGGCATCGGCTCCGGTGATTTGTGCTGCGGTGATGATGGCGGGAATGTGGAGATAACTTTCGCGTCCTGATGCAGGGCCAATGCACACGGCTTCATCTGCAAAGCGGACATGCAAGGATGTCTTGTCTGCAACAGAATAAACAGCAACCGTTTTGATGCCCAATTCTTTGCAAGCACGAATGACGCGCAATGCAATTTCTCCGCGATTGGCTATGAGTACTTTTTGTATCATGATGTTTTCAATTGTAGTGATAGAAAACATTCCGGATAGGAATGATTAATCCGGCTTGACGATGAACAATGGTTGATTATATTCAACCGCTTGCGCATTGTTTGCAAGAATGCTCACAATGGTACCTGAGACATCACTCTCGATTTCATTCATGAGTTTCATTGCTTCTACGATACAAAGAGTTTGCCCCGCACTAATTCTGGAGCCAACTTGTACGAATGCGGGTGCATCGGGAGATGGTGAACTATAGAAAGTACCAACAATCGGAGAAAGAATAGTATGTGTGTTTTCTTCGGCTGCAGGTGCTGCTGCAGGCATTGCCTGGGCAGGAGCAGGCTGTGCTTGGGTGCCATGTGCCGCAACATGAGTATGTGGAGCTGAGGCAACTTGGGTTACCACTTGATCGGGTCCGCGCTTGGAGATTGAAACAGAAGCACCTTCTTCTTCAATCATCAGTTCCGTTGCGGAACTAGCATCAAAAATTGCCAGTAGCTCTTTTAAATATTGTAAGTCCATGTCATATTCTCCATTATGAATGAAAAAGCGTGTCACTGAACAATATCACGAGACACGCTTCTCAAGAAGTGTCTGATGATTATTCTTTGACGCGCTCAACATATTCGCCATTGCGAGTGTCGATACGAAGCATATCGCCTTCATTGACGAAAATTGGCACTTGAATGATTGCACCGGTTTCAACGGTTGCCGGCTTGAGCACATTTGTTGCAGTATCGCCACGCACGCCGGGTTCGGTTTGTGTGACGCGCAAATGCACATGCGGAGGCAATTCAACGGACAATACAGAAGTTTCATCTGAAGTCAATTGCACCGCTTGATTTTCTTTCATCAATTTTGCAGCATTGCCAACGATATTAGCATCCACGGGGATTTGATCATAAGTATTCACATCCATGAATACATAGGATTCGCCATCTCTATACAAATACTGATAATCATTGCGCTCAACTCTCACGAATTCAATGGTTTCACCGGAGCGATAGCGATTTTCAAGTAATTTCCCTGTGCGAAGCACGCGAAGTTTCACTTGATAAAATGCACGAAGATTTCCCGGGGTGCGATGCTCACTTTCCAATACTTGACATAATTCGCCATTATATTTCAAAAAAGCTCCAACGCGTAGATCGGCTGTGGTTGCCATAAACCATCCAAATTGTGAACAAGAGTAGGGTCAAATTCCCTGAAAAGTGAGGTCTCGAGCGGATTCGAACCGCTGTAGGGGCTTTTGCAGAGCCCTGCCCAGCCACTAGGCGACGAGACCGGTGTCCAAATGTTCATAGAACAAATTGGAATTACAAAAATACCTTTGTGGAGGCGTAATTACAAACAGAAAAACCGATGTGGAAAAGATGGCGAAGATTCAAAAAAAGTATGATAAAGCGAATTGCCAAGAGCATTGCAGTGCCTATTTTTGCACAATGTGATAATTATAGACAATGTTTCATTTTATGGGATGTTTTATGGCATCTTCGAATCCTTTGTTTTTGACCAAGCCGCTTTCTCAATTGCAACAAGAGGCGGATGGTGTTGGCGAGAGCCATACGCTGAAGCGTACTCTAGGTCCAATGAATTTGGTGCTTCTTGGTATTGGTGCAATCATCGGAGCCGGACTTTTTTCTTTGACGGGTATTGCTGCTGCGAATAATGCCGGACCGGCAGTGACGATTTCTTTTATTGTTGCTGCGGTTGGATGTGCTTTTGCCGGACTCTGCTATGCAGAATTCGCATCCATGATTCCAATTGCCGGATCTGCCTATACCTATTCCTATGCAACCATGGGCGAATTGCTCGCTTGGACGATTGGTTGGGATTTGGTGTTGGAATATGCCGTTGGAGCAGCTACTGTAGCCATTAGTTGGTCAAGATATCTCGTAAAATTATTGGGGATTTTTGAAGTTGGTCTTCCACATCAACTCGTGATGTCGCCATGGGACCCGCCCTATATGCTCCCGGATGGAACCTCGGTTTCAGGCATTATCAATTTGCCAGCCGTGTTCATAACGGTGATGATGTCTCTATTGCTTATTCGTGGAACAGAAGAATCTGCAAAAACAAATGCAGTGGTGGTCTTTTTGAAAGTGGCAGTTGTGCTCATTTTCATAGGACTGGGCTGGGCATATATCAATCCGGCAAATTATACTCCATATATTCCTGAAAATACGGGTGTCTATCAGCATTTTGGTTGGACGGGCATTGTAACCGGTGCTGCAGTGGTATTCTTTGCTTTCATTGGTTTTGATGCTGTTTCAACGGCAGCACAAGAAGCAAAGAATCCGCAGAAAGACATGCCAATTGGAATTTTGGGATCGCTCGCGATTTGTACTGTTTTGTATGTGTTATTTGCACATGTCATGACAGGACTCGAGAATTATAAAAACTTTGCGGGTGAAGCTGCGCCAGTTGCGCTAGCCATCATGAAAACTCCATATACTTGGCTGCAGACTGCAATCATCGTGGCGATTCTTGCGGGATATTCATCAGTGATTTTGGTGATGTTGCTTGGTCAATCACGCGTCTTTTTCTCTATGAGCAAAGATGGTCTATTGCCAGGATTATTCTCTGCTGTTCACCCGAAATTCCATACGCCATATAAATCGAATTTGTTTTTTATGGGATTCGTATCACTCTTTGCCGCATTTGTTCCTGTGACGGTTGTTGGTGAAATGACAAGCATCGGTACACTCTTTGCATTCATCTTGGTTTCAATTGGAGTCATCGTGATGCGCAGAACACATCCGGATGCACCAAGATCATTCAAAACTCCGCTTGTGCCACTTGTTCCGCTGCTTGGTGTTGCAACATGTTTTTACATGATGTATTCCTTGCCGCTTGACACCTGGCTTCGACTCATCATTTGGATGGCAATTGGTTTTGTTTTGTATTTCTCTTATGGTGCGAAACATTCCAAGATTCGTAAAGCTGCAATGGGTTGATTATTTATGATGTGTGTGAAAGGTCAGGGAATTTTCCTTGACCTTTTTTTATGGAGTATTCATGGCAATATTTGATCCTGCATCATATTGGGAGCAACGTCTTTCCACAGATATTGGTTTGCACCGAGTTGGACATCTTGCTTATGGTAAAGCATTCAATCGCGCGCTTTATGCCATACGCAGATATATGTTCGAAAAGGTTGTCTTGCGTCATGTGCAGAATATTGAAAACAAAAGCATTCTTGACTGCGGAAGTGGAACCGGATTTTATATAAATCTATGGTCGAAAAAGAGTCCTCGTACAATTTCCGGATTGGACTTTACTGATGCATCCGTTGAATTTTGCGCGCGAAGATTTCCTGCAATCACGATGTTTCATTGTGATCTTGCAAGCAGGGAATCCATGAGTGTGATTGATGATCAATCAAAAGACATCATTTCTGTTTTTGATGTACTGTTTCACATAACAGATGATGAAAAGTATCAGATTGCTTTGCAAGAATTGGGAAGAATCATCAAGGATGATGGAATCATGTTGTATTCTGACAATATTCCACGTTCGGGCACCAAGAGAGAGAGGCATATCGTCCATCGATCAAAGGATGAGGTATTACATGCTCTTGATGTGGCAGGATTTGAAGTATTGGAAATCGTTCCGATGTTTTTTTTGATGGGCTATCCGATAGACACTGCTTCCACCTTGCCGGGAAAGATATGGAATCTGCTCATGTATCCTGTTCGAAAAAGCGAACTCATCGGAATGATCTATGCTGCAATTCTGTATTTCCCTGAATTGCTTTGCATTTCATTATTTGCGGAAAGCCCCACGACTGAATTGATTATATGCAAAAGAAAAGCCCGATAAAAAATCGGGCTTTGTTGTTTATCCAAGATAAGATCTGAGTGCTTTTGATCGAGATGCATGACGCAGTCTGCGAATTGCCTTTTCTTTGATTTGTCGAACGCGCTCTCGCGTAAGATTAAATTTCTCTCCAATCTCTTCAAGAGTCAGTGTCACTCCTTCCAGACCGAAATACAATTTGATGACTTCCGCTTCTCTTTGCGACAATGTGGTGAGCACTTGTTGTACTTCCACGCGCAATGATTCACGCATCAATTCAGAATCCGGAGGCGGCTGCAAATCATTTGGCAAAATATCAAGCAGACGATTGTCTTCACCTTGCACGAATGGCGCATCTACAGAGAGATGTCTTCCTGAAATCTTAATTGTTTCTGCGATTTCAGCAACACTCATGTCGAGCTGCTCTGCAAGTTCTGCAGCTGTTGGCTCGCGCTCGAATGCTTGTTCAAGTTCACTGAATTTCTTGCCGATTTTATTCAATGCACCCACGCGATTGAGAGGGAGGCGCACGATGCGTGATTGTTCTGCGAGTGCCTGAAGAATGGATTGTCTGATCCACCACACAGCATAAGAAATGAACTTGAATCCACGAGTTTCATCAAATCTCTTTGCTGCTTTGATCAAGCCAAGATTTCCTTCATTGATCAAATCGCCAAGCGAAAGACCTTGATTTTGATATTGCTTTGCAACACTCACAACGAAGCGCAAATTGGCTTTCACGAGTCGTTCAAGAGCAAGCTCTCCCTCGAAGCCACCTTTCTTGATCAATTTGGCGAGATCAATCTCATCATCACCGGTAAGAAGTTCAACGCGTCCAATTTCCTGGAGATATTTATCCAGTGATTGACTTTCGCGATTGGTATATTGTTTGGTAATTCTCATTCGCAGCACCTGAAATTTGCTTTGTTTGCTCTTTTGTGGAATCCGCTTTTAACGATGATTTTTCTTCATTATTGTAAATCGGAATCACTTATTCCATGACTTTAGGAACCTTGAAGAAGGTTTCATTGTGGCTTGGAGCATTCTCCAATGCCTGTTTTACTGTCAGGGATTCATTCGGGACATCCTCTCGAAACACATTGGGAAGATCGAGAACATGCGACATTGGCTCAATGCCATCCAAATCCATTGAATTAATCTCATCTATGGCTTTCACAATGCCGGAAAATTCTTGTGCAAATGCGTCAATCTCCGACTCATTAAAACTCAAACGGGATAATTCGGCAATTCTTTTTACCGTTTCTGAGTTAATTTCGCCATGTGATTGCATATTTGAACTCATAGAGAGGCATTTTTCAATGATTGTAATCCCGTTCAAATACACGGGGTTGCAAAAATATGAAATTTTGGCGAGAGGGCGATGTACTTTCTTGATTTGTGCTTAAGCCATGATTATTGTACTTTTGTGTGCCCCCCATGGGAGTGAACAGCTCTCTTTTTGCAGCATTGAAGAAGAATATGGACAAACTCATCATACAAGGTGGTCGGAGACTATCCGGCTCAGTCAGAATTTCCGGTGCCAAAAATGCGGCATTGGCTCTCATACCGGCGACATTATTGAATTCCGGTACAAATATCATCACCAATACTCCCAATATCAAGGATGTTCGCACGATTTCCAGATTGCTTGAGGCAATGGGTGCGAAGTGTTCATTGGATGGTGAAGTCTTGACAATTGATTCTTCCGGTGTGAATTCCTTTGAAGCTCCGTATGAGCATGTAAAACAAATGCGAGCTTCTATCAATGTGCTCGGACCATTATTGGCTCGTTTTGGTGAGGCCCGCGTGTCATTGCCCGGCGGCTGCGCATTTGGTCCGCGTCCTGTAGATCTTCATTTAAAGGGATTTGAAAAACTTGGTTGTGAGATTACCATAGAGAATGGATATATCCATGCAAAAGCAAAGAAACTCATCGGCAATAAGATTCATTTCGACATTTCAAGCGTGGGTGCAACCGAAAATGTATTGACAGCCGCCGTTATGGCAAAAGGCACTACTGTCATGACAAATGCCGCAATGGAGCCCGAAGTAACGGCTTTGGCTGAGATGCTTGTGAAGATGGGTGCAAACATTGACGGTATTGGAACCACAACACTGACAATTGAAGGGGTTGATGCATTGCATCCGGTGGAATTTGAAAATATTCCCGATCGCATTGAAGCGGCGACATTCCTAATTGCAGCGGCCATGACAAAGGGTGATGTAAAACTTGAGAATACTGCACCTCATCATTTGGATGCAGTGCTTGCAAAAATGGAAGAAGCCGGGGTGAAATTGATCATCGATGGAACCACGATACATGTGAAGATGGATGATGCTCCACTTCCAACCGATATGACAACCGCAGTGTATCCGGGATTCCCAACAGATGTTCAGGCGCAATGGATTGCATTCATGTTATGCGCGAATGGAACAAGTAGAATCACAGATACGATTTATCATACCCGATTCCATCATGTGCCGGAACTGCAACGCTTGGGCGCACATATTGAAATGGCGGAGAATTCAGCCATTGTATTTGGCGGACATTCCTTGACAGGTGCTACAGTGATGTCATCAGATTTGCGAGCAAGCGCATCTTTGCTTATTTCCGCATTGATTGCTGAAGGAGCAAGTGAAGTATTGCGCGTATATCACATAGATCGCGGCTATGAGGACATAGAGAAGAAATTCGGACAACTTGGAGCCATAATAGAGCGTGTCAAGACCGAAGAGTTTTAATATCATCCACACAGTATTGCATATACTGCTTCTATGCATCATGATGCACATGATGCAATTCGATGCTCTTGGGGTGAACAAGAAGTCGAGAAAGCAGAAGTCTGCTCAAAAGTCAACAAAAAAAATCAGTAAGAATACTGTCAAGAAACAGCCCAAAAAGATTGCCAAGCAACAGAAAAACTCTTCCAGTTCAACGCTAAGCTCTCTCAAAAAAGACATCGAGAAGGCAAAGAAAAAAGTGGGTGAATTGGAATTGCAAGAAAAGAATGCAATGAAGGGATTGGCAAAAGCAAAGAAGCAACAGCTCATGGTAAAAGAACATGTTGGGAAACTCATGAGTGAAGTAAGGGACCTTCAGGATACATTGATCACAATTCGCAAAACTGAAGCAAGCATACAACAGAGATTGAATGTCTCCCGCATGTCCTATGCTCGCATTGCCAAGAAATATCAAGTGTTAATGCAAAAGCATGCACCGGATATTGCATTGTCACCAGATCTCTTGACAGGATCCTTGCAAATCCCTGAACAGTCAAGGATTACTCGATTGCCTTCTTATCTTCGTCAAATGCATGCAAAGCTCACATTGCAAATGCGAGAAATGCAATCCTTGCAGGGTGCATTGACGCAGCAACAAGAGCAAATTTCAATGCATACTTCTAGACAAGAACGACTGCTTCGGGAATCGGAATATGAGCAGCAAAATATTCGTGGGATTTTGTCTGAACAGAAAAAGAAATTGGAATCATTGCGTTTGAGCAAAGTTGAAATGTTGAAAGAGATTGCAAAAAAAGAACAAAGTGCAAAGCAATTGGCGGGGATGATTTCAACGATGGTTCGAAATGATATAGCAAAGAAAGAAGAAAAAACAATAGTGAAAAAATCTCAAGAAATATCTGAGAAAAAGTCCAATACAGTCATTTCAAAAAATGAGAATGCACCTGCCAAAAAAACTCTTGAGTCGATTCCCAAGAGAGAATCATATTCAGAAAACTCTGAGCGAATTGCACAGAGCACCTCGAGAAATGACAATACGCGTGTGGAATCATATTCCGGCTCTTTTTCCGGTGGATTTAGATGGCCATCATCGGCGAAGAGAATTTTGCGAGGATTTGGACAGTACAAAAATTCTGTGACGAATACCGTCATGGACAATCCCGGTTTGGACATTGCATGTCAGGCAGGAAGTTCTGCAATGTGTGCCGCAACCGGCATTGTGTCTTTAGTTCATTGGCTTCCGGGATATAATTCCATGGTGATTGTTGATCATGGAAATTCATATAGAACTGTCTATGCAAATCTTGCATCCATAGCCGTAAAAAAGGGTCAGAGGATCGAAGCGGGAGGATTTATTGGCAGAACCACGCAATCGGTTGATGGGGAATTTCTGCATTTTGAAATTTGGAAGGGGAAACAACGCATGAATCCCATGGCATATCTTCGCTGAACGAATGATGTTAAGCACATAAAGCCATGATGATTTTGTATCTTCGTGCGACTATTCTTTTTGACTAAACATGAAATTCCTTCAAACATTATCGCTCTGGCGTTCACTCACCAAGTGGCAAATCAAAGTGCTTTTGGCAACCTTTGCTTTTGCGATGATGGTAAGTGTATTGTTATATACTCAGCAATTGGCGAATGAACTCATTCAGCGGGAAAAAAGAATCGTCACATTTTATGCAGACATCTACAAGCATTATTTGTCTGATGTCAATAAAAATGCCGATGACTTTTTATTTCTCCTCGAGCGCATTGTACCATCAATTTCATTTCCGGTGATTTTCACTGATGCTAAGGGGAATCCGAATCGACCTTTTTCTGAATATACTCTCAATATCGACATTGATACTTCGCTTGTACCGTATAGAGTAAAAATTCAGGAGAAGAAATTGGTGGACTTACTTAAAACAATGAGCGAAACATATCCGCCGATTTTAATCAAAGATGCCGATGGATTGATGTTGGGGAAAATCTATTACACAAATTCTGCTCTTATTCGCCAATTGCAATTATTGCCTTATATCGAAATCATCATTGTTTCGGCATTTGTGTTGATTGGATATATCGCATTTAGTTATGTGCGAAGAACCGAAGAATCCAATGTTTGGGTTGGAATGGCAAAAGAAGCTGCTCATCAATTGGGAACGCCACTTTCAAGTTTGCTCGGATGGTTGGAGATCCTTCGATTGAATAATGACAATCCTTCTACTGTTCAGGAAACTGCAAAAGAAATGGAGAATGATTTGCATCGACTCAACACAATTGCAAATCGTTTTTCAAAGATTGGATCCGAGCCCACGAAAAAGAGAGAGAATATCTCAGAGATTGTTGAGAAAGTGTGTGCTTATATGGAAAAGCGCGTTCCCCACCTTGGGAAGAAGGTCGTGATTGAACGCAATCTCGAGGATGATATTCATGTACTGGCAAATGGAGAATTATTGGAATGGGTATTTGAAAATGTGTTGAAGAATGGCGTGGAGTCAATTGAATCACAGAATGGTTTGATTACCGTTGCCATGTCGAAACTTGTAAAAGGGAAAGTAATCATCACTTTAAAAGACAATGGAAAAGGAATGCCGGGTCAGATAAGAAGAAGAATTTTTGAACCCGGTTTTACGACAAAAAAGCGCGGGTGGGGTCTTGGACTTTCTTTGTCGAAGCGCATTGTAGAGCGATATCATGATGGAAAAATATTCGTGAAGGATTCCACTGTCGGGAGGGGTACGACATTCGTTATAGAATTACCGGTGATTGCATGATGCGAATACTCTTGCTTTTTATTTGCATGTATTCTCAACTCATGAGTGTTGAATCAATTCTTATGAAATTTCGTGCAGGTTCTTCTGAATTTCAGAATTGGAAAAAGAATGATCGCAT
Source organism: Candidatus Kapaibacteriota bacterium (assembly GCA_049426725.1). GTDB lineage: Bacteria > Bacteroidota > Ignavibacteria > Kapaibacteriales > UBA961 > UBA961. The sequence goes on from JBMSYN010000004.1 coordinate 60,848, forward strand.
GGGAGATATCCCTGCATTGCAAACTGTGATTGGAAAACATGATAGCAAGCCCTATGTGCGTGAAGAGCTCATAACAATGCTTTTGAAGAAAAAAAGTGAAACGCTTCTTTCTTCATCTCATGGATTAGAAAGAATTGCGATTCTTGAATTTCAAACTGACATTCCAATTGAAAAAGCAGTGAGAGCCCTATCATCTCTTCCTTTTATCGAGTATGCGGAAGTGATGCCAAAGCATAGATTCACACAAATTCCCAATGATCCATTATATGGTTATCAATATCATCAAAAGATGATTGGCATTGATTCCGCATGGGTTTATTATGAAGCTCAAGCACAAGCAGATTCCGTTTTGATTGGAATTATTGACACCGGTGTTGATCCACTTCATGAGGATCTCTCAGAAGTGATGTATGTCAATCCGGGAGAATCAGGACTTGATTCCATTGGAAATAGTAAATCCGCAAATGGTATCGATGATGATAAAAATGGATTCATCGATGATTGGCAAGGTTGGGATTTTGCAAGTTCGATTGATCCTATAAAAGGGGATAATCGAGCGGTGCCCGGACATTTGCATGGAACGCATGTTGCAGGGATTGCTTGTGCGATGACGAATAATGGCAAGGGCATAGCCGGCATTGCTCGCAATCATCGCATACTTCCTGTAAAAGTTGGATATGATGATTCCGCATCCGTGAATGTTTCCGGGAGTTATGAAGGAATTCTCTATGCTGCATTGATGGGTGCCGATGTGATCAATTGCAGTTGGGGATCGCCAACATCATCGATGGCAGAGCAAGAAATCATAAATGAAGCATTGCAATATGGGAGTATCATTGTTGGTGGTGCGGGAAATGATCGTTCAGACATGGCATTCTATCCGGCATCATATCGAGGTGTGATAAGTGTTGCTGCGCTTGAACCTGATACAGTCAAAGCAAGTTACTCAAATGTTCATGGCACAGTTGATATCAGCGCGCCGGGTTCATTCATCTATTCAACCGTTCTTGGAAATTCATATGGATATTCCAGTGGTACTTCAATGGCGGCGCCGATTGTCTCGGGTATTGCTGCCTTGGTGAAGTCACTCAATCCACACTATTCCAATGAACAAGTATCGGGAATAGTCAAGGCGAGTGCATTGGACATTTCGTCCTATAATCCATTCGATGCCAAAGGGCTTGGCGCAGGATTGATTCAAGCTCATTCAGCTTTGAATATGAAGAATCCTCTATATGTCGAAATTACGCAAACTCAATTTTCGGAAGTTATATCAGATGGGATGTTTACTCCGGGTGAGCGCATTGAACTCTCGATTGTATTGCATAATCTACTCGAAGAAGTTGATTCATGCAAAGTGATTATTCATTCTGAAGATGCGCAATATCCGGTGAGTATTCTAAAAGACACACTTTCATTAGGATCATTGAAGGCTTCAACCATCTATGCAATTGCAGAGAAGATTCCATGCATATTGCCTCAGAACTCACCATTCAATCATCGTATTGCGCTTCGTTTAGACATAGAATCACTTTCAAAGAATATTGGTAGAGGATTTGCTGAACTCATCATCAATCCCACTTATCGTAGCATGACATCCAATGATATGCATACAAGTGTAAGCAGTCAGGGACATATTGGATACAATGATTATCCAACAAATCTTCAAGGCATCGGATTGTCCATTCCTCCTCATGAACAAAGCGTTTTGTTTGAGTCGGGCTTTATTGTTGGAACTTCAGCCGAAAAACTCAGCAATGGAGTTCGTGATATTTCCGGCGATCAGCAGGAGCTATCATTTTACATTCGTTCTTCGGTTGATGTGGTTTCTCCCGGACCAAAAGCAGATGCTGAATCTTATGCAGAATTTTCAGATTCTGCACGTGTGATTGATGCCGGTGTTTCCGTCAAGCATCATGTCTATCAATTTGATGAAGTAGGAATAGATTCAACCATATTTATCACCTTTGATATTCGCAATGAGAGAACTTTTCGGATGGATTCTTTGCATGCGGGTATGTTCTTTGATTGGGACATTGGTCCTAACGGACAAAACAATATTTGTGCTTTTGAGCAAGATGAGGGATATGCTCATTGTTTTAGCACGGTTGATTCCACTCTTCCGCATATTGGCGTGACATTGTTACATGATATGCCTGTTCAATTTCATGCGATAGATAATGATGGCAGAGGGAATGGATTCTCAATCTATGATGGATTTTCACGCAATGAAAAATGGTTTGCGATTTCCGGCGGCATCAGCAGGGAAATGAGTCGTTCAACCGATGCCTCGATGGTGATGGGTGGCGGACCATTCACTTTAGATCCCGGAGCGAGGAAGCAAGTTGCATTGGCAATCGTGGCGGGTACATCAAAAGCAGGCATCAAAAAAGCAGTAATAAATGCTCGTCAGGCGGCAGCTCAAAAAGGAATCGCTTCCGGATTTGTATGGAATCAGTATCCTGAACAATCCAGATTATTGGATATAGTGATATCTCAGGATGAAATGATTCGTATTGATTTTGAATTGTCAGAGCAAGATTTGGTTGAGTTTTCAATCTATTCGATGCAGGGTCAGTTATTACGTGCTTTATCACCGAGTATGTATGATGCCGGGCAATATGCAGGGACTTTTATGTCATTTGAGGGTTTGCCATCCGGAGTGTATTTCTTACGCATGAAATTGATGGGTTCTCAAGATGCGCTTCCTTTCATCATTGTTCGTTGATTAAGGAATCGTGATGCGTTTTCTGATGAAGCGGTCATTCCCCAATCGTACTTCCGCCACATAATCTCCCGAAGGCATTGGTCTGCCTTTATCATCTCTTCCATTCCAAGTCAATTGATATTTGCCTGCGGTTTGTACTCCCTGAAACATAACAGCCACTTCTCTTGCAGCTGTTGAATAGACTATGACTTTAACAGGCATGGCAAACTCAACAACATATGTGATTACCGGGGAAACATCTTCGGCAAGACCAAAAAATGTGGCAATTTCATTGAGTCCAATGCTAACGCCACCGCGCATGCCTGTCGGCCTTCCTGTGGGTATTGCTTGCGAGCGCGCAATCATTTCTTCTCTTTGTACGATGTCTTCAGATCTTGGTTGATAATATTCAGGTGGTAAGTCAAGATTTCTTAAAGCAATCGCAAAAGGATTTTCTTGTTCTTGTTCACGCATATTTGCAAAACCAAGTGATATGATTTTTGCATGTAATTGGGCAAGAGTGCCAGGCGCCATACCCAAACGGAGCATACGATAATATGCAGAATCCTGTTCGGGAGTGAATGTATTTTTTGAGCCCGGAATCAATGATTCATTGAGGGGAATTGTATCCCGAACCAAAGAATCTCCGGTAATTGTTTGCAGAGGAGAGAGTTTGCGTGGCTTTTTGATAATGGTATTGATCTTATTGGAATCTTGCTGAGCCAATGCAGTGATTGACAATGTTTCAGAATAAAACATTGCAATGATTGTGGTGAATATGATGAACAAATTCCGCAAGACAAATCAACCATTGAAAATATTGAACAGGAAAAGAAAGGCCGACTTAAGTCGGCCTATGATCAATTTCAGTCTTTATTGGTCAATTCTGACCTTTGTTGTTCTGATAACATGTCGAGAAGAGTGATGGAAGGTGCTTCGGGGAGCGGACCACTAGGTTCATCTCTTTCTCTGGGTTCGCGTTGACCACGCGCCGGTCTTTGTGGGAGCGCATCCAATTCTTCTTGAGAATAAGCTGGTGCAAGGATGAGCGATTCTGTTTCTCCATTGGAATCAATCACGACTGCACCGATTGAATCACCGACGGCAAATGCATTTTTTCCAGGTACAGGTTTAACTCTTCCCTTAGGGATGAAACCATCAAAATCTGCATTGACATCAACCAAGTACCCCTTGTCATGAACTTGTTTCACTGTTACAGTCGCTTGAGTTCCCGGTGCAAATGTTTCGGTGACTGTCTTCCAAGGATTTGCTTGAAGGTGTTTGATGCTAAGTCCAACTCTCTTTTTTTCTTGAGAAGCATTGAGTATTGCAACTTCGATTGTTTGACCTTCTTTCATCATGTCTTGCGGATTGACATTTCTCTTGCCCCATGCAAGATCGCCATTGCGAAGAAGACCTTCAATGCCGGGTTGCAATTCGATATATGTACCGAATTCAGTGAAGCGTTTTACAACTCCTTTTACAACTGCACCTGTCGGATATGTTGTTTCAACTGAATCCCATGGTGAAGCAACAAAGTCTTTTGTGCTCAATCCCATGCGTAATTTCTCTTTGTCGATTGAAGTCACAGTTGCCTTAACCGTATCGCCTTTTTTGAAGAGCGATGCAGGATCACCAACGCGGAAAGAAGCCATGCGAGACACATGTACCATGCCTTCAACGCCTTGCACATCAATGAATACACCGAAAGCAGTGATTGTAGAAACTGTCCCTTCAACTACATCTCCTTCTTTGATATTGGCAAAGAATTTTTCGGAAAGTAATTTTTTTCTGCTTGCAACAACAGTTGCACGACCTTGCTCATCTTTTTGTATTTCAGAAATGTTGACCGTGAATGTTTTTCCAACGGCATCATTTAATTCTTCAACTTGAGGAGTTTTCTTGAGTCCAAAATGTGAAGCAGGCATGAAGAGGCGTAAGCCATTATAATTCAAACGCAATCCACCTTTTATTTTTTCAACAACAACCGCTTCGATTGTGCCACCTTCAGTGTGAATTTTTTCCAAAGTGGCAAGCATTTCCTCTTCAAGTTTTTTACGCTTTTCGCGTTCTTCTTTGCGCTTTTCAGCAGCAGAAGGTTCTTGTTCGATCACCACTGATTTTGGGGATTCGGTAGTGGATGCATCTTGTTGTTCAGGGGAAGGCATTGCCGATGTTTCGGGCGCTTGCTCCGACTGAGTTGTATCTACAGGATTTTCAGTTGCTTGTTCCGCTGGAACAGATGGCATTTGTTCCTGATTATTGATCTCTTGTTCGGACATAATACGTACGCTGGACTAAATGATGAAATGAATGTTGGATAATTCAACATTCTAGCAATTGTAATGATGACAAAGATACGAAATAGAATATACAGGGCAAACATGTAAACATTGCAGTAAGAACTTGAATTGTTTGGTTTTGTGGGTTTGGAATCACCCAATCAAGAATCGAGAATTTGCAATTTTGCGAATTTCAGCAATAGTTGCTTTCTACCGATGTCTTGAAACATCACTGTTGCCTGTCTTTTTTCTCCTTCGCCGGAGAGGAGTTGCACGGTTCCTACTCCAAATTTTTCATGGTAAACCTTCATTCCCGGGGATAATTCCGACTGTTCCGGTTCGATTTGCGAAAATGAGTCATCTATGCCTGACAAATCATCAAAAAAAGGAGATGGCATCGGTGCTTTAGACTTTGGAGTGTGAACTCGAGCGGAGTCGCCATATCGTTGTGTGGATATGGGTGCATTAACATATTCAAGAGTATGTGGTGCAATCTCATTGAGAAACATCGAAGGTGCGGAGTAGGTCAATTCACCAAAGCGATAGCGTCTTTGTGCATAGGTGAGATAGAGTCTCTGTTCTGCTCGAGTTATGCCAACATAGAGCAATCTTCTTTCTTCTTCTTGTTCATCCGGATCTTGTTCTGCTCTACCCATGGGAAACAACCCTTGTTCCATTCCGGCGATGAATACCACTTTAAACTCCAAACCTTTTGCTGCATGCATTGTCATCATTGCAATGCGTTCCTGTCCCATGTTGCTTTCATCAACATCAGACATCAATGCAATGAGTTGCAAATATTCTTCTAATGTGATCTCGGGATTTTTTCCATATTCTTCGGCAATATTGGAGAGCAATCGCTGAATATTATTCCATCTGTCTTGTGATTCTTCTGTGTCTTCATTCTTATACATGCGCAGAAGACCAGTTGCTTCGATATAAGTTTCTGCAAGTTCATGTGGATTCATTGCAGATTTCAACTCTTTAAATCGATGAATCATGCCGGTGAAATCCATTGATGATTGCACTGCTCTTTTTTGTAGATCCGGCAATGTGGATGCTTGTTCAAATGCTGAGAAAAGCGAAATGGATTGAGTATTCGCGAATTCATTCAACTTTCGCAATGTTGTGGGGCCAATCCCGCGAGATGGTTCATTGATGATTCGCAGTAAACTTTCAGAATCATCAGGATTACACAGTAGTCGAAGATAAGCAAGTGTATCTTTGACTTCTTTTCTCTTATAAAAAGAAACTCCACCGATGATTGTATATCCAATTCTTCCTGAGCGCATGGCATCTTCGAGAGACATTGACTGTGCATTTGTGCGATAGAGAATTGCGATGTCTTTTGATGAAACGCCATTTGTGTACATTTCATGTTGAATCAATCGCATGATTTTATCTCCTTCTTCTCTGTCATCTCTGGTTTCAATCACTTTAATGAGATCCCCTTCAGGATTTTCCGTCCACAATGTTTTTTTCAACTGCTTTGAATTTCTAGCAATCACGGAATCTGCCGCTGCGAGGATCATTTGTGTGGAGCGATAATTTTGCTCGAGTTTTACTGTGACTGCTTCGGGATAATCTTTCTGAAAATCGAGAATATTTCGGATATCAGCTCCACGCCAGCGATAAATACTTTGTGCATCATCTCCAACGACACAGAGATTACGATGTCCACCAGCAAGTAAATTCACTGCAATGTATTGTGCTCTGTTTGTATCCTGATATTCATCCACCATCACATGGGAAAATCTCTGTTGATATTGTGCTTTGATTTCAGGTGAGAGACTAAGCAGTCGGATGATATTGAGGAGGATATCATCGAAGTCCATCGCATTATTGATGCGGAGTTTTTTTTCATATTCCTTGAATATCACACCTGTTTGTTTTTCATGAATATTTTGTGCTGAAGCCTGATATTCTTGCCATGAAATCATCATGTTTTTTGCATGCGATATTCTTGATCTGATGCTTTGCGGTGTGAATTCTTGCGCAGAAATTCCAGCATCCTTCATGAGTTGCCGAATGATGCTGAGGGTATCGTCAGTGTCATAAATAGTAAAGGAGGGTGTAAATCCAATTTTTTCTGCTTCTATCCTTAGAATGCGTGCGAAGACGGAATGGAATGTTCCTGCCCAGATATATTTTGCTTTTGATTCTCCAACAAGGTGTGCGATGCGAGATTTCATTTCTTCTGCTGCTTTGTTTGTGAATGTCAAAGCAAGGATTGAAGATGGTTGAATGCCTTGTGAAAGCATATATGCTATGCGATAAGTCAGGGTTTTGGTTTTGCCGCTTCCTGCACCTGCAATAATCAATACCGGGCCATTGATATGTTTGGCGGCTTGTTGTTGAGCCGGATTCAATTCATCAATGAAATTCTTTGATGATTCTTCGGATGATTGTGGAACTAATTTCATGAAAAAAGAGAGAGTAGTGTTATAAACAATGAACCCCGGATGCAATCTACGGAATTGATGTTGACCAAAATAAAAAAGGCGATCAATCAGATCGCCTTAGATGATGTTTGAGTGGATTAGAATTCCACATTAAGACCTATTGATGGAAGAATTCCGGCTCCGGCGAAGTTCACAACGCCTTTGCGCAATCGTTGATCGAATCGAAAATTATTTGCATTTTTTCGATTGTAAAGATTTTGAATGTCTATATATGTGATCAGCAAAAATCCCTCGAAATTCCATCGTCTGTCGAGTCTGAAATCCATTGCATGAAAGTCAGGCAATCTTTCACCTGCATTATATTCGGCAAAATTCAACTGACCATATTGCGGAGAATTTGGATCTTCGATGAATGGTGTACTTGGAGCACCTGTTGAGTATCTAAATTTTGCACTGATTTCCCAATTCTCATTGAAGCGATATCCTGCTGCGATATTGAATATGACTCGTGCATCAAAAGCTCCCGCTCTTTCGATGCCATCCAATCCTGAAAATCTGGATTCATTAATCGTCACGCTCATTAGTCCATACAGTGGAATCTCGCCCATCTTTTTTTGTATGAACGCTTCGATGCCTCGTGCAAAACCTTTGGAAGAACTTATGAGTGGTTCAAGACCAAATGGGATATCATTTTGCACATCATCGAAACCTGCAGGTGCAAGAACAGCTTGTGGCCTGAATGCTCTTGCGGCATAATTGCCATACCACTTATAATATCCTTCAATTTGAAACTTGAGATCCGCCGCCAATTGCAATTCATAGCCAAGCACGATTTGATCTGCTCTGATGGCTTTGAGTTGTTGTTGATTTGAAGGATCTCCCATGAGCCAGATGAATGATGGAGATTGATAATATCGTCCTATGCTCAAGTTGATTGTAGAAACGGGATTGAGAGCATAGGATAATGTCATTCTGGGTGACAAGTATGTTGTTTCAACAAGAAAATCAAAATAATCCAAACGCATCCCAATTGTTGCTTTCCATGCATCTGAATTGAGAACCAATGTGGCATGAGTGGCATTGCGAAATGCTGTAAAACTACTGTCAACGGAAAGTCCTGTAGGTTTGCCTTCAAGATTTCTTCTGAATCGAGGATCCAAGAATAAATCATAATCAAGCAAGGAAGCATATTTTACAATATTTCCCACGATGATCTCAGTACCTGGTGAGAGTTGTAAAAACAGATCTGTTCTCAAACTATTCTCACCTTCTTTTGAAGAATTATTGAAGAGTGTTGCTAGAGTTGAATCTCTTTGTGCGGTATTGAATGCAGAATATGTTCTTCCGAGTGTGAAGAGTGCATACCCATTCATCCCGGAACCCGTGATAAGATGTTTCCAAGTCAATCCTGAAAAGTATTGATCCTGGCTGGGAGAATTAATCCTCGAATTGGAATATCGATCTTCTTCATCATCATTGTTGAATGTTACTTTGTCAAGCGCACCAATTGTCAAGAATGAAAGAGAATTATTTTCATCCAATCGATAAGAAATCTTGGTTTGAAAATCCCAATAGTCAGGAATGAAACTAAATCCAAGAGCTTTGAATAATAAATCGAGATATGATCTGCGGGCACTGACAAAATATGAACCTTTATCTGATATAGGCCCTTCGGCGATTATCCCAAAGCCCGTTGCAGAAAAGTTGACTTCTCCACCAAAGCGTTCTTCATTCCCTTCACGAAGAGAAATATTTGTGAGAGAAGAAACACGATCACCAAATCTTGATGAAAATCCACCTGCGCTAAAACTCACTTCGCGCACAAAGTCGATATTGATGAGTGATAAAGGGCCGCCGGTAGAACCTTGCGATCCAAAGTGATTGATATTGGGAACTTCTATATTGTCAACAACAAATAAATTCTCAAAAGGTGCACCACCGCGAACGATAAGATCATTTCTTCCAGCGCTTGTCACATTCACGCCGGGTAATAAAGCAACGGCTCTGATTACATCTTCCTGCACACCTGGGGCTCTGCGAACATCTTCGGAATTGAGGAGTTGAGTGCTTGTAATTGTTTCCGGACTTCTTTGAAAATAACTTGCTTCAACTTCTGTTTCTTCCAATCGAACTACAGATTCACTGAGCAATGCTGTGATTGTTGATGGTTTACCCGAACTGATTGCTATGTCTGATAAAGTTCTTGATTCGAAACCAATCGCACTAACCTTAATGCTGATGATGCCCACAGGTATGGATCGCAAAGTAAATTTCCCTTGAGCATTGCTTCTTGTTCCGATTTTTGTTCCATTCACAATTATCGTTGCACCACCAATAGGAGATTGTGTTGATCCATTCAGAATTGTTCCCGAAAGAACGCCGGTGACTGTCTCATCGATTTTCTCTTTAATGATTGTGTTGGTGATTTTACTGTTGTCATTTTGCGGATTATTTGGATTATCCTGAGCTTGAACAGAAAAGAAGAAGATAGGGAGGAGAATGCTGCACAAGAGCAGGAAAGGAGCTTTTAATATTTTCATGATTCACTTATTGGATGAGCAAAAAGATCAAAACACAAAAGATTACAAAACTAGTTCCACTTTAGATATGAGAATGAAAAATGGAGAAGTTTTCCACAGATGTGATTGCGAATGATTTCAATAGTCAGTTAGAATGTATTTTTGCTTTGCAATAGATTGAGTGAATATTCTTTGCTATGCAGCATATTATCCGAATCATCAATGTCCCATCAAGACAAAGTGAGAGTCGCCATTTTTGCATCAGGATCCGGCAGCAATGCAAGGGCTTTGATTGAGTTTTCACAAAATACCGCCGCTTCCTACAGGATAGTAGCTATTATATCAAACAAGGAAAGTCCCGGTGCAAAGCTCATAGCGGAACAATTTGGAGTTCCATTTGAATATGTATCGGATTCAGGAAATGCGGAAGCATTGACATCGATGTTACAAAAGTACAAGGCAGAAGTCGTTGCTTTGGGGGGGTATATGAAATTATTACCCTCTGACTTTGTGGCAGGTCACATTGGAAAAATCATCAACATACATCCCTCATTATTGCCTGATTATGGAGGCAAAGGCATGTATGGGATCCATGTTCATATGGCTGTTTTCCGAGATAAAAAGCCATTTACAGGCATAACTATACACTTTGTTGACGAAGAATATGATACTGGATCTGCGATTGCGCAGGCAAGAGTGGACATTGCTGAAATGGACACTCCAGAGAGCATTGCCGCGAAGGTCCGGGAAACAGAGCATTTGGTGTATCCGATGGTGCTTGATCATTTATGTCAAAGAATTTATTCACAGTCATAAATTTTCTTTTGGTGAATTCAATCTTTCTTGTCAATTTACGCCCGATTATGCATTAAAATAGCATAATCTGTGTTGATTTATCAGCTCATGTAATGAAAAATTCATATCTAAATAATTGTAATTATGTATCACTTTTGCATAGGGTTCTTCATATGAAGAAACGAGTTCTCATTGCACTGTTGGCATTCTTTGCGGCGAGCATGGCCGTTTATGCTGGCGGTAAGGAAGATGGGACGCTGAGAAAAAGCCGATTCCCGGCTACATTCCCTCAGCCGTTCACCAATTTTCCGGCACTCAACAATGCAAATAACAGCCGTCCGAACAATTCGGCACATGCTGTTTCCACCGGTTATTATGTAGTCGATTCCGACGATGATGCCGGTGATTTTTGGCGTCCCAATTTGGATCGTGCTTTCTTAAATAGATTGAACGATACTGAGCCTTCCGAACTTATCAAATGGAAGCAGATCACTACTGGTCCTAATCAATCATTTGATGTTTCTGAGGGTCGTCCGCAATTCCGCAATCCCGGATCTCCGAACCTTACCGATTCTACAGACAATGCATTTGCAGGTCCCATTAGAATTGGATTCCCATTCTTCTTCAATGGGGTTCGTTATGACAGTTTTTATGTTTCAACGAATGGTTTGGTATCACTTTCCAGTTCACGCTATGAAGTGAATTCTGTTGGAACAAGAACAGGATACAATTTATACCGTGATGATTTATTTGCAAGACCTGCATCAGGTAATCCTGCAACTGATCCAGTGGCAGATGATTATGGTATGAGACTTGCAACTGGTGATTTTACCACAGTTCCTTCAGCAGGTCCACCGGCTATTCTCATTGGTAATACCAGTGCAACCGGAGGAATTCGCAGTACAGGAGCAGCTTCATTGGCAGGATTGGCTGGTGATATTGCAAATGCCCCAGTTATTGCTCCAGCTTTTGGAAACTTGCAATTGTCTCAAAATCCTGACCTCCCAGAGGAAAACCGAGGAATGGTTTGGTACAAAAGAGCTGACAATCCTGATGGAACTCGCCGTTTGATTATTTATTTCCAGAATGTTGCTCCTATTGGTGCTTGGGCCTCCGGAGTTGGTGGTCCAGTTACATTCAACAAGGATGATCAGAGAATTCTCGCAAATTTCCAAGTTACGCTTGATCAGGCTGATTCATCAGTCTATTTCTATTATGAGCGTTTGGAAGGTGCTGTGGTTGTGAACGGTGTATCTGTTTCTGCCGCTGCTTTCTTCCGTATGAACACTACCATTGGCGTAAATGGAACAGCAAGAAACTACAATTATAAATTCCCGAATTGCCAATCAAATCTTACACAAACTGAATTCCAGACTGCTCCTCGTCAATACACACAGTATTTGTCGAGAGGAAACTATCCCGGTTCAGATGTGTCAGCTCAATTGCTTGGTCCAACCGGTCATGGTTCAAACACACCTGCAAATGGTTTGGCTATTCGCTTCAAGCAATGGCGCAATGTAGTTCGCGTTGTTCCTGAGCAGATTCGTTATTTCGGTCGTGAATTGCAAGCAACTGCAAATCTTGATGCTTATACACGTGAAATCGTAACCCCTGAACCAGAATTGTTTGCAGGTCATCCACAGCTTGGCGCTATTCGTCCATCAGCTATTTTCCAAAATATGACTAATGACATTCAAGGTCCTGGCGTAAGTTTGCCTGCTCGTCCTTCCGGTATTAATTATACCAATCAGGATTTGAATTTCCGTGTACGTATGCGTATCATCAATCAGGCAACAGGACAAACTGCATATTCTCGTTCAGTACCTATTGGTATTGGATGTTTGACAGGAAATTGTCCTCCTGATATTGATGCATCAGTACAATATGGATGGCTTTCAGGTGGTTCTGCAACAGGAGCATTCTTGGCTGCAGGTGGACAAGGAACAGGTATTCCTCCATTCCCAGGTACAGGCGCTTGCCCATTGACAGGAATCCCTCCCTATGGTATCGTACGTGTTCAGTTCCCACCATTTGAGCCAAATGAACTTCTTGACTTCCAAGTTGGACGTTTGAGATTGTTTGTATTCTCAGAAGGTGTTGACTCGATCTATCGTTCACTTGGTGATCAGTGGCCATTTGATGACACTGTTTCCAGAAACCTCTATGTAATGCGTCGTCTTTCATTCTTGAATAGCGATGGCTTTAGTGATGATGCCAATGAATATTATGTGATCAATGGTACACCAATGCCTTCAGTATTGAAGTGGGTGAACTATGAAGCAGAAGTTTCGAATGGTGATGAAGAAACATATAATCCACCACCGCCAAGATGGGCAGTAGGTGAAGTACCAGGTTCATTGGTAACAGCGAAGAATCGTTCAACATTCAAAACAGCTTCTCCTGTTATCAAATTGAATCGTGTTACGCTTGATGGAAATGATCCAACTCCAAGCCCTGGTGGTGATCAAATTCGTTCATTCCCAATTGATATTCGTCATTTGCCAAATCGCAAAACACAAGGTTCGATTTTGACGATTTCATATCAGAGAACAGGAAATAAAGGTGACTTTGGTCGTGGTTGGGCTGATGCAACAATCGTTGGTCCTGAACCACGTGTTATCTTCAACGGTGTTGCTACAAATCTTGCAGCTCCTGGTACACCTGATGAATTGAGACTTGAATATGCTCGTCCTTCTACAAATGGTATAGAGAATATTGCTCGCCAGTTCAATAATGCAACTTCTGATATCGTATGGAATGTTCACAAGCGTCGCGTAGGTGCTGCTGTAACAGACAACTATGTATTTACAGTGTTTGGTGCTGGTGGTACACGCCTTGGATATCTACCGGATGATAAAGACTCTGCACTCACACTTGCTCAAGGTTTGCGTTCAGATATTTATGATGATGGGAAAGATGTTGAATTCAATAAGATATTCTTTAGAATACCTGATTCTCTTATCTTCTCCCCAAATGAATCTGCAAAAGATTTCCGTTTTAGACTTTCAGTCAATGCCCGTAGACATACATCACCACCACAACCTCAGGATGATGATGATGACTTCTATGTTGACAATATTAAGTTGATTTATACAAACGAATCTCCTGATATTGAGATGTCTCTTGTGCAAGTATTGTGGCCTTATGAAATAACACCTGCATCTCAGATGACTCAACTTCCGATTCGTTTCAAAATCACAAACAATACCGGTAAGCAGTCTCCATCTGTAAGTATCAATGTTAAGGTTCTTCAAGAATCAGATGATATTCGAAAAGCAGATGCATATTATTGCCGCAGTACAATCATCCCATTCGTAAAGCCAGGTCAAATTGTACAATCTACAGTTCCTGCTTGGAATGCTCGTCGTTGCCCACCGGGCCGTTATCGCATCGTTGCTAGTTGCTTCGTGCAAGGTGGTGATGTTGATAATTCAAATGACACAACATATAGCTTCTACAATCTCCGTTATGGACCTGTATTTGCTTATGATCCTCCAACCGCAAGAAATGATGTGCCGGACTTTACACAAGGTGCAACAGGTAGCCGCGTTGATGGTCGTGGTTTGAACACAGAAGCTTATTCAAGTGGTTTGTGGCCAAACTTTAGTACACAAGGTACATTTGGTGCTGACTTTACATCATCCGATGGTCGCTTGGCATTTGGTCCTGAAGCAGGTTCTGCTTCCGGTCAGTTCGCTATGCGCTTCCAATTGCTTACACAAGATACTGTAAAAGGTTTCCAGGCTTGGATGGCTGAAGTAAATCAAAGCCCTGATCCAATTTCATTTGCATTGTACAGAGGCGCTGATGCACCTCAAGCACAACCAATTGCAGGAACAAAGATTGGTAAGCAGCGTGGTTATGATGATATCCGTCAAGACTTGTTCTATGGTCAGTACACAACTTATCTATTCGATAAGCCGGTTGTATTGCCTCCTGGTGAATACTGGGCATCTGTTGCTCAGCTAGGTCTCGACGGTGTATCATTGGGTGCATCAAGAGCACGCGTTGGTCAGGTAATCACACACTATAATGTCAATCCTCCAGGACCAGGTGTTAGTGGTGTTCACTTGAATATCGATAAGAGTTTCCGCCAATTGAATGCTGCAAATCAGTTGATCAACAGAAATGTGTTCGCTTATGAAAGAACAGCATTCTCCGGTACATGGGTTCAAGCAACTCCATTGTCTAACCCAATGTTTGGTCACTTGGCACATGATGGTAATGCGGCTATCCAAGGCTTCCCAACTGCATCACGCGGTACATGGTTGCCTTTGATTAGACCATTCCTTGGTGACAAATCATACGCAACTGAGCCAACTCTTGATGATAACTGTATCGTCCCTGTTGAGTTGACCTATTTTGATGGTCAAAAACGCAATAGTTCAGTAGATCTCTTCTGGCAAACTGCAACTGAAGAGAATAATGCAGGATTCCATGTAGAGCGTCGCGTTGTTCGTGGCGATGTTCCTTCAAATTGGGAATCAATCCAATTTGTTCGTGGTGCCGGCAATTCTACTGTTGTGCGTGACTATGCTCACACAGATGAGAAGGTTCAACCAGGCATTACATATCAATATCGTTTGACCCAAATGGATCTTACCGGTACTGAATCATGTAAAGCAATCTCTGATGTTCTTGAATTCACAATGGATGAAACTGCACCTCTTGCTCTTGAGCAAAATGTGCCTAACCCATTCTCAACAAGCACAAACATTAGCTTCTTCGTTCGCGATAGAGGCATTGCTAAGCTTGAAATTGTTGACATGTTTGGTCGCACAGTCCGTACACTCTTCGAAGGTACTGCCAATTCCGGCAAAACCACAGTTGAGTGGGATGGTACAGATGATAGCGGTTCAAATGTAGCAACAGGAACATATATCTATCGTTTGACTAGCGGTAACAATACCGAAGTTGCAAAGATGACGATTACCCGTTAATCTAATCTTTTGAATTAATGCGATGCCCTCTGCGCACTAAGCTCAGAGGGCATTGTTTTATACAGTAATTGAGAATTTGTAGAATGAGTGAGACAATCTTTCATAAGATTATTGCAAGAGAGATACCGGCAACGATTGAATTTGAAAATGACACATTGATTGTCATTCGAGATATCAATCCACAAGCACCTTTTCATTGCTTGATTATTCCGAAAAAAACGATTCGTTCCATTCAGAACCTTGAATCGGATGATTCATCAATTCTTATGGAAATGATCTCAGCAGCACAAATGTTGGCAGTGAAATATGGATTTGATTCCAAAGGATATCGACTTGTCATGAATTGTGAAGAATGGGGAGGTCAAACAGTATTTCAATTGCACATGCATATGTTGGCAGGAAAACATCTAAGCGGAGGATTCGCATGAAACATCAAGAAGAATTGATGAGCATAGCAAAATCATCATTCATGCATGATATTCATGAAATGCGAGTGGTTGCCAATAGAATTGATTGGTCAATTATTGCTCAAAGTGCCACAGTTATTAGCAATGCAGAAAAAGTGATTTGCGTCGGAGTTGGAAAATCCGCAATCATGGCAAAACGCTGTGCTGCCACACTTACAAGCATTGGTATACAATCTTTTTTTCTTCATCCAATTGAAGCCCTGCATGGCGATATAGGGATATTGTCTTCCAAAGACATTGTGCTTGTCTTTTCCAATAGTGGAAATACAGAAGAAGTGGTTTCCATCATGCCATATATCAAATCAAGATGCAAGATGGTCATAGGAATGTTGGGGAATGTGCATTCCGGTATCGGGAAATACTGCGATATGGTGATTGATGCATCAATCGAAAGAGAGTCTTGCCCATTGAACACAGTTCCAAGTTCCAGCTTATTGATTACAACAGCCATCACTAATGCACTGATAGCGGCAATCACAGAGTGTTCTGGAATTACGAAAGATGTATTTGCATCTTTCCATCCTGCTGGTCAATTGGGAAGGAACTTATTGCTAACAGTTGAATCAGTCATGATTTCAGGAAAAGATGTACTGCCTTTTGTAAAACAAGACATGACATTGAAAGAGTTAATCATCGTCATGAGTGCAAAAGGATTTGGCTGTGCAATCGTTAGTCAAGATGGCAAGAATCTTCAAGGGTTCATTACTGATGGTGATGTGCGAAGATGTTTGCAAAACAATGATGAGCTCACTGGAATTCTTGCTGAAGATATCATGACAAAAAGTCCGGTGACCATTCTGGCTCAGGCTTTGCTTGGAGACGCTCTTTCACTCATGGAGGATAGGGAACACAAAATAGGAGTCTTGCCTGTAAGCAATGAAAAAGGGGAATGCATTGGAATCATTCGCCTTCATGACATAGCAGGACATATTCGTTGATTTAACGGCGGGGATTTCCGATAGGCATTGCCTTGGGGCTTTCAACTTTTTTGGCCTCAGTCTTTTTCTTTTCAGCCGGTTTTTTGGTAGTCGAAGGCTTGGAAGTCTTCTTCGTTTCCTTTGACTTTGTCGTAGATTTCTTTTTGTCTGTTGTTTTCGACTTTTCAGTGGACTTCTTTTTTGTACTTGAGCTTTTCGACTTTTCAGTTGAAGCTTTCTTCTTAGTTGTAGAGGTAGTAGACTCTGACTTCTTTTTTGTCGTAGAAACAGTGGACTCTGTTTTCTTCTTTGTTTGAGTGCCGGTCTCTGATTTCTTTATTGTCGTTGAAGAAGTTGTTTCTTTCGACTTGGTAGTAGATGTTTTCTTCACAGTTGAAGCAGATGTTGTTTTACTGCTTTCGGTTGGCTTCTTTGCAGCTGCTTTTCCATTAGAACTCGTCGATTTTACTTCGGTTTTTGCGGTTTTTCCTTGTCCTTTTTCACTTGATTCAGTTTGTTCCTTATATGGCATGGCTGAATTAGTCACATCATTCGCGGTTATTTTCATTTCACGTATTATAGTACCTTCTTTGCCAATATTTGGAATGATTTGTCCATTTCTTTTGAATATTGCACCGCCATTGTTTGAGACAGACAAAGTAAAATATTCAATTGCCGCCCAGCGTCCTGTCTGACCGGATTCCAAAACCACTGCTTCGCTGTTTTTGCCATCGGCATTGATAGTGAACCAAGTTTTGTTCTTTGCTGTTACCTCAAGCACGATGCTGTCTTTGCTAGGTGTATCTTCAAATATTGACAATAATTCACCACCAGTTTCGGATGAAGTTCCACCTGTATTGTTTGCTTCGGTTTGCGTACCCGGATCTACAGGAGTATCATTGACAAAGTCCTTGACAAACAGATAATATAAACCAATCACCAAGATCAAAATCATTGCAGCAGAAATGATTCCACTTACAAGACGCGGAGAATATCTTGGAGATTCTATGGTTTTGAGAGGTGGTGGCGGAGTATACTCTTTCTCTTTTTCCTTTTCAGGATTGATGAGTGTTCCAATGAAAGATTGCTCTTGTTGAGCAGGCATGATGCCGGATTCGGAGAATGCTTTCTCAAAATCTTCCATCGGAAGTCGAAGAAACTGCCAATAAGACTTGCTAAATGAACGAAGATATGTTGGAGGTAAGATGCTATTTTTCCCTTTCTCCAAAGCATCAATGATATTGACACGGATATTCGTTTGGCGAGATACATCCGCCTGGGTAAGATTTAATTCTTCCCTTCGATTTCGTAATATCGTACCGAGTTGACTCATTCAGGTAGGTTTGGGTAAAAATAGACAACAAAGATAATGATTCTATTGGACTTATCTTCTTGAATAATGAGTCAAGAACTCAAAATGTGAATAAGTATGTGGATTAATGTGGATATCTTTTGATACCCTGATCATGTTTTGGAAACTTGCAAGGTTTGAGTCATGTATTTTGACAAAGTTATTTTCCTCTATGCTCTCTATGTGGCATTTGCTTATGGAATGCTCGCACTTGGAGCCACATATTTCAGAAATTCCCTTGATGCTCGTCATAGAATGCAGATTTCAGTAGGTGAGACATTAACCTTCATCGTGAATCCGCTGGCTTATATCCTGCTTGGGGCAATCTTGCTCATTTTCTGTATTTTTGCCATCATCGCTTTAAGTTTAACAACGCCTACTGTACTGGCTTATGTGTTTCCGCTGGCTTTGTTTGTCAATGTGATTCAAGTCTTATACAGAGCTTCGGAGCAAAGAGCAGAATTATGTACAAAAGGCATCATTCTGAGACCAATCTTCTTTGGCGAAACAGTTGGTATTGAATATGAAAATCTGATTCGTGTTGAGATTTCTCCGATGATGACTTGGTTCAAATGTCAGTTTTATGTTTTTCCTTTTGACGATGCAGGGCAGTGTCTTTTAAATGAACAGCAGAAAGACATGTTGCTATCTGCATTGCAAAGCACTTCATCATGTGAGGTGCGTTTACTTTCCAATGGATGACCAATATGGCTAAAGATTACATTCGCATAGCTTCAGGACAAGGATTTTGGGGCGATTTACTTACCGCGCCTTTGATGCAAGTTTCAGGGGGAGACATAGATTATCTCATGCTTGATTATTTAGCTGAAGTGACTATGTCGATTCTCCAAAAACAGAAATTAAAAAACCCTGCACTTGGTTATGCAAAAGATCTTGTACAAACATGTGAAGATGTGCTTCCATTTATCGCTTCAAAGGGAATTAAGCTTATCACCAATGGTGGTGGCGTAAACCCTGAGGGTGCTCGTGATGCGGTTTTTGCTGTTGCAAAAAAACTTGGCATCACGGGTCTTAAAATTGGTGTCGTGACAGGAGACAATATCCTCATGCACATCGATGGTCTCATTGCTGATGGCCATGCTATGAACAATATGGAATCTGGTCAACCAATTAGTGAAGTCAAAGATGTACTCCTTAGTGCAAATGTATACTTTGGCGCAAAGCCGATTGTAGAAGCTCTTCAGGCAGGTGCCGACATTGTCATTACAGGTAGAACCACGGATACCGGTTTGACTCTTGCTCCTATGATCCATGAATTCGGCTGGAGCTTTGAAGATTGGGATAAACTTGCTTCCGGAACCGTTGCAGGTCATATCAATGAATGTGGTGCCCAGGCATCAGGTGGAAACTTCTTGGGTGATTGGGAATCTTTGCCAGACATGGCAAATATTGGTTTTCCAATCATTGAAGCATATCCTGATGCATCATTCATCGTTACGAAGCATCAAGGAACCGGTGGAGCGGTGACAAGAGAAACAGTCAGCGAACAATTGATGTATGAAATTGGTGATCCTTCTGAATATATCACACCTGATTGTATTGCAGATTTCACAAGCATTCATCTTGAAGATCTTGGTAATGATCGAGTGAAGGTTTATGGAGTGAAAGGGAAACCGGCTACTCCGTTTTTCAAGGTTTCTGCATCTTATGAAGATGGATTTGTTGCCTTTAGTTCTCTGACATATTCAGCTCCGGATGCATATAAAAAAGCAAAAGCTGCAGATGGGATTTTGCGGAAGCGATTAGATCAGCTCAATTTGAATTTTGATGAGATTCGCACAGAGTTCATTGGAATGAATGCCTGTCATGGTCCGATTGCAAAAGCAATTGAGCCAAATGAGGTGATGATGCGCATAGGAGTTCGCTCTCAAGATTATGATGCAGTTGAGCGATTTGGAAAAGAAATAGCTCCTTTGATTTTGACAGGTCCGCCAAGTGTAACCGGTTTTGCCGGTGGCAGACCCAAGCCAAGTTCAGTTGTAGCTTACTTTCCTGCATTATTGCGTAAGGACACCGTCAATCATAGCGTAGTGGTAACTGAGATATGATTCAGCCGGATGAACAGGTTGCTTCACAAGGTTCACATGGTCAGTCAAATCCTTTGATCAGCATCATTATTCCTGTATTGCAAGAAGAGAAATTATTGGCTCGCACCATGTCAGTCTTTACGCCTGAAAGAAAACAGCGATTTGGACTTGAAATCATTGTGAGTGATGGCGGAAGCACGGATGCCACAATAGGCATTGCAAACTCTTTTGCAGATATCGTGATATGTCATACAGAGCAAAGAAGGCAAACAATTGCAGAAGGCAGGAATAAGGGAGCGGAGCAAGCGAAAGGGGAAGTGTTTGTTTTCATGAATGCTGATACATTTCCTGCAGACCCTGATGAATTCTTGTCATTTGTCCGATCATGGAGTGAACTTACTTATAAGCCATGTGCATTGGCATGCCCTGTGCATATTTATCCCGATGAAAGAACATTCTCTGATTCGTGTTTTTCATTTTTGCTGAATTCTTATATCGGATTCATGGTGAATATCATGGGCATGGGCATGGGCAGAGGTGAATGTCAAATTTTCACTCGTTCGGCATTTTATTCAGCGGGCATGTATGATGGTTCTATCCCTGCCGGAGAGGATTTTGAGATATTTCGCAGAACAAGAAAAATCGGTGGTTTGACTTTTGAAAAATGCTTGCTTGTCTATGAATCACCAAGACGTTTTAGGAGGTATGGATACCCAAGAATCTTGCTTGAGTGGGCAGTGAATTGGTTTTGGGTATTGATATTTGGGAAAGCACGTTCAAAAGATTGGGAAGCGGTGCGTTAATTGTCGCGATTCTTACAAAACACTTTTATCAAATCACATAAGCCCTCAATAGGATCTTCAGCTTCGCGAATCTGTTGACCATATTGTTCGATGAATGCTTTGCATGTTGCCAATGCCGCTTCAACACCTACAGTTTTGTCTATAGAAGCACCTAATTTTCTTATATAACTCAAATCTCCATCAAACATCGCATTTGCATAATGCACTTGTACCTGCATGGGCAATGCTCCAAGAAAAGTTTGCTTAATGAGTTTGAGGGGTTGCTCCTGCAATTGATAATCACGAAGCAGCTGTTCTATTTCATCTTTGGATTGTTGCTGACTAATCTGTGATTCTCGCTCTAACTGTACTTCGCGTTCAAGCAAAATCTTTCGTTTTGCCAAACTAAGGCGTTCACCCGTGATAAGCATGATACCTTTTGCCCCAAAATACTTTCTACTTGGTATCTCCCTCGGAATAGCATCCTGCTGTGGAATCTGATCGGCACCATCATTTCCTAAGCATGATTCGAGTAATTTTAGCAAATCTTCTTTGGAATAAAAAGCTGTGTCTTTAGATCCATATAAAGCATCGGCAATGCGGGTATGACCTGCCTCTAAAAAGAATGCATATAATAATTCGGAAGGGACTGAATCTTTCTCACCAATGTGAATAAGAAATGTGAATAGTGGTGAAAATATTTCAGCAATATGTGAGGCACTCATTCTGCCGACTGAAGAACGCAATGCATCTGTACAAGCTAAGTGGAATTGCTCCTTCGAAATCATGAATGAAGTCGGATGTTGATGTTCCATAGGCATTGATTTGATAATGTCTGGAATATTCAACAATGGCAAAGACAATCCATTTGAACGCAATAAAATTTCATGGGCTGATTTATGTGCTTCATTGCGAAATACAAATGCTGTGAGAGTATATACCGGTCTGCATAGACTATTGAAATATGTGTCCACAAACATGCCCAACAAATCACGCAATTCATTCGTATCACATTCTGCAATGGATGTGAAATAAGCACATAAATCATTGGACATTTCAAGGACTAATGATTTATCGACAGGAAATCTGTGTCCGGGACTTTTTCGGATCAATGCTGTATAAGCCCACCATTCAATCTCGGATTCAATAAATTTTCTGCATTCTCTTGATAATTGTGCATGTGAAGTCAGCGTATTCATGACATAATGATCCCCCTGCTTTTCAACAAGCGAGAACAACAATTGTTTATATGCCATGAGTGATTGAGTATACATGTTGATTTATTCAGCTATGAAAATCTTTTTTCTTTCTTTTCTTGCGATGTCTCTCAGGACAGGACTTCGCTTTTTTAATACCGATACAATGTCAAAAAAACTATTCCAATTATGATGGATGATTCCATGTTGATTGCAATAAGCAGCTAAACTGCCTTTTGCGAATATCATATCTGCAACATGTACAGGGCATGTATCAGAGAGTCCATCGCCGATATAGATGATCATGTCATCGGGATGACTGGATCTCAACACAATTTTTGTTTTGCATGATGCACAAAAACATGCGCAGCGCTCATCGGCATTTGGAAAAGATGGAATCCATTTATCTGAATGCTCATCATGATTCAATACATTGCATTGCACGATAAGTGAATCTGCTCCACATCTTTGTAATATGGGTTGAATATACTTGTCGAAACCATCGCTGACAATCATGCATTCCCAATTCTTGCTTCGCACAAATTCCAAAAACTGAGAAAAATATGCATCGACTTCACAAGCTTGACAAAACAATTGCAATGCTTCATTCGAAATGATGTTCAGTGTTGAGCAGATGCGCTTATAATATTCGCTAACCGAATATTCCCCTTTCATCAATCCATCATGCAGAACATTGAATTGTCCGAATGTTCGGAAAAATTCATCACCGGAATCTTTTCTTGTGATTGTGCCATCAAAATCGCAAAAGATGCGAGTGACCGGTTTGATCACTTCATTCTGTATCATGCAAACCCTGAAGCATAGGTATAGAATCCCTTGCCACCGGCTTTGCCAATCCAGCGTGCCCTTACATATTGTCTGAACAAAATGCATGGACGATATCGCTCTTGTCTGTATTCAGCATAAAGAGCATCCAACATTGAAAGCACGGTGTCCAATCCGATGGTATCTGCCCATTCAAGCAATCCATGAGGATAATTCACGCCCGTTTTCATTGCGGCATCAATATCTTCCTTTGTTGCTATCTGTTCCAACACGGCAAATGCCGCTTCATTCATGAGTGTTGCAAGAATGCGAGGTATTACCAAGCCCACTCTATCTTCTACAATCTCGCATGTATATCCCATGGCATTCATCAGCATTTCAATGGACTTGAGTGCATGCTCGGATACATTCAATCCTTTTGCCAATTCAATCACTGATGCTGTTCCTGTATGGCCGGGAAGGAATCCGAATCCAATGACTGGATGAGAATCTTGGATATAATGCATTATTTCTGTTGCAGTGCATGCCAAAGTAGAGCAAAGAATGATGGCAGATGGAAATTCTTCCAATACTTCATGAATCAATGGTACTTTTAATTCCGCAGCCAATGGCTGACAATCCATAATGATGTCCGGAGGAATGATCACATCAGAAACATTCGTCACAATCATTGAAGAGAATGGAATCAAATGCGGAGGTAAAGCAGGTGCATCCCCATAAGCAAAAAGATGAGCATCATCCAAAGAGAGATAAATATTGAATGGAATTTCATGATCTCTCAATCGAATCGCCATTTCTGCGGTATGACGAGATCCTCCTATGAGAAGAATGGAAGTTCTTTTGTCTTCCAATGTATAGATTGCCATATTAATCACAAATCTTGGGGGAAAGTATGGGCAAAATACGGTAATTTTGACCGCCTTCCAAAGTGAAGGCAATGAGATTATTCACATAGCTCGGACTTTTGCATGAGCACTCTTGCAAAGCGCATAATCATGGGTTTGATCGGCATTCCCATCATGATTTGGATGGTGATTCTTGGATCTCCGTATTTCACTGTTTTCTTTGGAATCGTTGCTGTATTGGCTTTGAGAGAATTATACCTTTTGCTTGATGCAAAGGGATTTTCTCCGCATCCTTTCATTGGCTTGATAACCGGATTCTCCTGGATGATACTCCTTGATGTACAAGGTGAGCATGCCGGATATTTATTACTCCTGATTCTTTCTTTGGCAGGGCTGGCTACATTGTCGCTTGAATTGGCTAATTCCTATCAAGAGCGACATGCACCACCAGCAGGAGCGGTTGTCTCGACTTTGGGTGGAATTCTTTATGTGCCCGTCATGCTTTCCAATGTGATTGTTTTGAGAACATTCGAACCAAAGGGAAATTTGACTCCATTTTTTGTGAATATGAGTATTGAACCCGGTGCTGCACTTGTGATTATTTTGTTTTTGGGTGTTTGGGCGGGTGATACTTTTGCTTATTTCGGTGGAATGGCATTTGGAAAAACCCCGCTCATGCCGCATATCAGTCCGAAAAAAACCGTTGAGGGAGCAATCATTGGCGTGATTGGCACAATATTGTGCATGCTTGCCGGAACATATTTTCTCATGCCCTCATTTCCTTTGTGGATCATGGTGATTGGTTCAATATCGCTCGCCTTTTTTGCGCCAATTGGTGATTTGGTGGAGTCAATGATCAAAAGAGATGCACATGTAAAGGATAGCTCGGAATTGATACCGGGTCATGGTGGTGCATTCGACAGATTCGACAGCATGTTATTTGCTGCACCCATCTTTAATGGGTTCATCTATGTGCTTTCAATGTGGTTGTGATTAACTGCTAGCTCCATCATAGCTCTTCAATGACAATGAAAAGAATTTCACTGCGCAGAAAACCGTTATTGATGTGATGCATATCATGATCAGAAATGTTTCCAATGAAGCCTCTGAAAAGAGCAGAGAAGCTGGTACAGAAGCGATTATAGAAAGGGGAAAAATCGTAATGAATATTTTTCTGAACAAATTGCTATATATTCCATCGGGTCGCATGGAGATTTGATAGAGTGCATAAAAAATACTTTGCACACCCGAAGCATTCACAAAGTAGAATGACATGCTTCCAACGATGGCTTCAAATGAAAAAAGCACCAATGATCCACATAAAATTCCAATAATCCAGCCAATCCATTGCATCACATGAATTGATTGATCATGTATCGATAAACCGATACCGAATATGATGAAGCTCACTGCAACGTTCACAAGTGATGCCGTATTTACAAAACGGAAATAACTCAAGAATAAAGGAGAGACAGGCTTGAGTAAAAAGAAATCAAATTCCCCGGTGTTCACATAACGAGGGAAATGCCAGAAATTTGAAGCAATCAAAGTCATGTTCAGTGAATCAACAATGAAGAGAGTCCCCAAAAACAAATACGCTTCACTTTTTCCCAAACCGGCAAAAACAGGTGTGTACAAGAACATTATTTCAAAAAAACCGATTTGAACTGCACACCATACAATGTCCACAAGCACATGCAAAACAAAATGCAAGCGATATTCCATGTCACGGGAAAGACAATTCTTGAAGAGGGTAATCCATAATCGAAAGAGATGCATATCAGCGTATGTCCGGAATAAAATCCTTCATTGCCAAATACAATTCCCATGTTGCTTTGATGTCACGCAAACAATATTCGGAAATGACATCAAATTTCTTCTCGGCATATAACTCGCCAACTTTGGAACCATCGACACCGGCTTCTTTTGGTGATTGTACGCCAAATGATTTTGCCACGAAATCAAAATTATATCTGCGCGTGGCACCGGATTGTTGTGGATTGAAAAAACATAATTCATCAAGCAAATCAGTATGACTATCTCTGTAATTCCACCTTGTGCCTTGCATTAAATTCATCAAAGGTTTCACTTTGAGCAATGCCGAACGGAGCATCACGAATGGTGCATCAAATCCTCGTCCATTGAATGTGATCAAATGCGGTGAAGGATATGAAGTGAGCATTTTCCAAAAATGTTCAAGCAGTTTTGCTTCCGAGCACAAGAACATTTTATGTCCGGAGGGTAAATCCACTGTCTTTGAATCCTCATCAGAAAATTCTGGGTCAACCATGAATGCACCTGCTTTAAGTTCAGTCCATTCATCCCCATGTTTTTGCATGACTTTTATCCCCAGACAAATGATTTGGCCTGTAAGTGGAGAAAGAGCCATTTCATTGATTTTTTTCTCCTTGGCTTCATCAGTTGCAGCGCCTCTCAGCACATATTCTTGTCTTGATTCATCGAAGGAATCAAGTGATAATCCAGCTGTTTCGATGTCATAAATGATATAGGTTTTCCCGCTCATGGAATTCTCCAAAAATTGATGTGCAAAGATACACAAATTGAAAGACCCTTTTAACCGTGTATTTGCTTCAATTTAACCTGGTACACACTCAAGTCACAATCTGTCGATTCCGTATATTGCAATGCAGCATTTTATGGTTATTCCTCATGAGCGCAAGGCGAAGTCAATCCCGAAAAATTCAAGGAGATGATGATCAGCAAATCTCCATGGAATTCGTGTTTCCACAGAACAGATTGAAAATCATGTTCGGGTTATTTCTTGGACTCTTCCTGCTTCTTCTTGTCCGAATTTTCTATGTGCAGGTAATCAAAGCTGATGCCATCATGGCATTGTCGAAAGGACAACACATGGTGCCGGTCACATTGCAAGCAAAAAGAGGAGAGATTCTCGACAGAAATGGAAGGGTGATTGTTGCGAATGTGAAAGCCACTACCTATGCAATTGACATCACAAAAGTGAAAAATAAGCATGGCATCGCAACTGCATTGTTTTTGGCGATTGGTGAATCCATTGAATATTGGGAAAAGAAAATTGAACAGGGTAAAGGTCAGTATACTTTATTGGCTCGAGATGTTACTGCCCGACATCCCATGCTTGATACCATAAAAGATCCCGGATTTATAAGGCAACCAACATATAAGCGAAGTTATGTGTATGGTTCAGGAGCTGCGCAAGTGGTGGGCTTCACCGATACGGAAAAGCGGGGTTTGGCAGGCTTGGAATTGATGCTGGATTCACTTCTTCGTGGTGTTGATGGGAAAACATATATGCGAAGAGATGCTGTGGGGAATCTCTACTATTCTCATGAAATACCTGTTTTGGAACCCACTGATGGTCATTCCACCATGCTAACTTTAGATATCGAATTACAGAGAATGGCTGAGTATGAATTGTCTGAAGGTATTCGCACCTCTCAAGCTGAAGGTGGAACAGTGATTGCATTGGAGCCTGGAACGGGAGAAGTGCTTGCCATGGCTTCCTGGCCTACTTTTGACCCACATGACAGAAAATCCGCAATGCCTGATGCCATTCGCTTGCGTGGAATAACAGATATGTATGAACCTGGTTCCACATTTAAGTTGGTGACTGCTTGCGCTGCTTTGGAGGAAGGAATAATCAAGCCGGAAAGCATGGTCAATGGAAATAATGGAACGCTCAAAGTTGGTGATTATGAAATCAAAGATTCTCATCCAATTGGCAAAGTACGATTTACGGAAGCATTAGAGCAGTCAAGCAATATTGTATTCGCAAAACTCTCGGATAAAATCGATGATTTCAAGTTTTATAAATATGCTCGCGATTTTGGTTTTGGAATAATTCTTGGAATCGACTTCCCTGGCGAAGTTGCCGGAACGATGAAAAGACCAAAGCAATTTAATGCAACCACAAAAAAATTCATGGCTTATGGCTATGAATTGGGTGCAACAGCACTACAAATGGTGAATGCATATTCAACAATTGCTAATGCCGGGGTGATGATGCGTCCATTCATCGTGAAGAAAATCATGAATTCCGGACAACAAATATTGTCGGAAACAAAGGTGCAAAGAATTCGTACGGTGCTCTCCGAAAAAACAGCGAAGACAATGTCATCCATGTTGACAAGAGTCGTGGAATTCGGCACGGGAAAAGAAGCGCAAATCTCCGGGCTACGAATAGCCGGAAAAACAGGTACCGCACAACAACTTGTTAATGGACAATATTCAAAACAGGACTATACGGCTTCATTCGTGGGATTTTTTCCAGCCGAAGCCCCGAAAGTTGCAATGATTGTAATGCTGCACAAACCCAAAGCGTCAATTTATGGTGGAACAACATCTGCTCCGATTTTTAAAAAAATTGCTCAAAAATGGATTACAGCATCGAGAATTCCAGTGACGAATGTTGAAGAAAGCAATGAACAAGTCAGAAAGCGTGTTCAAGATTCTTCCATTGTTCCGGACTTACGAGGTTTGACGTATGCGAATGCAAAGGAGTTATTGCATGATGTAGGATTGAGAATCAAGGGTTCGGAAAATGGCACAGTGATTAGTCAGTCAAAAAAGCCTGGAATATGGCTGGAAAAAGGAAAGATTGTTGATGTTCACACAAATGTCTCTGCAACACCCGTGCAACAATCAAAGTCCTTTGCTTTTGACAATAATCATTCAATCAAACCGGAACAACAGCATATCAAGAAGAATGTATTGAAGCCAATGCCAGATGTTCGCGGCATGAGTGTTCGTCGTGCCCTGGCGGTTTTGCATTCCTCGGGATATAAAGCTCGATTGGTGGGCAAGGGGAAAGTGATTTCTCAGGTGAGATCAAAAGTCGATGCAAAAGAATGCGTGCTTCTAGCAAGATGATCATCCGCGAGGATGATAGGTTTTGTGAACCTGCCTTATGAATTCTCGGTCGATATGCGTATAAATCTGCGTTGTGCTTATGTCTGAATGACCAAGCATTTCTTGCAATGCTCGCAAATCTGCTCCGCCCTCCAATAAATGCGTTGCGAAGGAATGTCTGAATGTATGCGGATGGACATGTTTTTCAATGCCGGCTTGTTTTGTTGCTTCACTGACGATTGACCACACGCTCATGCGAGAAATCCCAGTCCCTCTTTGATTCAAGAAAACAATATCATCAGTAGCCTTACCCACTTTCATGAAATGCGGTCTTACTTCTTCTTGATATTGTCCAACCCAATCCAGCGCAGAAGAACCAATGGGAACGATTCTCTCTTTCGACCCTTTCCCAAAAACGCGAATCACTTCTTGCTCCAAAAGCATGTCTCTTTGCTTTAAACCACATAATTCCGATACTCGAAGACCGCAAGCATAGAGCAATTCGAGAATCGCTCGATTTCTTATTCCCGGAAGTGTTGAGGTGTCGGGTTGTTCTAAAATCGACAGCATTTCATCTATCGATAAAGTATCGGGTAATGTTCTTCTTGATTTCGGTAATTCCGCCTTTTCTGTGATATCGGTATCGATGGACTTATTGGTGAAGAGAAAAGAAAAGAAGCCGCGAAGTGATGAGAGGGTACGGGTTCTTGATGAAAGGGCAAGACCCAATTCCTCGAGCATCATCAGAAATGAATTCACGGTGGAAATTTGAATCTCATCGAAGCGAACTATGCCTTGTGAATGAGCATGGAGAACAAAACGCTCTATGTCAAACATATATGCTGTAATTGTATTCTCACTCACCCCTTTTTCCAGAGCAAGAAATCTCTTATAGGATTGCAATTCCCTTTTTAATGAAAGGGGAAGGTCTGTGGATGAATCATCCATCATTCATGCATCATGAAAAGTAATTTGGGGATGCTTTTGTGACAACCACATCATGTGGATGTGATTCTTTCAAACCGGCACCGGTGATTTTCACGAATTGTGCATTCTCTTGCAATGCGGGAATTGTTCCACATCCACAATAACCCATCGAGGCGCGCAATCCGCCGGTCAATTGATAGATGGTATCGCTGGCATTTCCTTTGAAGGGCACACGACCTTCAATTCCTTCTGGTACCAGTTTTGCAAGACCATCTTCCATGTCTTGAAAATAGCGATCTGCAGAGCCTTGTTGCATCGCCCCGAGTGAACCCATCCCTCGATACATTTTATATGCACGGCCTTCAAGTAGAATTTTTTCTCCGGGTGATTCCTCATGTCCGGCGAGCATACCGCCAATCATCACACAATCAGCACCTGCCGCAATCGCTTTTGCAACATCTCCGGTTTGCTTGATTCCACCATCTGCAATCACAGGCACTCCATGTTTATGAGCTTCGGATGCTGCCTCCATAATTGCAGTCAATTGCGGTACGCCAACACCGGCTATGATGCGCGTTGTACAAATGCTTCCCGGGCCAATTCCAACTTTTACTCCATCAGCTCCGGCTTCAATCAACGCTTTTGCAGCTTCGGCAGTACCAATATTTCCACCAATGATTTGAAGATCAGGAAATGCTGTTTTCACTGCTTTGATCATGTCCAATACACCACGAGAATGACCATGCGCGGTATCTATGATCACGATGTCAACTCCTGCTTGATGCAAAGCTTTGACTCTATCCATGGTTTCGGCAGCAATACCAACAGCAGCACCAACACGCAATCTGCCTAATTCATCTTTGCAGGCATTGGGATATTTCTTCTTTTTTTGAATGTCTTTGAATGTGATCAATCCCTGTAATTGACCGTCAGCATCAACCACCGGCAATTTTTCAATGCGATGCTTTTCAAGTATTTGCTCGGCTTCTTCCAATGTTGTTCCCAAAGGCGCCGTAATAATGGTGTCTTTGGTCATGAGCTCGGCAATTTTTTGATCACCCTTTGTTTTGAAACGTAAATCACGATTCGTCGCAATACCTATGAGCGCTCCTTGTTCGTCAATCACCGGAAATCCGGCAATCTTGTATTTAGCCATAAGGGCAAGTGCATCTTGAGCGGTATTAGTTGCTTTTAATGTGATTGGATTGCGAATCATCCCGCTTTCAGAGCGTTTGACTTTGTCCACTTCATCTGCTTGAGCTTCAATGGACATATTTTTATGAATGATTCCGATTCCACCTTCTCTGGCAAGGGCAATTGCCATTTCCGATTCAGTGACGGTGTCCATTGCCGCTGAAACTATAGGAATATTCAGGGTTATATTCCGAGTGATCCTCGTTTTTAGCGAAGTTTCACGGGGTAAAACCTCTGAATAGCGGGGTACAAGCAGTACATCATCAAAAGTGATGCCTTCGGAGATAATCTTTGGATTCATGAATCTTTAGAACCGGAAGGTGTGGAACATATAGAGCAAGAATCTGGCCTTCTAAACTCTATCCTCACGCAATTTACGGAATATCCCCTAATTTTGAGGTTTGGCTGTGAACGATTTCATGGAAAAAATCGTTAATACCTAACTTATGACAGCAAATCCAATGGCAAAACATGAATGAAATACAAGCTTTATATCAGCAAATGATCTTGGATCACAATAAGAATCCAAGAAATTTTGCTGAAATGCATGATCCCACGCATAGTTCAGAAGGGCATAATCCTTTATGTGGTGATGAAGTGACGATTTATATGAATATTCAAGATGGAATCATTCAAGACATCTCATTTCAAGGTTCGGGCTGTGCCATTTCCACTTCATCGGCTTCCATCATGACTACAGTCTTGAAAGGGAAAACGATTCAAGAAGCGGAGAAATTTTTCAATCAATTTCATGGAATCGTTACCGCATCCATGGATACTACAATCAATACCGATGATTTGGGAAAACTTGCAGTCTTCACAGGTGTGAGAGAATTTCCTGCTCGGGTCAAATGTGCATCACTTGCTTGGCATACCATGAATAATGCCATGCACGGAGATGGCAAGGCAAGCACTGAATAATCAAAGAGAAATCAATGAAAAAATTCATTCCACTTAAACTCGATGATAGCGAAAATCATGAAAAGCCGAAGCCAAAGGATATACCTCCTGCTGATGCTCCTGTGATTGATCGTATCATTGCCAATATTCAAACAGTGTATGACCCCGAAATTCCGGTCGACATTTTTGCATTGGGATTGATCTATTCCGTTCGATTCAATGAAGACACAAAAAAAGCCGAAGTGGTGATGACATTAACATCGCCGGGATGCTTTGCCGCTGGCATGATACCGGGACAAGTTGAGCAAAAGGTATTGGAAGTCCCGGAAGTCGAGTCGGTTCATGTTGAGCTCACTTTTGACCCACCATGGGATAAAACAATGATGAGTGAAGCAGCAAGATTGGAATTGGGTTTTTGGTAAAGACAACATTTATAATTTTTTGGATGATTCATGTTCAGAAGCATTACGGTTTCAGCAATTAAACGCTTGACCCCACAAGCAGTCGCAATTTCATTCTCGGTTCCGGAAGACTTGCGCGAGGAGTTTTCTTATGCACCGGGACAATATATTACCTTGAAAATTGAAGTTGATGGTCAGAAAGTGAATAGAGCATATTCGCTCTGCTCTTCACCATTTTCCGGTGAACCTCATACAATTGGCGTAAAACAAACAGAACAAGGATTGGCATCAACATTCCTCAATACTGAATTGTCAATCGGAGATACCCTGCAAGTGATGAAACCAATGGGGAATTTTACTCTGCAAGTGCAATCGGATAGAGCGCGCCACATCATCTTGATTGGTGGTGGAAGCGGTATCACACCACTACTTTCCATTGCTAAAAGTGCATTGTTGAAAGAAACGCAATCAAAGGTCACATTGATTTATGGAAATAAGGATCAACAATCGATCATGTTTCGTGATGAATTGAATGAATTATCCAATGGAAATGATGCTTTCACGATGATCAATGTGCTGGAAGATTCCGGTGGAGATCATCAAGGAATCTTGAACAAAGAAATGTTGCAAATGTTGCTCTCATCATACATAAGTGAAAACAATGCTGAATTCTTCATTTGTGGTCCATCGCCGGTCATGGCACATGCCGAATCAGTGCTTGAACAATATGCAGTCCCCAAAGAGCGGATTCATCGTGAGTTTTTCACAGCGCCTTTGACAATTGATGAAGAATCTGCTGAAAAGCCTGAAACTTCTGAAAAGCAGATTGGCGTAACTTTATACGGAAAATCCTATGAGATTGTGGTCAATCCGGGTGAAACGATTCTCGAGGCAGGCATTAGACAGCAATTGGATCCGCCTTATGCATGTCAAATTGCGGCTTGTTGTACCTGTAGGGCAAAATTGCGAAGTGGTCAAGTACACATGGACAGCAGAGAAGCCCTCACTGATGATGAAATAGAAGAAGGATATATCCTGACCTGCCAAGCGCATCCATTGACCGATGATGTCATCGTAGATTTTGATGGATGATCATAGATGGCATTGATGAATTGCCGAGCATGACTATTTTTGTGTCATGCTCTTTTTTTTACTACTGAATCAACTATGAAAATACTGCGCCTACTCCTTGCTTTTTTGATGCTCATCACATCTGTTCATGCTGATGAAAGAATTGACAGATTGAAAAAACATGTGAAATACCTTGCTTCGGAAGAATTGGAAGGGAGAGCTCCCGGAACAAAAGGAAATGCTCTTGCGGCTGAATACATACAAGATCAATTCAAAAAGATTGGTCTAAAAACATATGGATCTTCACAATATTTTCAACAATTTTCGATTGTGACGGATATTCAATTGAATCCCAAGGGGAATGCACTCAGCATCATGGGTGGTGTGAAAGAACAAAATCTATCAATCAATAAAAACTATATTCCACTTGGAATAAGTGATAATGGAACTGCGGATTGCCCTATTGTTTTTGCGGGTTATGGAATTTCTTCACCCTCAGACAAATACGATGATTATGCAGGTATTGATGTCAAAGATGCCATTGTCATCGTTATGCGTGGCGCACCGGAACAAGATAATCCTCATGGAAATCTTTCTCAATTTGCTGCGCTGCGTAGTAAAGCAATGACTGCAAAAGAAAAGGGTGCCAAAGCATTGATATGCGTTTCCGGTTCACAATTTCCGGATTCTCTGCTTGGATTGAGATATGAGCAAGGCGGAAAAGTAGAGGGGATGCTTGTTGTAAATGTATTGTCATCCACATTGGAACAGATGATTCCCACATTGAAGATTGCAATGCATGATAGTATCATCAAAGCAACAAAATCTCCATCAAGTTTTTCATTGCCACAAATTCGCATGCGACTTTCCGTTTCACTGAAAGAAAAAACAGTGAATACTTCCAATGTGATAGGATATCTTCCGGGTACAGATCCAACATTATCAAATGAAGTGATTGTGATTGGAGCACATTTTGATCATCTTGGCTGGGGAGGAGAGGGTTCCGGAACGCTCGCAAGTACAAAAGAAAAAGCAATTCACCATGGTGCTGATGACAATGCATCAGGTACTGCAGGATTGATTGAAACTGCTTATGAGCTTTCAAAAAAGCCATTGAAAAGACCCATCATGTTTATAGGTTTTACCGCTGAAGAAAGAGGTCTATTGGGATCTGCACATTTTGTGAAATCACCTGTCATTGGTTTGGACAGTATTTGTATGATGATCAATATGGACATGATCGGAAGATTGAAAGACGGAAAATTGAACATCGGAGGGATTGGAACTTCCGCAGGGTTCAAACCCCTGATGGATTCAATTGGAAAATTACATGCTCTGACATTGTCTTTCACAGAAGATGGATTTGGTCCAAGTGATCATGCTTCCTTTTATGGTAAAGAAAAACCCGTCTTGTTTTTCTTCACCGGTTTGCATTCAGACTATCACAGACCGAGCGATACCTGGGAAAAAATTCAATATGAAGGTGAATCCACGATTGTGAATATGGTATTGCAAACATTGGATTTCATTGGTAATGCAGGCAAAAAACCAGATTATATAAAAGTCAAGTCATCTGCTCAGCCAGGTCAAGCAATGTCATTCAAAGTTTCATTGGGAATTACGCCCGATTATAGCGATCATCCCAAGGGAATGAGAATTACCGGAGTTCGTGAAGGTGGTGCTGGTGAAAAGGCAGGTTTGATTGCCGATGATATCATCATCAAACTTGGCTCAACCATCATTAAAAATGTCTATGATTATACTTTTGCATTGGGAAAATTTAAAGCCGGAGATACCACCAGCATTACTGTTTTGAGGGGTCCGCGTGAGGACAAAGAAGTGGAATTGCAAGTGACATTCCCTCAAAAAAAATGATCACATTGCATTGATGAGATGTCTGATGGATTGCACTCCGTCTGTGTAATCAATTGCAATCACATCAAATCTGCAAGGCATATCATTGATTTTGTTGATATAAAGATAGCCCTCTGCGGTGCGTTTCATGGATTGTATCTTTTTGGTCGTGATAGATGCTTCTGGTGGACCAAACTCAAGATTCATTCGAGCTTTAACTTCAATGAATACCAAAGTGCCATCATGATTGCAGATGATGTCAATCTCGCCAACTCTACCGAATGTGAAATTGCGTTTTAAAATGGAATATCCCGCTTGTTCCAGAAATGAAGCCGCTGAGTCCTCGGCTTGCGCTCCGGCTTTTCTACGATTCATGAATTATCCCCTGAATGTGCTTTTTGGTGTTAAGTCAATCTTCCAAACAATGTTGCGCTTGATGCTTTTTCAATGATGACAGGAATGATGTCGCCAATCACATAGGGCGCATGCTCATTCTGAGGAAAGATCGCAACTTTGTTTGAATCTGTTCTTCCTTGCCATTCCATTGGGTTTTTCTTGCTCGGACCTTCCACGAGAATATGTTCAGTTTTTCCGATTAAGGTTTGATTGATTTCACGCGCAATGACATTCTGTTGATTGATGATTTCATTCAATCTGCGAACTTTTACTTCATCAGGAATATCATCGCCCATTTTCCATGCTTTTGTTCTTTCTCTTGGAGAATACTTGAACATATAAGCGCCATCATATCGCACTTTTCGCATGAGTTCCATTGTTGCTTCATGATCTTCTTCGGTTTCGGTTGGAAATCCTGTGATGATGTCTGTTGATAGTGCGCAATCAGGCATGAGTTTTTTAATCATCTCGATGCGTTCATAATAATGCTCTACCGGATGAGTTCTATTCATCAAAGACAAAACACGATTGGATCCGGACTGCACCGGAAGATGAATGTATTTGCAGATATTCGGATGCATTGCCATTGTTTCAATCAACTGATCGCTCATGTCTTGAGGATGCGAGGTGGTATAACGAATCCGCATTTCAGGAACAGCTTTTGCGCAAGCATCCAGAAGTTCTGCAAAGTTGTGTCCGGATTGCTCATCGCGATAACTATTCACATTTTGACCAAGCAATGTGATTTCTTTGAAACCTTGATCGAACAATGATTTTGCTTCATCTACAATTGAAGCGAATGCGCGTGAACGTTCTCTTCCTCGAGTGAAAGGAACCACACAATATGTGCAGAACTTGTCGCATCCACGCATGATGGAAACCCAAGCACTGATGCCTTCGGTTCTGAAAGGAAGGATGTCATCATAGGTTTCAACGCGACTTAATTTCACGGCTATGCCGCGCTCACCGGAATATGCTTTGGAAATCAATTCCGGCACGGAGCGATATTCATCCGGGCCAACAACCAAATCCACCAATTCTTTCTCGAGTAATGTCTCGCGCAAGCGTTCTGCCATGCAGCCAAGAATGCCCACGACCAATTCTTTCTTTCTTTTTTTATAATATTTCAAGTGGTTTAATCGTTCATGTATCTTCTTTTCCGCATTGTCGCGAATCGCACAGGTATTGAGAAGAATAACATCTGCCAGTTCAGGTTTGTCTGTCATGGCATAACCACGATCATTCATCACGCCTTGAACGATTTCCGTGTCATTGACATTCATTTGGCAGCCATAAGTCTCAACATAGAGTTTGGGTTGATGAGACAAATCCTGCATTGAGGGCAATGCAGATTCGGACTTTTTCTCTTGAAGAATAGGCAATTCGAGCATACTGTATCGGGTCATGAAAATAGAATACACAAAGATACAAAATTGATGGAGTTCTATGGGGGTTCTGAGCTTCGTCAATATCTCCTGTAATTCTCATAATTGGTTGTGAAACAATCCTTTTCCACAGGAATTCGTGGAAAATCGAGTCATTTTTTCACATCCACAAAACACAATATCACATATCATAAATAAATACTACTTTTGCACTCCGTTTCACAAAGGATATCCAATGGATCAATCTCAATATTTACCCATGCCGGCGGGTGATGACCGCAAGAGGTCAAAACGCTCCGGACAACAATTGCCGATTCCCGCCGAGGGGATGCCCGGGAAAATACCCCCGCATTCCATTGAAGCGGAGATGGCAGTTATTGGGGCAATGTTGATTGATCGAGCGGCAATCCCAAAAGTCATTGAAATTTTGAAGCTTGATGCATTCTACAAAGAAGCGCATCGCATCATGTATAAGGGTATTCTTGGTTTGTTTAATCGTGGTGTGGATGTTGACATCACTACGCTCACTGAAGAACTTCGAAGAATTGGAGAATTGGATGCGGTTGGTGGATCCTATGCAATCATCGAAGTAACTGCGATGGTACCAACTGCAGCAAATGTTGAACATTATGCGAGAATAGTGCTCGAGCGTTATATCAAGCGCTCGCTCATTTCTGTTGCAGGCAATATTCTTGTCAGTGCTTATGATGATACGACAGATGCACTTGAAGAAGTGGATGCAGCTGAGGCAAAAATCTTTGAAATAGCCGAGCAAAGACTTGGAAAGAACTTCGTATCGCTTAAAGAGCTTGCGATTGAAACATTCAATTTCATCACGAGCATGAGAGAGAAAGAAATGCAATCGGGGATTTCGGGTGTTCCATCGGGATTCACGAAACTTGATGATATTCTTGGTGGATTTCAAACAGGGGATTTGATTATCATCGCTGCGAGACCATCGATGGGGAAGACTGCCTTTGCTCTCAGCATTGCCAGGAATGTTGCAGTTGAATATAATTTGCCTGTTGCCTTTTTCTCAATTGAAATGGCTGCAAATCAGCTTATGATCCGTTTATTGAGTGCTGAAGCTCGAGTGAATGCTCATGATATTCGGACAAATAGATTGCAAAAAACAGAGATGGCGAAGATAACCACTTCGATAGATTCTTTGACGCATTCCCCTTTATTGATTGATGATAGTGCAACTTTGACCGTTATGGAGATTCGTGCAAAATGCCGAAGACTGAAAGCTGAACATGATGTGCAATTGATCATAGTGGACTATTTGCAATTTGTTTCGCCACCGAAGGCAGAAAGTAGAGAGCGTGAAATTTCGATTATATCTCGAACATTAAAGCAGATAGCAAAAGAATTGAAGATTCCTGTGATTGCTTTGTCTCAGCTCAATCGTGGTGTGGAAGCCCGAGCAGACAAAAGACCAATGCTATCCGATCTTCGTGAATCGGGATCGATTGAACAAGATGCAGATGTGGTGATGTTTGTAAATCGTCCTGAGCAATATGGAATATTGACCTGGGAAGATGGGTCTCCAACAGAAGGCACAGCAGAGATCATCATTGCAAAACAAAGGAATGGTCCGGTTGGCGATATTCGTTTGGCATATTTGAAAAGTTATGCAAGATTTGAGAATTTATCCATCCAATTTGACGAGCCCCCTGCATTTATTGGGCCGGCCGGATCATTGGATGATATTGATTTTTAATAAGAGGACACAATGAAACATCAAGAATTGGCAATAGATGGCATGTCTTGCGGACATTGCGTGAAATCACTCAATAAAGAGTTGTCTGCAATCAAAGGACTGACAGTGCAGGAAGTAGTCATTGGAAAAGCCGTGATTGAATATGATCCGGAACTGGTGAATGATGAAGACATTCTCCATGCAATAGATGAAGCCGGATTTAGATTGTCGATGTGATTTGCGCATGCATTCCCTCATAGCGATTGCATGTCTTTCATTGGCATGTTTATGTAATGTGAGGGCATCCGAAATCCCCACACATGGTTTGACTTTTGGTGTTCAAGCCGGTGATGCGGGGAAATCACTCGAGGCGATGTACAGTTATGGGAATTTGATCTATTGGCCTAAAACCAGGATGATCAAGGGCTTGGGGGCAATTTCCATAGGTATGGAAACAGGTCCTTTAGATGCGGATAGATTCATCATTGCTCCCAAAATTTCGTATACAATGAATTGGTTTGTTTCCTTTGGAGCATCCATGTTGTATTATACGGATTTTCAGGGAGGATCTCTGCGATTCCGACCGGAGATTGGAGTGTCGATGCTGGGTTTGAGGGTATATCACGGGTGGAATTTCAGTGTTGACAAGTATAATCCTTTGCCAATGAATGCATCATTTGTTGGTTTGACTTATTATGTCAAATTCTGATTCCAAGCAAAGATGATATCGCTGATTTGATCGATTCCATCGGTCAATGCCGCAGGACCTGGTTGCAGAATGACGGAAGATTTGATTTCATGAATCTGTCCTTCTTTGATTGCATTAATGCGATCCCATCCATCCCTTGATCGTATTTTCTCCGGTTTTACCCCTTTGCCGCACCATGAAGCAATGATGATGTCGGGATTCATGTCGATGATGATATCCGGATTTGCAATGATTCTTCTTTTTGCATCATGATAAGCGCGATGTTCAGCAAATACATCAATCCCTCCGCATAATTCAATCAATTCACTTACCCATGCAATTCCTGAAATCAATGGGTCAAACCATTCTTCAAAGTAAATGCGAGGTCTCTGTTTAAGAAGAGCTGATCGTTCGGCTATGTGATCTATTTTTCTTTCCAAAAATGCCCTATACTCTTCAGCTTCATCTGATTTATCGATCATCCTTCCCAGCATGGAAATCATGTCCAGAATACCTGCAATCGTTCGATGATTGAAGCAATGTACGGCTATTCCCGAGGCAATCAATTGTTGACAAATAGTTGCTTGAAGATCGCTCCATGCAAGAACAAGGTCAGGTTTAAGATTGATGATTTCATCAATGTTTGCATCGAGATAGGTAGAAACTTTGGGCTTCGTTTTGCGTGCAATTGCGGGTCTGACGGTAAATCCTGAAATCCCTACAATCATCTCATCGGCACCGATTGCATACAGTGTTTCTGTTGTTTCTTCCGTAAGGCATACAATCCGCATGATATCACTCCGATTGTTTTGCCCTTTCGAACATGATGATTGCAGCAGCAGCAGATGCATTCAAAGATTCCACATTTCCATGCATCGGAATGCGAATGAGTTTGGTGCATTCTTTTCGAATTGCAGGTCTGATACCTTTGCCTTCACTTCCGATGATCAATATGGTTGGACCTTCAAAAAGACCTGGCTCTGTGTATAGCGTATCAGCCATGCCATCGGTTCCCAGCACGGAAAATCCTGCCGCCTTGCTATTTCTTATTGCAACGAGTAGTGAATCAACTTTGCAAATCGGAAGAAATTCCATTGCGCCCGCGGCTGATTTGAATGTTGCCGGGGTAATTGGAGAAGTGTGCTCAATTGTGAGAATCATGCCGGTGGCACCGGCACATTCTGCGGAGCGTGCAATTGCCCCAACATTATGAGGATCCGTGATTTCATCCAATGCAATGATGAGAGGATTGGCTGTTTTTGCCATTGATCCATCCAGAAGGTCAAAAAGCTCCACATAGTCAATCATGGCTGTCAGAGCAATAACACCTTGTGCGGAGCCCCTTTCCAAAGGGATTCTTCGCTCCATATCATTGAATTTCATTTTGTCGGCAATTGCGCAGGCAATGTTCTTTTGCCTGGCTTTCATTCGAATTTCCTCGATTGCATCGCCGGAAGCGCCATATTGCACGAAAATCTTCTCAATTTCTCTGCCTGCGTTCAGAGCTTCGATGACAGCACGTCTGCCATAGAGATAATGACTGTTTGTATTCTTCATTAATTCGCGGAAAACCCGTATTTTTACAAGCCTTTGCCATCCTTCTGGATGCTTATGTTTCACCGCACAAAGATACAGTAATTCCATGGATCGTCTCGAAACATTCCCCAATCCTGCTGTCGGCAGACAGTATCGTATCAAACATGTATTGCATGAATTCACATCGGTATGCCCACTCACTGGTTTACCGGACTTTGCTACGGTCACGATAGATTATGTGCCTGATGCCATTTGTTTGGAGTTGAAGGCGCTCAAATATTACTTTTTGGAATTTCGCAATATGGGCATCTTCTATGAGGCTGTCACGAATAAGATTCTTGATGATCTTGTAGAGCGTTGTAATCCCATTGAGATGACCATTACAACAGACTGGGGAGTTCGTGGTGGCATGTCGAGTGTAATCACCGCTCAGTATAAGAAGCCATGATATCCCGCATTGCAAAAGAATTTCATTGGGAGATGGGTCATCGTTTGCCATTCCATGATGGTGGATGTCAGAATATCCATGGTCATTCCTATACGATGCGCGTTGAAGTCATTGGTGAAATTGATCCCGCAACGGGAATGGTGATTGATTATTTCGATATGAAATCGCTGGTTCAGCCATTGATTGACACATTGGATCATTCCTTTTTGCTGGATTCTTCAGATCAGATACTCGTTGAATTCTTTAAAGAACATCCGATGAAAGTGAATATTGTCGATTTCTATTCAACTGCGGAGAATATCGCTCACTATATTTTGGCTGAATTGATTCCCGGTTTTTCTGCTTTTCCTTCGGTTCAAAGCATCACCATTCGTCTCAGAGAAACGGAAAACACATTTGCTGAAGCCGAGCACACATTTCATCGTTCATAATCATTCAAGAATACACTATGTCAGTACGCGTTCGATTTGCACCATCCCCCACAGGCTTTCTCCATATCGGAGGATTGAGAACTGCTTTGTATAATTATCTTTTTGCAAAGCATCATGGTGGCTCTTGCATTCTGCGTATTGAGGATACCGATCAAACTCGTTTTGTGGAGGGAGCTGAAGATAATATCGTAGAGATTTGTAGATGGGCGGGAATGGAATTTGATGAAAGTCCCGAAAATGGTGGTCCATACGGACCCTATCGTCAATCAGATCGCACAGAAATCTATCGAACATATGCCAATGAGTTATTGCAAAAGGGGAAAGCTTATCGCGCATTTGACACTTCCGAAGAATTGGATGCCATGCGTGAAAGACAAAAGAATGCCGGAATTGCCGCAAAGTATGATAGAACAGTCATGCGAAGTGAATATACTCTCGGCCCAGAGGAGACACAAAGACTTCTCGATGCAGGTGCTGATTTTTGCATTCGATTAAAGGTTCCAGCTTCCGGAGATATTCGATTCAATGATATCGTGAGAGGTGAGGTCATTGTCAATGCAAAAGATGTCGATG
This sequence comes from Candidatus Kapaibacteriota bacterium, assembly GCA_049426725.1. Taxonomy (GTDB): domain Bacteria; phylum Bacteroidota; class Ignavibacteria; order Kapaibacteriales; family UBA961; genus UBA961. Next base: position 103,239 of record JBMSYN010000004.1, read on the forward strand.
ATCAAATCCTTTTGAAATCAGATGGATTTCCAACATATCACCTGGCAAATGTCGTTGACGATCATTTGATGCATATCACTCATGTCATTCGTGGTGAAGAATGGCTTCCCTCAACACCAAAGCATGTTCTGCTGTATCAGGCATTCGAATGGGATATGCCACTCTTTGCACATTTACCACTCTTGCTCAATCCCGATAAATCGAAAATGAGCAAGCGTTTTGGTGATGTATTCGCAAAGAGTTTCCGTGAAAAAGGATTTTTTCCGGATGCGCTCATCAATTTTGTTGCATTGCTTGGTTGGAATCCAACATCAGACAGAGAAATCTTTTCAATGCAAGAATTGATAGATGCATTCACTCTTGAAAAAGTGAATAAAGCAGGTGCTGTCTTTGACACAAAAAAATTAGAATGGATGAATGCTCAATATCTCAGATTGACAGATCCACAATTACTTATTCCCTCATTGCAGCAAATCTTGCATGAACACTCCATTGAAATTTCTGATGACAGAGCGAAGAGCATTTTCACATTGCTCCGTGAGCGTATTACTTTTTTGAATGAAGTTCCCACATTTGGTGCTTATATGTTTTCGGATTCTTATGAGATTGATGAAGAGTATAAAGCAAAACATTGGGATGCCGAAGCTGCTCAAGTTATCAATGCAGTATTGCCATTGATCAAAGAGATGAATGTATTTGATCATACTGCTTTGAATGAAAACATTGGGTCTTATGCAAAAGAACATGGCATAGCTTCAAAGCTTATCATTCATCCATTACGCATGATGCTTACAGGAAAGCAAGTTGGTGCCGGATTATATGAAACCATGGAAGTGCTTGGAAAAGAAACATGCATCAATAGAATAGAGCGATTTTTACATGCTCAGGGCAATCAATCATGAGAATAATTCTCCTATTGATAGCTTGCATTGCCAGTGGGTGCATGAGTGCTCCAAAAACATGCATCAGTGAAAGAACAATTGGGACCATCATTCGCTGGGGAAATGGCGATATGCAGAATGGATCCTATAAAGGATATGAAATGCATGCAAAAGAATTGGCAATTTTTGCGATTGAAAGGGATAATCTGCAGTCGGGGATGAACCCCAAAAGACTTGACTCCATTGATGTACCACTCTTTTGTGGGAGATTGCAGGAGATTGTCGGGACATTTACTGCCATACAATCCTTATATTCGCCGGGTAAGACATATCGTTCGGTTGAGTATATCAACACAAAAACGAATGTTCACATGAAAGCCATCTGGAACCCGGAATTTGCAACATTTGGCAGCAAAGAGTTTCGAGCGATTTATGATTCTTTGATGTTGGCGGTACCTTTGATGAATTCTTCGGTACATGAAAAAAACTAATATACATATTGGGTTGATTGTTTCATTATTACCTCGCTTGTGCGGGGGGGGATTATATTTTGGCGTCTGAAATCACAATTTTATTGGTGGATGATAATCCGGAGTTCTCCGATACTCTTGCAGATATTATCGGGGGTTTTGGTTGGAAAACACATGCATGCAATTCGCCTGAAGATGCGCTTGCATTCATTGAAAATAATCATCGTTCTTTGTCATTGATGTTGCTGGATATAGAATTTATCAATTCACAGATGAATGGACTTGATGTTCTTGGGCAAAGCGTCAAGAAGTATCCGTCTTTGCCTGTCATCATGATATCAGGCAAAGGAACTATTCAAAATGCAGTGCATGCCACAAAGCTTGGTGCGGTGAATTTCATCGAAAAAAGTTCAATTTCAACAGATCGTTTGCGCGATGTTTTGACGAGTACTCTCGAAAAATTACAAGTACAAAGTGAACAACATGAACTTCTGAAGATCATCCAAAAACAAGGTATCATTGGCAAAAGCGATGCTTTGCTGAAAGTAGCCGATAAAATTATTCGATTCGGCAAAACGGATTTGAATGTTCTTGTTACAGGTGAAACCGGTACCGGAAAAAAACTGGTTGCAGAAGCCATTCATGCCGTAAGTCGAAGGGCGCATCATCCCGTAGTCACGGTTGATATTCCGAATATTCCGAGAGAATTGTTCCAAAGCGAATTGTTTGGACATTTGCGTGGATCCTTTTCGGGTGCGCATGACAATAAAAAAGGATTATTTCATCAAGCCAATAAAGGATCTCTTTTTCTTGATGAAATCGGTGATTTGCCACTTGAGTTGCAAGCAAATCTCCTGCTTCCAATCGAAACAAAAATCATTCGGAGAGTGGGTTCGGTTGAAGCAGAAGAAGTTGATGTGCGTTTTATTTCTGCAACAGACAGAGATTTGCTCGGAGCAATGCGCGATGGAAAATTCAGAGAGCAATTATATCACCGTTTGAGAGAGTGTGAAATTACTATTCCTCCTTTGAGCGAGAGAAAAGAAGACATTCCTCTCATTGTGGATCATTATCTCAAGAAGCACAATGAAAAAATGGTTGACAATAAATCATTTTCTCCGGCTGCAATAGAATATTTGCAGGATCACACCTGGAAAGGAAATGTGCGAGAATTGCAAAGCACGCTACGCGTGGTATTGCAAACAGTTTCATCAGATACCATTGAGATTCGTGATATACATGCTGTTGCGAGTCCGAATGAGCGCATCTATTCAGAGCCGAAGTCTGCTTCAAGTGATCAGTTTTCCATAACTAGCGATGGTTCATTGAAAGATGACATAGCCAGAGCTGATAAAATGAAGATCATTTCCACATTGCAAAAATGTAATGGAAATGTGAGCAAAGCTGCAGCATTGCTTGCAATCAGCAGAGAGACTCTTCACAATAAAATTCGACGCTATGAAATCGATGTCAATAAATTCAGATCCGGCAAATAAGATGAAAGTTATTGCTCTGTTCTGCTTTGTTCTTTTTCAACTGCTCATGAGTTGCTCCACTGTCTCCATTCCAATGCGTGACAGTGTTGAATCGTATACAGTGACATTGGAAAGAACGGCATGCAGAGGAAATTGTCCCGTTTATGGATTCACTGTGAATGGAGATGGTACGGTTGAATATGAAGGATATCTGAATACTCCTTTTCAAGGAAAAAAGATTGGAGTGATACCCAAAGATTCTGTATCTGCATTGATCCGTGCAATTGAATCCGTCAACATTGATGATCTTCAACCAATGTATGTACAGCAATCAACAACTGATATGCCTTCTGTGATATTCACGGTTCAACATATGAGAAATGGAATCATACGAGGCAAAAAAATCCTTGATTATCAAGGTGATGCCACTGCACCCAAATCCTTGCGATTATTGTATGATCGTATTGATGCATGGTATTCAATCATTCAATGGCAATAATTGTTTTATAACTGAGCAGAAACATGACAGAATTGATCAAGCGATATAAAGACTGGAAAAAGGAAAGAGATGCAAAAAGGAAAGAGCCCTCAACTCCCGTTGAGCATGTCATTGCATGGTTTAAAACAATGTTTGGAGCGATTTTCTTCATCATGATTGTGAATGGATTGCTCTTTGGTTCTTTTGTTGTTCCTACAGGTTCAATGGAAAATACTGTTGCCACAGGTGATTTTGTATTTGTAAATAGATTGATTTATGCGCCTTCAACACCACAGATGATTCCATTTATAAATAAACCACTACCATTTTATCGTTTGCCCGGTTATGCCACTCCCAAAGTTGGTGATGTGATTGTCTTCATCTATCCCGGTGATAGAGATGATATCGAACCTCGTGACTTTACGTATTATCTCAAGCGTTGTGTAGGTATTGCTGGTGATACGGTAGAAATCCGAAAGACGAGAGTATATGTAAATGGCAAAGAATTTGGATTGCCAAGAGATGGAAAATTTGATTTATCAATGGAACCACCCGTTGAGTATAAAGATCAATGGCTTCAAGCACAAAAAGAACATTCATTTCCCATTGGAAGAGGGTATACCCGTGATGATTGGGGTCCGATGCGAATTCCAAAGAGTGGTGATGTGATTCAACTTAGCAAAACCAATATCATGGAATGGGAAATATTCATTCGCAGAGAAGGTCATACCTTGGCGATTGAAGGTGATAAGATATATATCGACGGAAAAGCCACATCAACGTATACCGTAAAAAGAGATTATTGTTTTGGTTTGGGAGACAATCGCAATAATAGTGAGGATAGTCGCTATTGGGGATTTATTCCCGTTGAGAATATTATCGGCACTCCCATGATTGTATATTGGTCTTGGGATACAGGTCGTCCAATCACTGATCTCTTTAAAAAGATTGCATCCATTCGATGGTCTCGCATAGGCACCATCATTCAATGAGTGATTCCGCACTCAAATCAGGCATAGAGCATGATTGAATTGTTCCGCATAGGTTTCTTGCAAATCACATTGATTGATGTGCTTGATATCAGCATCGTCACAATTCTATTCTTTTCATTGTACACAGTTTTGCGTGATACAATTGCAGTGAGGATTTTGCTCGGATTTATACTGATGTTGATTGTATCATTCATCACCCAATCGTTAAATCTCAAAGCATTGAATTGGATTTTGCGTGCGATAGCAGATATTTGGCTCATTGCATTCATCATTCTATTCCAACCGGAGATTCGAAGAGTATTGCTCATGATCACAAGAACAAAGTTGTTTCGCGTGATCGTAAAAAGGAATATGTCGCAAACTCTCGATCAAATTGTTGATGCAGTCAAAGAATTATCCGATAGGCATGTGGGTGCATTGCTGGTATTTCCGAGATCTCAAAATATCAAAATGACAATTGACACCGGAATACCGATTCAAGCGCTGGTGAGTTCAGAATTGCTTCTTTCTTTGTTTAATCCCAAATCGCCTTTGCATGACGGAGCGGTTATTATCGAAAATGACATGATCACTGCCGCCAAATGCGTATTGCCATTGAGCGCTATGTCCAGAACAGATTTGGGAAACCTTGGAACCAGACACAGAGCGGCACTTGGTCTATCAGAACAATCTGATGCGGTTGTAGTGATTGTCTCGGAAGAAACAGGTGCAATTTCTCTTGCAAAAGAAGGACATCTCACGCAGCAAGTTGGTATCAAAACATTTCCAACATTATTGCAAAAATATCTGTCATCAGGCACAATAGCCGATGGTGAATGATCATTCCCCGAATTGTGCAGCCAATTCGGATAATCCCGTGAAAACACATGAGTCGACAATTTCAGGATGCATGCAATCAATTGATTGACACGCTTCGAGCAAAAGGCATAGTCAATGAAAATGTGTTGCGTGCCATGCAGCAAGTTCCAAGAGAACGCTTTGTTTCAGGTCCTTTCAAACAAAGGGCTTATGAAGATGTTGCATTGCCAATAGACAAACATCAAACCATTTCTCAGCCATTCACCGTAGCGAGAATGACAGAATTATTAGAACCCAAACCGGGTGATGCGATTCTTGAAATAGGTACCGGTTCTGGTTATCAAGCAGCGATACTTGCAGAAATGGGAGCAAAAGTGTACACCATTGAACGACATTTTGAATTGTACAATGCTGCGAGAACTATATTGAAGGAATTATACCCTATTGCTCAAATCCAATGCAGATTTGGTGATGGAACAATTGGTTGGTCTGAATTTGCTCCATATCAAGGAATCATTGTCACTGCCGGGGCACCTGAAATTCCTGAAGCTTTGCTTAAACAATTGGCAATTGGTGGACATTGCATCATTCCTGTTGGCAATGAGCGTTCGCAAGTCATGCATTGCATCATTCGTGAAGATGAACAAAGTTTTGCCGATTATCCTCTTGAGGATGTTAGTTTTGTTCCATTAATTGGCAAACAAGGCTGGAATGGAGAATCATGATGAATGAAATCGACATACTCACAGAAGTGAAGAAGCTGAAAAGCGAGAAAAAGAGAATTGTCTTTACAAATGGCTGTTTTGACATTTTGCATAAAGGTCATGTAGCATATTTGCAAGCGGCAAAATCCTTGGGGGATATTCTGATCGTGGGCATGAATACAGATGATTCTGTCAAAAGACTGAAGGGATCGGAGCGTCCTGTTAACTCACTCGAAGATCGTGCTTTCGTTTTATCTTCATTGCGTTCTGTAGACTATGTCGTGCCATTCGATGAGGATACACCGCTTTCACTCATTGAATCCATCATGCCTGATATATTGGTAAAAGGCGGTGATTATACAATCGATACCATCATTGGTGCAAAAGAGGTCATTGCGCATGGTGGAGCAGTTGAAATCATTCCATTTGTTGAGGGCAAATCCACGACCTCCATCATAGAAGCAATCAAGAAGTCTTGACCAATTCTTGATAGTTGTTCATCAAAGATTCCAAAGCTTCTCTATGCATTTCCGAATCGCTATCCAAAATGCCGGGTATCTCAAGCATGCCATCAATGATTGATTCATTCAGTTTGCCTCTTCTCAATGCCTCAGAATAGGGCATGTGATTGAATGTCACCATGGAATAAGCCGTGTGGAATGAATCCGGGAACATATCCGAGAGCATTCTTTCAGCTTTTTTTCTTCTCAAAAACTCAGGATCGGCAACTAGATCACGCATTTCAATGAAATTGTTCAAAGCCAATTCAGCAATAGCATCTCCATTGGGTTTTCTTGCAAGTTCATAGGCATGGAATAGGAAAGTCCAATCATCACTCGAATGTGCTTCAAGCATTTCATCAAACACTCTGCAGTCTTCAAATCCTGCATTCATGCCTTGTCCGAAGAATGGAACGATCGCATGGGCAGCATCACCCATCAATAAAACTTTATTCTTATATGCCCATGGAAAAGCTTTTACCGTTACTAAAGATGAAACAGGATTATTGCGATAATCTTCCAATAAGGATGGCATCATTTTCATCGCATCAGGAAATTGCTCCGCAAAGAATGACATTATTTGTTCATCGGTTTGCAATGATGAAAATGATGGATTTCCTTCAAAAGGAAAAAAGAGCGTGCAGGTAAAACTACCGTCCATATTTGGCAATGCAATCATCATGTATTGCTTTCTTGGCCAAATGTGAAGAGCATGTTTTTCCATTTTAAAATCACCGGTCATATCAGCGGGAATATGTAATTCCTTATATCCATGTTCGATATAAAATTGCTGATAATTGAATCGGTCGGTTTTTTGTAGTACCTCACGCACCGCAGAATATGCACCATCGGTTGCAATGATGCAATCAGATTCAATGATGGAAGTACTGCCATCTTGATGCATGAAATGAGCTGTGGCAGATTCCAAATCCACATGTGTGCATCGCACATTGAATGTAATATTCACATTCTCAAAGGTGTCCGCACATTCAAGCAAAGCTTTGTTGATACCACCTCTTGACACCGAATTGATTGCCTGACCTTCCTTCCCATAGGGTTGATATTGCTGAGCGCCGTCTATGGAATGCATTATTCTTCCATGCATCGGAATGGCAACGGAAAGGATATCATCAACTATTCCAGCTGCTTTCAATCCGCGAAGACCTCTGTCGGACAATGCAAGATTTATTGATCTCCCTGCACTTAAGGTATTCAATCGCATGTCCGGTCTGCGCTCGAAAATTGAAATTGAATGACCTCTTTTTGCCAAATACACAGATAAAAGGCATCCTACAGGCCCAGCTCCGATGATGGTGATATGTTTGCTCATGTTCACTACTTTATTGATGAATTCAAGACTACAAAATTAACAACTCTATGCCAACCTAAGTTCATTCAGAAATACACTGAACAAAAAATGGTAATTTCACGGTAATTCTTGTTTAATTTTTGTTGATTGGTTCTATTGAGAGGCAATATCTTTCCATATATTCTCTTTTTCATGATTCATGCATCTGTGATGTCATGGGGCGGGGAGACTTTGATTCGATGTTCACCATATCTTGATACATTGAATCCTAGGATTGCTCAAGCCATTCAAACATGGAAGAATTATGTGTCTTCCTCCCCGGATTCATTGCAGGAGCATGCGCTTTGGCCGGAAAAAGACAAAAATGAACGTTTTTCTTTTGATCCTGCGAGAGTTTGGGTATTTCAATCAAAAGAATTCATGAAGACATATCCAGGTTTGATTGTAAGCGCACATGAGATTGAACCCGGATCAGTGATGATAAAGACATTGTTTCAAGGAACGGATTCAACAGGATTGACCATCCCAATTGCCTTATACAAAGTGATAGTTAAGTCAACTGGCAAAGAATGGCATCTAGAACATGTATTGGATCACATGACAAGTGATTGGACCAAAAGAACAATTGGAGGCATTACCTTTGTCATGTCCCCCGAACATCGCTATTCTTCTGGCACGGCGAGAAAAGCAGTGAGATTTTGTGATTCATTGACTGCTTTGTTTGATTTGCATGACATAGAACAGGCGACCTATTTTGTGGCGCAATCAAAAGAGGAACTGGCTTCCATTTTAGGATTTGATTTTTTTGTATCCATTCCGCAAGGATTAACATATCCCGAGAAAGAATATGTGTTCACTGCCATGGATACGGAGTTTCATTCTCATGAATTGGCACATCTAATCTTTGGATCTTTCTCAAAAACACATACCTTTATCATTGAAGGCATCTCCACTTGGCTGGGAGGAAGTTTAGGTCAATCATTTGAAACATTGAGTAAATTGCTTGCAAAAGAATATGTTGCAAGACCTCAAACTTTGAGTTTTGATGCTGTTCTCAAGGCGGGGCAACAAGAATCGCTGGCATTTTACACATTTGGTGCAATTATATGCAAGCAAGTCTTTCATTTGTCCGGTGGTACCGGGTTAAAAAAATTCTTGGATGATGCAAGAGTGGAATCGAAAGATTTGTCAACTGTCATTGCAAGACATTTGGCCATCCAAGAACATGAAATAGATGCATTCATCAAAACTTCATTACTTGATTCACATACATACAATAGTGATTGATATGCATTTTCGAATAGTCATATTCCTCCTTTTGCTTCTCATTTTGCCGACAAGCATCATGCATGCACAATCAGATGCGGGTAATCCCAAGGTGCGTGGAATCATTGGTTTTTCAATTCCTGAATTTTTGCATGTGGGAGCACGATATCAATTGGATGATATCGAGATTGGTGTGAGTGTAGGTTCATTTCCTTCAACAGAGCAATTGCTTACCTTGAATGCTGATTGTATCGTTCATGTATTTGAAGATCGAAATGCTGCTGGTCATAAATCTTGGTATGGAAAAATTGGTTTCTCCTCTATGCATGAAGAAGGCGAATATGAAATCAATGATTATGTCTATACACACCTTAGATTCGGACATGAATTTGCATTGTCAAAAACCATAGGTTTGCAATTGGATGGAGGTTTGATTTTTGAACTGAAACACAATGAGATCCAAAAAAAACCTTCCAATTCATGGTTTGATTTTGACTTTGAATTTCCTGTATTGCCAAGTATTGGTCTAACGACTGTCTTTTATTTATGAGAATAATCCCATGATGAATCTTCCCTTGAAAGGAACAATCACTGCACTCATCACGCCAATGAATGAAGATGGCTCGATTGATTTTGCAGCTCTCAAATCTCTCATTGACATGCAAATTGCAGGTGGAGTCACTGCATTGGTACCATGTGGTTCCACTGGAGAAAGTGCCACCATGACATTCGATGAAAAGTGCTCAGTGATTCAAGCGACAGTTGATCATGTTGCAGGAAGATTGCCTGTGATTGCCGGTACAGGATCAAATGACACTGTGGCTGCAATCAATCTTACCAAACAAGCAAAAGCATTGGGAGCGGATGCAGTCTTATTGGTATCGCCATTTTATAATAAGCCAACACAAAGAGGTTTGATTGCACATTTCTCAGCAATTGCGGATGCTTGTGATATTCCACAAATTCTCTACAATGTTCCCGGTAGAACAGCATCCAATATGCTTGCAGAAACACAATTGGCATTGGCGGAATCATATACGCATATCATTGCCACAAAAGAAGCATCAGCGGATTTGGAGCAGATAATGGAAATCATTAAACATAGACCTTCGCATTTTACCGTGTTGGCAGGAGATGATTCGCTTGCTCTTCCTATTATAGCAGCGGGTGGACATGGAGTGATATCCGTATTGTCAAATTATGCACCTGCACAATTCAGTGCATGCATCACTGCTGCTTTGGAAGGTAGATGGGATGATGCAAGATCTTCGCATTATGCATTGTTTGAACTCATGAAATTGAATTTCATTGAAACAAATCCCATCCCTGTGAAAGGTATTCTTTCCATGATGGGAATATGCAAAGAGGCCTATCGATTGCCAATGCAACCGTTGCTTCCAGAGAATAAAGAACGATTGAGATTGGCACTGAAAAAAGTGGGTATATTATAAAAAAATGGCTCTCTTTCGAGAGCCATTTCTTTGTGCGGGATGGAAATTCCCCGAAGGAAATTTCACATGTTTTAATAGTCCATGCCACCATGAGGCATTGCAGGCATAGGCTTTTCAGGCTCGGGCTTCTCAACGATTGTTGCTTCTGTTGTGAGCAATAAGCTTGAAACAGATGCAGCATTTTCAAGAGCAACTCTTGATACTTTCGTTGGATCGATAACGCCTGCTTTGATCAAATCTTCATATTGCTCGGTGCGAGCATTGAATCCGTCTGAACCTGTTCCTTCCTTGATGCGATTTGCAATCACAGATGCTTCCAAACCTGCATTTGTGACGATTTGTCGAATTGGTTCTTCAACCGCACGACGAATGATTGCAATTCCTGTATCTTGATCATGATTTTCACCACGGAGTCCATCAAGAACTTTTACAGCGCGCAAGTAGGCAACTCCACCACCGGGGACAATACCTTCTTCGACAGCGGCGCGTGTTGCATGCAATGCATCTTCAACGCGTGCTTTCTTTTCTTTCATTTCAACTTCTGTTGATGCGCCAATTTTCAATACTGCAACGCCACCGGAAAGTTTTGCAAGACGCTCTTGCAATTTCTCGCGATCATAATCACTGGATGTTTTTTCAATCTGTGATTTGATTTCATTGATGCGTGTTTTGATATTGTCAGAAGAACCTGCGCCTTCAACGATTGTTGTATTGTCTTTGTCAATCGTTACTTTCTTTGCAGTACCAAGATATTCAACAGTTGCTGTATCGAGTTTATATCCTTTCTCTTCGCTGATGACTGTACCACCGGTGAGAATTGCAATATCTTCAAGCATTGCTTTGCGACGATCACCAAATCCCGGTGCTTTTACAGCGGCAACGCGCAATGTCCCGCGAAGTTTATTGACAACCAAAGTAGCAAGTGCTTCGCCTTCGATGTCTTCAGCAATGATGATGAGTCCACGACCGGATTGAGCAGTCTTCTCAAGAATAGGAAGAAGATCTTTGATTGCACTAATCTTTTTGTCATGAATCAAAATGAAAGGATTTTCAAGCGCAGCTTCCATCGTATCTGCATCAGTAACGAAATATGGTGAAAGATATCCGCGATCGAATTGCATACCTTCAACCACATCCATGGATGTTTCTGTGCCTTTTGCTTCTTCTACAGTAATCACACCATCTTTTCCAACTTTTTCCATTGCATCTGCGATCAATGAACCTATGGTTTCATCATTGTTTGCGGAGATCGTGCCGACTTGTGCGATTTCGGTTTTGCCGGTCACTTCACGACTCATTTTTTTGAGCTCTTCTGTTAATGTTTTAACAGCCAAGTCAATACCGCGTTTCAAATCCATTGGATTTGCACCTGCGGTCACATTCTTCAAACCTTCTCTCACGATTGCCTGTGCAAGAACGGTCGCGGTGGTTGTACCATCACCAGCTGCATCACTTGTTTTGGATGCAACTTCTTTTACCATCTGCGCACCAAGATTTTCAATCGGATCTTCAAGTTCAATTTCCTTGGCGACTGTCACACCATCTTTGGTGACTGTTGGTGAGCCAAATTTTTTGTCAATGATCACATTGCGACCTTTAGGTCCAAGCGTCACTTTCACAGCATTGGCAAGTTGATCAACGCCACGCTTGAGAGCTGAACGCGCTTCTACGTCAAATGTTATGATTTTCGATGCCATGTTTAAAACCTCTTAATAAGAATTCAATTGAAATGATCACTTTGTCAAAACAGCAAAAATGTCTGATTCACGCATGATGAGAAGTTCCTCACCATTTACGGAAACTTCAGTTCCGGAATACTTCCCATATAAAACAGAATCACCAACTTTTACCTGCAAAGCTGCTACTTTGCCATCATCATTGACTTTTCCGGGACCAACGGCAATAACTTCTCCCTGCATGGGCTTTTCTTTAGCCGTGTCAGGAATGATGATTCCACCTGCTGTAACTTCTTCGGGTTTTGACGGGCGCACGAGTACTCTGTCGTGCAAAGGAGTCAAGTTCATTCGAACCTCCAAAAGATGAGTAAATTGAAATAGAATATGCAATATATGGTATTAGCACTCTAAACCGATGAGTGCTAATGGCGGCTCTTGACGAAGGGGCAAGGCAGATTATTGTGTTAATGTGGATAACTTTTTTGTGATATGGCATAATTGGGGAAATTTTGTATTTCTATCCATAGTCCGAGTAACTTTTCCACATCGAGAAATCCTTTCGAATCCGTATCTTCGTGAGCAGCCAAGAGGAGATATTTCAATGATAAATCAATCCAACGATTTGAAAGGACCCATAGGTGCTTCGCCAAATGTGCAAAGTGCTTTGGAAATGTTATGGTCTGAGATTCGCAGACATGCTGATGCTTATCAGTCTTTGAAAACATCGCATGCAGAGCTTAAGCAGCAAATGTCAAGCACGCATAAAGTTCATTCGAGTAAAGAAAAAGAGCAAGAAAAGGTATTGCAAGAGCATAAAGTGCTCAGTGATAGGGTGAAGGCATTAGAGCGCAGTTTGCAGCAAAGTGCGGGGCTTCAGCAATCATATGATGCTTTGCAAACAGAAATGCAAGCGCTGAAGAGACATTCCGGAAAATTTGACGAAGAATTGGCATTGCGTCAGAGTCAAATTGAAGTATTGGAAAAGAAATTATCACAAAGCGGCTCGATGGATGCATCAATGCGTTCAGCCCTTTCTTCTCTGATGAAAGAAACGCTTGATGTGGTAGAGTTCCCGCAAACAGATGATGAACTTGCTCAAATTGCCCAAGCGATATTGAAACATATTCGAGGCTTGAGAATTGATGCTGAAGAAAGGCTGGAAGAGCTTCAAGCATTGAAGGCAGAGGGCAAGAAACCATCCAGAAAGTCGCATGCCGGTGAAACACATTCTGATGCATTACACAAAGAAATCGATGATCTTAGATCGGAAAATAAAGATCTCATTCGTGCTTTGAGAGATCTTGAGAAGTCAAGTGGTGTTACCGTATCATCAGAAGGTGCAAGTGAATTCGAAGCTGAAATCAAAGATTTGAAATTACAGCTTGATTTAAAGCAATCCGATTTGGATGCTCTTTCGGAGCGTTTGAAAGTCACCGAGGATCAGCTTGACGAAGAAAAAGAGAAGAATCGCGAGTTGAAAGATCAGATTATTGCACTTCGTGATTTAAATCCGGAAGCAGCTGATCGCAAATCAACCCTTGAGTCTTCCATTGAAAAATTACGACAAGAACGCAGTGAACTTCAAACTCGCATCGATGAACTGCTCGCAATCCAAGAAGAAAAAGATGATGTGATTGATGCACTCCGTTCTGCTAAAGGTGATTTGTTTGATGAAGCCGGATTCACTTCTTTAAAAAAAGAGAATGCAATGCTCAAAGCCGAGAGATTGGAATTGGCTGAGAAATTTGAACAATTGGAAAAAAGACTTCAAAAAGCTCTGAAAGGATAATTCTAGGAAAATTTTACAATGAAAACAACACGATTTCATGAAATACATAAGCGTCTTGGCGCAAAGATGGTCTCTTTTGCCGGATTTGAAATGCCAATTCAGTATCCTGCAGGCATCATAGCCGAACATATGACAGTACGCACAAATGTTGGCGTTTTTGATGTGTCGCACATGGGTGAAGTTGAAGTGAGCGGACCCCAAGCATTGGATTTTGTTCAACAGATTTCAATCAATGATGCTTCCAAGCTTGTTCCAAACAAAGCGCAATATTCAGCGATGTGCTATCCTGATGGTGGAATCATCGATGATATGTTGGTTTATCATCGCGGTGATCATTATATGCTTGTCATTAATGGTGCTTGTGCAGAAAAAGACATTGCATGGATGCAAGAGCAAGCAAAGGGCATGAATATTACACTCAATGATGTGAGTGATGATGTGAATTTGCTCGCGGTGCAAGGTCCGAAATCCATTGAAGCTTTGCAAGGATTGACAGACACAAATCTGTCTGAGATTCAGTATTATGGATTTGCAGAAGGGAAGCTAGCAGGTATTGACATGATTTTGTCTCGAACAGGATATACAGGAGAAATTGGATTTGAATTATATTTCCGTGGTGATGAAAGTGTATGCGAGAAAGTCTGGAATGCACTCTTTGAAGCAGGCAAGGCATATGACATACAACCTGTTGGTTTGGGAGCGCGAGACACATTGCGTTTAGAAAAAGGATATTGCCTCTATGGTAATGACATCAATCAAGAAACAAATCCCCTTGAAGCTGGTTTGGGATGGATTACTAAACTTTCTAAAGGGCAATTCAATGGTTCTGATGTGATTGCAAAAGTGAAAGAAGAAGGTCCAAAACGAAAGCTCGTCGCTTTCAAAGTTGTGGCAGACAAATTTATCGCTCGTCAACATTATCCCATACATCAGCAAGGGAATCTTGTAGGCGAGGTGACAAGCGGAAATATTTCTCCCATCTTGAATATCGGCATAGGTTTGGGATATGTACCTGTTTCACTTTCAAACCCCGGTACAATCATACAGATTTCCGCGAGAGGAAAAGAGTTCGATGCGGAAGTTGTGAAATTACCATTCGTATAAAAACAAAGAAGCAAAAAAAAAGCCTCGCACCCGAAAGTGCGAGGCTTTTGTGTTTATGGATATGTCGATCATCTTGCGATGATGAATTGACCACTTGATTGTGACTGATTACCATTGATGCGGAACATATAAGATCCGGATGACAAACCATTCACGTCGAATGAAGTAGTATTGCCATCAATCATGATATCGAATTCAGAAATCATGATGCCCATTGCAGAGTAAATCTGCGCTTTGGCAGGACCATTGAATTCAAGACCATTCACAGTAATCATCGATGATGCGGGATTTGGATACACATTGTCACCAGAGATTGTTCTGTCATCTGCAGACATTGCTGTACTACCAAGGGTGATAGAACTATTTACTGTCAAAGCAGCGACATAATCAGTGATAACAGTGCCAAATGATGGTTCGAAGTCAATCATGTCAGCCATGAGTGTAAATGTACCCTGACCCAAATCAACCATTGCATAAGTACCTGCATTGTCTGTCATTGCATAATCAGCAATATCATTGTTTTCATCCATTGCATAAATCAATGCACCGGTCAATGACTCTTCGGCAAGTGGTGAGTCTGATTTGAGCATAGAACCACGACCTTTCACGATTCCATCAACGCGCGCAGCGCCCCTCTTACCAAGAACAGGGCGAAGTCTCACATCATAGACCAAAGTGATCATCACTTCACCAACTTCAATCTTTGTTCCTTCCTTCCAAGTCATTGCAGCAAATCCGGTGCTTGTATAGAAGCCGGGAGCATAAGAGCGTGTGAAAGGAATACCTTGAAGAACATAGATGCCAGGCTGAATATTTTTGAGTAATGCATTGCCCAAAGAGTCAGTTTCCATACTAATGCCAGCACCTTTATTTGGTTCTTTACCATTTGGTGAAACAGGCAGCAATGTCACGCGACCTTTGATACCAACTCCATTTGTGTCTTTCAAAGAAACTGCAAGACCATTATTGAAGACTGCTTTCTTAGGCAATGTGAAATTGATTTCAATTGCATTTGTGACAGTAAAGCGTGTTGCTTCATTTGCATTTTGCTTCCCATCATAATATACATGTGAATGTGTTTTTGCCAATGCTTCATTAGGCATTGCCATTGCGATAAATGTCAATCCTACAGGCACTTCAATACGATACTGACCTTTATCATTTGTTTTAACAGTAACTTTCATACCATCTTTGCTTCCGCCATTGGCTTCTACCATCATTATGGTTACGATTGCATTTGGAACGGGATTTCCTTCGCTATCTTTTACCATTCCTTCAATTGCTTTCAGGATTGGTTTTTCTTTTGGAGTCACTTTTGCAACAATTTCATTGATTTTGTCACAAACAGCAATGATGGTTTTTGCATTACCCATTTCAATGGCATCTTCAAACCATTCGGCATTGAATCCATCTCCTTCGAAACGGATCTTGTAACTTCCTTCACGAACCATGAGAGTCCATTGTCCATTTCTTATGAAGGTCTCATAAGATGAAGGGCCATTATCCTTTTCAAGTCTGATAGCCTTTACTTTGCCTGTCAAAATCGGATTGCCATTGTCATCTTTGAGCATGCCAACGATTTTTGAACATGGAGGTGTTGGTATAATTTCACAATTGGTTTTTACGACGATTGTCCATGGTTGATATGTGATAAGCGTATCATTGCCTTTGATGAATGTGGCTTTGATCTTAGCATTGTACACTCCTTCTTTGGTTGGAGTCCATGTCAATCGACCTGTTTTTTCATCAATGGACATGCCGTCAATTTTATTGAACAAAGACCAAGTGACAATTCCACCATCCACAGGTACTTTTGCAACAGCTTCATAGACATACAATTTATTGATGCAGGCAAGTTCTTTTGGTTTTGAGATGATTTCAAATGTTGTTTTACCACCAGTGACAATCAATTTATACTCTCTCACAGCAACTGAATTGGGAGCATCTATCATTTTGGATGTAACAAGTATCACATAAGTTCCAACTATAGGATTTGCCCATTCAATCAAACCTTTGTCAGAAATGGTCATGCCAGCAGGATTGCGTTCAATCTTATATTCAAATCCACCTTTGTAAGAATCTGGATATTGAAGCTTCACCTGGAATTTATAAGGTGAACCTGATTGGATTGTCTGTGTGCTTGGATCAATGATAATGGCAAATGTGTTTGGAATTTCACCGCGAACCGTTACAGAAAGTTTTACTGATGGTTCACTTTGAGCACCACCTGCTCTTGCCACAACATAAAATTTATGTATCCCGGCTGGTACATCTTTCAAAACTGCTTCAGTATTCCATGTTTCAATGATTGCCTTGAAATCAGTTGAGCCATTTGCAGTCATTGATGCCATATACACAACATATTGAATATTGGTATCACTTGAAGGAGCAACCCATGAAAATTTAAGTGTTGCTGGAGCAACGGGCTCGCCATCTGGGATGACTTTAAATTCTTTGGGAATGCCTGGTCCTCCTGCGAGTACTGCAGTGGACATTGCGAAGAACATCATGAACAGTGTCATGATGCTTCTTGAAAATTGTAATGTGCGGACCATGAGGGCCTCCATGAAAAATGTAATGGATATATCAAATCTTGATTTTCAGCAGAAATCTTCCCCCAAAGGGAGCTAGGACTTTTTTGTCAAGTGATTCAACCTCTGCATCTTGGACAATGAATCGCGATTCGACAAAAATCTGGAATCCTTTTCCAGGTCTAGGAGTCCTTATTGCAAAGACATCCAAGTTCATTGAATTGTAACCAGCATTCTCTAACAAATCAAATTCTTGTTCTGTTTTGATAATGCGAACACCATTTGATTCCCTTCTTTTTCCAAAAAAGTATGTCTTGATTTTTGCTTCTTTCAATCGAACTGGTTTTTTTTGATCGGCTTTTGTTGGCATTGAGGCCAATATCGGAATAATCATGGTATCGCAATCAATGTCAATTTCATAGGGTAATGCTTCTTCAAATTGCGATCTATCAGGTACATCGGTTCGTCCTTTGAAGGACAAAGCCACTTTAAGATTATTCCTATCAGTAGTGTCTATGAAAATATGTTCAATCTCATGTTTATTAAAGTTGTAGGTTTCTTTATCAGGAGTAGAATTAGGATTGATACGGCTTGTCATTCCACCGCCATTAAACTCAAATGTGATATCATTGATGTTAACCGGTTTTGTTGATATCGGCACTTCGTTGATACTCGAATCAAGATCCGTTGGAGATTTGCAACCTATTATTGTGATGAGGATGATGGATCCGCATACTAATAGGATATTCTTTCCAAATGTGAAAAATGTCTTCATATTTATCATAAGGTGATAGAGATTCCGTAGAGCAAATCAAGTTTTTGTGAATCAAACCAATTGCCTTGGAATTGAAAGCGAGAATATGATTGTTCAATGCCGAGTTGCAATCCGATATTTGATGATAATGGGTAAGAGATACCTAATCCAAAACGACCAAGCAAGCCAATCTCGGTTCCGCCTGCAACTGCTTGAGCATAGAAACGGGAATTACCAAGATAGGAAAGTGGTGATGTTCTACCTTGCATGAACAAACCACCTGTCAGCATTGGAGCATATTGATTGAATGTATATGTTCTGTCTTCTTTCATTCCATGATAATTCAATACAAATGGCTCACGACCTGCTTCCAATCCAACAGCAACATGTTCGCCCAATGACCAAGCAAAGGTAAGGCGTGTATTGTCCAAAATCCCTAATTGCTCCCGAATACCGGTAAATTCCGGCGATTGCAATGTTGAGATATTTCTGAATTGCATCCAGAATTGAGGATAATTGCTTTGGACATTATCAGACAAAACAATTCCACCGATTGATTCTATTGGTTTTGTTTCGGAATTTGTTTCGACGATTGATGTTTGATTGTCTTGATCAATCAATTTTCCAATATGTTCTTCAGTTTTTACCTGATTGGAAATATTGTTGTCATTCTTCTCATCAATTACGCTTACTGTTTTGGTTTCTTGGTTTACAGAAATTGGTGGCAAGGTTATGAGTGGAGTTACACTTGCGGTATTAAGCACTCTGTCCTTGTAAATCACTCGCACAGGTGCGGTTTGCTGCAAAATGATTTCCGGCACTTCTGGTGAAACGCCAATTGTTCTCAATGGCGCGATGCCATCTTTTGTGGAATGATTGCGCATCATGTTTATAAGTTCGTCACGCTCATTGCCATCAAATCGATTGCCTATCCCATAACCACCGGCTAAACCAAGAGCAAGGAATGTCAATGGAAGCAATGCCTTTTTCCAATTTGATGTTTGTTGATTTGTTTGCGCAGTCATTCCCAATCGAGAAAACACTTCATCTTTTGCATTAATCGGAGGCGTAAATGCTTCCATATCATGAGGAATCACATTGCGCATGGTGACAAGTTCACGCATGGTTGCACGTGAATCTTCTTCATTTGTTGCCAATGATTGAAACATTGCATCTTCTTGATCTATTGGCAATTCGCCATCGAGATAAGAAATCAATTGTTCATCAATGTGTTCAGGTTTTGGATTCTGATTCATATCATTTCGATCATTGTGTTCAGTGTTGAGAGAGATCCGCAACATAAGGTGCGAGAATCTCACGGATTTTTTGCTTTGCTCGGAAAATTCTGATTTTCACTGTTGAGAGAGAACACTCTGTTAAATCAGCAATTTCCTGATAACTTAAACCTTCATATTCGCGAAGAACAAATGCTTCTTTATAATCGCCGGGCAATTGTTCCATGGCTTTTGTGATTAATCCCAATAATTCTTTCTTCTCATGAGGCATGTCTGAATGTAGGGGAAGATGAAACTCCTCCAAACTGACATGTCCTTTTTGACCCCTCTGCATGTTCAAACAAAGATTTCGAGCTATTCTCAATAAGTATGCAGGAACATTTGTCATTTCTCTTTCCTGCTGGGCACTATTGAAAAACTTGACGAATGTATCCTGAAATGCATCCTGCGCTTTGTCATAATCACCCAAAATTCTTCTGCAATAGGCAAAGATTCGAGGAGAATATCGAGCATATAACTCCGCAAATGCCTGCTCTGAAAGAGGTTTACCCAATCTGAGCATGGCATAAAGATCTATGTCGGAATGTTGTGCAAGACTTTTCGTCATACGCGATAAATAACAGTGATATGCAAATTTAGTTACATTTAATGGCATGAGAACACTGCATTGCTCCAAGTAGGTAATTAAGGAATGCTTATCACCTTTTCCGAAATGGCTCAGCTTTGCTATTTTTGATGAATCAAGAAGAAGGGTTGTTTCACACATCACAGTTGATTCATGGATTTTTTACAGATATTTCTCACTCCTGAGGGCTTGTTTAGTTTACTCACGCTTTCCATGCTGGAAATAGCATTGGGGATCGACAATGTCATCTTTGTTTCGATAATTATTGGGAAATTACCCAAAGAACGCCATGTTCTTGCCAGAAGAATATGGATTGGCGGTGCATTGATTCTGCGTTTTTGTCTATTGATGAGCATTTCTTATTTGGCGGGGCTCATTTATCCCATTTTTTCTTTGATGGGACATGATTTCAGCGGTAGAGATCTAATCATGATGTTTGGTGGGTTATTTCTGCTTGCCAAAAGCACTTTGGAGATTCATTCAAAATTGGAAGGAATGGAGCATGGTCAATCAGCAAACCAAAAAGCAGGTGCGGGCGTATTCGGTTTGGTGATTGGGCAAGTATTGCTCATAGATTTGGTGTTTTCTCTTGATTCTGTCATCACGGCCATTGGCCTTGCCAATCATATTCCCATCATGGTTGCCGCGATTGTGATTGCCCTTGCAATCATGCTGCTTTCATCGACCGCGATCAGTGAATTTGTTGATAGACATCCCACGCTGAAGATGCTTGCTTTGTCTTTTTTATTGATGGTGGGGTTAACATTATTCGTTGAGGGATTCGGTGTGCATGTTCCCAAAGGATATATTTACACCGCTATGGCTTTCTCATTATTGGTGGAAACATTGAATATTCGTTTAAGAAAAAAGACTCAAACACCACCCGTTCATTTACGGTGATGCATGCCAGGTAAATCTCATTTTCATGCAGATAGAATAGCCAATGTTGGCATGACCATCTTTTCCGAGATGACTCGTCTTGCACAAGAGCACAATGCAGTGAACCTTGGGCAAGGCTTCCCGGATTTTGATGGTCCGCAGGAAATCAAGAGACTTGCCATGGAAGCCATAGCTTCGGGGAAGAATCAGTATGCCCCAATGATTGGTTTACCCGCTTTGCGTCGAGCCATAGCTAGACATCAATCTCGCTTTTATGTGCATGAAGTCGATCCCGATTTGGAAGTGACAGTTACAACCGGTGCAACGGAAGGCTTGCTTTGCACATTACTTGCTTTCATCAATCCCGGTGATGAAGTGATTGTCTTTGAGCCATGTTATGATTCATATGTTCCAGTCATTCGGATGGCCGGAGGCATTCCGGTGCCGGTCACTCTGCATGAACCACTGTTCAAATTCAATCACCATGAATTGCGAGAAGCATTCACAGATAAAACAAAAGCAATCATCATCAATACACCTCATAATCCAACCGGGATGATGTTCAATCAATTGGAATTGGGGTATATCTCTGATTTATGTCAAGAATTTGATGCACTAGCAATCTTGGATGAAGTATATGAACACATCGTGTTCAATCAATCGGGGCATGTTCAAATGCGATCATTGCCCGATATGAAACATCGCACAATTACGATTTCAAGTCTTGGAAAAACTTGTTCATTCACAGGTTGGAAAATTGGATGGGTTATAGCTCCGGAAGAATTGACTTTGCATATAAGAAATGTGCATCAATACACTGTATTTTCAACGGCAACGCCATTTCAAGGAGCTGCCGCAGCTGCTTTGGATTTACCAGACTCCTTTTATTCCGGCTTGATTGAAATGTATCGAGAAAAAAGAGATTTTCTTGCACATGCACTTGCCGGTGCCGGACTCCATCCCATCTTGCCTGATGGTGCCTATTTCATCATGGCGGACACCTCGGACTATCCATTCCCCAATATGCGTGCCTTTTCTTCGTGGTTGATTAAGGAGATAGGTATTGCTTGCATCCCCAATGCAAGTTTTTACCTTCGACCCGAAAGAGCAGGGAATTATGTCAGATTCTGCTTTTGCAAGAATAATCAAACATTGGAATTGGCGGCAGAGAGGCTCTCACTCATGCGCTCTTAAGCCCAACTCGAGTGGCTGTAAGGATGGCAATGTCTCGCTTGTCCACATATTGTATGGCATTTGCTCTTGCAAGTACAATCATTCACGCTTTTTCGATGGTATTTTTGTAATTTAGCAGCCATCGCATTTCATATCAATCAATCAACAGGTATAGAATCATGTCTCAACCACTGCATATCACCGATGAAAACTTTGATGCAGAAGTTTTGAATTCCGATAAACCCGTTCTTGTGGACTTTTGGGCTACATGGTGCGGACCTTGCCGCATGATCGCTCCAATTATAGAAGATTTGGCGAAAGATTATGATGGTAAAGCAGTCATCGGAAAATTGGATGTCGACAATAATCAACAATCAGCAGAGAAGTTTGGCATTCGCTCAATTCCTACTATTCTGATTTTTAAAGGTGGTCAATTGGTTGACACAATCATTGGTGCAGTTGGCAAACCATATATCACCGAGCGCCTCGATGCGCACATGAATTAATTGGATTGCAGTAAGCATGAGTAGGCCTGAACTTCTTTCGCAAGATGCTTTGCGACATCATTTGGTTCTCCTGCCAACTTGGGAATCCGATGGAAATACCATTCGCAAAACATTCATAGTGCAAAACTTTGTGTCTGCGATTGGTTTTGTAAATGCAATCGCCATACATGCTGAAACCATGGATCATCATCCCGATATACGAATCTATGGATGGAATAAAGTTGATATTGCAATCAGCACGCATGATCAAGGTGGTTTAACTGAATTGGACATGGATTTGGCGAGTAAAATCGATGCAATCTCTCTGTGAATTCATACCCTGACAGTGAAATCTTTTGGGCAACCCTTGCTTTGTCAAAGGTTGCTTTTTTTATCATTTAACTTAGACAATCATGAATCCGATTATTGTAGATGTTCATGCACGTGAAATTCTTGATTCTAGAGGCAATCCAACCATTGAAGTGGATGTGATTCTCGAAGATGGCTCATTCGGCAGTGCCGCCGTACCTTCCGGTGCAAGCACGGGCGAACATGAGGCATGTGAATTGAGAGATGGCGATTCTTCGCGATATGGGGGCAAAGGGACACAAAAAGCCGTTGAGAATGTCAATACAATAATTGCCGAAGCATTAGAAGACATGGATGCCGATGATCAGCATGAAATCGATGAATTACTGATTGATTTGGATGGCACTGCAAATAAATCTCATTTGGGTGCAAATGCAATTTTGGGTGTGTCAATGGCTGTTGCAAAAGCTGCGGCTGCAAGTTATGGAACACCTCTCTATCGATATCTCGGTGGCATTGTTGGCAATACATTGCCCGTACCGATGATGAATATTTTGAATGGTGGCAAACATGCAGACAATACAGTTGACATTCAAGAATTCATGGTGATGCCAGTAGGCGCCGATACATTTTCTGAAGCGCTACGCATGGGAACGGAAATTTTCCATGCATTGCGTTCTGTATTGAAAAAAAGCAATTACAATACATCCGTTGGCGATGAAGGTGGTTTTGCTCCTTCATTGAAATCTAATGAAGAAGCATTTGATGTGATTATGAATGCAATTCTTGCAACCGGACTACAGCCGGGTGAAGATATTGTGCTCGCGATTGATGTTGCTGCAAGTGAAATGTATAAGGATGGAATCTATCAGATGTATAAATCCGGTGGTGCATCCAAAACTGCTGAAGAAATGGTTGCATGGTATGCGTCAATGTGCGATCAATATCCTTTGTTCTCAATTGAAGATGGCATGGGAGAAAATGATTGGTCCGGCTGGGCAATGCTCACCGAGGCATTGTCAAGCAAAGGCGTGCAACTTGTTGGTGATGATTTATTTGTCACCAATCCCGCATTTCTTCAAAGAGGAATCGATGAAAACATTGCAAATGCAATCTTGATTAAAGTCAATCAGATTGGAACATTGACTGAAACATTGCACACGATTGCTCTTGCAAAAGAGAATCAGTATGGAACAATCATTTCGCATCGATCCGGTGAGACGGAGGATGTCACGATTGCAGACATCGCTGTTGCGACCAATGCCGGACAAATCAAAACCGGAGCGCCAAGTCGCACGGATCGCGTTGCCAAGTATAATCAACTATTGAGAATTGAAGAAGAACTTGGAAGTTCTGCCCGTTATGCGGGAAAGTCCATACTTTGATCGGATTGAATGATACACCACATTTGAAGCGAGATTGATATGAATATTGTCTTTGGAACCGATGGATGGCGCGGCATCATAGCTCGCGACTTCACCTATGACAATCTTTCCTTGGTTGCAACTGCAACCGCGAATTATATCACCCGAATCGGAGATAAAAATCCTTCCGCAGTTATCGGATATGATACGCGATTCATGTCCAGAGAATTTGCAGAAGAAACTGCGCGTGTTTTTGCTTCGCATGGCATCACGGTACATTTGTCTCAGGATATATCATCCACTCCTCAGGTGTCTTTTCATACAAAACAAAAAGGTTCCGTTCTTGGAATCGTAATCACTGCGAGTCATAATCCTCCAATCTATAGCGGATTCAAAGTGAAGGGTCGTTTTGGTGGTCCTGCATATCCAGAAGAAATTGCGGAGATTGAAAAGGAATTGGAAAAATTGGGTGGTAAAATTCCCAAAGCCCCCCAAAAAACGTTAGATGAATATATCCTCGAACGCATGATTCGTCCATTCGATGCGCAGGAATCTTATTTGCGATATATCAGAAAAAAAATCGATCTTGATTTAATAAATGATTCCGGATATTCTGTTCTTCTTGATGCAATGTATGGTGCAGGACAGAACATTCTTCCAAAAGTGTTGAACAATGTGACTGAATTGCATGCCGAAGTGAATCCCACATTTGGTGAAGTAAAACATCCTGAACCGATTCCGCATAATCTACATGAATTTCTTGAACACATGAAAACGGGGAAATTCGATATTGGTATTGCGACTGATGGTGATGCTGACAGGCTTGGTGCGGCAGACAATGAAGGCAACTTTGTAGATTCGCAAAAGTTGTTCATGTTATTGCTCAAATATGTTTGGGAAGTTAAGAAGAAGCGCGGTGCTGTGGTGAAAACGGTTTCCGTTACTTCTATGATTGAAAAATATTGCGCAAAACATTCCATACCATTACACGAAACTCCGGTTGGTTTCAAGTATGTGTCAAAATTCATGAATGAGGAAAAGATCATCGTAGGTGGTGAAGAATCCGGTGGACTTGGCACAATGTTGCATATACCCGAACGCGATGGAATATTCAATGCATTGTTGCTCATTGAAATGATGGCAACTCGTAAAAAGTCATTGCGTGAACTATGTGATGAATTGGATGAAGAGTTTGGTCCACACAGATATATGCGAAAGGATGTACATGTGACTGCTCAGAAGAAAAAGGCAATTCTCGCTGCTTGCGCAAAAGGTCCAACAAAGATTGGAAGATTTCCGGTAATTGGTTCAAATACCAGAGATGGTTTTAAGTTTTTTGTTGACAATGGCTGGTTGCTTATCAGAGCTTCCGGTACCGAGCCACTCATACGATTTTATGCAGAAGCGGAATCGATGGGGAAAGTCAATGAATTGCTTGAAGAAGGAATCAAATTACATTGACATATTCGGTATAGCTCATGAAACAGGAGAAAGATATTCTTGCTCGATATTTGGCTCAGCAGAAAGAATTATTGGGACCGAACTTGTTTATTGAGTCAAAATACAATACTGTGCAATCACCTGCAATACAGCGAGAACAAGAGGAAAGCATCATGAGCATCAATGCTGAATGGAAAAATTCGAATACATTGCCAATTTTGCATGATGCCATTCATGCATGCATGGAATGTCGATTGGGCAGTACGCGCAATTCCTTTGTCTTTGGATCCGGAAATCCCAATGCCGATATCATGATCATTGGTGAAGCCCCTGGTGCCGATGAAGATGCTCAAGGTCTGCCATTTGTTGGTGCTGCAGGAAAATTACTCACTAAGATTCTTGAAGCAATAGAACTGTCCAGAGATGAGGTGTATATAGCCAATATCATCAAATGTCGACCACCCGAAAACAGAAGACCCGAAAAAGACGAAATCGCGCAATGCGAACCTTATCTTCAAAAGCAAATTGAACTCATCAAGCCGGCATTCATACTGGCACTAGGATTGACTGCGGTCAATACACTCTTCAAGAAGAATCATCAAATGCAGGATATTCGTGGTAAGGTCATGAATTATCATGGTGTTTCACTTCTTGCAACCTATCATCCCGCCGCTTTACTGCGCAATCCCAACTGGAAAAAACCAGCATGGGAAGATGTGCAATTGCTCCGCTCCATGTATGATGAATGGAAGAAAGGGACATAATTATAAAATATGACTGCATATAATTTTTTTGACCTCCTCACCAAAAAGCGAAGTGGTTAATAATTGAGGTTTATTAAAGAGTTCGCTGCTTCACGCCTTTTACCACACCCCACGCATTTCTCATCCGATACATTCAAACAAATCTCTATTTTCGTTTGTACAAAAACACATCTTCATTTAAAGGTATTATTCATGATCCACGTTATTACGCTCACACTTTTTTCGATGCTGCTTCTTTCATCTTGTTCGGAGGATGCAACCACGCCTATTGTTGATACAACACCGAAGGATACCATTCAAACCATCGCGATTGGCACACAGGTTTGGATGACTAAGAATCTTGATATTGCAAAGTTTAGAAATGGAGATATCATTCCTGAGGCAAAAACTGATTCTGCATGGATTGCGGCAGCTATGGCAAACAAGCCGGCATGGTGTTTTTATGAATATTCAGATACCAATGGAAAAAAATATGGAAAACTGTATAATTGGTATGCTGTAAGTGATGTTCGTGGGCTTGCGCCTCAAGGATTTCATGTTCCCACGGATGTGGAATGGACTAGGTTAACCAATCAATTGAAAGGGGATATGGTTGCAGGTTCAAAACTCAAAAGTAAAGCCGATTGGTTGAATAGTGGAAATGGTAATGACACGACCGGTTTCACCGCATTGCCCGGTGGATATTGTTCCGAGAATGGTTTCTTTTATAGTCTTGGTGAACTCGGCTCTTGGTGGTCTGCAACACAAGAAAATACAACTAATGCCTTTAGCAGAGAAATGAATAATGAAAATTCAGTAGTAAAAAGGTATAATGCATCAAAGTCGGAAGGGCTATCCGTGAGATGTGTGAAGGATTGATGAAGGCTATTATATGTAGCATCACAAGTTCTCCGAGCGCATCACAAGTTCTCCGAGCGCATCACAAGTTCTCCGAGCGCAGCACAAGCACTCCGAGCGCAGCACAAGCACTCCGAGCGCAGCACAAGCACTCCGAGCGCAGCAC
>JBMSYN010000005.1:0-125580 GCA_049426725.1 Candidatus Kapaibacteriota bacterium
TTTACATCTGTCAAACAGAGTGTTAACATAGTTGCAGATACAATCATATATTCGAAACCGGGTGATACAATCAATATTCCAATAAGTTTTTCATTTAGCAATCTGCCAAAAATTCTCATTGACCGTAATAAGAAATTCAGAGTACTTACTTTCAAAGTTTCGATACCAAGGAAGAGTCTTCATTCATTTTACGATATGAATTTCACATTGAATAAAAATATCGATACTCTGAACAACTTTATAGATACAAATCAGCTTGGAAATGATATAGCCGCAAGCCAACCGAGATATTATCAATTTGAAAATGGTTTTTACAACCTTTCTCGCAATCAAAATATTACCTATGATTTGGGAGAACTCTCTCTTAGATATTTTTTCAGTGAACATAAAACTAGTGAAATTGACATTGAAGTTTTAAACTTAAGATTTGAAGATTTACCTATATGTTATCCTTCAATTTCCCTTGACACTTTTAAAATACAGATTCAGAATTCTGAATACCAATCTGATGATTTTTGCATCCAATTTGACAATGAATTTTTATCGAATCTAAGAGACTCAACCAGTGACTTTGTTGCCGCCATGCGAGTGTCAGGTGAACCTGTGATGGAAATTCAACACTTTTTGAAAGAACCCACTCAAACTGAGATTACATTGTACTCCATCAATGGAATGAAATTGGAGACCATCTTTTCAGGACTTGCAAAAGCCGAATTGCAGCAAATTCGCCATCCCATGAGCCATTTGCCGCCAGGGGTGTATGTTTGCGAGATGATTGCAGGACAATTTCGCAAGACAGTCCCTATTCTCCTGAGTAGATAAAATCAGGGTTTTGAGAGTTTGGCAAGGTTATTGAATAAAGTATATCAAAGATTACATCAAAACTTGCCAGAAAGCGCATAAGAATGTAATTTTGAGCCATATTTGACCATTGTTTCACCGAACGAGTACGCCTCTGATACATTTGTACTGATTCACAAACGAACGGATGCTCCGGCTAAGCAGCAAGGATCCGGAAATTCTTTCGCAGTGTACAATATGTTTCGTACTTGTTTGAGTTAACATGCAATTCCACTTTGTATCTCATCGGTTCTTTCCCCTCTTGATGTGCTTGTTCATGGCAAGCACTGGAGCGGAGGTATGCGCAGCCGAGTTTGAGCATAGCGATTTGCTTCTGGCTTATATGAGAGCATCAATGATGCTTGGGGAATCAATCGAATCCAATGAAGATTCGAGTGATGAAACATCAGTTGCCGATTCACTATCCACATCGAAGTCATTACCACTTTCAGGAATGTTTGCACCTAAGAGTCCATATCGGAGTTCTTATGGGAAAGATCCATATAGGCAAAATCCACTGCCTCCCGGGTATTCCATTGCATTACAATTTGATTCTACACTTTCCGAAGTTCGCAAAACAGAAACCTATGGCGATATCTCAACCGCGAGTGGCAATATCATTCCCATGGATGAGTATTTGCTATTGAGACGAGAAAGAGAAAGAGGAAGATTATGGGATTCCTTGGTGAGACATTATGATCTCAAAAAAGCAATGTCTGGATCAGATTTGGCAAATGTGCTTAGTCAAGCAACAGGTTTATCCATCCCAATTCCTCCCAATCCATTATTGAATATCTTCGGGAAACCCGAAATCAGCATCAACGTTGCCGGAGATGTGAATGTTCGAGCAGGATGGCAATGGGATTCTCAGAACTTGGGAACAGCATCACCTTTTGGTCAAACGCAGTCAGGTCCATTCTTCACACAAGACATCAATTTGAATGTAACCGGAAGAATCGGCGATAAACTTCGTTTGGGAGTTGATTGGAATACAAGACAACAATTCGATTTGAATAATCGATTCAATATTGGTTTTTCAGGCGAAGAAGATGATATCTTCAAAAGAGTGGAAGTAGGAAATGTTCAATTCCCGACTCCTTCAACACTCATCAGTGGAAGTCAGGCACTATTCGGCATTCGCACTGATTTTCAATTTGGTCCATTATATCTAAAAACCATCGCTTCTCAAAGACGAGGCGAATCCAGAAGAGTGAATGTTTCCGGTGGCGGAACGATGCGTCAGCCATTTAGAATGAATGCATATGATTATGACAAAAAGAATTTCTTTTTGGATACCGCATACTTCTCTATTTGGGATACATACTATAAAGCGCAAATTCCACTTCTTCCGAATACACCGCAATCACGAAGAAATCGCATCAAATTATTGGAAGTGTATGAATCCACCGTTGATGTGCAATTGGCGGCGCAAGCGGCCGAAGGTGTCGCAATAGATACTTTGTCTGCAATCAACAGAGTTGGTGCAAATCCGCAATACTATGACAAATTCAAATATGTTTCCATTCCACCCGTAGCAGGATTTACTGAGCGCGGTAAGTTTCTGAAACTTGATCAAAGGGCATATCAATTCGATGAAAATCTCGGAAGACTCACCATCACATCACTCAAATCTGATCGCAGCTATGCAGTAGCATATCGGATTGAAGGCGAGACAAGTGAACCGGGTGATGATTTGGATTTTGGAACGATTTCCAATACTGTGCAAACAGGCGATACATTAATTCTCAAGCTCATCTATCGACCAAATATGCAACCGGGATTTCCGATGCTTTGGAAAAGGCAAATGCGGAATATCTACAATATCGGTCAGAGCAATGTGAACTTGGCTGATTTGAGATTGAATGTATGGTATCTCAGAGCAAATAATGACTCCTCCGATGTTCTTGAAGGATCAAGTGATAAAGTTGTTACAATCCTTGGTGTTGACCGCGTGAATAATTCAGACGGTACAGCCAGACCTGATGGTTTATTCGACTTGGGAAGTCCTCAGCAGCAAAATCAACAAAATCAAATGCAACAAGGCGGTAATGTTGGCATTGGTGGACAAGGCACAACACCGCAATCACAATTGCCGGCGCAATATCAACAACAGGGTTCACCATTTTTCAATCCTGTTCGCGGTGAAATCATTTTCCCAGAAAGAGAGCCCTTTGATTCCGGCTTGGTGAAATACTTTGGCAAAGTTGGTAGTCCACAAGCTGCAAATAGATATCGCTATACACAAGTCTATACTGAAATCGTGGAAATTGCTCGCCGCACTACCGATCGCGATCGCTTTATCATCACAGGTGAAGCAACAGGAATGATGAATACCGGTGGTGGGAAAATTTCACTCGGTGCATTTAATTTGTCACCGGGGAGTGTTCGTGTAAATCTCGATGGCGCGCCACTGCGTGAAAATGTTGATTATTATGTCGAATATTTCACCGGACAAGTCACGCTCACAAATCCACGCGCATCATTACCCAATGCAAATCTCAGCATTGAATATGAACAAAATGACCTCTTCAATTTGGCAACGAGAACATTGGTTGGTTTAAGAGCAGACATGCAAGCATTCAAAAGAAGAAATGGCTCGGCAAATGTCGGCATGACATTCATGATGTTTGATCAGGCAATGCTTTTCGATCGCGTTCGAGTAAATGAAGAACCTGTTTCCAATACCATGATTGGTTTTGACGGAAATCTCAATTTAAATCTTCCCTTTCTCACCAAAGCACTCGATGCGATGCCTTTTTATGATACAAAGGCACCATCTTCACTTACTTTGCGTGGTGAAATAGCAGCCATGCTCCCGACGCCAAATAAACGCATTTCAGACATACCCTCAGACAATGGAGCCGCAGTTGCATATGTGGATGATTTCGAAGGTGCTCAAAGAAGTATTTCCCTTGGATTGACACCACAACAATGGTCACATTGCGCAGTACCCGAGGATCCAAGACTTTGGGATGATCCGATTTCAAAAGAGGGGAATTTTTATCGTGGCAAGACATTCTGGTATCAAAAGTTTATTGGTGATACACCATTACTGGATATCTATCCCAATCGTGACACTCGCGGCAGATTGAATACGCTGAATGATTTGAAAATTCGATTTGAAAGTACTGAACGTGGTATTTACAATCGCAATGCTCAATTTGTTGACAAAATAAATCCAACCTATGATCAAAGTATTCATGCCCCAATATTGCAAAATATTCAACCTAGAGTTTGGGGTGGAATTCAAAGACTCTTTTCAACATTCAATACAAATTTTGAAACAGAGAACATTGACTTCTTGGATCTCGTTGTTCAGTTTGGTCCGGATACAAAACCGGATTCAACAGAAATGTGGGTGGATATTGGACAAATCTCTGAGGATATCATCCCAAATATTCGCTTGAATACAGAAGACGGTATCACCAAAGAAAGTCCGATTCCAAATAATATCATCGACATCGGAGAAGATGTAGGTATCGATGCATTGAATGATGAACAAGAAAAAAGTTCAACTGTGGCAGGCGAAGCATATCCATTCCCTCTCAATCAAGAGACTGATCCTGCACGAGACAATTATTTCTTTGATTTCAATGCTGCCAGAGATGTACAAACAAGTGATAATTTTAGATTTTACAATAATTACGAAAACAATGCTCAACAGTCTGAATCAGGGCAATTTCCGGATAGAGAAATTTTGAATAATAATAATGGCCAGACTATCATGCTGGACAATAGTTATTTTTCATATAAAGTCAATATTGATCCGGATCCAAAAAGAAATCCACAAATCATTGGTACCGGAGCAGCAAAAGCAAATAGATATGATCAATGGTATTTTTATCGTATACCACTTCGTAGACCAACCAAGATTGTTGGCAATCCAACATATTCCAATCTTCAGTATATCAGAGTATGGTTTAAAGGGCAACCAATCACTGTCAATATCGCTGAATGGAAATTCACCGGTGGACAATGGATTCGCAATAGTGGATTGCAACCGAATGTCACTCCAGAAGATAGCGTTCTCAGTGTTCAATTCGTGAATGTTGAAGAAAATAGTCGTCTTCCCGATTTGTACACCCTTCCACCCGGTGTGCAAAGACCAAGACAAATCAATAATCCCGATCCATTACAGGATGTGCGTTTGAATGAGCAATCTTTGTCTATCAGCGTGAAGAATCTTCCTTCAGGACAAGAACGCATGGCAGTTCGTTTGATGCGCAATCTTGATGTATTCTATTATAAGAACTTGAAATTCTTCTTGCATGGTGATGGATCAATGCCTGCTCTCATTCCCTATGGAGCAGCATCGAAAGCGCAAGCATTTATTCGTTTTGGACTTGATTCAGCGAATTATTATGAAGTGCGTCGCCCAATCATTCAAGGCTGGAGAGACATAGAAATCGAAGTTGCAAAATTGACTGCGCTCAAAGAAAAGCGCTCTCAGCAAGCGGCAACATTGCGCATACCAGAAGACATGACATCTCGATTCATCGATACTGCGCAACAATTCGATCCCGGTTTTTCTATTCCCGTTGAAACGCAATATGTCATAAAAGGGAATCCCATTCTCACGAGAATTCAATTCATTGGCTTTGGAATTGCAAATCCTACATCAGGATCATTCCCCGAAGATTTATCAACAACAATGTGGGTGAATGAACTCAGATTGACCGAACCAGAAAGCTCTGTTGATTGGGCAGGTATTGGTTCAGCAGAATTAAAGCTAGCAGATTTGGGCACCATCAATGCAACATATAATCAAACAAATCCGAACTTCCACAGATTGGAAGAACGTTTCGGCAATCGAAATCAAACATTGAATTGGAATGTTCAAATGCAAGGGACGCTCGAAAAACTCTTGCCAAAAGAACTCAATGAAATGCGCATTCCCATTTCTTATACTCATGGTGAAGTTGCTGAGACACCAATTTTTGCAGCACAATCAGATGTAGGTATTGAACAAGCTGCGCAAGCCGCATATAATGCTGAATTGACAAGAAGCAAAGGAAATGTCAATGAAGCAAATCGAGTAAGTGATTCAGTACGCAGACGTTCGCAAACATTGCGCGTTCAAGATAGTTGGGCGATCACCGGATTCCGTTTCGGCATTCCAATCAATCATTGGCTCATCAAAGAAACCATCAATAAAATCAATGTGAGTTATGATTTTTCGCAAACATTTGAGCGTTCGCCTGTAGCAGAGGAACGATTCCGTTGGAATTGGAGACTCAAAACAGATTATAATGTTCAATTACCTGCAACGGTATCAGTAAAACCCCTTTCATGGATTGGCGATCTTCCGATTCTTGGAGCATATAAAGATTGGAAAATCTTCTTCCTTCCATCTTCTTTCTCCACATCTGTACAATTTCAACGATCCAGAGCAACAGAGAAATCAAGATTTCTAACGTTCCCAAGTCCGGTCATTCGAGATTTTGCCGCAACACGTCAAGCACAATTCTCATGGAGATTCTCCGAAAATGGTTTGCTCAGTCCGATTCTTGATTATTCATTCAATACAGGTTCAACTCTCATGGATTTGGAATTGGATGAAAATGGCAGACAAAGAGAAGGAAGCGAATTATTACGCAGAGTCATTGGCAATGGACCAACGTTCATCAATTTTGGGGTGAATACAAATCATAGTCAAGTGGTTACATTGAATTTCCGACCACGCTTCCCAGATATCGGCGGTTTACACAATTACTTTGACAATACCGGATCATTCTCCACCACATATACGTGGAGAAATCCTCTTCAGCAAGATACAACCGTAACAAATGCTGTGAAGCAGGCTTCATTCCAAAACATGATTCGTTTGACTTCGAATCTCCGTTTGAAAGCGATGACGGATAAATGGTGGGGCATCACTGCCGCCAAAGGGTCGGACTCTTCCTCTACTATTTTGGGAACAATCGGAAGAGTGTTCAAAACCATCTTCTTTGACTATGAAACATTGACGATGAATTTCAGACAAGAAAATTCAGCAATCAATCAAGGTGTCCTTGGTGAAACGGGGATGACGAATTTCTGGCGTAGCGCAGTTGGACTTCAAGAAAACAATGAGTTTGGTCCGAGTGCTGCATATCAATTGGGATTGGTTCCACAACCACATGGCGGATTCCGATTGATTCCAAAGAGTGGTTTCCCATTTTTCAGCGTGGAAACATTTGATGGGAAAAGGCCAAGAAATGCCATTCTTCCGGATAATTTCTTCCAGAAATCAGAATTGGAATTCCGTACAAATCGTCCGCTATGGCCGGGTGCCACACTTGACTTGAATTGGAAATCCGCATTTGGATTCAATAGGAATCAATTGGACTCAACAGACAATGAAGGCAATTCCAGATTCACGAATGTGGTGGTCACTTCGAATTATAATCGTTCATATCTTTCTCTTCCAAAGTTTTTGATGTTTGCTCCGCTCAATAATTCAATTGAACGAGTGATTGACCTATTTAATGAACGCAAGCAAGTAATCGTGGCACAAATTCCCAATGATACGCTGCGCCAGAATCAAGCTCTTCGGGATGCTGTATCAGAATCATTTGAAAAAGGATTGGAAACACGAATCTTTTCTTTCCTACCTGATGCCATTCAGAAAGTACTTCCTGCAATGAATTGGACATTCAGATGGGATGGTGTTGAAAAGCTGCCAATCTTTGCCGGCTTGGCAAAGCGTGTGACCTTGGAGCATGCATATAAATCCACATATCAAGAAAGCACGACAAGAACCGACAATGGCATTGTTCCAGGATCACAGCAGATTCAATCCGGATTTGAACCTTTGCTTGGCATGCAATTGACATTCGATGAATCAAAACTCAAAGGATTGCTTACAAGCTCACTGAGATTCAATACAAAGTCGAATTATATCTTGCAGCCAACATCATCAATCATTCAAAGTGAATCCGTAACGGATTTGACATTCCAAGCAAATTATAATCGAAGAGGTTTCAAAACATCACTCTTTGGTTTGACTTTTGACAATGAACTTGAATTTGCAATGCTGACAACGTTCAAACGAACACTCAGAAATACCTATGATTTGTTAAAACTTTCAGATCAGGAAGGTCAACGTTTGGATGGTAGCACGCAAATCATCATCGAACCATCAGCGAGATATGGTATTTCTCAAAGAGTAACGGCTCGAATGTTCATGCGATATGAAACAACGATCAATGAAGGTGCAGCAGCTCCCGGGTTCAGTCGCTATCAATTTGGGCTGGATATTCGAATTTCCGTTTCAGGCGGTAGGTGATATTGCAATGGGTATATCATTTCTGAAACCTCTGGAAAGATCCATTCGCCGCTTGCTGATTCAGCCAAATCGTAAATTCAAAGGCATATTGATTGAATCAACGGAGCAGTCAATACCGCTAAATCCCAATCCACGCATACTCATCATTCGTCCGGACAAATTGGGTGATATGCTCATTACATTGCCAACAATCAAGGCGATTCGTGATGCATATCCACATGCAAGAATAGACATACTTGCGGGGAAAGTAAATCTTCCATTAAAAGATCAATTATTGCTCTATGCTGATAATGTCTTGCTTTATGACAAAACTCTAAAGAGCATTTTTACCTTGATTAGCACATTGCCATCATATAAATATGATATAGCAATTGATCCGCTTGACAATCCATCAACAACGAGTGGCTATTTGATGAAATTAAGCGGAGCAAAACATAGAATTGGAATTGTTAAATCGAATGCGCATGTCTATACACATTGCGTTGTTGCAAAAGACAGAGCTACAATTCACATTGTTGAGCGAGCTGCGCAGGTACTACTTGGATTGGGAATCAACCCCGAACATGTTTCTCTTTCAATTCCCTATCATATTGATGAGCAGATTCGGAAATCTTCGCGTCTTGCACTGAAAAATGCGGGCATTGACCTTTCAAGATCTCTCATTATGATCAATATTGCAGGGGCTCTACAAGATAGAATTTTAGAGCCGAGCTCTGCAATACCATGGATACAAACAATCAAGCAGACATTATCCAATCATGATGCGCAACTCATGATTTGTGGTGAAAAAAAACATGAGATAAAACTTCGAAACATTGCAGAAACAACAGGAATATTTCTTGCGCCATTTGTGAATTCATATCAACAATTTGCGGGATTATTGGCGGGATCATCTATGCTCATTTCCCCTGATACATCAGTGCTACATTTGATTTCAGCATTTAAGATTCCATGTCTTGCATTTTTTGTACAAGACAATTCCGGCACAAAACTCTGGACCCCATATCAATCACCACATGAATATATCATCACAAAAGGTCCTACAGTCAATGCAATCCCAGCTGATGAAATCATCAAAGCATTCAATTCATTATTCAGCATCACAACACTACATTCAGTAGATCATCAGCTTGAAAAGAATGGTCAATAGATTGGCTTTCTTCTTTCATCATGATGATGTTTTGCAAAAACTGCAGAAGCAAGCAAGAATGAATGCAATTCTTCCGGAATCTCCCCTTTCCAATATCTTGACACAAATGCAGTAGAATATTCACCCGATCGAAATGCCTCCGAGTTCACGGTGAATTGACAAAATGGAATTGTTGTGCGAAGTCCGGCAATATGATAGGATTTCAATGAATTCAGTGTTTTTTCGATTGCTTCATTTCTGTCTTTGCCATGACATATCAATTTGGCAATCATTGAATCATAATTTACCGAAACCTCGAATCCAGGAAAGAGTGCTGTATCATTTCTTACACCATCACCTTCCGGCAATCCAACATAATGTGCTATGCCTGTTTCCGGCAAAAAATCATTATAGACATCTTCAGCACATATTCTACATTCAATTGCATGTCCTTTAGGCGTGAGATCTTCTTGCTTGATTGACAAATGCTCACCAAAAGCAATGCGAATTTGTTGTTCCACCAAGTCAATACCGGTAACCATTTCTGTCACTGGATGTTCTACTTGCAATCGTGTATTGACTTCCATGAAATAAAAATTTCCCGAGGCATCAAGAAGAAACTCCAATGTACCGGCATTTGTATATTCAGACTTTGCCACTAATCGTGCGGCTGCCTCCCCCATCGCTTTTCTGATGGCGGGCGTCACTGCAGTGGAAGGTGATTCCTCCACAACTTTTTGATGTCGTCTTTGAACTGAACATTCCCTTTCAGGAAAGTATAATATCGAACCAAATTGATCTGCAAGGATTTGTATTTCGATATGCCTTGGCGACACAATAAATTTTTCAATGAATACGCGATCATCACCAAAGGAAGCAAGAGCTTCACCTTGAGCGGCTTTTAGACCTGCAAGCAAACCGGATACATCTTCTATCAATCTCATGCCTTTTCCGCCACCACCTGCAGCTGCTTTCAGTAGTACAGGATAGCCAATCTTCTCAGCTATTCGCGCAATTTCATCAGGATCAGAAATTGCGCCGTCTGAACCGGGAGAAATTGGAACTTCCGCTGAAATTGCCAATGCTCTCGCCTCAGTTTTGTCGCCAAGTGCATGAATTGCTTTTGGAGAGGGACCAATAAAAACAAGTCCGGCATCCAAAACCGCCTGTGCGAATTGCGCATTCTCTGATAAAAATCCATATCCCGGATGAATCGCTTCTGCACCTGTCTTTATGGCTGCATCAATAATCTTTTCAATGATGAGGTAACTTTCTCTCGGAGTGGCACCCCCAATATTTACTGATTCATCTGCTTTTTGCACATGCATTGCATTTGCATCAGGCAATGAATAGACTGCCACGGTTGAAATTCCCATTTTCTTACAAGTATCAATGACACGCAGTGCAATCTCACCGCGATTTGCTATCAAAATTTTAGAGAACATGGCTCTTACAGAACATTATACAAATAGAATTGATGCAAATTACGAAACTAGCCCCGGAATAACATCCCGCTTGAATCAAATCATTGTAGGCACAGGAAATAATCTCTAATTTGCCATTCAAAAGTCATAAAACCCCTAAATATCTCAAAGTATGATGAAAAAAGCAGTGATCATGGCAGGCGGATTTGGAACAAGGTTGCGTCCATTGACGATGAGCATCCCGAAACCAATGGTGCCAATTGCAAATATTCCAATCATGGAACATATCGTGAATCTTTTGAAGAAGCATGATATTACAGATATCACAGCATTATTGTATTATCAGCCCGAACGAATAAAACAACATTTTGGAGATGGTTCCGGATTTGGTGTGTCGATGAATTATGTACAAGCCGATGCTGATTATGGAACAGCTGGTAGCGTACGAAATGCAATGAAAAGTTGTTCTGAACCATTTTTGGTCATGAGTGGTGATGTATTGACGGATATTGATCTTACACAAGCAATAACTTTTCATGAAGAGCAACATGCACAAGCAACTATTTTATTGTCGCGCGTACATGATCCATTGCATTATGGAATTGTGATGACAGATTCACAAGGTCGCATCTCGAGATTTTTGGAAAAACCATCATGGGGCGAAGTATTCACCGATACAATCAATACAGGCATGTATATTCTCGAGCCAGAGATCATCAATATGATACCACCGGAAAGAGAATATGACTTTGGAAAGGATGTCTTTCCTCACATGCTTAGATCAGGTATGGAATTGTTTGGTTGCATCACAGATGGATATTGGAAAGACATAGGAAACTTACATGAATATCAAACGGCTTGCCACGATGTATTACTAAAACAAGTAGATGTGTCAATGAAAGGCATGATTCAGAATCATGCGCTTGTGGGTGATAATGTCATAATTCCCTCAACAGTTAGTTTCTCAGGATATTCTGTTATTGGCAATGATGTACACATTGGAAATAATACCACCATTCATCAATGCATCATTGGAAATGATGTCTATATCGGTTCAGGAGTTCAACTGAGCAATTGTATTATTTGGGATGGGGTTCATATTTCTGATAGAGTCATGGCTAGTGATGATGTCATCTGCAATGATGTACACATAGATCCCGGTGTGACAATCAATGAGCAAGTGTATATCGCTGAATTATGTCATGTTGGCGCCGGCGCACATGTCTTGTCCAATATCAAATTATGGCCAAAAAAAGTCATCGAATCAGGTGCAATCGTCACGCGCTCTCTAGTGCAGGAAGAATTATGGCTTCGAGAACTCATCACGGATTCACGCATATCCGGTCTGGCGAATATCGATATCAATCCTGAGTTTGCTGCCAAACTTGGTGCTTGCATTGGTAATGCTCTCGGTATGCATGCAAATGTAGTGGCTAGTAGAGATGCTGATGCCGCTTCCAGAATGATTCACAGAGCATTGATTTCCGGACTGATGAGCACCGGGATTACGGTGAGAGATTTGCAAGTCACACCAATTCCGCAGGCAAGACAAGATCTGCGTGCAGGTTCATCTCATGCGGGATTTCATGTGAGAAGATCTATTCGAAAACCCGATAGCATTGATATCATACTTTTCAATCATGATGGAAGAGATATACCTCATGCCACTTCAAAAACGATAGAACGCTTCTTTTTTGGTGAGGACATCAAGCGTGCTCCGTATAATGAGGTAGGAAGCATCATGTTCCCTGAACGAAGCAATGAAACCTATGCGATGCGTTTTTCATCTGCATTGAATGTTGATGCTATTCTTGAATCAAATTATAGATTATTGATTGATTATTCGAATGGTCTTGCTTCCACCACGTTCCCGGTACTACTTGGTTCATTAGGTGTGCATGTAGTTTCCGTGAATAGTTATGTTGATACATTGGAAGGATTCTCCGATGAAAGAACAGATACAGAAGCAGAAGAAACGAGTGAGATTATTCGATCTTTGGGTTATGATTTTGGATTCAAGATTGATGCTTCAGCTGAGAAAATTGCCGTCGTGGATGCACAAGGCGATTGGCAACAACCCAATAGATTGCTTACCATTCTGACAAAACTTTTTCTCGATGCGCATAGACATCGCGAACCATATGCCATCGCTGTTCCGGTTCTTGCAAGCACAGTCATTGAAGACATAGCCGCTGAATATGATGTTGAAGTCATTCGCATCAAAAACAGTCATTCAGCAATGATGGATGCAACAAAAGATTCTCGCATACTCTTTTCAGGTGATACAAGAGGAAGATTCATTTTCACGGATTATCTTTTTGCATCAGATGGAATGTTTTCTCTTGCAAAATGTTTGGAAATGCTGGCACTCACATCGCATACTTTCATGGATTTACATCATTCATTACCGTATCGACCCAGAGTTCATCATTCCATACCTTGTACATGGGAGAAAAAAGGCATCGTCATGAGAAAAGCAATGGAATTCACAGAACAATTATCAAGAGTTTTGATCGATGGAATTACGGTGAATGATAATGGAGCAACCATTGTATTATTGCCTGACAAAGAACGTCCCGCCTTCGTAGTCGCTGTTGAAGCTGAAACTGAAGAACATGCGAACCAAGTGGCAGAGTTATACAAAGAACATATCATGTATTGGTCTGAAGAATCATGATACTACTTGCTTGCATCATACTCATTTCTTGCAATACAATCCTGGCAAACACAGATACCGTGCAATTGTCGAGTCTGGAGCTTTCTGCCATCAAACAGGATTATGGCAATGCACTAGCCAATCGTTCCGTTATGGGAAATCCATTGCGCATTGCAGGCATACAATATCAAAATGGTGTTGGCACTCATGCAGGAAGCAAGTTCACGCTTATGCTCGATAAACAAGCATTGAGTTTTTCAGGCGAAGTTGGAGTTGATGAAGGAATATTTCCCGAAATGGGATCAGCCGAATTCCTGATTGTTTCTGATGGAGATGTCTTATGGCGTTCAGGCATCATGAATAGGACAATGAAAGCTCGATCTTTTTCTGTTGACCTCACAAAGAGAAATACATGCGAATTGCTTGTCTTTGATGGAAATGACAATATTTTCTCGGATCATGCAAATTGGGTGAATGCAATATTCATTGTCGAAAAAGGTTTTATTCCCAAACCCTTTTCACGCCCTATTGAAAAAGAATATTTTCTCACACCTGATGAAACTCTGCTTCCAATGATACATGGGAAATCAATGTATGGAGCAAGACCCGGCAGTGAGATTTTGCATTATGTTCCGGTTTCAGGATTGGAGCCTTTGAACATTGCCATCAATACTCTCCCACAAGGATTGACATTTGATCCGGAGCGAAGAATCATAAAGGGCAGCATTCCAAAAAGTGGGACATATCCGATTACAATCACTGCCCAAAATGCTCTTGGTTCTCATAATCTACATTTCATTTTTCGCATTGGTGATACCATATCCTTTTCCCCACCAATTGGCTGGTCTAGTTGGTATGCACATTGGGAATATGTCACTGAGCAAGACATATATAATGCAGCACTCGCTCTAAGAAATAGTGGATTGCAAGATTATGGATTTGAATATGTATTGATTGATGATGGCTGGCAAGATACAAATCATGTCAAATCCAAGAATGGACTCACACCGGCACCCACATTTCCAAATCTGCCCGGAATGATTGACTCACTTCATACAATGGGATTCAAAGTCGGCATCTATTCTTCACCGGGATCACATACATGCGTCAAATTACCGGGTTCACTGAATCATGAAGACATTGATGCAGCATATTTCTGTTCAATAAAAGCAGATCTTTTCAAACATGATTGGTGCGGATATCAGACTGTTTACGATTCGCTCATGAAAATACCGGGAGCGGATCCAACCGAATTGGCAATTGCACCTTATGCTCTGATGGGTAAAGAATTACAGAAATGCAATCGAGACATCTTCTATATGATATGTCAATATGGCAATAATGAGGTTTGGAAATGGGGCAGAAAAGCAGGAGGACATTCTTGGAGAACTACCACTGACATTCAAGATAATTGGTGGAGCATGTCAAATATCGTTGGATTCCGACAAGCCGGGCTTGAGCAATATGCAGGACACAATGGTTGGAATGACATGGATCATCTGCGTTTTGGCTATTCTCAACCTGGAAGATTCAAACAAAAAACGCAATTGACTCCTCATGAACAACATACCCAAATGTCTTTATGGGCTTTATTGAATTCACCGCTTATCCTGAGCATGCATATGGATTCTCTGGATGCTTTCACATTACAATTAGTAAAGAATCACGAAATACTCGCAATGTATCAAGATCCACTCGGCATACAAGGTAGGCGCATTTACAAAAACATTTGGCAGGAAATTTGGTCAAAGCCATTGTCGAATGGTGGATTTGCAATCGGCTTTTTCAATCGCGATGATGTAGGAGAGCAAACAATAAGTATCACAAAAGATCAACTTGGCATCAACCAACATATGTCATATCGCATCAAAGATTTGTGGACTCATAAAGAACTGGGATATCTTGGACAACAATTGCAATTCACCGTTCCATCACATGGCGTTCGACTCATAGCTTTGATACCAGACAATATATCAGGCAATATTCCAGATGATGAAGTAATTTCATCCCTGAGGATTCTTCCTCAACCAGCAACAGACATCGCCTATTGCTCATTTCATTCCACAAAGCAAGTCTCAGCCATCATTGAATTCATTGATGCAAATGGGAGGATTATTGGTGACCCGATCAATGCTGACATAAGAACCGGAATGCAGGCATTTTCACTCCCACTTCCTCGAAATATCACGAGCGGCATCTTTGCACTCAAGATCAAAGCCGGCTTTTCAACAGTTTTCCACCCTATTCTTATCGTTCATTGAGCGTAATTCCATAAATTTGCACTTCGTTTCCTGCTACTTTGGCTCAAAGTAGGTTTTGGTTCACCAATTATCATTGTTTCAGTATGAAGATAACCGACATTCTTCAGCCTTCGGCTATTTTGCTGAATACGACATTTACCAAAAAAGAAGATGCACTTGATGCAATGATTGATGCATTGGTGTCAGGCGGGCATATAACCAAACCCGAAGAAGCCAGAAAAGCAGTCTTTGATCGTGAGAAAATAATGTCCACAGGGATTGGCAAAGGTTTTGCCTTACCGCATGGCAAAACAAATCACATCACAGAAACCGTTGGGGCTTTCATGACATTGAAAGAACCACTTGATTTTCAAGCTCTTGATCAACAACCTGTCACAATCATTTTCATGCTCATCGGAAGAGAAAACACTGTAGGTACACATCTACGATTACTTTCAAGAATTTCTCGCCTCATGAACAAAGACAGTTTTCGTGACAGCATTTCAGCTGCACAAACAACTCAAGAAGTCATATCACTCTTTACCGCAGAAGAAGAGGAGATGGGATGAGACTTCTTTCACTCTTTATCTGTATTTCATTGATGCTTCCTTTGAGCATCATAGCAAAACAAGACAAATCCAAACAAGATTTACAAGCAGCAAGGCAAGTATTGGCCATCATGAAAGAGCAAATGCAGCAGCTCACTGAGCGCTTCAAGAAAAATACGCTGACATTCAAAGGGCAATATGAGCAGCAGACAAAACAAATTCTCACTGGTTTCAAGAAGCAATTGCAATCATTAAAACAAGACATCAATTCGATTGAAAGCAATTTGGATGATTTGTCTTCACAATTGGAAGTTCAATCCAAAGAAAATGACAAAGCATTGCAGGAGCAATTCCAAAAACTCAATATTGATCTTGAAGAATCGATGAAGCGTTTTGAAAAGAAACTCGACTCTCTCTCTCAAGCAAGATAATCGGGCTTGTCATGTCTGAATTCACTCATACATCTCAAAGTCAACCAATAGGTGTATTTGACTCCGGTGTTGGAGGGCTAACCGTTCTTCGCCATCTCATGCATACGATGTCGAAAGAAGAATTCGTGTATTTGGGTGATACAGCGCGCGTCCCTTATGGGAATAAATCTCCGGAAACCATTAGACATTATACCCGTCAATGCGTCAATTTTCTCCTTGGATTCGATGTTAAAGCAATCGTCATTGCATGCAATACAGCATCAGCACTCGCATTGGATTTAGCTCGCGAACTCAGTCCCGTCCCAGTCATTGGCATGATTCACCCAGCCGCAGCAACCGCTGTGAATGATTCACAAAATGGCAAGATTGGCATCATCGGAACAAGAGCAACCATTGGATCACATGCCTATGAAATTGCAATTGGTGAATATGCAGCTTCCATGAAGAAAGATGTCGAAGTATTTTCGAAGGCATGTCCATTATTCGTTCCCCTCGCAGAAGAGGACTTTGGGGAGCATCCGGCTTCGGAATTAATCGCTCAAGAATACCTCCAAGAATTTCTCGATAAAAAAATTGACACCTTGGTTTTGGGATGTACGCATTATCCGCTCTTGAAAGACCTCATCCTCCGCACATTGCCTGGTATTTCTCTTGTGGATTGCGGAGAATCCGCCACAAATGAATTATCCACGATACTGAATATCAAAA
This sequence comes from Candidatus Kapaibacteriota bacterium, assembly GCA_049426725.1. Lineage (GTDB taxonomy): Bacteria > Bacteroidota > Ignavibacteria > Kapaibacteriales > UBA961 > UBA961. Next base: position 17,244 of record JBMSYN010000005.1, read on the forward strand.
GGCAGTCAATCATGGATGGAATTCCTTCTGTTCGGCTCTTTACGACAGATACAGCTCAATCCTTTTCTTCCATTGCCAAGCGGTGCATTGGATTGAATCTTCCTGAGCCAATTCGCATTTCTCAGGAAACGCTTGATGAACAGGGTTTATCAGGACTTTAATTATTGTAAATTGCCGTAAATGAAATAGGCAGTATTACTCACAAAGAAGTGATTCTTTCATGATTGGATATATCCTTCGAAAAACAGGTTATGCTCTCGCCGTGCTTTTTGGTGTTGTCACAACAGCATTCCTCATAAATTTTGTATTGCCAGGTGATCCGGCTCGCTTGATGCTTGGTCAAAGAGCAGATGAACAATCCATCAAGGCATTGCGTGTGCAACTTGGTTTGGATAAACCAATGTATGAGCAATACTCAAAATATGTCATCAGACTTGTTCAAGGTGATTTGGGAGTTTCCTATTCCACTAATCGTGGCGTATTGGATACCATCGTTGATAAATTTCCGGCAACGGCATTACTTGCAATCACGGCAATGTTTTTTTCAACATTGATTGGTATTGGTTTGGGCATCATCGCCGCCATCAAATCCAATACATGGATAGATGCATCGACCATGGGATTTGCCTTGCTTGGCATTTCATTGCCCAGTTTTGTCTTCGGACTTCTCCTTCTATTGCTCTTTGCAGAAGTATGGAAAATTTTTCCTTCTTCCGGTTACATCGACAAAGGTATCAGCCATCTTTTTCTTCCCATGCTTACTTTGGCATTTCGACCTTTGTCGATCATAGCACGCGTAACAAGAAGTTCCATGCTTGATGTCTTGAATCAAGATTATGTTCGCACTGCTCGAGCAAAAGGTTTACAAGAAAAAGCGGTCATTCTAAAACATGCACTCAGAAATGCGCTCAATCCTGTTGTTACAACCGTTAGTGCTTGGTTTTCCGGATTGCTTGCAGGGACATTCTTCGTAGAATATATCTTCAATTGGCCAGGTATTGGAACGCTCGCAATCAGCGCCATAGAAAAGTTGGATTATCCCATCATTCAAGGAACGGTTTTGCTGACGGCAATCATATTTGTTGTTGTCAATGCAATCGTTGACATCCTTTATGCATTCCTTGATCCAAAAGTAAAATTACATTGAGAATGAATTCCATGTCTATACAACATACACATAGCAAAAGAGCAGAAAGTCTGGGAGCACTTGCCTGGAAAAAACTCAAGAAGCACCCTGCCGGGATAACAGGCATGATCATCATTGGAGTGCTTGTTTTGATTGCAGCTCTTGCCGACATCATCAGTCCATTTTCTCCTACTTTGGCTGTATTGGAATATGCCGAAAAACCATCCGGTTTTGTCGGGAATGTGTTATATGTACAAAATCCATCCAATCCCGAAGAACCAAATGTCATACCCATCATTTCTCATCGCATCGTAAAAGATTCAGTCATGTATCGCGATGAGAGCGGACAAGAAATGTCGCTTGCGCTTTCAACAATGGCTGGCAACAGTGAATCGGAATGGCATGGAAATCCAACCTATTATTTAGGCACGGATAGACTTGGAAGGGATGTTCTTTCCAGACTTGTGTTTGGAGCAAGAATTTCATTGCTCGTTGGTGTGGTTTCACAATTGATTGCACTTGCAATCGGCATCGTGCTTGGCGCATTGGCCGGATTTTTCAGAGGTTGGGTTGATAATGTGATCATGTGGTTCACGAATGTAATTTGGTCATATCCAACAATTCTCTTGGCAATACTTCTCAGTTCACTACTCAAATTCACGAATAATATCATGGGATTGACATTAAATCCCTTCTGGCAAACATTCATCGCAATTGGAATTTCAAGTTGGGTTGAGATAGCAAGAATCGTGCGGGGTCAATTCTTTTCACTCAGAGAAATGGAATATGTGGAAGCAACTCGCGCTTTGGGTTATGGATCTATCCGCACCATTTTCCGACATATTCTTCCCAATGCAATCGGACCAATCATCGTATTGTCAACAGCAGGCATTGCATCATCCATCATCGCGGAAGCGGGCCTAAGTTTTCTTGGTTTAGGCATTCAAAGACCCGAGCCATCATGGGGTATTTTCATTTCCGATCATTATGGTTATATCTTTGCCGGAAAATATTGGGGGTTAACCGTTTATCCAAGCATTGCAATAGCAGCTGCCGTCTATGGATTTAATCTGCTGGGTGATGGACTCCGCGATGCATTCGATCCAAAAGCAATTCAACGCTAATTATGCTCATAGATTCGCTCAAAAAAATTCTTTCCGACACAAAAAACTTGCCCCCAGCATTGATGATTTATGGCGAGGAAGAATTTTTGCGCGAAGAAGCCTATCATGCTGTGCTTCATGCATTGATGCCTGATGGAAATGCACATCATGACATGGAAATAATTGATGCAGAAGCAGTGAATGAAGCACAAATCATTGACATGGCAGATGCATTTCCTTTTGTTTCGGAAAAGAAAATTATCATCGTCAAACAGGCGGATAAATTATTCTCGGGTAAAGCTTCAAAAAAAGCTCCAACCCGTTCACCTCTGCTAAATTATTTGCAATCACCACAACCAACGACTTTTTTGCTTTTGACAGGTGTATTCTCATCTCTCACCGGACTCAAAGCAGCAAGGAAAAATCCAAAGCAATCAGAAAAGGCAAAGAAGATAGCATCTTCTATTCCCACAACATTAAGTGCCATCATCGACATCATTCCTGCCTTTGAATGCGCCAAGGTTTCAGAGCGAGAACTTACATCATGGACAAATGCAAGGCTTGCCGAACACGGAAAGAGCATAACCCAAGAAGCAGCGGAATATCTCATAACAAATGCAGGGCTTTCTCTTCGTGATATTGCGAATGAAATCGAAAAACTCATGCTTTTCGCTCCTGAAAGAAAACAATACAATGAAGAAGATGTTCTTGGATTGGTGGGTTCATCTAGAGTTTTTAATGTATTCGAACTCCAAAAAGCCATTGGCCGTGGCGATGCCGCAAAATCCGTGGAAATTATCCATCACATGATGAATTCAGATGGTAATGCAATCATGATCATTTCAATGCTATTACGGTACTTTTCGGCTCTTTTCAAACTCACTGATGCCCAAGCACAAGGCGCAAATCCCTATGAAATCGCCAAAATCACCGGAATTAATGCCTATTTTTTACCGGAATATCAATCAGCTCTCCGTTATTTCCCTCCAATGAAACTTGCCAGAGCCTTTTATCTCTTGCGCAATGCTGATATTACACTAAAATCAACTTCACAGTCCCCTGTCATTGTTTTGCAAACCCTCATGATTGGCTTGCTTGCATAAAAAAACCCATCAAGGAATATGTAAATTGTTTGCATGGTTTCTTGACTCTCCGTATATTTGTGTCTCTATTTCTCTAACTGAATACTTTTATACCGTATGGCACATCATAAGTCAGCGATCAAACGCGCCCGTCAAAACAAGAAGCGCGCAATTTACAATCGAGCCAATCGCAAGGCATATCGCGAGGCGATCAAAGCCGTTCGTTTGGCAAAAACCGTTCAAGAGGCAGAAGCTTTGTTTGTCAAAGCAACAAGCATTTTGGACAGAGTTGCTTCACGCGGTGTATTGCACAAGAACAATGTTGCAAACAAGAAGTCAAAACTTGCTTTGCATATCAATAAAATGAAGGCAGCCCAAGCCTAATTCATTGCACCCGTAGCTCAACTGGATAGAGCATTTGACTACGGATCAAAAGGTTTGGGGTTCGAATCCCTACGGGTGCGCTTCACAGATTTACACATTATATCTCAACAGAATATTTATGCTGAATCAAGCAAAAAAAGCAGAGATTACAAAGCAATATGGTGGCAGTGAGAAAAACACAGGTCTACCTGAAGTACAGATTGCTTTATTGACGGAAAACATTTCCGTTTTGGCAAAGCATCTAGAGCAACACAAAAAAGATCATCATAGCCGACGTGGTCTCATGCAAATGGTTAGCAAAAGAAAGAAGCTTTTGAATTACCTGATGCGTAGTGACATCACACGATATCGCGCAATCATCAGCGCCTTGTCGATCAGAAAGTAACCGAAAGGGCGCTCTTAGCGCCCTTTTTTGTTTTATTTGACATTATCAATTTTTATTCTACACATGGGGACTTAAGCTTGTTAGGCATGCCGCTCTGAGTGCAGGACGGGATCTTTGAAGATTTCATCCTCCGCTCAGACTTCTGCCTTCACATCAAGTCCGACCATGAATGTTTCAAGTGCTATCACAAGGAGATTTATGGCACAACATTCAGTTTCCCTCACACTTAATGGACGGGAATACACTCTCGAGACGGGGCGTTTTGCAAAACTTGCCAATGGCGCGGTCATGGTTCGCTATGGTGACACCATGGTGCTTGTCACCGCTTGCGCATCACAAGATGCCAGACCTGACATCGATTTTTTACCTTTAACGGTTGAATATCGCGAGAAAGCAGCAGCAGCAGGTAAAATACCCGGTGGATTTTTCAAGCGCGAAGGAAAGCCAAGCGAAAAAGAAATTTTGTCAGCACGATTGATCGATCGTCCGGCAAGACCTCTCTTCCCCAAAGGTTGGCAACATGAAACGCAACTTGTTGCATCTATCTATTCATCTGAATCCGAAATTGATTCCGATACACTCGCAGCCGTAGGTGCATCAGCTGCACTTGTGATTTCAGATATTCCATTCAATGGTCCATACTCAGAAGTACTCGTTGGTCGTGTCAATGGTGAATTCATTTGCAATCCTACGATGTCACAACTACTTGAATCAGACATTGAAATCACCGTTGCCGGAACTGATGAAGCAATCATGATGGTGGAAGGAAGTTCCAAAGAAATTTCTGAAGATGATTTTATTGCAGCATTGGAATTTGGACATGCAACGATTAAGCAAATCAATGCATTGCAATTACAATTGCGTGAACTTGCCGGAAAGCCAAAAAGAGAATTGGCAATTGTTGAAGATGATGAAGCTTTGCTTCTTGCAGTGAAAGCAATTGCTTCCCCACTCATCAAAGAGCAAATTCGCAAAGATTCGAAAAAAGAAGAACGCATTGAATTTGCAAAATCATTGCGCGATACAGTATTGACTGCTTTACAAGAAGCTCAACCACTCGAAGATCAAGCACTTCTTGATGCACGCACCAAAAAGGTCAAGGGATATATTTCCAAGATTGAAAAACATGAAATGCGTCGCATGATCATCGAAGATAAGCGTCGCTTGGATGGAAGAAAAACTACAGACATTCGTTCAATCGACTGCTTGCCAGGATTGCTTCCAAGAACACATGGTTCAGCTTTGTTTACTCGCGGTGAGACTCAAAGTTTAACGACCGTGACACTTGGAACAAAGAGCGATGAACAAATGATCGATGGTTTGTTTGAAACAGAATATCGTCGCTTCATGCTTCATTATAATTTTCCTCCATTCTCAACCGGTGAAGCAGGTCGTATGACCGGCACAAGCCGTCGAGAAATAGGTCATGGAAAACTCGCTGAAAGAGCACTCAAAGTTATGATGCCAGGCGATGAAGACTTCCCTTATGTTGTGCGCATCGTTTCCGATATTTTGGAATCCAATGGTTCATCTTCAATGGCAACTGTTTGTGCCGGAAGTTTGGCTTTGATGGATGCCGGTGTTCCCGTGAAGAAAGCTGTTGCAGGAATTGCAATGGGACTCATCATGGAAGAAGATGATTCAGCGATTTTGAGTGATATTTTAGGTGATGAAGATTTCCTTGGCGATATGGATTTCAAAGTTGCAGGTACTGTTGATGGTATAACTGCATGTCAGATGGACATCAAAATTGGTGGTCTTTCAACCGAACTCATGCGCAGAGCATTGGATCAAGCGCGACATGGTCGATTGCATATTCTTGGTATCATGAATGAATCATTGCCTGAGCATCGCTCAGATCTTTCACAGTATGCTCCAAGACTCACAACTATCATGATCCCACAAGACATGATTGGTACAGTGATTGGACCCGGCGGTGATACAATTCGCGGAATGCAAAGAGAATTTGGCGTTGAAATCACAATCGAAGATGATGGATCATGCATCATTGCCGCAACAAATCAAGAAGCGGCTCAGCAAACAATCGCACGCATCAAGGCACTGACAAGTCCGCCGGAAGTAGGTAAAGTGTATACCGCAACCGTGAAAGATGTTCGCGAAGGGCTTGGTGCAATCGTTGAGTTCATGCCAAAGACAAAAGGACTCTTGCACATTTCACAAATCAGTTATGAGTATTTCCAAAATGTGAGTGATATATTGAAAGTCGGACAGCAAATTGATGTCAAACTTCTCGAGATTCAATCAGATGGAAAATTCAGATTGAGTCATAAAGCACTTCTCACACCTCCTGAAGGATATGTGGAGCCACAAAGACCCGAGCGCCCTCGTCGTGATGATCGCGGTGGACGCGGTGGTTATGATAGAGATCGTGGTGGTCGTGGTGGTTATGACAGAGATCGTGGTCCACGCCGTGATGACAGACATCGCGATGATCGTCCTCCACGCGAGGAAAGACAAAGAGATGATCGTCCAAGTGATGACAGAAGATTCGAAGATTAATACAATCCCCTTGCTGAAAAGTGAGGGGATTTTTTTATGCGTTGATGTCACTCCAATGGAGCTCACCTTCATTGATCTAAGCAATTATGAGGTGATGAATAAGTGCGTGTTTTTGTATATTCGCACACATAAGTGGGTTTATTTTTGGGTTTCATCATGGCAACACTCTATATCATTTTCGGCACATTGCTTGCGAGCATCATTACCATTTTGAGCATTTATTTCATCATGCCTTTTCCCGGAAGTCAGCATGCTGAGACAATTCACATTGCTTATGCACTCCATACTGCATATTGGTATCTGATGATTCCCCTTTTGGGTCTTGCCGTCTATGGATATGTTCTCTTATATATAGAAAATGCCACATGGCTGAGAAAAGTTGTATTGGTTATTCCATTCTTGATTATTGGCGGCATCATCTTTATGTCAGATCGCGTGATGAGTGCTGATGCAATGTTTTTAGAGCCCACTTCCATAGAGCATGTATCTGTGAATGACATCGGATTGGATTCATCCATGATTGTCATTGGCACTGAAATCAATGGTGAATCAAAAGCATATCCGCTCAATGTTGTTGGATATCATCATCAAGTCAGAGATTCCATCGGTGGCGTTCCTGTTATGATCACCTATTGCACCGTTTGCAGAACAGGGAGAATTTGGGATCCAATGATTGATGGAACGAATGAAACATTTCGACTTGTAGGCATGGATCATTTCAATGCGATGTTTGAAGATGCCACAACCAAATCATGGTGGAGGCAAGCAAATGGTGAGGCAATCACCGGACCTAACAAAGGAAAAATGCTAAATGAATATCCCGTATTTCAAAAAACACTTCGTGAATGGAAAAGACGCTATCCAAAATCACTTGTCATGCTTCCCGATCCAGAATTCAAGAAGCAATATGCAGGTCTGCAAGGATATGATAAGGGCCTCTTGAAAAGCGAACTTGTGGGAACAAATACCGGATCATGGCAAGATAAATCTTGGGTGATTGGCATTCGAGTTGGAGAAACAACCAAAGCATATGATTGGATCTCTACGAAAGCAAAGAAAGTTATTCTTGACAAAGTGCAAGGCGAACATATCATGGTTTCCATTCAATCAGACAATGCTACATTCAATGTCTGGAGCAGAAAGGTTGATAGTTTGATACTCAATCCCATGTCAATGGGCAATGACCAATTTTATGATCAAGGAACACAAACCCTTTGGGACAAAACCGGTCGTTGCATTGATGGTTTCTTGCTTGGAAGACGCCTAACCGCAATCCCTGCATATCAAGAATTTTGGCATTCTTGGCGAACTTTCAATCCCAAAACGCTAACCTTTGGATCGCCCCGTTGAGCATGACAATCCTTTGCTGAAAATTGGGTATTTTTGGGCTTTACCTCAAGAATACCCTAATCGCCACGATGACCTCACAAGATGACAAATTATACAGCTCGGTTGATTATTCGCTGATCCGCCGATTGCTCATATTTGTCAAACCGTATCGTATTCCCCTTTTCATTGTATTCATTCTTACCGTCATTGCTGCCGGAATGGCACCTTTGCGACCATATCTCACCAAAGTTGGGATTGATTCTTATATCATCAAACAAGATGAAGAAGGATTGGTGATGATCATCGGCGTCATTTTGACAGTCTTGCTTTTGCATGCAGGATTGCAATATATCACGTCCATCATGCTCCAAAGAATCGGACAAAAAGTATTGTTCAATATTCGCATGGAAGTGTTTAATCACATTCAATCTCTATCTCTCAGATCCTATGATACAACACCCGTTGGAAGATTGGTTACGCGAGTCACCAATGATATCGAAGCATTGAATGAACTCTTTACATCCGGCGTTGTCACCATCTTCTCAGACATCCTCCTTATTGCATTCATCATTAGTTTCATGCTTGCAACAAGCTGGGAAGTGACACTTGTGACTATTGGGGTATTACCACTTCTCATCATTGCCACAGTGATCTTTCGAAAAAAAGTCCGAGTAGTGTACAGCGAGACGCGTCGTCTGATTGGAAAACTCAATGCTTTTCTAAATGAATATATCACCGGTATCACAACAATTCAATTGTATTCACAAGAAAAATCACGCTTTGATGAATTCGACGACATCAATACAGAGCATCGCGATGTACAATTGAAAACCATTACCTATTATGCTTCATTCTTCCCTGTTGTGGAGTTCACGAGTGCGCTCGCATTGGCTTTGATTCTTTGGTATACCTCATCACATATTTTCGAAGGTACGATGTCACTCGGTATGCTCATTGCCTTTACGCAATATGCCGAGATGTTTTTCAGACCAATCAGAGATCTCACCGAAAAATACAATACACTTCAAAGTGCTGTAGCGGCTGCGGAAAGAATCTATGATATTCTCGATACGCCCATTCCAATGAAAGATGAGCCTCATGCCACAGAAATGAAATCATTCTCTGATGCAATCACTTTCGATCATGTCACATTTGGATATGTAGCCGATAAAGCTGTCCTTCATGACATCTCATTCACCGTCAAGAAAGGACAAATGATTGCACTCGTTGGTGCTACAGGTTCCGGGAAAAGTTCCATCGTGAATTTGCTGTGTAGATTTTATGATCCGCAAACAGGGAGCATAACAATTGATGGTCAAGATATTCGAACATTCACAAAAGCATCTCTTAGATCGCATATTGCACTCGTATTGCAAGATGTGTTTTTGTTTTCGAGATCAGTGGCTGACAATATTTCTCTCGGCAATCCTTCCATATCTCGCGCTTCCATAGAACAGGCGGCTGATGCATTGGGAGCAGGCGAATTCATTCGATCTTTACCCGAAGGATTCGACACGCAAATGATTGAAAGAGCGGGGAATCTGTCCGTTGGACAAAAACAATTGATTTCATTTTGCAGGGCATTGGCATATGATCCGGAGATTTTAATTCTTGATGAGGCAACTTCAAGTATTGATACAGAAACCGAGCAACTCATCAATGCCTCTTTGGACACTTTAATGAGCAATCGCACATCCATTGTCATTGCTCACAGATTATCAACGATACAAAAAGCAGATCAGATCATCGTGCTTCACCAAGGGATCATCAGAGAGATGGGGACACATCAAGAATTGCTAAGACAAAAAGGATATTATGCCCGTTTGCATGCATTGCAATTTGGCGGACTCATCACTGAAGAACATTCATAAGCGCGTTATTTTGTAAGTTGCACCTACTCATTTATCAATAATCGGGAGCTTTATCATGGAAGTCATGTATTTCTTTGGATTTCTGTTTCTCATAGTATTACTACTTTCTCTCAGAACCGTTGCTCAAGGGACAGTTGCGGTCGTGACTTCCTTTGGAAAATACCGAAGATTGATGTCTCCCGGATTGAATGTTAAAATACCAATCATCGAAACCATACACCGAAGAATAAGCGTTCAAAATCGATCTGTTGAATTGGAATTTCAAGCAATCACAGTCGATCAAGCCAATGTCCAATTCAAAACAATGCTTCTCTATTCAGTGCTTGATCAAAGAGAAGAAACCATTCTCAATGTTGCTTTCAAATTTGTTGATGATCGCAATTTCATGCAGGCGCTCATTCGTACTGTTGAGGGAGCAGTAAGAAGTTTTGTTGCAACGAAAAGACAGTCTGAGATATTGTCACTTAGGCGTGAGATAATTGATCATGTGAAAGATCAATTGGACAATACGCTCGAATCCTGGGGATATCATTTGATTGATTTACAAATGAATGATATCACATTTGATCAAATCATCATGGATTCAATGGCAAAAGTTGTTGCCTCAAACAATTTGAAAGCTGCTGCTGAAAATGAAGGACAGGCATTGCTCATCACCAAAACAAAACAAGCAGAAGCAGATGGTAATGCCATAAAAATCAGCGCAACAGCTGAAAAAGAAGCGGCACAAATGCGGGGTCAAGGGATTGCATTATTCAGACAAGAAGTTGCCAAAGGGATGAGTGAAGCAATAAAAGAAATGGATTCAGCACATGCAGATGCATCGGTGATTCTATTCTCGATGTGGAATGAAACCTTAAGACATATCGCAGAAAATGGCAAAGGCAATGTCCTATTCTTCGATGGCTCTACCGAAGGAATGCACAAAACCATGCGCGAACTCTTGGCTATGAGTCAAGGAACAATGTTTGAGGGAATCAAGAAACAGAAATAATCATAATTATCATCTCATATCATGTCTTATGTTTTTGCCAATCAGCGGTATCAAGACCTTCACGGTTCAGAAGGAGGATTTCATGCCGTTTTGGGGACTTTGGTTGAAAATGGATCGTTTGCCGGGACAAGTGTAATCATTCCCACAGGAAGACGCAAGCGCATGCTGCATCGCATGCTCACGCGCGAGTTATTTTCTCGACATCAAAAGCCGGTTCCTGAATTACCCATTTTTACATTGGAACAATTTGCAAAACAATTGTTCTCTGATCTCATTCCCAAAGGGACATATCAACTTATATCAGATCCCTATCGCGACATGCTCTTTGAAGAATCCATGTTGCAGGTGAATCTCCCCTTTTATCGCGGCCTTAGCAATACATTGTCACGTCAAACAATTGACAAGTGCGCAGAAGTATTATATGGTCTCAGAAAAGATGGAATCACCGCAAATGCATTGAATGCAGAAGTGCAATCTCCCAATCCAAAAGAAATGCATGGTATTCATGATATAGTTAGAATATCGGATTTATCGGCAATCCTTCTTGAATATGAACATATACTAGAGCGAGAGCATCTATTAGACTATCCAGCACTTCTTTCTCTGATTACCCACACCATTCTTGTGCAAACACAATCCATGCAACGATATGGTACAATCATCATGGATGGTTTTTCTGAGTTCACTGAACCGGAATGGCTCTTTCTCGATGCTTTGGAACGATCCGAAACACCATTTGCTTGTTTTCTGGAATATGATCCCGAGAATGGTCCATTATTTGGGAATTTTGATGAAACATTTTCAAAATTGGGCAATGCAGGCTTCAAACCTCATAAGATGGATCCATTGGAGGGTGTAAGCAAGCCTTTGCATGATCATCTTCGACATTATCTTTTTTCAGGAAAAAGACCGAAGGCAAATCCGGACTTTGCAAAACCATTTACCATTCTTGAGTGCATCAATCCTCAATCTGAAGTTGATGCCATTGCTCGATATGTTCGTTGGATGCATGCAATGAAAAATATTCCACTCAGTGATATTGTCATTGCAATGCGCAATCCCGAAAACTATTCCGGTTTATTCAGAGAAATTTTCCCATTGCATGGTCTGCCGGTCAATATCACGGATCGTCCGCCACTTCATACATCTCCGGTGATCATTGCGATGTTTCTGCTCTTTGATATCATACGGCACTCATGTAGAATTGAAGATATCAGAACAATTCTCATGAATCCATATATCACATTGCCGGGTATAGAATCCTCTTCTGAACTCCTACAATCATTGGATGAAGTAATCAGGACAATGAGAATCAAAGGTGGTAAGGGTTTAAAAGAATGGGAACAATCTTTTTCATCCTATGAAAGAATGTTGGATAGAAGAAGAATGAATGAAACCGCGCAATTACGTCCCGATGAAGATGTGATTGACCGAGCTGAAAAGAAACTCAAAACTATTTCCCGGGTTTCTAGAGTCTTTTCTTCACTTCGTGATCTCATTGGTGATGGTCATGTTTCCTGCAATCCTGCAGAAGCAGTAAACAAGATCAGGGCAATCATTGAACAAAGCGGTATCGCAACATTTTTGGAACGTAAAGCCATAGAGCAAACATATCATGAGAATATAGACATTCATCAGACATCTTCTGAATTGATAGAAAAAGATGTACGAGCCATGCGAGCATTTTTCTTATTGCTTGATGAGTATAAAACTCTACGCATGCATCGAAATCCCCAAGCACAATCCACATTAAAAGAACACCTTGATCGAATTGTTTCAATTGTACATGGATCACAATTTCAGATTCGCGAAAAACCGGGTACAGGAATAACAGTCACTTCAATGGAACAAATTCGCGAACTTGATTATTCAACAATCATCTTATGCGGAATGTATGAAGGTTCTTCCCCATTGGCATATACTGCCGACACATTCATGGGAAGAGAATTACCCGATTCTGAAGAAAGACATATTCGTCGTGAACGGATGAGTTTTTATTTATCACTTGTGCATCATGCACCAAGCAGCAATGACAGAACTTTTCTTTTGACCTATCCTGCACTTAGTTCAGATCTGAATGAACTCATGCGTTCGCACTTTCTTGATGAATTAATGCTTGTGACCGGCATGAATCCTGAGCAAGACATTTGCAAACAAACACAATGCGAAGATGATCGGATTGAGTTCTTGAGATATCTGACCACTAAAGAAGAGCAGACAGATATCTTAATTCGTGAAAATCATCATCATGTTCTGCATCAATACTTGAAAAAGTGGAGTTCTGCTTCTCAGATTTCAAGGAAACATAAGCCCACTCATTTTCAACCCGAGGAAAGACCGAGCTTCTCCATTACCGAGCTAAATGAATATGCGAAATGCCCATATCAATATTTTGCGAAGCGATTACTACGATTTGCGGAAGAAGAAACTACCTCTTCATGGATGTCAGCCTTGGAAAATGGATTATTCTTTCATCATGTATTACATCAATTCTATACTTCCCGGCTTTTCCCGATAAGTCAAAGACATCGTTTACAACCTATTGTGATGGATTCTTCAAAAAAAGAAGAATATCGCAAAGAGTTGCATGAAATTGCACAGCGCGAATTTAGGATGATTGATTTTCAACATCCTTTCATGGAAATTGAACGACAAACCATTTTTGGCGATGCAAAAAGAGGAATCAAAGGTAGATTGGACATGTGGTTTGAAATGGAATGGAACAATATGCAAAGTTCCAAATATAAACCAGCTCTTTTCGAAATTGGATTTGGCAACAAAAAGGATAAAATCCCTGCAATAGATCTCGGAAAGGGATTGAAATTGAAAGGAAAGATTGATCGAATAGAAGTTGCTGATGACCTTTCTTCATTTGTGATTGCAGATTATAAGACAGGCAAAAACATACCGAGCAATGCTGATATCAATAAAGGAAAAGAACAACAAATGCCTTTATATGCTCTTGCCGCCAAACAGTTCTTGCAAAGTGAATATGATCTTGTAGATTGCAATCCTCATCATGCCATGTATTATTCATTACATAATTGCACATCAAAAGTCGTGATGGACCCCGAGCAAAAGAGATCACCATCATTACCGCTGGAGCAATTACTGACTTTGTCACAGAAATATGTCGCATCAATTCATGATGGAGATTTTCAATTGAAAACCAAAAAGGATGCAGACTGTGATCATTGCTCATTTATGTCAATGTGTAGAATCAATGCCATGCCACCCATGAGAGGCGAAGTTGGACCCGAAGAAGGATAATTGTCCATGTTGATTGCTTTACATAAACCCTATGGCGTTTTATCGCAATTCACAAATGATGGCTCCTCGCATGAAACATTAGCTTCATGCAAGCTTCCTCCGAAGGTATATCCTATTGGCAGATTAGATGCCGACTCCGAAGGATTATTGCTTCTTACCGATGAGCCCGAGTTAAACAGAGATCTCTTGCTTCCCGAGCATGGTCATCCACGAACCTATCATGCACAAGTAGAAGGCATTCCGGATGAAGGAGATCTAGAACTCCTACAAAGTGGAACATTGATCATTCAAGGTCATATCGTATTGCCTTGCAAAGCACGGTTCATATCCGATCCAAAGCATGCTGAGCGCATACCACCAATTCGACAAAGAAAACATATACCGGATTCTTGGATTGAACTCACATTGCATGAAGGTAAAAACAGACAAGTTCGAAAAATGACTGCTGCAATTGGACATCCTACTTTGCGATTGATGAGAATTGCAATTGGAGCATTCTCTCTGAATGGAATAGAACCGGGTTCATGGCACGAACTCACAAATGAAGAACGATTATTGGTTTTTGCGAGATAAATTCATGGAATGTTTGTATTCCCCACTCCTTCAAATGGATAGTCATATCATCATGCTTAGTCATGAAGAATCAAAGCATGCCAAAGTGCTACGCCTCCGTGAAGCTGATTCAATCCTACTTTCTTCAGGAAGCGGTTTACTGGCAAAAGGGAGGGTTCACGCAATCAATCAAGGAATTTATGAAGTATTGATTGAAGAATGTAGAAAGCATGCACATGAATTGTCATTTCGATTAGGGATTGCCTTTCCACTTCTTTCTTCGAAAGAACGCATGGAGTTTGCAATCGAAAAATTGACAGAACTTGGCATTTCGGATATACATCTTTTTATCAGTGAAAGGGTTCAAACGCATACTTGCGATGTAGATCGTTTGCAGGCAAAAGCACTCTCTGCCATGAAGCAATCCAAAAGATCAATATTGCCAATCATTCACTCCATCATCCCTTTTGAAGAACTCCATCTAGCTGCCGCGGAATATTCTGCCATCATCATGGGGGATGTCAAAGGCAATACATCCTTCCCGAAAGAATTGGCAAAAGAACAAAGCATGCTTATTTTCATCGGACCCGAGGGAGGATTTTCCGATCAAGAAATGAGCAGCTTACGCTCATTTTCACATGTATTCCCCATCAGATTGGGACATAGCCGATTGAGGGCAGAAACTGCCGCAATTGCTCTGACTGCTTTAGCATCTTTTCACGGTGAATGACTATTGTCAAAGCCGGAAAATTGAGCAATTTTGCAGTGTACATTTTCACAAATCCCAAAAGAGATTCATGCGTTTTCTTTTTACATTGATGTGTGTGTTGTCTGCAACCATGTTGTCAGCCCAATTCTCCGGAATTGATCCACAAAATTTCCCCAATATCAAAGCTTTTGGTGGTGGACCAATTTTCACCAATGCCAAAACTTCCGACTTTACAGTCACGGAAAATGGCGTATCAATGACAAATGGTTTATCCGTTCAATGCTCCACGGCTGTCAATGATCCCTCAGTCAGTGTTGTGCTTGTTATTGATATCAGCGAGTCAATGAATGAACGCATGAGCAATGGAAGAACAAAACTTGAATGGATGAAAAATGGTGCAAAGAATTTTATCAATTCTTTGGTATTCAATGGTTCAACGCAATGTGCAATTATTACCTTCAATGGTCAGTCATATATCCTGAGTGATTTTCAAACTACAGCTCGACCATTGAATGAAGCAATCGATAGTATTCAATTTGGTTTGGGTGCCACAAATTATGAAGCACCACTGATCGATCCTCAAAAAAGCGCTGTTGCATTACTTAAGAAAACTCCAACATGGATTCGAAGAGCAGTCGTATTTCTCACCGATGGCACACCAAATCAAGATCCACCTGTTGCAAGTATTGTCAATCAACTCAATCAATTGAAAGCCACGCTGTATGCCATTGCATTATCATTTGATGCCAGCCCCGAACTTCGGGAAATAGCAAACAAAACAGGTGGTACGACTTCGATTGCCAACACAGAAGATTTACTTGTCAATATTTACAAAGATCTTGGAAGCAAAAGACCTACAACCACATATTGTTGGCTCTCTTATACAGCGCCGGTTGGTTGCACGGAAGCAAGCCGCAATCGAAATGTGCAAATCACCTATAGACCCACAAATTTGCGACAGAATTTCTCTTATGTTGCTCCTCCTCAGTCTGTTGCACTTCTCCAAGTTTCTCAGCTTGTACTTCCCCCTTTTCCCGATATTGCTCCCGGTCAACAAGCTCCCCAACAGATAACGATTACTGCAAAGAATGCAGATTTTACGGTTACAGGAGATGGCTCGACTTTACCTACCAATTTCAGAGTTTCCGATTGGGGCGGTACAGCACCCCCTTTCACCTTGAAATCAGGACAATCCAGGGTAATCACGATTCAATTCACACAAACAAGTCCCCGCGATATTCGGAGTGGTCGCATAAGAGTCAATGCAACACCTTGCAATTCCGAATATGTATCACTCAGCGGCGGAGCAAAAAAAGTGGTGATTGTATCTCCCAATGGTGGAGAAGTATTGAGTTCATGTGATAGCATTTTGATTACATGGGGTGGAGTTGATGTCATTGATACAGTGCGTTTGCAATACTCAACAAATAATGGAAATACTTGGGAATTGATTAGCAATACAGCCACCAGGCTTAGTCATGCATGGAAAGCACCATCCAATGGACAATATCTCTTCCGTATTGTCGCAAGAACATCGCGATCCGGCGGCATGACAAATGTTCATGGTTTTGGTACAGGTATTGAATTGGGAAATGGTATTTCCGCAAATGCCCATGCATCTTCTTATGCAGTGATTGGGCAGTATGAAAAACAATGTTCGATGAATGGGCAGCAAATTGCTTCCACAAGAAATCAAGACATGTATTTGGGTCGATTGCGAGATCAACAAGTTCTTTGGCTTAGAACTGGCGCGCAGTTTTTCACGCAATATCTTCCCTATACAAGTGCAAATGGTATAGCAGTAATCATGGATAAGCGCGATGATATGTTCACGGCAACAGATATCGTCAGAACTGTCAATGCTGGAAGAGGTTCAATCATCTTACAAAAAGTGACTTCAACCGGCTCAGTGGATTGGTCCAAAGAACTCCTTGGAACGCAGAAAACCATCAATGCACAATCCTTCGGAATGGATAGTCTTGGAAATTACTATCTCATTGGACTCTATGATGGACAATTGTCTGTGCCGCTTCGAGCCGGTGGGACAAGTACAATTAATGCAACCACACCAAAACCTTTCACATTGATTT
Source organism: Candidatus Kapaibacteriota bacterium (assembly GCA_049426725.1). Lineage (GTDB taxonomy): Bacteria > Bacteroidota > Ignavibacteria > Kapaibacteriales > UBA961 > UBA961. The sequence goes on from JBMSYN010000005.1 coordinate 34,659, forward strand.
TCAATGATCGTGGTGACTTCCTTGCACTTCGAGATTCACTTTCGAAGGGATATCCAAAAGTTCCCGCCGATACATCTCGAGATTCACTCGGAACATTGTATACGATTCGCACATTTACAAATACACTTACTCTGCCTGACACTCTCTTTAGAAGTGCGGGAAAACAAGACTTTGCAATTCGCATGTCCGGACGAATACTCACTCCTCCTGATCAAAGTGATGCACCAAGTTCTGTGATTTTGCCACTTCTGACTTTAAGCCAATTCAAAATCGACATTCCTGCGGTAAATGTCGGTTCAAGTGTCGATACGGTGATGAATCAATATCTTTGCAATCGATCAAATACCCCAATCATTCTCGATGAACCAATCATCAAGAATGGTGATGGATTATTTGTGATTGAACCCAAAGCCGGCACGATCATACCGGGAGACACATGCATACAAGTCATCTATCGATTCATGCCCACTGCAAAAGGTCAACAACTAGCAACAGTCACCTTTGGAAATGCTTGCACATTCGTTGCCGGAATCATCAATACAGATGCAATATCTTTGGGTGCCTCCATTTCAAATCAGGATTGGGGCAGACAACGCATCGTAACTTCACAAAGGAAATTCATTCAACTTCGCAATACAGGTGACAATGATATTCGTGTGAATGATATCAAGGTTGGTTCATCACCTACTTTTCTTTACCCATCATTGCCAACATTACCTTTTGATGTAAAAGGCAAATCAACTCTTGACATTCCATGTGATTTCATTCCAAGTGACACCATTTCTTATCAAGATTCAATCATCATCACCATTGAAAAGTTTGCCAATCCACTTGTTGGAATTGTAACCGGCAAAGGTGGACTCCCTGTTTTTCATGCAAACAATCATACTTTCAACCCTACAAATATTGGTGTTACTTCAAGTGAGCAAGCAACAATTGTTGCGTCGAATCACTCCACGACAATGCCAATGACATTGTCTTCCATCACGCTTGATTCACCCGATGGAGACTTCTTCATACGTGGATATGACTCAATACCTGCATTATTGAATGATTCAACTAAACATGCAACAATCATTGGCTTCAAACCGGTAAAAGCAGGAAATAGAAATGCCTGGTTGAAATATATGCATGATGCAGCGCCCGGACCAAGCATGAAACCAAGCAAAATGGATAGTGTATTGATTCAAGGAATTGGCATAAGCAATAATCTTGTCATAGATACAGTACTCGACTTGGGAACTGTGCTTACTTGCGATCTTACAAAGAAAGATCTTATCATCAATAATCCAAATGATCAAGACATTAGCATCATCGAAATCACGATTTCTGATCTTCCCGGAAATACATTTGCGAATGCATTTTCCACCAATGTGAATGTTCCAATTGTCATCCCCGGAAAAGGAATTGCTCGTTTGCCGATACAATTCATTCCCGATTCAACAAATCAATATAATGCTCTTCTCACATGCAAAACTGAAGACGGAACAATGTATAAGACCTTCCTGATTGGATCAGGTGAAAAGATTTCATCCACGATTTCAATCAATGATAAGATTAATCAGATCATTCCCATTTCGCCGGGCGAAAAAAGTTCATTTGACATATCAGTGTCATTACAGAAGCCATTACCCATTTCTGTCATTGAAAGCATGGATTTCATCATACGATATCCCAAAGAGCTCATGACATTGGATTCGGTGTCTTCCCTATTCCCTAACTGGAATATTTCAGTGAAAAGCAATGATGCATTCTCAGGAAATGCAATAGTACAAGCAAAGTCCAATATTCCAATTTCTTCATTACCTAACTCACCTTTGTTTCGGATGCATGGTTCAACTTTCTTGGGTGATGTGGCAAATCAAAAGCTATCAATCACATCGCTCTTTACCGCCCGTTGTATAGATACGGCGAATGTATTGGCAGATTTCACTCTCAGTAATGTTTGTTTTTCACAAGGGCGTTTGATAAAAGTCATGAATGAACGATTTGCGATTTCATTCAATCAACAAACTATATCCATACATTTGCCATTTGATGCAGTTTCCGAAGCAAAGATCATTGACATTAATGGAAAAATATTGACACTTATGCCGCAATCATTTGCATCCAAAGGCATTCATGAATTCTTGCTACCGCAATTACCCCAAGGTGTCTATATCCTTCTCATCAACAATGGGATGTATAGTCTGCACCAACAATTCAGTATTCACGATTCATCAATTTATCATTGACAACCACCATGAACGATATATTACAATCAGCAAACAATCTCATGTCATCAATCATTGAAGACAGAAGACATATTCATCGTAATCCTGAATTATCATTTCAGGAACATGAAACTTGTGCATATATCGCACATCGTTTGAATTCTATGAACATCCCATATTCAATCATTGCACATACCGGAATAGTCGCACATATTGGAAATGGTAATCGTTGCATTGCATTAAGGGCAGATATTGATGCACTTCCGATTGAAGAAGAGACAGGTCTTGACTTTTCCTCTACAAAACCAGGAATCATGCATGCATGTGGTCATGATGCACATACTGCAATGCTTTTGGGTGCAGCATCCATTTTGAAAGAGCAAGAATCTTCATTGAATGGCATTGTGAAGCTCATCTTTCAACCGGGCGAAGAAAAAGTACCGGGTGGTGCCAGCATCATGGTCGCCGAGGGCGTACTAGAAAATCCAAAACCCGAAGTTATATTTGGTCAGCATGTTTATCCGGATGCACCCTGCGGTGAAATACAAATCAGTATCGGTCCAACAATGGCATCAGCCGATGAATTATATTGGACGATATATGGGAAAGGTGCTCATGCCGCTCAACCACATCAAGGAATTGATCCTATTTTGATTGCATCTGAACTCATTTTGCACTTACAATCTCTTGTGACCAAAATGCGTAATCCCCTTCTTCCTGGATTATTGGCAGTGACATCCATTCATGGAGGATCGGCAACGAATATCATTCCTGAAACAGTAGAATTAAAAGGGACACTTCGCGCATTTGATCCCGAATGGCGTGAGCAAGCAATTCGCATGATACAAGAACATTCAGAGCAACTATGTTCAATGCATGGAGCACGGTGTGAAATAAAGATTCTTCGTGGATATCCCGCTGTTCATAATCATGAAGGAGCAGCAACATTTGCAATCAAAACAGCGCAAGCATTGATTGGTTCAACTAAAGTGACGGACTTTGAGCCCAAAATGTGGGGCGAAGATTTTGCATTTTATGGTCAGCATATACCCGCAGCTTTTTGGATGCTGGGCGTCAGACCCGATGGTCAAACTTCGATGCCCGGCTTGCACAATGCGCGATTCACTCCTGATGAACAAGCTCTACCAATAGGTGCGGCAATGATGGCAAAAGCAGCCATCGATTGGCTCAATGATTCACACTAATGACAATGAATAGGAATAGCATAAATCATACGATTGTCTTTTTTGATGATTCTTGTTTATTATGCAATCGTACACTTCAATGGATATTGCGAAATGAGAAAACGCATACATTATATTTCGCACCATTGAGTGGCTTACATGCCAAGGGCTTGATTGAGCGATTTTCCACAGTCCCCGATTCAATCATCGTTTCAAAAAATAATGAACTCTTTGTGAAATCACTAGCCATTATTCAAGTGTTGAAAGAAATGGGTGGGATATGGAAGTTGGTGAGTATATGTCTTCGCTGCATTCCAAACTACATTCGAGATATAGTGTATGATTTCATAGCAAAGAATAGATATCAATGGTTTGGAACTGTGGAAGAATGTCTCTTGATGAAGGGAAACTATTCATCGAGATTTCTGGATTGATTATTTCTTCTTTCGCAGGCTTTGCTTACCCATTCTCTCCGCCATTTGAATGACCGGCATGAAATCCTTCCTATATGAAGCCGGAAATCCCCTCTGTTGATCATAAAATTCAATGATTGTGTCTTGTCTGAAATATGTAATTGTTTTGACACTCACGGAGCATTCGCTTTTCCCCGGAGAATGTACGAATGTCATGAATATTTCTCTTTCATTGAGAGAGCCCTGTTTGATATAACGAGTGGCAATGAGTGTGTCCTTTGTAAAAGATTGCAACTGAAAGCCATAATATGGCAATGAATCAGCACACTGTTGCAAGATGATATCTGAAGAATCTCGGTGATGCATGATCGTAAAATATCGAGAATGATCGCCGCTCGCACAACCAATCAACAATACTACGATGATGAGTATTCCTCTCATGGCATTCAATCATGTTTATGGCAACCGCCGCCATCTGCGAGGATGATAAGATCACCGGGACATGTCCCTCTTGACAAAAGAGAATCTTGCGGAAAATATTCCCAATCTCTTGTGAGATTATACATTCCAATTCTCTCTTCATTTGACGTATAAAATCCAAGACTTTCAGCTATCACCGGGATCACATCCTGAACAATCATGTGTTCATTCACATTAACTCTGTAGATTTGTCCCGAATATCCTTTACAAACAAAAACTTCCATGTTTCTCTCTCATGTTTGTCATAAAATAAGGATTTCCTCCAAACTTTGCAGTGAGATACAAATACCTTACTTTTGATTGTCCGTTGGAGGTGCCGAATCCATTTCGGCTGAGATCATACTCTTAGAACCTGATCCGGTTAATGCCGGCGTAGGAAAACGATAACACTCAAACTTCATATTGAGTTTCTCACCTCTTGCGGAATAGTTTTTTTCACTATTCTGCTTCCATCATGATAGTTTTTCTCTTTCTTTTTGCCGCTCTACAAATATGTTCCGGGCAAACACCTAAAGACACCACCAAAACTGTGATAACCCCAAGTATTACAGTTAGTTCCACAACTGCCAATGAGCAGTCTTCAGTCACATTTTCAGACATCACTGCCAAGGAAATCAGAAATTCCTATACAGTGCAGGACATTGCTCAAAACTTATCCATGCTTCCATCTATCTATTCTGTTTCTCAAAATGGAAACAATATCGGATATACCTCCATTTCTCTACGGGGTTTTGATCAAAGAAGAATAGCCGTAATGATCAATGGAGTTCCACAGAATGATCCGGAAGACCACAATGTTTATTGGATCAATATGCCGGATCTTTTTGCAAGCACGCAACAAATTCAAGTACAAAGAGGTGCCGGGCTCATGAATTATGGTGCAGCAGCAATGGCAGGAAGCGTGAGCGTGCTCACAGCATCCGGATCCAATCAACCGGCATTGAGATATTCACAGTTTTTGGGATTTCAGGAATATGCAGATTTCGTCAGTGGAGAGTCGCGTATAGCTCCAACAATTAGTAAGTCATCACTCGAAGTGCAAAGTGGTTTGATTGGTGGACAATACGCCATTTCGGCAAGGCTCTCCTCGATTCAATCTGATGGATATCGATTGCACTCTTGGGCTAGACTGCAAAGTTATTTTTTGAGTGCAACACGATTTGATGAAAATCTCACAACACAAATCAATGTGTATGGCGGGCCAATAAGCGATGCATTAGCATATACTGGCCTCCCCAAAGCATGGATTTCAAACCCCACATTGCGTCGATCAAATCTTAATGGCTGGGCTTATGATTCAACAGGTAAAATGATTGCTTGGTCCGGGAATAGAAGACTCAATGAAATTGAAGAATTCACCCAACCTCATTATGAAATTCTCAATGATTGGGCGATAAGCGACAATCTCACACTTAAATCCACTTTATTCTACTATACAGGTGATGGATTTTTTGATTATGATGCTTCATGGGCAGATGCTGCAACATTGCGTTTGACATCGGAGTTTGGAGCTCCGGACAATGCGCAAATTTCCAATGCAATTGTTCGTGGATTTGTCGGCAATCGACAAGGTGGCTGGATTCCAAGACTTGTCTGGAATCATGAGAATGGTCGATTGACAACCGGTTTGGAGATTCGTTCTCATAGATCATTGCATTGGGGAGGCATTGAATATGCAGAGGGATTACCGGCTGGATTTGATCCTGATTTCAGAATCTATCAATATAATGGCATGCGGACAATTCTTTCTGCATTTGCAAGAGAGGAATATCAAGTACATGACAAACTCATGGTGCAAGCAGAATTACAATTGGTACATCATAATTATGGAATTGAGCAAGAAAAAGCCGGGAATCGTTATTCGCAATATGTCAACAACAATGGAGCAACCATTGGCAATGGAGATCAGCTTTTTTCCATTTCTTATCTATTCGCGAATCCACGCATTGGACTCCACTATACAATCAATCAAAATCAACGCTTCATTGCATCACTTGCATATACATCAAGAGAGCCACGCATGAGAAATCTCTATGCAGCATCGGATTCATACTTTGGTGCTACGCCACTCTTTGAACAAGTCCGAATCAATGATTCAGTCAATGGATTTGATTTCACCAAACCACTCGTAAAACCAGAGTCCATGCTCAATCTTGAAATCGGTTGGCATCACAAAACCGATTTTAATCGTTTTGGAATTACGATGTATGCAATGGAATATTTCAATGAACTTGTGAAAAGTGGGAGACTCGACATTTTTGGGGCACCGATTGATGGAAATGCTCCAAGAACGAGACATCTGGGCATCGAATTGGAAGGAATGCAATGCATACAAATCAAAGGCGAGCAATGTTTGGAGCTTTCCGGAAATATGACTGTAGGATATAATCGCATCATTGACATGACTTATTTCGGGGGTGATGGGAGCCCCATTTCATTGAATGGAAACAGAATTGCGGGATTCCCTGATTTCATGAGCATGATTCGATTGGGATATCGGACGCAGCATTCCGGTTTGTCGATACACATGCGTCATGTTGGTTCATTCAAATCAGACAACTTTGATGATGATCTTCAATCGAATGCAAAACTGATTGATGATTTACGCAATTCATTTAATGGTTATTATGCCGATAATACCATTGATGCCTATACAGTGTTTGGTTTGGATGCAGATCATACATTTCAAGGAATTGGAGGTCCATTTCAATCATTGCGTTTGCGATTGCAAATCACAAATATCTTCGATGCATTATATGCCTCCGGAGCGGAAGGAAGAGAATTCTTTCCCGGACAAAGAAGAATGTTCATCATTGGAGCAGAACTTGAACTTTAATCATTCCACTTCAAAAGTCAGGCATTTCAAATATGAGGTTTCAGGCATGATTGGAAGAATTGGATGACATGGACTTTGCCCGCCCACATGTATCAAGCGCAATCTTCTGTTTACTCTTTTTGATTCCATTTGCACGATGTCTATCAGCATTTGAGAAGTGATATGTTGTGAACAACTTGCTGTTACAAGAAAACCACCAGGTCTTATGAGTTTGAGGGCTTGTCTATTGATTTCTGCATAGCCGCGCTTTGCTCTTGCAAGCGTGGCTTTGCTTTTAGTGAATGCCGGTGGATCAAGAATGATGATATCCCATGACTTACCTTCTTGTACGCTTTGCTTGAGCATGTCGAATACATCTGCTTGCTCAAATGCACACATTGAAAAACCATTTAATGCCGCATTCTTTTTTGAAGATGCAATTGCTTGAGCCGCGCTATCGATTCCAAGAACAGATTTCGCTCCTCCTTTGGCAGCATGAAATGCAAATCCACCTTGATTCGTAAAACAGTCAAGCACATCCATACCATGAGACAATTGCTGTACCCAAGCACGATTCAATCGTTGGTCAAGAAAATACCCGGTTTTTTGTCCATGAAGCAAAGAAACATGGATTCGTATGCCATGTTCCACAATTTCAATCACATCAGGTATCTCTCCATATACAATATATTCCCCCTGTTCCAACCCCTCTTTGATGCGAAGTGCTGAATCATGTTTGGCAATCACTCCCTTCAATTCAGGAATGATGATTTTGAGTGCTTCAATGATCACATTCATTCGAATGTCCATGCCGGCAGACAAACATTGTACTGAGCAATATGCCCCATATCTATCGATGATTAAACCAGGTAATTCATCCGATTCTCCGAAGCATAATCTATAGGATTGCATATCAGGAAATATTCTTTCTCGAATTGCCATTGCAGATTGCAAACGCTTCACAAAGAAATCAACCGTGATGTCTGTTTCATGTGAATGTAATAAGCGTACCGCGATTGAACTTGTTGGATTATAGAGTCCGATTCCGCAATCATATCCATAATCAGTCATGACTCTGACGAGTGCTCCTGATGGCAAAGGAGCATGTTTCTGAAGTGATTCCGCATAAATCCATGGATGCCCTGCCCTAACACGACCATGAGCATTTGGTAATAAATGGAGAATTGGCAATTCTTGATTCGACATTGAATTATTCCTGAAAGATCTTGCAAATTTATCGCTTATACTGTTAATCGCTGCAACAATGAACATTTATGCTATTTTGCAGTCAATGATGCGTGTACTCCCTCATATATTCCTGCTTTGCTATTTGCTGCTACAAAGTCCATTGCTGGCGCAACAAGAGCAAATCACCCTATTGCAAGCATTCCCATCGACAGATTCAATAATGCAAGTTCAATCATGGAATTATGGCACCGATAAAATTGCCAATACATTCTTGTTTCATTCAGATGCTTTTTTGCAATATGCAGGTTCATCCGGGACTGATTATATCTTCAAAAAAAGATATAGAGGTTCAATCATGAGAACAAATACAATTGCCATACAGGATAATCTTACCGTTCAAGGTTTGCTGAAACATCAATTCACACCTGCATTTTCAATTCTTGGGCAAGTACTATATAGCTCACGCTCTGATTCACGCGATATAGCATTGCAATCTGCAAAAAGAACTGGAGGATATCTCGGCATAGGATATAAAGGAACTATACTAAGAGGAGAAGCATATGGAGGATATGAAGGAAATGAACAATTGGGGATTGCCGGTGGAGGGGCTTCTTTCTATGGTCAGGCAAGTCATGTACCATTGACATTGGGCGAAGGTCTCATGATTCGCTCAAGAGGTGGCGCACAATTCACCGTCATTGATAGCATGAGAAGAATGGCAGACATAGACATCTCACTTAATGCATATACATTAAGAGATGACAGAGCAAAAAATACGCTATCGATAGAATTGAGAAGCACATTACTCAATCGTGATTTCTATTCACCACAAGGTGGCTCAAGAGGTATATTGGCTGTAGAGCAAAGAAAAGAACAAAGGCATAGAGCAAATGCTGATATCGGTATTGAAATCATACCGATGATATCTGCGGATTTCAATGTCAATGCTGAGATTGCAGACATTGGCAGACTTTTTCAAAGGCCAATCACAGAATATAGCAATACCTCCATCAATAGAAATCTTCAAGAATTTACGCTCAATGTGTCCGGTGGATTGACATATCAATCAGAAAGTGGAACAATGCTCAGAACGGGATTCTCTCTGTTCAATAGAGATGAAAAAAATGCAGTATTGCAAGTATATGATATTGCTCAAGATCAATTGGATATCATCCGAAAACAAGAATTCCAGAGAGACAATGTGTCGAATCGATTGAGATTGTTTTCTCTCGGACAATTCGTCATTTCTTCGGAAGATACTATCGGTTTTGATATCGCAGGTTCACTTTTGAGATATGACACTCCCAGTTTGCAAAACAATGATGACAGAGATGAGCAACTCATCATTGGATCAGTGTTTTGGAGAAGATCGATCACACAAGACCTTACAATGTCGATAGTTGGTGGTTTGCAGCAAACCCATTTTGTTTTTCTGAAAGCCGAGCGTTCATCCTTCAATAATAGAAATAGTAGTATTCGATTCGTTCCATCATTGCATTGGATAACACATTCTTTTGAAATGCACCCACAATTTGAAGTACTTGCGAATTATACAATTTTTGATTTTGAATTACCCGGAACGGCAATGCGTAGTTTTAGTTTTCGACAGTTTAGTTATCGGGATTCAATCATGTATCATTTTCACAAAGGATGGACGCTTGAAAGCAATCTCTTCATCCGCAGATTTGACAGAGGCATCATGTCATGGTCTGAATTCAGCGAAACACCCATTACCAAGAGCACGGAACAGTTCTTCAAATTCCTTATCTTTGCTCCTGCATTTCGAGGTTTGCGTATAGGTTTGGGAGGCAGATTATATCGCCTTCTGCAGGAGCCATATAAGCAAATTGCAGGACAGTCTCAATTACAGGCTCATACATTCATCTATGGTCCGGAAATGTCAGGAACCATGTTTTATCAAGATGGCAGTTCCATTTCACTGAAATCTTGGTATGAATGGCAACAATTCGGTGAAAATATCCGAAGAAATCAGATAAATGTATTTCTTCAAGCTTCATTACAATTCTGAATATTATGCAATCCATACGCGGTACAAAGGACATCCTTCCACAAGAAATCTCATCATGGCATGCGATTGAACAAATCATTCGTTCACTCACAGCGCAATACGGATATCAAGAAATTCGTACTCCGATCATGGAATATGCCGAAGTGTTCAAAAGATCGGTAGGTGAAGAAACCGATATCGTCGGAAAAGAAATGTATACATTTCCCGATCGCGGAGGAGATGATCTAACATTGCGTCCGGAAGCAACTGCATCTGTCGTACGAGCTGCCATTCAGCATAATCTCACTGCACAACAACAAATTGCCAGATTATATTATGTCGGACCATTTTTCCGATATGAACGACCACAAAAAGGTCGCCAAAGACAATTTCATCAATTTGGATGTGAATTGATGGGATCTGCAACACCCGATGCAGATGTCGAAATACTCTCTCTTGCTCATGATTTTGTGAATGCACTTGGCATCACTTCTCATCAATTGAATATCAATACATTGGCAACGCCATCTGTTCGAAAGCAATTCAAGGATAGACTTGTTGAATATTTTTCTGCCTTCCAGGCGGAATTGTCTGAAGATTCTACATCGAGACTATCAACAAATCCACTTCGCATTTTGGATTCAAAAAATCCGGGTGACAAAGCATTGTGCGAAAAAGCTCCTTCATTGCTCGATATGCTTGACAATGAAAGCAAGGATCATTTCGATGCCGTATTATCCATGCTCGATGCTTTACATATTTCTTATGTGGTGAATCCTCGTTTGGTTCGTGGCTTGGATTATTATTCTCATACCGTTTTTGAAATAACGAGCACTGCTCTTGGCTCTCAGGATGCTTTGGGTGGCGGTGGTCGCTATGATCATTTATTTGAGCATTTCGGGGGGAAGCATACTCCATGCATTGGTTTTGGATTCGGAATGGAGAGATTATTGCTGGCAAAAACAGCAGAACAAGAAATTGATCAGAAACAAAATGCTGATGTATATGTCATCGGATTTGAAACGAGTGATTCACGATTGGCTGTCATTGAATTTGCACATACTTTGCGAAATTCTCTCGGTAAAAAAGTGATAACTGATGTTCAGCAACGATCACTGAAAGCTCAGATGAAAGAAGCAGACAAATTAGGAGTGAAGCATGTTATCATCATTGGACCGGATGAAGTCCAATCAGGGACTTGCGTGATAAAACATTTGGAAACCGGCATGCAATTCACAAAACAGAGATCTGATGTGAAAGACTTGTTTGTAGTGCAGGATTAAGCTTTCATTGCTTTTGTTATGGCATATCCAATTGCGATTGCCGCGGGTGCAACAATCATGCTTGAGATCATGTAAAGCGCTGCTTCCACAACATGCTTTTCTTTCCAAAGAAGATATGTCTCCAAACCAAACGTGGAAAATGTGGTAAAGCCACCACAAAGACCGATGCTGAGAAAGAACCATAATTCATCGCTCATGGCTTTTTGTCCTCCGTCTTGCACAGCGAACAGTACCCCCAGTAGTATTGACCCAACAATATTTACAATCATGGTCCCAATCGGAAATAACCCCGCACTTCCCTGCAATGCCGCACTTATAAGATAGCGAAGCACACTTCCAATTGCACCGCCGAATGCAATCCACAGAATCATCATCCGAGTGTTTCCTTTTCTATTTCATCCAAATCCTTCGGAACCGGCTGAATTCTGTTTTCATACACAAAGAAAGCACCTCCAATCACAAAACACACAATGAGATTGATTCCATGTGTCAGCGTTGCATAGGCCAATGCTTCTTCAGGCATTATGCCGAAAATCCGTACCATAGCCGTTTGTATCAGAGTATGATAAACACCAATTCCACCGGGAGCCGGGGTGAATTGAGATAGTGTTCCGACGGAAAATAAAAAAGTGGCATCGATGATATCAAGATTCATTCTGGATTGAAAATCAAATGAATACATCATGATCCACATCGGCAATAAATATCCGAGCCAGATACCAAAAGATTCCAAAGTGAGGCGTACATATTGCGAAGGTGTCTTGATCACTTCAAAACCATGCTCAAATGTATCTGTGAGTTTATGAATGCGCTCATAGAAAGCTTGAGAAAATGGTTTGATTGTTACTTTCAATAACCATTCTGTCAAAGCCGGAAAAAATGCAATGATGAGAATCAAGACGATGATTGCTGAAAGTACCCCGATGACAGAGAGCATCTGCGCCCATGAAAACCATGGGAATGCTTGTTCAATATCTGCTCTTTGAAAAATAAACACGCCTGCTATGAATAAGAGAACCATGATGGCATCGAAAAAAAATCGTTCGACGATCATGGATGCCATAACGGTGGAAAGAGGGACTTTATCTCTTCGAGAATAGATGATGGGTCGCATGAGCTCACCACCTTTTGGAATCACATTATTCACCGCATATCCTATCATGACGGCAGAAAACATGTTCAATAATGAGGGCTTCTCCACAACGGGAGAAAGCATGGTTTTCCAGCGCATCGCTCGTAGCCAATGTGAGACGAGCATGACGGGGATGGACAGCATAACCCACTCATATCGAGCATTGATCAAAGTGGAGAAAAGTATGTCCAGATTGATATTGCGTAAAGCGATATAGGATGAACCGATCACTATGCCGAGAGTGATCGCAATGCGAAAAATGTGCTTAGCTCTGATATTCATGTTTGCAAGATACGGTATCGGCGGCTATTTCAAGAGTGTTTTCAGTGCTTTCCCCGTATAAGACTTGCCAGATTTCATGATTTGCTCCGGTGTACCTATAGCAACAATATTCCCTCCCAAATCACCGGCTTCAGGTCCCAAATCGATGATATGATCGGCTGAAGCAATCACATGAAGATGATGTTCAATGATGAGAACAGAATGTCCTTTCGCCACAAGAGCCCTGAAACATGTAAGCAAAGTGGCAATATCATCCAAATGTAATCCGGTGGTCGGCTCATCAAAAATGAACAATGTTTGTTCAGATCGAGAATCATCAATAGCTGCAGCCAATTTGATACGCTGTGCTTCTCCTCCTGACAGGCGAGTGCTGGGCTGACCCAATCGTACATATCCCAAACCAACATCAGAAAGAACTTGCAGCTTATTGACGATGCGTTTATTACCTGCAAAAAATGTCAGAGCTTCATGAACTGTCATATTCAACACATCCATGATTGAAGCACCTTTATAGAGAATGTCTCTTGCTTCTTTTTTATATCTGGATCCTTTGCATGTCTCACATTCAAGTGTGATATCCGGTAGGAATTGCATTTCAACCGTTACGGTTCCCTCACCTTCGCATGCATCGCAACGCCCACCGGGAACATTAAAAGAAAAATGCCCCGGACGCCAACCAAGTTGTTTTGCGGCTTGGGTATCGGCAAAGAGATCGCGAATTGCATCAAATGCTTTTGTATATGTCACCGGTGTTGAACGAGATGATTTCCCAATCGGTGATTGATCCACAATCTCGATGGCTTGTAAATGTTCAGAGCCGGTCACATCCTTACAGGCACCTATCGAACCTGCAAAGCCTGCATATTTCTTCTTAAGAGCAGGTGCAAGCACTTCATGAACAAGCGTGCTTTTACCCGATCCTGAAACGCCGGTAATCACAACAATACAGCCAAGTGGAATATGTACATTGTCTCCCTTGAGATTGCGTTCAATCGGTTGAATAATTTCCAGTGATTTCCCATTCCCCTTTGACCGTTTCGCAGGAATTTGAATGCTTTGTTTACCCGATAAGTATTGTCCTGTAAGTGATGTTTTTGATGAAAGCATTTCTTCAACAGAACCTGAAAAAATGATATGACCACCCAATTCTCCGGCTTTTGGTCCAATGTCTATGATATGATCCGCTGATGCAATGATATCGGGGTCATGTTCAACCACAACAACAGTATTTCCAAGAGAGCGAAGTCTTTTCAAGAGATGCATCAATCGCCAAGTATCTCGATGATGCAGACCAATGCTGGGTTCATCCAGCACATATAATGTACCAACCAATGAACTGCCAAGAGAAGTGGCAAGTGTGATTCTTTGTGATTCTCCACCTGAAAGCGTATGCGCCATGCGGTCTAATGTGATATACTCTAAACCAATTTCAACCAACATGCGAAGTCTGGATCGAATCTCTTTTAATACCATCTCAGCAATATGCAATTGATATTCATCCAATTTGAGTGCCTCAAACCAAGCGGATGCTTCGGCAATTGTCATGCGAATGATGTCAGGCAAAGTCAATTCCCCAACAAATACTCTTCTTGCTGATCTACGCAAGCGTGCTCCATGACATACATGACAAGTGGTATAGCCACGATAGCGCGAGAGCAAAACACGATATCCAACTTTCGATGCTGCTTTTTCTTCGGCTCTTGCAAAAAAGCCATTGATGCCGGGAAAAAGAGTATCACCTTCCCATAGCATCTGTTGTTGCTTTTCTGTGAGCATTGAAAAAGGAATACCAATTGATATGGAATGTCTTTTTGCAAAGTCGAGAGAATCACGATGATATTCTGTGAATCCCGCAGTTCTAAAAGGATGAATAGCGCCTTTCTGCAATGACAAATGCTTGTCGGGTACCACCAGATCTTTGTCCAATCCGATGCTTCGACCAAATCCCTGACATTCAGTGCATGCTCCAAAAGGAGAATTGAAAGAAAATAATCGGGGTTCCGGTTCTTGATAGACTATTCCACAAAATGCACATTCATGTACATTGCTGAAACATGCATCTTCCATAGATGTGATATTTCGGACGGTGACTCTTCCATGACCCAATGAAAAAGCAGTTTCAAGTGAATCGGTGAGACGCGATACAAATTCTTGATCTTTCTTGATGATGATTCGATCTCCCAGCATCATCAATTCATCATGATCATCAATGGATGAAAGCTTCGTTTCTTGTAAATCTATGATCACATCACTTGCTGGCTTTACAGCTCTGTAAAAACCATTTTCTATAAGTGAATCAATGGCTTGTTCAAATGATTGATCAATTGCATGAATTGGAAAGAGAATATACAGTCGGTCTCCTTCATTCCACTCGGAAATGATGGAAGCTGCATGTGCCGGAGTGTCTTTTCTCACTATGCGACCACATGTACATGTTGTGATGCCTATTCTTCCAAACAATAATCGTAGATAATCATATATCTCGGTTTGAGTTGCAACGGTAGATCGAGGATTTCTGGCAAATCCTCTTTGCTCTATTGCTATGGCTGGTGGAAGACCTGTGATGCTTTCAACATCGGGTTTATTCATTCTGTCGAGAAATTGTCGCGCATAGGACGACAAAGATTCCACGAATCTTCTTTGACCCTCTGCATACAATGTTTCAAAAGCAAGTGAAGACTTTCCGGAACCACTTACACCTGAGATGACCGTGAGTGCATTTCTTGGTATGTCGCATGATACTTCTTGCAGATTGTTTACGCGAGCATTTGTGATGGTGATATGCTTGTGTTTGGTTGATGTTTTTGGCATCGAGTAGTAGTCTCCAAAGCCGTCAATGAATGACGCTGAATGACCGGGTTATGATTGTAGTTCCGGTTTGTAATGTATAATTATAGGTTCCGTTTGGTAATTGTTGTGTATTCACTTCAACGGCATAGGGAGATGGCTGATGCATGATTCCATCCATCACTTTCATGACTTCTCGACCATTGATATCGTGAATTGTCATTGTAACGCTCGATTCAGCTGCAATCACATAATGAATGAGCATGGCATGATCGCATGGATTAGGATAATTTCCAATGGCAATCGCAGATCCTACGCGTTCAATCGATGAAATGATTGCATCAGGGTCTTGAGGTCCTCCCGTGCGAATGGGCATCGGACCTAACTCCTGCTTGATGGCATTTTGATTCAGTCCTGTTGAAAATCCTTTATAAAACTTCTGTCCTTTCTTTCTCACATTTGTAGAATCAACAAAGTACCAATCTGCATGAACTTTATTATCCGTGATATCAAGGATTGCATATCCATGATTATCCAATTCGACATCCTTGATATGTGGATTTAAAGTCTTTGCCTGCAAAACCAAGAACTGCGTTTGAAAAGAACCAGGAGGAACATTAAGTAATTCATTGATATTAGCAGATGTAATACTTGGTGTTACAAATTCAACTGCTACCGATCCTTTTCCTGTGACTGATTCATATACCGGATCATTTTTTTCAATTGGCAAATCTGAAACCCATGTGCTATGTATGTCCCCTGTTACAAACACCACATTATTGACATTATCCTTTCTCAATCCTGAAAGTAATGCTTTTCTTTCTGCGGGATAGCCTTCCCAAGAATCCTGATTGGTGAAACCTTCCAATGGCATGATCATGACTTGATTGCCGATGATTTTCCAGGTGGCATTTGAATTTCTCAGAGATGAATTAAGCCATTCATATTGCTTTTTTCCGAGCAAGGTTCGATCCGGACTTTGCCAAATAGTAGTATCAATTGCAGTCGAGTTGGTGTCTTTTGGTCCCATTGGTTTATCACGACCTTCAAGTCTCGTATCCAGCATATAGAGTTCACACAATGAGCCATAAGAAAGCTTTCGATAGATTGTTCCTTCTCCATCTTGCTCACGAATGGGAAGCCATTCAATGAATGCTTTTTTTCCTGCTATCTTCCTTTGATTCCAATCTCCTTCATTTGCTTGATGATTTCCTGCACCTCCCGGCCATGAATCATTCGCAGTTTCATGGTCATCCCAAATACCGATGAATGGATGCAATTGATGCAGTCGTCTCAAATCGGGATCCAGTCGATAAAAAGAATATCTCACTCTATAATCATTCAATGTAACAGCTTCTTGTTCAGGGATATGTGATCTTCCAACCTTATCTGAATACCCATACCCTTTTGCTTGATACTCATAAATATAATCACCCAGAAAAAGTATGGCATCCAGATCATTTCTTTCTGCAATGTGAGCATAGGCATTGAAATATCCTTGCTGATAATTTGCGCATGATGCAATCGCAAAACGAATGGAAAGTACTGAACCTAAAGGAGTGGTTTTTGTTCTGCCTATAAGCGATAATCTTCCTTGATGGGAAAAGCGATAATAGTAGTGCACATTCGGTTCAAGTCCCAAAACATCTATCTTTACTGTATAATCTTTTTCTGATGATGTTGTAAAGACACCTGATTTGACGATGTTCAAACATGCGGGATCTTTTGCCATAACCCATTGAACTTCGGTTGGTCCATCCACCTCCGGAGTAATTCTCGTCCAAATGATCACGCGATCGTGCATTGGATCACCGGAAGCTACTCCATGATAAAATGGAGCAAGTGATGGATCGAATGGAAGCACATCAGTTGTTTTTTTGCCCAATCTTCCATAATCAAAAATACGAGGGATGTCTGCATGAATAAGAGTATTTGTCAGTATCATACCCAAAATAAAAAGGGATATCATAACAATATCTCTCCTTGTATCGACAATTGTCTATTGGGCGCAAGATTGCCCATTATTTCAGTGTAATAATAATCTAAGACATTCTTTGCATTGAATGTCAAAGTCAATGGTTTGCCAAATAGTTCATTCATCTTCATGATGATGCGCATATCACAAACATGAATCGGCACGCGGGCATCTGCATCTGTTATAAAACCAAGAGCTGTTATGCGGGCATCTATGAGTTCAACTTTGCTCAGATAACGATAATCTGCTTGAAATTGAACATGCTCAATGATTGGAATGGTAATCCGATTATACCAAAGAACAGAGGATCTATATGGAAGTGTTTGATTCAATGTGACATCAACAGGATCCATATATGTCAGTGATGATTCTATCCCGAATCCACTTGAAAATTGTGTGCGCATTCCTATTTCTATGCCACTCACTCTTGCGGCTGTTACATTTTGGAACTGCACATTTCCTGTTGCTAGAAATGATGGTTCAACCAAATCATCCATGGAATTATTGAATGCTGCAATGTCCAACATGAGCATATCGGCATCTTCTGTCAAAGGCAAAACGGTGGAAGCCCCAATTTCATAAGAAATGCTATACTCCGGTTTGATGGAGAGATTTGGTTGAACGGTAATTCCTTGAAAGCGTAATGCTGCATAGCGTTCTGCAACGGTTGCAGCTCTAAAGCCTCGACCTATGGACGCTCTGAATTGCACTCCAAATGGTGCAAGCCAACTCGCAGCTATTTTTGGTGATATCACAAACTGTGCATCTGATGTATCTGTTCTTTCATGATCAAAGCGTCCACCTATCGTCATTACGAGTCCATCAATCCCGGGTTTCACTTCCGTTTGAGCATAACCGGAAACAAATGACTGTTGCTTTCTTCCATAAATTGGTGCTTCAACGGTATTCACAATTGAATTGAGACCCATTGTCAAGAATATATCAGAAGAAAGCGAACGCGAATATTGGATTTCAGAATTGAATGATTGTGCATTACTTGCAACTGCTTCTTCATTGGGACGAAGATTATAATTATCGAAGTCTGTCAGAAACATACTTGAACGAATATTCAAAAGCGAATTGTCTTCAAAGATATGTCTCAGATTTACACCCATTAATGCTTTCGAAGAAAGCGTCATTCTGTCCGGATTGGAGGTGGTTGGAGGTCTGGTAGCACTATCCAAAGAATTCCAATATACCCAATCGCCTTTGTCTTCATGCGCAAGATTGATAATTCCCGTCAATGTTGTTCTTGCATAATCATCGAATGTATATGCAATTTTCGAGAAAAGATTGAAGCGTCTGGATTGATCTATCAAGCGATAACTTTTATCATATCGAGTTCCTCCCAGCACAGTGAACTCCAGTTTGTCAAATCGCTGACTATAACTCACATCCAATCCATACAATGGGGGAGGCATATCATGCACAACCCACTGATCAAATGCAGGTTGCGTATAGATTCCGGCATAACTTCGCATCATGATGCGTGCCGTATCAGCAGGAGTGCGTGTGAATAATGAAACAACACCACCCAATGCTCCTGTGCCATATAAAGCTGATCCTGCTCCTTTCACAACTTCAACTCTCTGTATCTCGGGCATAGGTAATGCATCAAATTTCATGTCGCCATTGTCAGCACTCAACATGGGAAATCCATCAAGCAATAATGCAACTCTACTCCCTATTCCAAGCGCAAATCCGGAAGATCCACGAATGCTGACTTGATCTCTTGCAACATTCACACCTGAAACATATCGCAAAACTTCATCGATGCGATTCACATTTCTTTGTTGTATTGCTTGTTGATCAAGGAGAGCAACGGATACGGGTACTTCTTGTATGGATTGTGTTCTCTTTCCGGCAGACACAATGATGGTATTTGAATTCACATCCTTGCGAAGAAGTGCAATCGTCACATTTACCTGAGCATTTTGTGAAGCAACAGTTATAGGAACTTTTGCCAGAGCATATCCAACATAAGAAATGAGCAATGTATAATTCCCCATTTGCAATCGATCAATGGAAAACATTCCTTCTGCATTGGATTTTGCCCCCAATTGCGTGCCATCAATACGAATAGTAGCTCCATAGAGTGGGTTATTGTCCAGTGAATCAATGACTTTCCCTTTAATGGAGCCCGCATATATGTCGGTATTCCACAGCATGAGAATGAGAAGACAGTAAAGGATTCTATTCATAATGTTAAAATGGCTGTGGAGGAATATTGGTAAAATCAACAAGGATGCTAATGGTAACGGTATCACGGGAACGAATCACAATCGGCAATGGATCAAAAGTTGATTTGTCGGAATAGACACCCACGATTGTTTGATCATTTAGATCCGTAGAAGTTTGCTGTGCAATCGCAAAATATTGTAATGTCATCGGAGGATTCGGAATTGGAATCTCAAAGACGGTTGAATCAACAAATAAAGGCAGCGAAACAAAACCTGAAATGATTGCTCTTCCTTCGAGTAATTCATTGACGATTCCCGCACTGTCCGGCAAAGGATATTTCGTGAATCCAGCGGCACGAATGGCAACAACGCTATCAGGTGCATTCGCCCATCCTGCTTTGCCGCCGGCATAGACAATTGTACCACGCAATAAACCCGGACCAACCTTTGTCTCAGGTTCAGGAGGAGCAAGGCCTTCCCCACAAGATATCAACAAAAGGAGAAAACAAAGAGAAATGAAATGCATCATAATATGTAACCGGGAAACAATGTTCTAACAAATGTGCACTGCTCATGAGTTTCAGGAGAATCGGAATCCAAGCAAAAACCTGCATTCTTGCGTAGCTCTGTCAACATGCTTAATGCTTGTTCTCCGGAAATGCGATGATAGAATGCAAGAAAACATGCTATGACCACACCCGTTCTGCCCAAGCCATGAGCACAACTCACATAAACCGGCAGTGATTTTTTGATTGACTCATCGATGAAAGACAAAACACCATGAATTTGATCCTTGGTTGGAATTGAATAATCCTGAATTGGTACATGAATCATCTCCAATTGCTTTGGCAGTTGAAAATCCGGAGAATTACCAATAAATGGATCGGTTTCAAGGAGTGAAACCCATCGGCTTATCCCTTCTGGAAGACTTGCCATAGGTCCAATACCCTGCTTAGGTAAAGGGTTTGAACCCGCAAAAACAAGTGTTGGAACAACCGTATACCATGAAACATGATTAATCATCACATTGCATCTCAACAAGTGCATGAAATCAATGCTAAAAATAGTAATTTTGAAGCCATGAATCTATCCTTTTACACAGTGTTTTCAATCCTTTTCGGGTTCTTTTCCACTTTATTGATTTCGATCAATGCCGAAGAATCCGAACCTATGCCATTACCAACGGTGGCTTATGGAAAAATCATACGTTTCACCGATTTCCCTTCAAAATTTGTGAAGTCAAGAACTATTGATGTGTTATTACCAAATGGATATACACCCAAACAATCATATCCGGTTGTGTATATGCATGATGGACAAATGCTTTTTGATGACACACACACTTGGAATCATCAAGAATGGGGTATTGATGAGGTATTGCATGATTTTAAAGATTCTCTTCGCCCTGCAATCATTGTCGGTATTTGGAATGTGGATTCTCTCAGAAGAGCCGAATATTTCCCGGAAAAGGCATTGCAGTTTTTGCCGGAACATATTCGTTCTACTTTTATCGAAAAAGAATTACATGGCAATCCTCTTGCTGATGAGTATCTGCAATTCCTTACTGGAGAACTTAAACCATTCATCGAGAACATGTTTTCGGTAAGTACGCTTGCGAAAGACAATTTTCTCATGGGATCTAGCATGGGCGGACTCATTTCTCTCTATGCATTATGTGAATATCCACAATATTTTGGTGGTATCGCAGGATTATCCACTCATTGGCCAGGTTCTCTGATAGTCAAAGATTCAACAATCCCTTTGTCCATTCTCACTTATATGGATGCTCAATTGCCACCCTCATTTGCCAATAAACGTTTGTATATCGATACGGGAACAGAGGGATTAGATGCGTCATATCTTCCCTATTTGGAAAGGATGAATGCGATTTGTTCCAAACATGGTTATTCGGAATCAACATATACCGCACTCATTGATGAAGGAGCGGATCACAATGAAGTGGCATGGCGCTCCAGATTACATATTCCTTTAACATTTCTTTTACGTCAATCATCACTTGCTGATTGATAAATCATAGTTACAATGCATATTCTCATCATAGGCGGAAGACATTTTCTCGGTAGAGCAATCATAGAACAGGCATTGAATGATGGTCATCACATCACGATGTTCAATAGAGGAAAAACACATCCCGAATTTGCACCCGACAATGTGAACATCATCCTTGGCGATCGTAATACCGATCTCCATTTACTTGATGGAATGCATTTTGACTGCGTGATTGATACTTGCGGGTATCTTCCTTCAATTGTCGAACAATCCGCACAATACTTTGCACATAAAGTGTCTGTTTATTGTTTCATCTCAACATTGTCCGTATATGATGATGTATCTATTTCCAATGATGAAGATGGAAGAAGAGCAACTTGCGATCCTTTGGAAAAACAAGTGACCGGTGAAAATTATGGCGCAATGAAAGCGCATTGCGAAGATATGGTACTTCAATACTTTCCGGATTCTTCGCTTATCATCAGACCAGGATTAATTGTCGGACCGCATGACCCAACAGATCGTTTCACCTATTGGCCTGTACGATGCGGCATGAAACAAAGTCTTCAAGGAATTATGTTGGCACCGGGCGATCCAAATACAAGTGCATGGGAATTCATCGATGTTCGAGATGTGGCGAAATTTACATTGCATGCTTTGCTCAATGATTTGAAAGGGGCATTTAATGTAACTGCTCCGGCAAGATTCGTGGAAGACATTTTAACTGAATCCATGGCATGCTATGATCATACATTGGAAATACGATGGATTTCTGATGATGAACTACTTGGCAAAGGTGTTATTCCATGGAATGATTTGCCATTGTGGATTCCCGATTCCATACCTGGCTTAAAAGGATTTCATAGAACAAATTGCAACAAAGCAATAAATGCGGGTTTACAAATTAGACCACTAGAGGAAACAATCACTGATCTCTTAGAATGGATTTATTCAGAACCAAATCGCTTGCCACTCAAGGCAGGTCCAAATGAAGAGCAAGAAGCAAGATATCTGGGGCTGTGATTACTTTTTTTTGAATGTCATGGAAGCAGAGTTGATGCAATAACGCAATCCTGTTGGCTTGGGTCCATCATCAAATACATGACCCAAATGGGCTTCGCAAGCAGAACACAATACTTCATATGTGGTAAAAGCATATCGTTTGTCTTCAATTTCTGTGACTGCGTATTTCGATATCGGCTCAAAAAAAGAAGGCCAACCGGTACCTGAATCAAATTTGGTTTCTGATGAAAAAAGAATTTGATTGCAAGCTTTGCAGTGATATGTTCCCGGTTCAGAATTGTATAAAAGTGGACCGGTAAATGGAACCTCTGTTCCTTTTTTACGTATGATGCAATAGTCTTCATAAGACAATTCTTCTTTCCAAGCAGAGTCAGTTTTTACAATTTTTACAGTGCCTTTTTTGGTATCAGGAACTTTGCTTGAATCTTGAGCATTGCAGCCAATGATTGCTAAAATTCCAAAACATAACATCATGAATTGTTTCATGAGCATCACATAAGAGTTAAACATGAAAAACACTGACAAAGAATCACCCAAAAAAGTTCCATCAAGGGCAATTGAATTGAAGCATGATGAATTGACATGGTCTTGCCCCGAACATATATTTGCATTCACATCCACAAAAGAATTATCCCCCCTAAAAGGAATTGTAGGACAAGATAGAGCAATCGAAGCAATCACTCTCGGAGCAGAATTACATTCCTATGGCTATAATGTCTTCGTCTCGGGCGTCAGTGGGACAGGAAGATTGACAACAGTCAAACATATTCTGGATGAAGTGAGTGTTTTCAAACCTGTCTTGTATGACTATTGCTTCGTTCACAATTTTTCACATCCGGACAATCCCACATTATTGAAATTCCCCAAGGGGCATGGAAAACAGTTTTCGAAAGCAATTGATGATGTGATGATTTTTCTCAAAAGGCGCATTCCTCAAATGTTTGAAGAAGATGCCTTTCAAAAACCAAGAAATGAACTTATTGCAAGTTATCGTGCTTCGGAGCAATCTTTGATTACCAAATTTAAGGAACGCATCAAACCGCTTGGCTTCACTTTAGGGCAAGTCGAGAATGAATTTGGTCTCATGGAATTTGATGTACTCGTGATTTTGAACAAAAAAGAATATAAAATCGCTGATTTAGATAATCTCATTCGCACTAAAAAACTCACGAAGAAAAAAGTACAAGAGCTTACAGCGCAATATCATATACATCGTACTGAACTTGAAAACTTGAGTCGGTTGAGTATGAAACTCATGCAGGAATTTCGTGACAAAATAAATGAATATGACAAATCAAATGTAGCCAATATCATCAAAGGTGCATTGGAAGTTGTGCGTGAGAACTTCAATACCGAACAGGTGATGACATATGTTCAAGCATTCGAGCAAGATATACTTGAAAGTCTTGACATATTTCTCCCCGGTACGGGAAATGAAGAAGATGATACGGAAAAACCAACCGAAGAAGACATCAAAGCTAAATTCGCACAATATTCTGTGAATGTGGTTCTTGACAATTCACTTACCGATACTGCTCCGGTGATTGTTGAAACCACTCCTTCTTTTACCAATTTGTTTGGGACGATTGAAAAAGTGTTTGACAATCGTGGATTTTGGAAGACAGATTTTTCCCAAATCAAATCAGGTTCATTATTGAAGGCAGATCAAGGATATTTGATTGTCAATGCTATGGATGTTTTAACTGAAGAAGGTGTTTGGCCAGCATTGAAGCGCTTATTGCTCTATGGAAAATTGGAAATTCAATCAGCCGATAGTTTTTTTCAGATTTCTCAAACTCTGCTTAAACCGGAAGCAATTGACCTCAATGTAAAAGTCATCATGATTGGTGATGCGGATGTGTATCATAGTTTCTACTTCGGTGAAGAAGATTTCAAGAAGATTTTCAAGGTTAATGCCGAGTTTGATTATGAGGCCCATAAAACCGGTGAAATGATGCATAATTATGCGCACTTCATTCATCAACTCGTGGAACAAGAATCATTGATTCACTTTACAAAGTCTGGTGTATCGGCGATCATCGAGTGGGGCGTACAACATACAGGCACACAATTGAAAATCACCATGCAATTCAGCGATGTTGCCGATTTGATTCGTGAATCAAGTTATTATGCTCGTAAAGACGGTGCTTCCCTTGTTGAAAGAAAGCATGTAGCAAAAGCGGTCAAATCCAGACGAAGAAGAAATGATATACTTGATGAAAAAATCAAGGAACAAATCACAAAGGGTACTTTGATGATTGAATGTACGGGGCAAAGAGTTGGACAAATAAATGGTCTTACCGTCTATGATACCGGCTTGGTTTCATTTGGGAAACCTGCTCGCATTACCGCTGGAGTCGGCATAGGTACTTCGGGCATCATTAATATTGAACGAGAATCCGACATGAGCGGCAATATACATGATAAAGGCATGATGATCTTATCCGGCTTCATGCGTGATCGTTTTGCGCAGAAATTCCCAATCACGATGTCTGCTTCAATAGCATTCGAACAAAGTTATGATGGTATCGACGGTGATAGCGCAACAGCTGCAGAAGTGATTGCCCTGCTGAGCGCTCTCACACAAATTCCAGTCAATCAGCATTTGGCAATTACGGGGTCTATGAATCAGAAAGGAGATATTCAAGCCGTTGGCGGAGTGAATGAGAAAGTCATGGGCTTTTTTGAACTTTGTTATGAAAATGGGCTAACCGGTGATCAAGGCGTTCTGATCCCATCCAGGAATGTTCATGATCTCATGCTTGATCCGGAAATCATAAAAGCTGTAAAAGCAAAGTCATTCCATATATATGCCATTTCAACCATCGAAGAAGCCGTAGAATTGATGATGGGACAAAAAGCAGGTGAACGTAATGCTGAAGGCGAATATGTGAATGGAGTATTTGGTGAAGCATGCAATATCCTTCGATCTTATACCACACAAACTTCGCATTTGCAAAAAACACTATAAAAAAAAGCCCGAAGGAATTTCGGGCTTTGTCATTTATTTCATTTGCTGATATCTGATGCGATATTTTTTTGCCAAATCAGTATGTCTATTCTCAAGGTCCACTTTCTTTCCTTGAATATATGCATGCTCAACTTTATTTGTCAGAGCATCTAATGCATTTCCTGCCGAAACAAATAAAGTTGCATCCTTTCCTATGTCCAAAGAACCAACACGATTGGAAATACCCAATATCGATGCCGGATTGATTGTCAAACCTCGTAGAGCTGCCTCTTCACCCAATCCAAAAGCAATTGCTGTACCCGCATTGAATGGAAGATTTCTTTGTTGCCAAAATGATGACTCAGTAAATGCCCAGTTTATGCCGGCTGTCTCCAAGATGGAGGGCAAAGTGAAAGGTTCATCATAACCGGCATCATCATTTCGTGGAAGTGAATGCGTTCTTGGAAGAATAATTGGAACTCTTGCCAATTGCAATTCTTCCAAACATAAATGTGCTTCTGAAGCACCTGAAATGATGCCATTGAGTTTGTGTTCTGAGATAATCTCGAGTGCAGCAAGAATTTGTTCTTTCTTCATTGCTGAAAACATCACAGGCATTTGTTTTTCAAAAATTGGACGCATCGCTTCCAATCGTATATCTTGTGCATTTTCAGCCAAACCATTGCGAGCGGCAACAGAATACATTTTGGCTTTTGCAAAATAGTTCTTCAATTCCCGAAGATTGTTCTCGGCATCTTTGATTTGTTCTTCGGCACTCTTATTAATCCATGGTGCAGAATTGACACCCAAGTAAGGAATATTCACAATCATTGCATAATTCTGTTGCAATGCTATGTCCTCTTTTGTCCAACCATCTAATTGCATGATTGCACTCTTACCAGAGATATTTCCACCTTCAGGAACAATATGAGCAATCAGAACGCCATTATGTCTGATGGTTGGAATAACTTCGCTATCAGGATTATATGCCGTGCTCGCTTTTGCATTGGGATTATATGATCCGGTTTCGACATTGTCGCGGGTTGCACGCACAGCTTCAATTTCAACAAGACCCAATGTTGTTTCGGCTGCTATGAAACCAGGATAAATTGATTTGCCTGTGCAATCAATCACTTCAGCATTCGCGGGGATATCTACATTTTTTCCGACGGCAATGATCTTTCCTTTGTCAAAAACAATCGTTGCACCATCCATGGTACCTTGCGTAATCGTATATACTTTTGCATTCTTCAATGCGATGGGTTGTTTTTGTGGTGCACCGGGTACTTTGTCATGACCATGAAGCATGGATGCAGAAGCAATAAAAGCAGTTATGATTGACAAAAATTTCATTGTTGACTCAACTCAAATTGAATGATAAAAAGTGATCCAGATGGCTATAAAGTGAGATGCCCTTTGACGTCACCACTCGTCAAAGGGCACTCCCCTTCCCACCTTTTCACCACCACAACAAATGAGAATCTCAACGAGTGAGTTCTCAGGGACAAATATAACATGAGACCCTATGCGATGCAAGTGGAAAAAGGAAGAAAAAAGGTTTTTTTTGACATGTGGATAACTATGAAAAATCAGCAAAGTGATTGGTTATCTCAAAAAAAAGCCAGATATTTGTGCTCCCATTTCGACGGGGTGTAGCGCAGTCCGGTTAGCGCACCTGCTTTGGGAGCAGGGGGTCGTGAGTTCGAATCCCACCACCCCGACGATGAAATACCGCCTCATGGCGGTATTTTTTTATGCCCTATCTGAAATAAGTGTCGGAGATTCGGATATTATTTCATGAATATCCTTTTTGAGAACTGAGATTTGCCGCACATTAAGGGGGGTTTTACGTGTTGTGATATCAATCAAAGAGGCAATACCAATCAATCTGGCGTCTTGTGTGAGAATTTCTCTACCGATTGCTTTATAGATGGAAATATCATCTGTCAAGATATCATCGACGATGATTGCTCTATCACCGGAATGAATATGAAGCGCTTCATAAAAAACGGAATCCGTTGATGATCGCCACAATAATCTTGCTTCCAATTGTCTGGCAATTTCAGAAGCGAATGGCAGTGCCCCCACCCTTGCGCTTATGACCACTTGCACATCCATGTCCCAGAAGTGCTTGACGATTTCATAACTGAGTTTTCTGCATAATGGTGGATATTGAAATGCTTTGACTGGTGCATACCATTCATCCACAATGCGATTATCAGGTAATTGAAATGCTCCCTTGAGCAATGCGCCACAAGAAGTCAATTGATCGATGATGTCTTGATAATCCATTAAAACGTTGCAGATGAAATTGTGAATCGCAATTCCGGTTGCATTCTTTGGCTAAGTCTGGCTGAAAGATCCAATCGGAAGAACAACAAAATTCTGTTTAGGGCAATACCAGTTTCATAGTAATATCTGTCTGATGTCTGTTCGGTTGATGGCAAAGTTTGCAGTCGAATTGCACCTGGTGAGAAATCGGTCCAGCCTATACTACCTGTAAGGATAAATTCAATGCCAAATGATGCTATGCTTGGTATTCTCAATACACCGGGTATGACTTCTCCAAAACTATGTTCTAAGGTTAATGCGGCATAGCGATCGCCATAAAATTCTTTGACATTCATGCCTCTGAATACACCATCACCTGCTGTTGAAGAAATGGAAGATTCCAAAGAATAGAATTTCTGAGGAGGTACATCGCCCCATGACCATCCACCTGTAAATCGCATGTCCAATCTCCAAAGAGGCAAAGTTGGTGTTCGAAAGAAAGATTGAAATCCAACCTGTGAAAATGACACTTCACTAAGAGATTTTATTGCATGTTGTGCCATTACGATAAAACCACCTGTAGAAATTCTTCGGACAGGCGTGTATCGATAACGGAATTCGCCATTTATCATAGTGTACTGACCCTCTAGAACAAGAGGATTTCCTCGAAATTGTACTTGTTCATCTGCAAAGAGAGCAAAATTGGTATTTACAAATGCTGGATCATGTCGTTCATGCCTGATACCGAATCGAATGGCTGATGGACGAATGAATTCATCTCTTCTCAAAAATCTCAATTGCCCCCACCCATATTCCCAATACAATCCTGCTCCTCTATTGTAATAGTAATCTCCATAATCATTTTTGAACAGAAATGACAATGTATTTATACCATTGACACCAATGACATAAGGATTGTCTCGCCTGGATAAAGTGGAATATGCCTGTACTTCTATGAATTGCTTTTTTGTTTTGTCAAGAAATTGCCTGTGAAAGAGATCGATATATGGTCTTTTGTCTGCCCAGCCATACCCAACTTGCATGCCGGTTTCCGCATTGAAAGTCTGGGTGAATTGCAGTCCTATTCCAGTATACGGACCATGCACGCGATTATATCGAAGGATATTCTCAAATCCGGTAAATGGTCTTTGTTGAAATTGTTGGAAAAATCTGGAAACATCTCCCAATAATGTATTCAAAGCACTTGTTGCAAGTGAATCTGGATCCTCCAATGCTTTTTGTATTTGAACATATGCTTGTTCTTCTTCTGCCTTAAGTGGAAGAACTGCTTGTTCTATCCAGAATGTTGAATCAAATGTTTGTGCTTTATCATTGACTTCAACTCTTCTTTGTTCAAAGATATCCGGATTGATATCTGGATTGATTGCATAATCATATGCTACCGTTTCGATAGTGATATCAACTCTTGGAGCAAATAAGAACAAAATTTCAGCAGAAAGTGATGAATAAATTCTCAAGCTTACCGGTAGAGCATATTTTGATTCAAATTCCTGGAAACTCTGTTCTATGATGAAAGATGCATCGAATGGAAGTTTGACAGCTCTATTGGGTATGAGCGAAACAAAAACAGGTGATAAACTTTTTTTATGAATGTGGACGATCCCTGAAAACAATCGTCTTTGAGATGTTTTGGGTTTTACTTGTATCTTGGCGATTTCTTCACCATCATCCGAAGACGTGCCTTCAAGAACATATTCATAAAAGTCAAGAGCATCCGGATGAAAGGGCGAGAACACTTCCTCGCCTGTCAATGAAACGATATCTTCATAGCAATTGATATTTGTTCCGAATGCCACAAAATTTGCTTGAGGAGGAATATTTGCCGTTTGTCTCTTTTGGAGAATTTCATTGAAGAATTTATCCGGTTTGGCATAATACCCTTTTGAATATGATTCCAGGATTGAGAATATGCTGGTGTCATTTCTTCCACTGCTTCTTCCTGCAGTCAATGTGTCAGCGCTCACGACAAATTTCGTGTACAACATATAGGTATAGCGCTGCAGCGAATCTTTCCATTGTTGTTTCTTTTGTAAAACAGAACGCATGAGTTTTACGCCGGGATCTTCAGCCGAGACGATTACCTCAGCAGATCGGAATGCCGATTGACGAAGCATGATGTCAATCGTCATGTCTTTTTTGGAAAGGGTTATGTTTTTACTTGTCGAAGTATAACCCACCATACTAAAAGTGAGAGTATATTCCCCTTCTTTCAATTTCAGGACATAAGCACCTTGCTTTGAAGTGACACTGGCTTTGGAATCGGGACCAATTGCACGAATTGTGACGAACTTGAGTGGCTCCCCTGTTTCGGCATCAGTTATTGTACCACGTATTGTTGACAAATCAGCTGCATCCATGCTTCCACATACAATGAAGCATGAGCATATCATGGATAGTATGATTGAAAGAATGTTCATCACCAATTATCAAAATGCTCTGTCTAACCCAACCATATCGCGCAGTGCACGAACTTCCGCTTTTGTCAATTGTCTATGTTCGCCTCTACGCAATCCACTTGTTGAAAGAGTTGCAAACCGTTTTCTGTCAAGTTTCTTTACATCATACCCCAATGCTTCAAATATTCTTCGAACTTCTCGATTTTTTCCTTCTGCAAGAATCAAATTGACAATGCTATGATCTTTGGGATCGACAAATACCTCACATGCTCCGGTTCTTCCGTCTTCCAATTCAATTCCATGACTGATCTTTCTGGCATCTCGTAGATCTATGTCTTTATCCAAACCTACTTTATATTCTCTTTTGATTTCATATTTCGGATGAGTCAAACGATATGCTAGTTCACCATCATTGGTTATCAATAATGCACCGGTTGTATTTCTATCAAGACGTCCCACGGGGAATATGCGATATTTGCTACGAATGAGATCTAAGACAGTTGTTCTTCCCAATTCATCGGAAGCTGTTGTAATGACATCTTTAGGTTTATTGAGAAGAAAATACACTAGGAATCTTCGATCTGTTACAGGTTCTCCCTTGACTGTTACAAAATCTTCCAATTGAATTCTTGTAGAAAGATCTGTCACAACTTTTCCATTGACTTTCACCAAACCGGCGGTAATTAATTCCTCAACGGCTCTTCTTGCACCAATTCCGGCATCAGCAAGATATTTATTGATGCGGGTTCCTTCACCCTTAACAGGCTTTGATTTCCCTCGAAGTTGCGAATGAGACTTCTGCGATGTTCCTTTGGATGATTGACGATTACCTCTTGATCCCGAATCGCGCTTGGGTGTAGATTGAGTTCTTTTTTTGTCACCTGACGAGGGTGTTGATCTTTTCGAAGATCCGGAAGGTCTTGCTCTCATGATGTTCCTCTGTTAAATGCTTGACAAAATTACGGAATTCTCATGATGTCAGGACGATATCAAGACAAGTAGTTGAGGGCGACTCGTAAAACTTCCTCCGGTAATGTCTGCTCCATGCATGCATGAGTATTGAGCGGACATTGTGCTTGACCATGAATTGAGCATGGCCTGCAATCAAGATTCTTTTGCATGATGAATGAAACATCGGAAAGAGGTGCAAAACCAAATGCAGGATGAGTTGGACCAAATATTGCAATTGTGGGACAATTTACAAGAGATGCAAGATGAATTGGAGCACTATCATTTGCAATGAGTAGTCTTGCACGCGAAATCATGTCAATTGTTTCATCCAATGATAGCTTACCTGCCAAATTGATTACTCGATTAGCATATTGTTCCGGCAAGATTGAGTCACATAAAGATGCATCATATTCTGATCCAATGAGAGCAATAGAATGAGGCGATGATTCAAGCAATGATTCAATGAGTTTTCCAAAATGATGTTTTGGCCATCTTTTTGTTGGCCAAACACTCCCAGGGGCAATTACGATATATGGTTCGGAAATCTCTGTATGAGTCCGGACTTTGCTACTACCGGCTAATAGAGATCTTCTTTTTTGAGAATCTGTACTTTCTGATTTCTTATACATCGAGAGAAATACTTTTTGTCTTTCTACTTCATGGATTCCTTTTGTATAAGGTTGTCGATTCGTATACACAAATGACAGAGCTGAACTGTTATAACCCGATCGTATTGGAATTTGTGAACCTGCAACAATGAGTGAAGTTCTAAAAGATTGATGAAGCGATATTAAGGTATCGGCAGAGTATGATCTCATTGTAGCAATCATCAAACGAATACCTTTCCATCCGGAATGTTTTCCCCTTTTATCATAGACAATTACCTCATCAATGATATGTGGATATGCTCTTGCAATTTCGGCGCCGCTTGGTGTAGTGATGAAAATGATGCGATCTTTCGGACAAATCAACTTCATTTCCTCAAGGAGAAACATTGTGAGAGCTATATCACCAATGAATCCGGTTTGAATGATAATATGACTTTGTGATTCAGGCATGATATTTCCAGCGATTATGCTGCCATGTCCATTGATCAGGGTGATTTCGTATTGCAGATTCCAAAAATGCAGTATGCCGTTTTGTAAGTATTTTGATGTCTTCGGGAGTATTATTCAGATCTTCAATTGGAATCTCGGTGAGGGTGACAATATATTTTCCATCTTTATTTCTGACCGGTACGGCAAAGACGAGTGGAGTTTGGAAGCGTAATGCCAATGCAGCAGGAGATTCAAACACAATTGCATCTCTGCCAAAGAAAGGAATTCGGGCATCTTTTTGCGGATCTGCCGCTTGATCTATGAGTAATGCAATAGGCTCATTGTGTAGTAAAGATTTTACAAGAGGTTTTGCGGCATGTTCCATAGAAACAGTCGTATTACCACCACGAGTTCTTAATTCAGTAATTGCGGCATGTACAAAAGGATTCTTTTGCTCTTTGGCGACAAGAAGAAAAGATTTCCGAGCATGAATTCCGGCAGTAAATGCAAGATATTCCCAATTGGCAAGATGACCCGAGATGATTACTATCCCTTTCCCTCTTTGCAATATGTGTTCAATCAATGATATATTCTCGAAGGACATGTATGATGCAATCATTTGATTACTCATGAAATGCATTGCCGATATCTCAAGCAATACAATTCCAAGATTTTGATAACTTCCTTTTAAGACTTTGTCATGGAATGTCGATTGCTCTTCAGGAAAAGCTTTGATGATATTGTCTTTTGTGATTGCCACACGCTTTGAAGACAGTAACATAAGCAGTCTTCCAAGACCTTTTCCCGCTTGAATACGAATCACATGTGGAAGTGCAGCACTCAAATAACCGGTGATGCGCAAGAGCATCAGTAAAAGATACTGTGCAATCATCGGATGAATTCCCTTCCACTTCCGGAATTGAAGGTATCGGTATCCACAAATTCATTGAACCAGTTATCATTTCTAGGTTCATTGATTGCAGTTGAATGAACAAGTATATGATTGTTTATATCACGAACATCCACAAAATGGAAGTATACTCCACCTTGAATTTCCGCATAAAACCATGACTCATAGGGGCGTACAGAATTCCCCATGTATTTTCGGTCAACTTGTGTTGGCGGACCATATCTTCGAAGCACTCTCCCTCTGTCGGAGCGCCATCCTTCTTTGAATTGTGGATTTGCGAAATAGGTATTTGCATACGAAATGGATTTTCTGAATTCTTCCAATTTCTCATTGATCGGAGTATCAGTATTGGGATCCCTTTCCTTCCAAAAGCGATACATGAATTTTTGCTTTGCGGTCACATCGCCAAGGGCAGACCAAAGAGATTGCTCTTGTGAATTGGATAAACATTTTGCCTTTTCAAATTCCTCATTTATGCGATTCTCGGAATAAGTAGAAAATTCACTTTGCTGAAAAAGTTCATCTTCAGAAAAAGTATTAGCCAATTCAGGAGGCATTTCCGGATTGACAATATAAAAGCGTTTCATGCCGGAAACTGTGTCTTGTTTTTTGATGCCATGATATTTCATGTGCACTGTATAAACACCACTTGGCAAGCCCAAAAGTGGTAATGCAACTGTTTCTACAATTGCCTCGGCATGAACAAACTTTTGTATTGGAATTTCAGCGAGCACTCTTTGAGCTGCATCTTTGATGACATACTGGATATTGAGGGAATCTCCGGGAAGACATTCGTATAATTCAGAATAAAGATGGAGGATCGGATCTGTACCAATACATTCCAAACTTGGGTTTGGAATGAGAAGCAAACCATTTCTTTGAAATTGATGAGACCACAAAAGTTTTGTGGAATCATTGAGTTGTTCAATCTGAAAGGTAGTCATCAAATCACTCATGTGCATTGTCTTCATGGACATTGCTCTGATCGGAAGAGATAATCTGACAGAAGAGACTGCGGAACTATCATGAATATCAATGGCTTGAATGCTTATGGAATAATTTCCGGGGATAACATATACCGAGCGTCCACCTATCAAATTCCTTTCATGCATGACAACCGGGTTTTGTGAAACATTGTCAATGATCCATTCATCGATAATGGAATCCTTGGTGACAATATTCACAAATTTCACCTTCATGTGGAAAGATCCTACATATCCCTCAAGACTTGGAATATACCGTAATGCTGTATCTGGAAGTGAATAGACCAAACGACATTCAGTCAATGAATCAGTCCCATGATATTGCAGAATATCCAATGAAACATTCAAATTCCTACCTGAAAGAGAGTGGAATGCGAATGCAAGGAAGAATGTGAATGTTAACAGAGTTTTCATAAATATCAAAAAAAAGCCGTCAGGAAACCCCGACGGCAATTCTAAATTACAATGTTTCATGCCAATCGGCGATTGAGGATATAATTATTCCAAACGCATACCAATCGACAAACGATTTACTAGTCCGATATTTTGAACAGGATTGACTGAATAATCAATCTGACCATCAAAACCTTCACCTACATACTTGAATCCAACACCACCGGCAAAGGTGAATGAGTCATGTCCAAGTTTATAACCACCACGGATTGATAGAATATTGTTCCATGTATATTCCGCACCGATTGTAAACATTTCAGGTGTATCAGACAATGTTTCAAATTCCATTGCTGCAATCAGACGATGATCAGCATCAGCATCCAATTTATCTACACCTTGAATGATGGCTGTGACATCGGTTGAAGCACCAGCGCGAAAGATCAAAGGGAGATTGAATGGGTTTGTCAACAGTTGTTGATCAAGAGGACTTGCAGACAATTCATTGATCAATTTTCCTTGACGATTCAAATCCGCACCGGCATATGCTTGTTTGCCACCGAGATTTGAAATGCTGAAGGACAATCTTGTGTCTTTAAAATCTGTTTTATACACTGTACCAACATCAAAAGCGACGCCATTAGCACCAAGAGATGCAAATGAGTTTTGGATATATTTAAATGTCATGCCGAATGCAAATTCATTTGTGATATATCCTGCAAATGATGCACCAAGCGCAAAATCAGAAATGCTATAAGAAGCACCAGTTCCTTCTGCTTTTTCCAAAGTTGTGATTGGAATCTCACCGCTTGAAAATGATGTCAAGCTGATACCAAATCTATAGGAATCTCCTACCGGAAGAACCAAACCGGCAAAATTGTGGGAGAAGCCTGCAAACCATTGGGTATAAGAGATATTTGCTGCAATGCCATTGATATCGGCGATTCCGGCCGGATTCCAATACATTGCGGTTACATCATTGGCGAGTGCACTATATGCTCCAGCCATACCATTTGCTCTTGCCCCAACCCCGATTTTCAAAAATTGAGCACCTGCAGCACCCACTTTTTTGAATTCACCACCAGATGAACCCGAGACATTGTCTTCGGCCATCAAGGAAGGCAAAGTCAAAGCAAAGACTGCCAGCACCAAAATGTGTTTCAAAAATTTCATGGATATACTCCTGTTGTATCTTCTATTTTGGGATTTCTCAATGAATCCGGACCAAAGTTTCCCTTCGGCCCGGACTCTGACAATTTATTCTGGAATCACGCGGAATCCACCAACAACTACTGCAAACTTGATGAAAGTCTTGGCACCATTAGGTGTTTCAACTTGTGCAATGTATACAGATGAACCAACACGCTGACGATTGCTTGTGAGAAGATCCCACACTTCCATGCCATAGCGATCATTTCCTTCATTAGACAATTGATTATGTGTCAATGTCCGTACGATTTCTCCTGTTGGAGTATAAATCGTGATCTTGCATTCTTTGGGCAAGCGAGTGAAAAAGATCTTGGCATCATATGGTGAGCGCTGAGATTGATGGCTCACATAATATGGATTGGGTACGATTTTTACATCTTCCAACATCTTGTCGGTATATTGTTCAAGCTTAGGAACTGAAGGTACAACCTTTGCCTTGACTTTAGCGCCGGGCAATGGGAAACCTTTGGCTCCACCAAATGTTCCAAAGTACACTTTGTCTCCCGCTGTGAAATCTGTCGATGGACTTACTTCAGCTGTATCCCACAAGCGTGAGCGAGTATCAGCTGCATATCCTTTATTGACAAAATCCAAACCGAAGAAATTCCCATTAACATTGAGAGTATGAACGAAATCAATGCGATCTTGTCCATTGACTGCTGAAAGATAATATCTACCTTGACCAACAAGACCCGCGCTTTGATCACGACGAGTTGATACAGAGTTTGCTGTATTCTTCCCATTGACATAACCAGCCGCTGCAAAACCAAATGATCCAACTGGAACATTCTTTGCATTTGGCATTGATGTACGAACAACATTGGGATCAATGAACTTTGTAAGTGGCTCATTGTATGTAACTGCAACAGAATCTTGAGATGTAAGTGCTTTTGGGCGATTATAAGAATACAAATCACGAACCTCTACTTCAAGAAAATCAACTTCAAATGTTTTTGGAGTCAACTGAGATCCTACTTGCACATTCAATGTTTCTTTTCCACCTGGCTTGAATGTAACTTCAAACATTCCTGGTCCATTATTGTAAATCTTGCCAGCCAAAAGACCAATGGAATTTGCTACATTTTGTATTGGAAGAGCAGTTGTTGGATATGCTCCGGGCACTGTATCGAGGATTGGATCAGCTCCACCATATGGGAAGAGATCCTGTGCCGGAAATATCACATTTGTGTTCGCATTACTTGGCGCTTTGGCATATGCTGTGTCATAACGTTGAACACCTCCATGCTGCTCAATTGCAAAGTCAAATCCAAAATCAAATGCATTCTGCATTTCATCAATTGCTGAAACATTATAACATGATGGTTCAGTCAAGAATGATCCGAGACGAAGTCTTTTTTCGCGATTATCAGGAACTCCGAAGGAATTTTCTTTTCCTGAAATTGAGTCAATAATTGTGGTATCACTGAATACAAATGTTGCCCCATTTTCTGTAAATGTGTTCAAATAACCAAGCGAACAAGCATTTGATTCAAGCAAGGTTCCATCATTGAACAATTGCTTACCGGTTGTCAAATCACGAATGATGATTCTTGTTCCATAAATACCAAATTCAGGTGGATTTTGGAATGTAGCTGATGGCAAAGGATAAGACAATAAAGATGCTTCGGGTTGGAATTCGATTTCCAATTCATGTCCTTCGCCATTTGTTGTGAACAATTGATTAAAACGATCTTCATTTTTCACTTTGAAATTGAAATTGAAAAGACCACCAAGCTTTGCAGTTTCTGCGCTTGTGATTTCAATTTTAGCACCTTCACCATTTCGAGCCGCATCTGCCAAAGGCATAGTCCTAACGATATTCAATTCATCGATTCCGGATGTGAATTTCTTGGGTGTACCTTGAACATAATCTCCTTCATCAAAAGCACTAAGCCAGTAGTAATAGTCGATATTGTTGAGAAGCTTCTCCGTCTTTGTCATATCTTCATTTTCATCAACTCTACCATCATTATTATCATCACCATTATCCAAGAATGTGAAATTATTGGTGATTGATTGCATGTATGGTCTTATGACTTCTCTTCTGATTTGATCTCTCTTTTCTTTTGATGCTTCAATATCAGGAAATGTAAGCGTGGCTGAATTGCGTTGCAATAATGACATCAATGCAGGATATAGCACTCCATAATCGATGGAGTCTGTTCTCACGAAGCTGGAAGTGATACCGGTTGCAGCAACACGGACATTTGCAGGAACAAATACTGTGTCACCGGGAGCCAAAACAACATTGGGCCAGCGTAGTGTATTATTGTTTCTCCATCTTGGAGGAGTTTGTGTTGCAGCACGATTGATTGTCAATACGCCTGAAAGCAATGATTTTCTTTCGCCTGCATTGAGAGATTTGAAATAGGTATTCCATGGTTCTGAACCCAAAGGATCTTTGCGTGTTGAACCTTGCATGAACCTGCGAACTTCAAAATTGAATGAATCGATTTGTCTTACAACTTGGAATGAATCATAAGCAGGAGCAAGTGCAATATCATCAAGAGAAGGTGTGCTAACTGATTTTACAAATGGTGTAGGCATTGACCATTCTCTGATTTGCTTCCATCCGAATGGACCTCTTCCGATACTACGACGAGTGTCAATATCAAAAGAATCCAAATCAGTTCTACGAGCACGATAGAGGCGATACCCCATGAAATCGAGACCGCGTTCAAGATCATCATAGGAATATTCAGATGTTGAATCCCAAGTTACGATGACAGCATTATTTAAAGGTCTCCAATTAACTTTTGCAGGTTCTGGTGGAGTTGGTGTGCGGAAATTGTCATCATATACTCTTTGAGCAAATTTGTCTCGCTTGACGAGTTCCGCTATGTCAGCAGTTGCCCCGGTAGCATCAC
Source organism: Candidatus Kapaibacteriota bacterium (assembly GCA_049426725.1). Lineage (GTDB taxonomy): Bacteria > Bacteroidota > Ignavibacteria > Kapaibacteriales > UBA961 > UBA961. The sequence continues at coordinate 73,617 of JBMSYN010000005.1, forward strand.
CACCGGTTGGAGTATTCGCCATGATGAGTCCCACTACTGTTCTTGCTGTATCACCCGGACGCAAAGAGAAAGGTCCGGTAGCCATCAAGAAGCGTTTATCACCTGCAGGAGTATCACCATCTTTGATGCCCAATGCCATAAAGTCATAACGCTGATCATTCTCTTTTGGATCATCTGTAATAACCCAATTTCTGAATGTTCTCAAGCCTAATTGTTCTCTGTTGGTATACACTTTCTTGTCACGACGAAGGAAAGTTGCAGAATCTGGGCTTGCACCTACGAGTTTAAATACGACTGAATCTTGCCCATTTTGATCAGGCAATGTATCCACAGGAATAAGTGCGGGATATGTTGCAGGGCTTTCCAAGAAGTCGAAACCGATATAACCAAAACCTTTTCCGGCTTCTCCTTGATTTCCCTGCGACCATTGCACAGCCATATTCAATGTATCCTCTTCATCATAAAAGCGTGTTCTATCATTAGCAGCATAATTAGCTGATGAACCTGCAATACCTATATCCATGTCGAATGCAGGAGCAAGCCAGCATTCACGCAATGTATCTTTGGATTTATTAATGACTGCATACTTGATGAAAAGGAAGTCGCGATAATCACCAAATCCCCATGAGTAAATCATTTGCTCATATTGAAGTCTCATTGGATAGCCTTCATTGCGACGGCGTCCAACACCACCTTCATAGCGATTCAAATCTGTGTCTTTGAAAGACGTGAAAATATCCTCACCGGAAATAAAGGCAGGACCTTTGGGATATGCTGCCAATGTTCTTGAACCAACAGCATCAACATATCCACCGAAATAGCGATCTTTTCGAAGTTCATCATTTGGATTATCACTAACATCCCAAATTGGCCATGGAGATGTTCCATCGGATGGCTTCACCGGTGATCCATCAGATCTGCGATAATCTGATGAGAAATACAAGCGATACTTTTCACGGCTTGCATCATTGACCAAATCTTGATCTTCAATGCGTCCCGGCACCATCCATGATAAACCAGAATTTGGGTTGTATGAAATGGCACATAATTTTACCGTATCGCCAACAGGATTAAGCTTCTTGGCAGCAAACCAAATTCCACCACCAAAAATATATTGATTATTGGAACCACGAGGCCATTTACCACCACCAACTCCATTGGCTACATCGAGTCCGATGATACCATAGTTCGTGGAGAAGAATTCAATTCTACTCACTCTGTTTCTTTGCAAATCATATGTACCGCTAACGGCTCTCAAAGTTTGATCGCCACCTTTTCCGGCCACAGATCCGTCCTTCGCTTTGGCAAAGGAGATTCCTGCCGTGCTCATCGCAAGCAGAATCCAGATTGTTATGTTATAAATTGTTTTTGACATATATACACCTTTGTTCAATCAATTGTTGGGATCAAAAGTTAATCATCATACCAAAGAATGCTGAACGTGGAGTTTGATAATTTCCACGGAAAGCAATTCTATCCTCTCGCCAATCTTTATATGATTGGTACTTTTCTTCTTGAGTCACAATGCCATCTTTGTTGAAGTCAGCTTGCTCTGAATACAAACGCTCTCCATAAAGATCATATTGCGTTGGCTGGAATGATGATGGATTTGAAAGATTTGCTTCGCGATACCAAATAACTGGGCTAAAATCTCCTAACATTCTATCAAGAACATCTCCATCATTGTCAGGATCTTGTGTTCTTGCAAAGACCGCCACAACTTCTGTACGATTGAACAAATTGAATACATCTGCAAATATTTGCAATGATGTTCTTCCCATTGATTCACCAAACCAGTCTTGCAACATGAATGCTTTCGTGATGCGAAGATCTGTTGAGAAAAATGAAGGTTGACGCTCAGCATTGAATTCGCCAATTGGATTTCCACGACGATCTTGACGAGTATATGGAGTACCCGACAAGAAACGATTTGTTAAGCTGATGGTCATGTTTTCCATCGGATGCATTCCGGCGACTTCAACACCTTCTTCTCTACCCCAAACGAAATCTACAATAGCATTGATTACATGACGGCGATCAGAGTTGAATGGGAATTCTGCGAGTGGAAATGTAACTTGTCCGGTATATGGATCTGGTTGCAATGCATAATTACTTTCAGGACTTGAAGAAGTACCTGAAACAGAAGCAAGTGTATAATTGATATTAAAACCAATGTGATTGGTTGGGCGCTTGCGCAATGTAAATTCAATACCACGAGCAGATCCATATTCAGCAACTGCATATTCTTGATAATTATCAGGAACAACTCGGAAATTGCGAATACCAACCTGATTATAAATATCCTTGTAATATGCTGTCAAGTCAAATGCGAAATCATCGGTGAGTTGCAAGTTATATGAAACTTGGAATGCATTTGTCTTTTGTGCTTCCATATTTGGATTACCAACAATGGTATTACCACGAAGACGATCGGTATTGAAACCATCATACATATAGCTGAAATTTGGCATTTGGAAATACACGCCATAAGCCAATGTAAAGATAGAGCGATCTGTAACGGGATAAGTGATGGCAAGACGAGGGCTCAGCTGAAACTTGACTGTTGCATCAGAAAAACCATCTGTTGATGAAATTGGCAACCAGACATTTGAACGTTGTGATCTGTAAATGGCATTAGGATCTGTCATGTCAAAACGCAAACCTGCATTGATGATAATGCCTTTGTACTTAATCTGATCCTGCACATAACCCGAAATTTCCATTGGCTTCATCGGCTTACCGGTACGATCATTCACAACCTGAGGATTGATGGCATTCTTACTATAAATATTTCCACCATATTCATCAGTGTAAATATCAAAGAAGGGATTACCATCCCAAGGAAGTGAATTATTGTGACGACGAAGTTCATAAGTACGGACTTCGAATCCTGTCTTGAAATTGTGAGTAATATCGCCTGCATCAATATTTGCATTGTAGAAACCATCGAATTGCAAGAAGTTCTGACTTCTGAATTCGAAGTTTCTTTCATTTCCATGACGGATGAAGAAACCTTGCAAACCATAAGGATTTTTTGTGCTATTGGAACTTGCATTGTCTTCTATATACCCTGTCAAAGGATTTCTTTGATAAATATCAAGGAACAAATATCCATCAGCTGTGCGCTGCGTTCTTGGTGCACTTTGGAACCAATCAATTGCACCGTCAGATGTTTCAATCAATTCTGATGGGAATTCAGATTTTGTATTTGTTCGTGGTTGATACAAATCTTGAGGTTTGTAAACATCAATTGTCCCAAAAATTCCCGGATCATCGAAGCTTTGTCTCTTGCCAATTTCATTATTGTTTGAATTGGAAGAAACTGTGAATTCAAAGAAACTATTGGAAGATAATGTTTGATTGATGCGAATAAATGCATTGTTGACGATATTGTTCACCACCGCCAATTTCGCTTCATACTCAGGAACATAAATCGTATCACCACTGCTAAGTTTTCCTGTGTTCAAATCTACTTTTTGATTTTTGACACCGAAATCATTTGCATAGAGCCAACCTGTACTCATACGTTCGCGACTTGTCAAACCAATTTGTCCGCCAAGTGTGATGCTTAGATCGCTGAAATTGAATTTCATGCGGCCTGTCATATTACGAACCCACGTTTCTTGATTTGGCAATTGACCAAGATTATTGCCTATGGGGTCAATCACGCCCAATGATGCACCACCATAAATCTCGCGAGCATAGCGACCGGTTAGGAAGAATGTTGCATTCTCAAGAACTTGCAGCGGACCACCAATACCAATGTCAAAAGAATTCTCATCTTTGTTCATCAATTTGATACCATTGCCTGCTTCTCCAAACAATGCAGGTAGATCTCTTCTCCAACGAAGGAATCCTTCATAGCGATCTGTGCGACCTGTTTTAACAACCGTGTTAACAAAACCACCAATCACATTTCCATATTCAGCAGAGAAACCACCGGTGAGAACCTGTACTTCCTCAACTGCAAAGTTTGAAACAGTTGGTGAATATGTTGTTCCGCTTGAACCAAATCCACCACTGAAGCGATCGGACACTTCCAATCCATCAACGCGAATTTGCGTTTCATTTGGACGTGATCCACGGATCTGGAAACCATTCCCAGAACCTTGAACGCCAGCATTCAGGGCAACAATACCTTGTACTGTTTCGCGAGCAACACGGATATTGTCTTCACCTTGATTGCTTCTTAGAGAACCTATCTGTGTTTTGCTCACCATGTTTTGTTCTTTCTTTGCATCCACAACAACAGCATTTGATGTCACGGTTGCTTCTTGCAAGCGTGCATTCAATTCAGTGGTTTGGTCTGCAGATATGCTAACCGTTGCTTTGAAGTCTTTGTAGTTGACTGCTTTGAATACAACGGTATATGTACCGGCGGGAATATTGACGACGACATATTTGCCGTCTGCTTTAACAAAAGCTCCGCGAGTTGTTCCCTGCACTCGAACGGTGGCTCCAACAACGGGCTTGCCTTTGTCATCTGTCACTTTCCCCGAAAGCGTGCCATACAGTCCGGCAATTGCGCTCAAGGGGGCGGTAAGCATACATAGAAATAATGCAAGTAGCCTTAGTTTCATAGTATCTCCGAAAAACCGAGTTGACTCGGATGAATAGTGTATAAGTAATTGTAATTGTCAATAATGAAGGGCTGCCCTTTCGGACAACCCTCTTTTTCAACGAACGATCGAAAACATTTTAGATGCAATGCCTTTCTCTGAACGGATTGTACAGAAATAGGATCCTACAGGGAATGATGATGTTGACAACATAACCATTCCATCTTTCGAAAACTCAGCAGGCATCGACGCAATTGTTTGACCCAATGCATCTGAGATTGTCACAGAAACATTCTCTGATTGCGATCCAAAAGCAATCGTAACAATATCCTGAGCTGGATTCGGTGAAATGGTGAAGTCAGCAACCGGTGCCTTTTCTTCATTTACGCCAACAAATGTTGGACGGAATGAATGGAAATGAACAAAATTCTCTTCAATATCCTGATTTGAATTCTGGATGCTAACACCCGGAGTGCGATCTGCTTGATAAGCCATCATGATGATACCATCATTGACTCTATGATACATTGATGGGAATTGGCAATCATATTCAGTTGGTGTCAAATCAATTTCAGGTTCCCATGTATCTGAACCATTGAATTTCTTTGAAACATAAATATGCCCTTGCAAACCTAATACTGAACTATTGTCAGGAGGTGCGGAGATGGTCTCAAAAACATCGCCATTCTTGATTCCGGTATAGACCATGTACAATGAATTGTCTGCATCATCAACACCAAGCTTGAAATGACGGCAAAGACCCGAGCCGAATGGGCGAGTGACTACTGTACCTTGTCCATCCCAATCTTCAGCCATCACCGTCAAACCATAAGAATTTGCTTGTTCATTGAAGTAAACGCCGCGAGCTCTCGTATAAATGCTTGCAAATGTTGTATCATCTGTAAACTCAATCTGCCCCTCATCATTCATTCTTGCTGTTCCTATATTCCAACTGGGGGCTGTTGATGCCATACCATGCACAAAACCATCAGCATCAATCACAATATCAAAGGATGGTCCACAAATTGGGACTGTGTCTGTTGTTGCACGGAATGTTCCATCGCCATAGTCTTCAATCATATATGCATTCTGATGACGCGAACCTCCAAATACATTGATTGGTTGGCTCCATGTTTCGCCATTGTCCTCAGACTTTATGATGATAAGATTGAAAGTTGTATCCTGATAGCCAAGAACAACATTACTTCCTCTTGTTGCCAATTGATAGGAATTGGCTCCACGACCGGTTGGCAATCTTGGATTGGAAAGTGGCCCGGTTAAAATTGTTGGATCAGACCAGGTATTTCCCTTGTCTGTAGAACGCAAATACACAACCTGTTCACTAAAGTTTTTGCTTGATGTGTCTGATGTGAATACAAGATGTGTTATGTCATCACCATCAACAGTTGCATGCCCCCACAAAGATGAATCAGCACCCGGAATTTGTTTTGAAGTAAATGCGATATCACCAAAACTTGTGTTCTTTGTGATGCGCATAGCGGATGCAGATGATTCAGAACTGATAACATGAGCAATAGAACCAACTGATCCATCTTCATATTGAATGATTGAAGGAAATCCTGAACGAGTGGTACCCTCAATTCTTTCCCATTCAATGTCTGTATACTTCTCAGGATTCAAAGGATCAGCCATGTCAATGAGTGAATAATAACTTCCTCTGGTTGGATGAGGAGGATTAAAGCGCTCCATATCTACAGCTCCCATCCAAATCACTTGAGCCGATTTATCATTTCCTTCTTCAAAATAAGAAATGCGATGTGGCATTGATCCATTGGTTTGCAAATCATAATAGGTAATCCCCAATAAAATTCCGGGCAATGTCCCGGTTGTTTTCATGAAGGGTGAAGTTGACGTTTGAGATTTTCTAACCTTCTTTCCAACTTCAACGAAATTATTGCTTTTTGGAGCAATGACAGGTTTGCCGGCAATACCTTGTGAAATAGATGCATTGCGAAAATCCGGCTGTGCAAAACGCAAACCTTCTGTTTTCAATGCAACATTATTCAATGGATATGATTTTCCTTTTTGAGGAGTTTCTGCTTTGACATTGGCTGAAAAAGCACACATGAAACAAATCAACAAAATCAGGGTACGGAAATACATGGTGAAATTCCTCATACTTTATGGATGGTATTTAGTAATCAGTTATTGATAGACACCCAAATTCTACGAATACGGGTCTTACAAATTACGCAGAAAAACCACTTGTAACCAAACGATAATAATGTTGAAGGATCGTTTGTGGAAAATTGAATATAGTTAGCCAACATTGATGATTCAAAAAGAGCTCTGCCCTTGTTTACATAAATAGTTGAATATCAATGCGCCATAAGGGCTTGCACAGTTTTTTGGGCTTCATGCAATGCATCTGAGGGGGATTTCTCAGCATACACTGCCTGTGAAACGGCAAGCTCGAATGCGGATTCAATATCCAGCCATTTTGGATGCACAGCCGATAATCTAGACTTAGCCAATTGATCGATAAAGACCGTAAAACCGGGAATTGTTGCAAAAAAGGGGTCTTTTTGTCCTTCTATGTCTGCTGGAATCCCTGCTGTGATACTCAATCTGCAAAGTCTCATCGTTTGCTTGCCAGCCGTGAGGAATTGTATGAGTTTCAATGCTTTATCTCTTTTCTTGCTTTTTTTGCTAATTGCCAGATAATCACCACCTGTGAATGATAATCCGCTTCCCTCTTTCATCCCGGGAACAAGTGCCAATCCATATTTTAATGATGCTTTCTCTTTTGGTATCTTTTCCAATAACCATGGGCCGCTCACCCAAAACCCGATCTTTCCCTGGATGAACATCTTATCCAATTGCTTGGCTGATTCAATGATCCCAAATGGTACAAGTTCGGTATAAGAATTCAAAACCTCAATATTGCCCGGATTATCAAGAGTGGGATTCCCTTCTTTGCTTACAATATCACCCCCATTGCTCCACATGATTGGCAAGACGCGTTTGTATACTTGATGAAGATCTTGACTAATGATTCCAACTCCATATACATCATTACCCAAGCTTTTGATTTTGGATGCTTGCTCTTTTAATGAACTCAATGTTGTGGGATAAGGAATTGATGCCAAACCGGCTTTTTCTCGCAATCCCTCATTGACGAACATGATGCGTGTGCTTAATACCCATGGTACAGCATAATATGAATCTTTCCAAGTTGCAGGACCTAATGAAACGGGTGGGAATCGATTTGACTGAATCTCTTGAAGTGTAAGTTTGGATAAAACTCCTGCCCCGGAAAATTGAGCAACCCAATCTGACCCAAGTTCCAAAATGTCAGGCTCGGTACCGGAATTGAATGCAGATATGAGCTTTGTTTTGCCATCAGACCAATTAAGTCCAATCAATTCAACCTTGACTTTTTCTCTTTTTGAAAATTCATCAAGCAATGATTCTAACTCTTTTTGATGCTCGGGAGAATTAAGGAAACATCCAAATCTCAATACATCATCTTGCCTGGTTGCATCATCTCCACAAGATGAAACAATGATGCACAATATCAGAAAAATGATGCGGAATATCATGTCATCCCACTTGAATGCCATATACCGATGATGCTTTTGCAAAAGCATATCGAACAAATTCTTCTTCTGAAAGCGGATTGCCTGTTACATGCTTTATGATCTCGCCCGGCTTGGCTGTTTTTCCAAATGAATGAATATGCTCTCGAAGCCAGGTGAGAATACCTGAAAATTCACCACGTGAGATATCTTGCTTCACAGTTGGCATTACTTCTTGAATTTTCTTCCATTCCATTGCAGCATATAATTTTCCAAGCGTATAACTTGGGAAATATCCAAATCCGCCAAATGACCAATGAACATCCTGCAAGCAACCCAATGCATCATTCGGTGGAACGACACCGAGATACTCCTTCATTTTTGCATTCCATGCTTCAGGAATATCCTTTGTTGCAAGCACACCATTAATGAGATCGCGCTCAATTTCAAATCGCAAAATGATATGCATGTTATAAGTGATTTCATCTGCTTCGACTCGAATGAGTGAAGGCTGAATGGTATTGACTGCGTGATACATGTCGTGCGGAGACAAACCTTTTGCCTGCTCAGGAAAATATGTTGAAAAATGCGGCATAGCGAATTCCCAGAATTCTTCTGTGCGCGTTACAATAGTTTCCCACAATAGCGATTGTGATTCATGCATACCAATCGATGCACCCTCAGCTGCAAATGTGCGAGCATATTCTGAAGGAAATCCTTGTTCATATAAACCATGTCCGGTCTCATGAATTACGCCATATAAACATGATGATAAGTCATGTTCATTGATTCTTGTTGTTAATCGTACATCATGCTGAGTGAATGAAGTGCAGAATGGATGAGCCGTCAAGTCCATGCGACCTCGTGAAAAATCAAAACCCATTTTCTCCGCAATGAATTTTGAAAATGCCATCTGTGCATCACCGGGAAAATGTTGTTGCAATGGCTTATCACTAATGGTATGCTTGACCGGTTCGATCGCTTTCAGAATTATTGAAGTGGCATCACGCAATTTGTCAAAAACCGGATTTAACTGAGATACAGTAGCACCAGGTTCATAGATGTCAAGCAAAGCATCATATCGATTTTCTTTATATCCTCGATATTCTGCCTCTTCTCTTTTCAATGTCAATAATTCATCGAGGATGGATGCAAATGCAGAAAAGTCTTTCTTTGCTCTTGCTTCTTTCCAGATGTCTTGACCCAATGACTGCGCTTTTGATACCCGCTTCACCAAATCTTCAGGTAACTTGATAGCTTTTTCATGCTCTTCAACAAATAAGCGCATGAGTGGTTGATCAAAAGAAGACTGCTCTTTCTTTATTACATCAACCAGATGCTTGGCATTGTCACCGGTGAGCATTTGATGCATCAATGTACTTAGCGTTGATATTTGCTCTGCTCTCGTCATTGAACCGCCATGAGGCATATATGTTTCTTGATCCCAGTTCAACACTGCAGTAGCGGCACCAATATCACAAATTGTATTCATGAGTGAAACTGTTTGATGCTGTATCGATTGTGCATTCATGGTGATGTTCCAATGATTGTGACATTATGCCTGTGAATAAGAGAGAAGATGTGTGAGCCAAGAATTTCCAAGCTTTTCCAAAACTGAATTCTGTCGCAATCTACTTTTCAAATGCGGAAAATCTACTCTATCCAATTCTTGATCTTGATTAAAGCATGAAAATACGGGAGTGATTTCTTTGCCTGTTTCGGGGTCAACATGCTTCTGCAAACATTGTGCGCAAATTTCCTTCATCATGCATTGCATGGGAGAATTTATTGAACCAATCGCAATATGCTCACCAAGAAATGGATGTAGCACAGTCCTTCTTGCTTCCTTTACTGCATTCATCATTCCATCACTTCCAATGGCAATGATTCTCGACACAGACTTCATTGGAATGATTTGCTCTCCGGCTCTGCCTTCAGCATAAGCCAGCATAGCTTGGATGATATTTCCTCTGAAATGTACATCTTGCGATCTGCGCGGTTGAATCTCAGCACCGGTATCAGTGCACCATACGATTTTATCAGTCGAGGATTCAATTTCATCCATTTTGAAGACATCTTCGCCTTGTTTATATCCGGCAAAATACATCACATTGCAACCTTGCTTTTTCAATGCTTTGGAAATTGAAAATAGCACTGCATTGCCAAGTCCACCACCTGCAAGTAAAACTGTTTCTCCGAATGGAATTTCCGTGGGAGCTCCTGTTGGGCCCATAACCACAAGCTTTTGACCAGGCTTGACATATTGCACGAGACGAGAAGATGCCCCGATCTCCAATACAATCATTGAAAGCAATCCTTTCTCTTCATCTGTCCAAGCACCTGTCATAGCAAGTGCTTCCATGGACATCGGCTTCCCATCAATAATGATGGGATCCGTATCATAATTCTGCATTCTGTAAAATTCACCGGGTCTGAAATTTCTTGCGGCAGCCGGAGCATGCACAATGATTTCAGTTATGGTTGGAGTCAATTTCTCAACATGCACAACTGCAGGTTTGAATTCATGATCCAATTTCTCGAAGAACGATTCTAGTTCTGATCTATCCGGAACATAATCCTCCTGCTCGGCTTTCTTAATATCTTCTTGAAACAAATCCGCAATTTTCTGATATCCGTTTTTTGCACTAGCCATTGCTTTGACAACACTTCCGGCATAATACGGATGACCATCACCAAAAAAGGAGACTAATTTCCCTTCTTGTTCATATGAAGTGAAAAATGCTTGAGAAAAATCATATAACTCAGGTGCGATTTTCATCATTCTCACTCATTGATGATCAACATAGCATCGCCATAAGCGAAGAGTCTGTAATCACCCTTGATCGCTCGCTTATATGCCTTAAACAATAACTCTTTCCCTGCAAATGCAGCGGAAAGAAGAATTGATGGCGTTGCAGGTGGATGGAAATTCGTGATGAAACGATTGGCAATCTTGAATTCATACGGAGGATAGATAAACTTATCGGTCCAACCTCGATTAGGTTTGACTGAACCTGTTGTCAATACGCTCGCTTCCAATGCACGAGCCACGCTACAACCTACGGCATAGACATTCTTTTTGGACTTCAATGATTTATTGATCGTATCGGCATTATCTTTGGTTATCTCAAAGTATTCGGAATACATGCGATGCTTGGTTAAATCCTCTACTTCGATATTTTCAAAAATACCTTGTCCGATATTCAAACTCACATATGCAATGCGCACACCCTTCTTGTCCAATTCTTTCAACATCTTTTGCGTGAAATGGAGTCCGGCAGTTGGTGGTGCAATGGATGCTGTTTTTTCAGGATTTGCAAATACACATTGATAAGTTTCTTTGTCATGCTCTGTCGGATCACGCTTGATATATCCCGGTAGAGGCATCTCTCCAATGCGTTCAATTACTTTGAATAAATCACCATCATAACTGAAACGGACTGTTCTACCGCGATTTGTGGTATTATCAACCACTTCGCAATAAAACTTATTATTGTCAAAATAAATTTTGTTCCCTATGCGAACCTTTCTTGCGGGTTCAACAAGAACATCCCAAATGCGTTCCTGCGCCTTCAACTCACGAAGCAACATCACTTCAATCTTCGCATTCGTTTTTTCCTTCTTACCGAATACGCGAGCAGGAAAGACTCTGGTATCATTCAAGACTATGCAATCGCCTTTTTGGAAATAATCCATGATGTCTTTGAACACTTTGTCCTCAATTTCTCCATTGGCTTTGTTCAACACCATCATTTTTGCCGAATCACGAGGATCGGCAGGAAATTTTGCAACACTCGATTTTGGCGAGATATACCTGAATTCTGATAATTTCATAAAGACACACTAGAAAATGAGAAAAGTGGATAACATGTGGATAACTCTGCAAGCTCTTAACAAATCAATTTGTTAGGATGAACAGAGAGCAATCTCCCTGAATGCGATGCATGTTTAAGACTGTAAATATACAGTTTCAGATAGGGGGTTGTCAACTTATTTTTTCAATTTGTGTGAATGAAAAAGGGTAAAAACACTGAATTTTGCCGAATAATATGTGATCAACATTCATGAAACACAAAGAGTTCGAACTCACTTCGCATTATAAGCCGGCGGGAGATCAGCCCGAGGCAATCAGGGAATTGTCTGAAGGGATTGTTCGTGGGGATACATTTCAAACATTGCTTGGTGTCACAGGTTCGGGGAAAACATTCACCATATCAAATGTCATTGCTGAATGCAAAAGACCCGCATTGGTAATTTCTCCGAATAAAACTCTGGCGGCACAATTGTATGGAGAGTTCAAACAATTCTTTCCAAACAATAGTGTAGAGTTTTTCATAAGCTATTATGACTATTATCAACCTGAAGCATATATCCCAACCACCGATACATATATCGAAAAAGATTTTGCCATCAATGATGAGATAGACAGACTAAGACTTCGAGCAACAAGTGCGCTCGTGGAAGGAAAGAGAGATGTGATCATAGTGGCTTCGGTTAGTTGTATTTATGGCATTGGTGATAAAGAGTCATTTGCTGCGATGATATTTCATTTGTTCGAAGGACAAGAAATCAACAGAAAAGCATTGATTTATCGTTTAACAGATTTGTTTTATCAAAGAAATGATTTTGAATGGACTCGTGGCACATTTCGCGTCAGAGGCGATGTGGTCGATGTTATGCCTGCCCAAGAAGACGAACAAGGCATACGCATTGAAATGTTTGGCGATACGATAGAAAAACTTAGCATCATTTCACGAGTGGAAGGTCAAGTATTGGGAAGAATTGATTCGGTGGTTCTCTATCCTGCAAGACAATTCGTGACACCGGAAAATGAATTGATCAGGGCAATGGCAGACATAAAAAATGAACTGAGTGATCGATTGATTGAATTGCGTCGTGAGAATAAGCTTCTCGAAGCTCAAAGACTCGAACAGAGAACGCTCCATGATTTGGAAATGATGAAAGAAGTTGGGTATTGCTCTGGAATCGAAAATTATTCCATGCATCTCACAGGAAGAAAACCCGGTGATAGACCGCAATGTCTGTTTGATTATTTCCCTGAGGATTATCTACTCATCATTGATGAAAGTCATGTGACATTGCCTCAATTACGAGCAATGTACAATGGTGACAGAAAGCGCAAAATGACATTGGTTGACCATGGATTCCGTCTTCCATCAGCTTTGGAAAACCGTCCCTTGCGTTTTGAAGAAATCGAATCATTGATCAATCAAGCGATTTTCGTAAGTGCAACTCCCGCAGATTATGAATTACAGAAATGTGAAGGCGTGATTGTCGAGCAAGTGATTCGTCCAACAGGTCTACTCGATCCGGCTATGGATATCAGACCGGTACGTACGCAGATCGATAATCTTCTCTATGAAATTCGATTGAGAATTCCGAAAAAAGAACGCGTGTTGGTTACCACGCTCACAAAACGCATGGCAGAAGATTTATCAGAATATCTGACAAATCTTGGAATTAAAGTGGCATATATCCATTCTGAAATCGATGCACTTGAACGCGTTGAAATTCTGCGCAATCTGCGTCTTGGTGAATTCGATGTGCTTGTTGGAGTCAACCTTTTGAGAGAAGGTCTAGACATGCCAGAGGTTTCACTTGTTGCAATTCTCGATGCAGATAAAGAAGGATTTTTACGAAGCGAGAGATCACTCTTGCAGATTGCAGGAAGAACCGCAAGAAATGCAGATGGATTGGTGATTCTGTATGCGGATACCATCACAAGATCCATGAAAGCTGTACTCGATGAAACAAATAGAAGAAGAGAAAAGCAGATGGCATACAATACCGAACATGGAATCAATCCAACTACGGTATATAAATCATTGGAAGAAATTTTGCAATCAACATCAGTGGCAGACATTCAAGCGCAAAAAGTAAAAAGACGCGGCGAATTGGAACAAGCAAGAGTGAGAAAAGCCGCCGAACCAATGATGAAATATCTGACAGAAGATCAAAGAAAAGATCTCATAGAACAACTCTATGAAGAAATGAAAAAAGCAGCGCGCGATCTTGACTTTGAAAGAGCCGCGGAACTTCGCGATGAGATAGAGCGGTTAAAAGCACTTTCATAAAGGAAACCTAATATGAGTATTATCTTGATAACAGGCGCATCATCAGGTATTGGTGCGGAATTGGCAAAGATTGCAGCACAAGCAGGACATTCCGTGGCAATCTGCGCAAGAAGACTTGATAAATTACAAGCAGTTCAACAAGAAATCATTTCCGCCGGCGGCAATTGTCTTGCAATGCAAGTTGATGTGAGCATTCCCGAACAAGCCAAAGCTTGCGTGGAACAAACCATCAATCATTTTGGCGGGATTGATATTCTCATCAATAATGCAGGTCGTGGAAATCTCGCCTCGGTAGAAGGCACCACACCCGAACAATTGCAAAGCATATTCGGAGTGAATGTATTCTCACTGTGGTATATGACCGCTCCGGCATTAAAACATATGAAATCAAGGGGATCTGGACATGTCATAAATGTGGCTAGCGTTGCAGGAACAATGGGTTTCCCTTTCAATAGTGCTTATGTATCCGCAAAACATGCTGTGATGGGCTTCACTGCATCACTTAGAGCAGAACTTGCAGGATCAAACATCCATGCAACTGCAGTATGCCCCGATGGAGTCATAACAGAATGGGGCGCTGTGACCGAAGGCGGTCCAATTGGAAATCTATTTATGGCGGGTATTAAAGAATCCAGAGGCATAGCAAAAGAACTCGGCATTACACTTGCTCCTCTTGCTTCAATGCTCAGCGCAAAAGATGCAGCGCAAATCATCTATGATGCAGCATTGAACCCACCTTCGCATGATGTATATACTCATGCAGGCACACATGAAAGAGCAATAAGCGTTGCGCAAAATAGAAGTGAAGCCGAGAAGTCGATGCTGGCATTGTATTTAGGCATGCAAAAGGCCTATGGACAAAAAAGTTAAAATCCGTATTTTCGACCGATCGGAGTGTGGCTCAGCTCGGTTGAACACCTCATTCGGAACGAGGGGTCGGATTTTCAAATCCTTTCACTCCGACGCAATATCCCACAGGCGATCACATCGATCGCCTTTCTTTTTGCTTGGATAATACCGCAATGACGATAGACATCATTCTCATATCATACAATACACAAACACTTCTGTTGAAATGTTTGAATTCGCTCAAACATGCTCCACAAGGTTGTGAAATTGGAAATATCATAGTAGTCGATAATGCATCCAACGATTTGACTGTTGAAAATGTACAAAAAACTTTCCCTGAAGTACAAGTCATTCAACTTGAAGAAAATAAAGGATATGCGCATGCGGTAAATGTTGGAGTGCAGAATTCTACGAGTGAATGGGTTTTTGTTGGGAATGCAGACATTGAATTCAGACCAAATACCATGCTGAATCTATGGCAAGGAATCACTTTGCATAATGATGTTGCTATTGCATGCCCACAGCAGGTATATCCAGATAATTCAAGACAAAGAAGCTGGGGATTTTTTCCGGGTTATTCAGAAGCATTTCATTATCTCACTTTTTCATCAGCCATTGAAAACATTTTGGAATCTGTTTCAATGAAAATGGGAATCACCCGAAAACCCCATTTTATTCCTTATGCCGATGGCGCTGCACTTCTCATACACCGAGAATCATTCATCTCAATCGGTGGATTCGACTCATCATTTTTCTTCTTCGGTGAGGAAGCCGATTTTTGTCAAAGAATGTGGCAATCAGGGAAAGGAGTATTATTCGTACCAAATGCAATCATCATGCATGTTCGCGGAGCGACCTATGGAGGCAATAGTCCATCTCTGCGATCTCTTCAAATGCTGGTGGAATCCAAAAAGAAATTCATTGCTAAGCACCATCCCGATTCATCCATGACATTCATCATGATGCTTATGAGTCTATATCATGGACTAATGTCTGCAATTTATTTTCCAATCGGATTGTTTTCATCTTCATTGAGGAGCAAAATCAAGATGAATATCACATTGGCCGGACTATACATTCTTGCAATAAAATCAAAAAATACACTTGGCGAGTCATAATGAATATTGCACTGATCACCATTGGTGATGAAATATGCATCGGACAGATCATCAATTCAAATGCTGCATGGCTGGGGCATGCATGCACCGATATTGGAGCCAATGTCAAAAGACATGTTACGATTGGTGATTCAAAAGAAGAACTTCTGAAAGAATTACATCAATTGTCGCGAGAAGTTGATTGCATTATTATGTCTGGTGGATTGGGTCCGACACATGATGACAAGACAAAAGATACGCTCATAACCTATTTCAATGACACATTGATACTCGATGAACCTACATTGCATAGTTTGAAAGTAAGAGCGCGTCTAAGAGGTTTGCCTCTTAATCAACGCAATTTGGATCAGGCATTGCTCCCCTCTCAATGTAAAATCTTGGCAAATCCTCGTGGAACGGCACCCGGAATGATGTTTGAAAAAGATGATGTCATCTATGTTTCACTTCCCGGCGTTCCTTCAGAATTGAAAGGCATCATGACTGATCATGTGCTCCCCTCTTTGCGTTCTCACATAGAGAAAGAATCTGGGAAAAAACCATTTTTTCATACACTACTCACAAAGGGTATACCTGAATCAGCTCTTGCTGATATCATTGGTGAACCTGAGATATTTCTCAAACAAGATGAATCACTTGCATTTTTGCCCTCATATCATGGAGTGCGATTACGAATTGGAGTAATGCATGAAGAAAAAGAATATGCCGAGATTCGACTGAAAGAGTTAGAGCACATACTTACAGATAAGGTTGGAGAATATGTATTTGGCTCTGGAAATGAATCGCTTCTTTCTGTGACCACAGATATCTTGAAACATAGAGGTAAAACAATCTCCGTTGTGGAATCATGCACCGGCGGAATGCTGGGCGCGGCATTTAGTCAACAGTCCGGATCATCTGCATATTTCATGGGTGGATTCTTAACCTATAGCAATGCATTGAAAATGCAATTGGCACATGTCTCTAAAGCATCGTTGGAACAATATGGTGCTGTCAGCAAAGAGGTCGCTGAGGAAATGGCTATTGGTGGTATGAGGGCTTTGAATACAGACTTTTGTATATCAATAACAGGCATTGCAGGACCTGAGGGTGGTAGTGATGAAAAACCTGTTGGCACTGTTTGGATTGCACTCGCAGATGATTCACAAGTTATTGCAAAACGCTTCAGTTTTGGTGGTGATCGTTCCATCAATCGCGAAAGATCAGTGGCACAAGCGATTGCAATGCTCTATGATGTCTTACAACAACAGGTATGAATTGATGCAAGCCGTGAACATTGCCCACATGCTCATGAAAGAGTGTATAAAAGAAGGCGACTTGGTGATTGATGCAACATCCGGCAATGGTCATGATACCTTGTTTTTAAGTACATGTGTAGGCACAAATGGAGAAGTCATTGCCATCGATATTCAAGAAGAAGCCATCCATTCAACTCAGAGATTGATATTGCAGCATGAAAGGGTGAATGTGAAATATATGCAAATGAATCATGCAGATATGGGGTCTAAACTCCAGGAATGTCTTGGCAATATTGCCTGCATATCCTACAATCTTGGTTATTTGCCGGGCGCTGAGGATCATTCCATCATCACTTCATCCCAAAGTACAATTCAGGCATTGGATGCAAGTTGTTCATTGTTGAATGATGAAGGTTGCATTAGTGTCATAGCATATCGCGGACATCCACATGGATTGGAAGAGTCACATGCTGTCGAACAGTGGATGCAAGCCTTATCCCCTCGTGAATGGCATGTGATTGCAATTGAAGCTGTAAATCAAAGTAACACCTCCCCCATTGTGTTTTTTGCCAGAAAAAAACATTAGTCTTCGATCACATAATCAGCGGCCAATCGAAGCAAGGCATCTTTTCTATCAGCGGAGACATGAACTGCAATACGAATTCCCTCATCTACATCTTCTCTTTCCACAATTTCACCGGCATCATATATTTTCGGCAATATCTTCATTGCATGATAAGGCAAGAGAAATCGTAAAGTGGCACCTGAAGCAAGAGCAATGTCTTGCAAACGTTCAAGCAAAGAGACAATGTTCAATCCTTTGACAGCAGAAATACAGATGCATCCTGGAAATTCAACCTGCAAATCTCTTACATAAGCCGGGTCTTGCAATTGATCAATTTTGTTAAATACAAGTATCACGGTTTTATCTTCAATGTCAAGCGAAGACAATGTATCGCGAACAACTTGAATATGCTCTTTGAATGAAGGATGCGTACAGTCAACAAGATGAATCAGAGCATCAGCTTCCGCAGCTTCTGCGAGCGTACTTCTAAATGATGCGACCAAATGCGTGGGTAATTTGCGAATGAATCCAACTGTGTCGGATAAAAGCATCAATTGTCCATTTGGCAATTCGCATTGCCTCACGGTTGTATCGAGCGTCGCAAAGAGCTTATCCTCAACATATGTATCAGCACCTGTCATGATATTCATGAGCGTTGATTTTCCGGCATTGGTATAGCCAACAAGTGCAAATCGTGGCATGTGATCACGACCCTTTCTTTGTTGTTTTCTCTGCATGTCGATATCGCGAAGCTTTTCTTTGAGTTTCGTGATTCTGTCTCGAATCAATCTGCGATCTGTTTCAATTTGTGTTTCACCCGGACCTTTTGTTCCAATTCCCCCGAATTGCTTTGAAAGATGGGTCCACATTCTTGTGAGTCTAGGCATTAGATATTGCAATTGCGCCAATTCCACTTGTGTTTTTGCTTCCATGGAACGAGCTCTGGATGCAAATATGTCGAGAATGATGCCACTTCTATCGAGTACTTTTATCTTCCACTCTTGTTCAAGATTTCTGACTTGCATCGGCGTGAGATCATCATCAAAAATGACTGATTGAATATCATCTTGTTCAATCATTTCTTTTATCTCAGTTACTTTCCCTTTTCCTATCATCGTCGCGCGATCGGGTCGCACACGTTCTTGATATACTTTTGCGATTACATCTGCACCGGCAGTTTCCGCGAGAAATGCCAATTCATCAAGATATTCCATTGCTTGTATTCTATCGCCGCCTTTTTTGACGACGGATACAACGATGGCTCTTTCGATGGGTTTATCTGTGGGAAGTAGTTGTTTCAAAATTAATCCATGAGAAAACGAAGATTGCCTCGACCAAAAATGCTCATGAGTTTTTCGCTGATTTCATGATTACACACTATTGGTTGATTTGTGGCTACATAGTTTGAACGCAATTCACCTGTTGAATCAAGCAAACGAAACATGATTGAACTCATGCCGCCATTCGTCATAAGCGCATTCAATTCTTTCAATTGCTGAAGTGCTTGCTCGCTGTCTTCAATCGTTATGACATACCCTTTACCATATTTCAATGGCGCTTCTTCAATTGGCATTGCATCATCTGCAATGATTTTCAATTGTTCACCATTGAGTTCACTTTTCCCGCGGACGAGAATGATCTGTTCATTTTGCAGAAAGTGTTGATAGCGTTTATATGCATCGCTCCAAAAAAGAATATTGGCCTTTCCATTGAAATCTTCAATTGTCACCGTTGCAATTGTCTGCTCTCTTTTGTCCAATCGCGTTTGAACAGAAGTGATGATTCCTGCACAACGCACATGCTTTCCAATCAGCGGACTATCAGTTTTGTGAAGCTGCAAAGTCGTGAATGACAATGCATGAGCTTTGTATTTATTCAGTGGATGACCACTCAGATAAAAGTTTAACACTTCTCGTTCTTTTTGCAGTCTATACCCTTCATTCCAAGCTTTCAAATCTGGTAACTTGGGTTCAGCAATCTCCGCCTCGGATGAATCTCCAAACAAATTCACAGTATCGGATTGTTGTTCTTCCTGCACTCTTTTTGCGAATTCAAGCGCGGAGTCTATTGAACCAAACAATTGAGCGCGATGCCCATGTTGCATCGAGTCAAATGCCCCCGCACATACAAGTGGTTCAAGAGTCCTACGATTGATGAGTTTGAGATTGACGCGTTTCACAAAATCATACAATGATGTGAATGAACCTTTTTTACGAGCTTCAACCATTGCATCTACAGCAGGGATACCTACATTTTTGATTCCTGCCAAACCAAACTCAATCGTTTTACTGTCTGATGCAGTAAATATTGCATACGATCTATTGACATCGGGTGGCATGACTGTTATGCCAAATGAACGAGCTTCATCTATCAGCTGTACGATCTTATCAAGATTATTAAGTTCAGCAGTCATGTTGGCAGCTAAAAATTCGGCGGTATAATGCGCCTTTAGCCATGCTGTTTGATATGCCAAATATGCATAAGCACAGGAATGCGACTTATTGAAACCATAGGAGGCAAATTTGAGAATGAGATCGAATATCTCTTCAGCAAGGGCTTTGGGATCTGCCAATTTGCTTATGCAACCTTGGATGAATGCAGGATTCTTCAATGCACCATCGACGAATAATGCTTTTTGTTCGAGCATCAGCTTTTCATCTTTCTTGCCCATGGCTCGACGCATGATGTCTGCTTGAGCAAGAGTAAAACCTGCGATATCACCCACCAATTGCATTACCTGCTCTTGATACACAATAACGCCATAGGTTTTATGTAATGCGGCTTCCATGATTGGATGCAGATACTCAATATGTTTTCTTCCTTGTTTGCGGTCGATGAATTCAGGGATATTGTCCATCGGACCCGGACGATACAATGCATTCATTGCAATCAGATCTTCCAAATCATTCGGTTTGAGCTTTTTTAATGATTCTTGCATTTGCTCAGATTCAAACTGGAAGATGGCAAGGGTTTTTCCTTTTCCAATCAATTCAAATGTTATCTGATCATGAAGATCCAATGCTTCAGGATCAATATCCACCCCGTGATTTTTTTTGATTTGTGCGAGCGTATTTTCTATGATCGACAATGTTTTCAAACCAAGAAAGTCCATCTTGAGCAATCCTGCATCTTCAAGGTCTTTCATGGTATATTGCGTTGCCATTCCTGAGTCGGATGTCTTGACAAGCGGAACATAATCATTGATATTCCCCGGGGCAATCACTACGCCGGCTGCATGAGTGGAAGAATTTCTCGCCAAACCTTCAAGCGTTGTGGCATAATCAATCAACTCTTTCAATTTGGGATCATTTGATTCTTTCACCCAACGTAATTCAGGCAATTCCATCGCTTCTGTAAGTGGCGTGACTTTCCCCATGACTGAAGGAATTTTTTCAGTGATTGATCGCACGGTTGCAAGCGGAATACCCAATACTCTTCCGACATCAGTGAGAACTGCGCGTGAGGAAAGCGTACCAAAGGTGATGATTTGCGCAACGGAATCATTGCCATATTTTTCGCGTACATATTCAATCACGACATCTCTTTTATCATCGGCAAAATCAATGTCGATATCAGGCATGGAAACACGATCAGGATTAAGGAATCGTTCAAAGAGCAAATCATATTTGAGTGGATCAACATTGATGATGCCTAAAGCATACGCAACAATGCTCCCTGCGGCTGAACCACGCCCCGGTCCGACACGCACATTCTTTTCTCTTGCTGCTTTGATGAAATCTTGAACAATCAAAAAATACCCCGCATACCCCATCGACTTGATAACATCCAATTCAAATTTCACGCGCTCGAGTATGTGGGCATTCAATGTTGGATAACGCTTTTCCAATCCCTCCATGGTGATTTCTTCGAGATATTCTTCCAAGGTGCTAGCATTCGATGTGGAAGGAATCGGAAAGATTGGCATTTTGATGTCTGATTGCAAATTCACATTGCACTTTTCGGCAATCTCATTTGTGTTTTCAATTGCTTCAGGAAAATCAGCAAATATTTTTGCCATTTCTTCCTTGGTCTTGAAATACATTTCAGGGACGCCATAGCGCAAATTATAGATGTCCATCTGACCTGAATTTGCAGATGACACTTCTTTGATATTCAATAAAACATTATGGGCAACCGCATCTTCTTTACGGATATAATGACAATCATTGGAACAGATGATTTTTATACCCAATTCTTTTGCAAGTCTGGGAGCTTGTTCCATCACGATTTTATCACCCTCCAAACCATGATCTTGCAATTCGATATAGAAATCTTCCCCGAACACATCTTTATACCATTTGGCTGTCTCTTTTGCTCTCTCATAATCGCCTTCGAGCAATGGCGCATTGACAACTCCTGCCAAGCAAGCAGACAATGCGACAAGCCCTTCGCGATATTGCAATAATAATTCTTGATCGATTCTTGGTTTATAGTAAAAACCTTCAGTATGCCCCAAGGTGGTCAGCTTCATCAGATTTTTATATCCGATGTCGTTCTTTGCAAGCAATACCAAATGATAATAATTGCGGCGTTTATTCCCAGCCTTTCTAGCAGTCATGTCGAAACGACTGCCGGTTGCAACATATACTTCGCAACCAAGCAAGGGTTTGATTCCGGCTTTCTTGGCTTTTTTGTAAAATTCGAAACAACCGAACATCACCCCATGATCGGTTAGTGCAAGCGCAGTTTGCCCATCTGCTTTGGCCGCCTCGATCAATTGTTCGGGTTTACATGCGGCGTCTAGTAGCGAGTAATGTGTATGATTATGGAGATGGACAAAATCAGGCATAGGATATCATTCTTGAATGTGTGCAAACATAGTGTTTTTTTGCCCCTTCATTGCGGCATTCTTTCCACAATAATTTTCTCATTCCGGGACATGAATTGTATGTGTATTTTTGTGAGTTATTAATTTTTGACATATCATCGTGAATACTTCACATCAACCGTCCAAAGCCGAGTCGAGAGCGATGAATATTTCGCTTTTGATTGGTTTCCTTATGCTGGCTCTGAAATGGACCGCATATATGCTTACAGGATCCATCGCCATTTTTTCAGATGCAATGGAAACCATCGTGCATATCGCTGCAGTGGGTTTTGCTTGGTATAGTCTTCGCATCACATATCTTCCTGCCGATGAGGATCATCATTTTGGTCATGACAAAATCACATTCTTTTCCGCAGGTCTCGAAGGTGCCCTCATCATCTTGGCGGCAATCATCATCATACAAACTGCCATTGAAAAATTGATTCAAGGAGTAACACTTGAACAAATCGGATATGGAACAGCTCTGACTGCCACTGCTGCTGTGATCAATACACTTCTTGGAATCTATCTTGTAAAAACCGGAAAGAATAATTCATCATTGATCATTGAAGCCAATGGCAGGCATATTTTGACTGATGCTTGGACTTCAGCCGGGGCAATAGCCGGGCTTCTTCTTGCCTATCTGACGGGTGCTTTCTGGATTGATCCTCTTATGGCTTTATTCTTCGGTGCAAATATCATTTTCGAAGGTGGTAAACTTATTAGAAGAAGCATTCAAGGATTGATGGACAAAACTGATCCTGAATTATTCAATTCAACACAGAAAATCCTGAATGAAACATGCAAAGCATTGGGTATAACTTATCACAGAT
Source organism: Candidatus Kapaibacteriota bacterium (assembly GCA_049426725.1). Lineage (GTDB taxonomy): Bacteria > Bacteroidota > Ignavibacteria > Kapaibacteriales > UBA961 > UBA961. The sequence goes on from JBMSYN010000005.1 coordinate 97,217, forward strand.
TGCGTTTGAGAATGTCAGGTAATATTGTGTATATCGATTTTCATCTGCAATTCCCCGATGATACTTCAATCGAATCTGCTCATTTGCAAGCTACGGATATTGAGCACCTTATTCAGCAATCAATTTCTCATCCATGCGATATCGTCACGCATCTCGAAAGCACTTCGCATCATCCACCTGATCATATTTGATCTTTAAGAATCTCGTTTTTTCCGATAAGCATTCACGGCTTTTGCATGATCCGCTCCATTGGATGTGAAGACATGCTCTCCTGTTCCATCGCCTTTCGCCACGAAAAACACATAATTATGTAGTTCAGGTTGCAAAGCAGCGAGTATAGACTCCCTTCCCGGGCAATTTATTGGACCAGGCGGTAAACCTGCATAACGATAAGTATTATATGGACTATCTATTCGAAGATCACTATAGTATAAACGCTTTCTTTTCCCGATCGCATATTGCACGGTTGGATCTGCCTCCAATTTCATTCCACGCTTCAAACGATTATGATAAACACCGCTGATTCTCGATCTTTCGGATGCAACGGAAGCCTCTGCTTCTATGATTGATGCTAGAGTAAGAATTTCATGCTTGGTATAGGGAGATTTTTTCAATAAATCTTCGCATCGTTTTTCCCAAAACATGCGATGTATCACAGCAAGCTTTTTGATGATCTCAGATGGAATTTGATTTTTATACATGTTATATGTGTCGGGCATGCAATATCCCTCCATCGAAGTTTGCTTCACACCCAATGCCTTGCACACGGAATCATTTAAAGCCAATGTCATGAATGCAGAAGAATCAATGGTAAGTCTTTTTTTGAGTATTGATGCGATGCGACGCAAATCAGAGCCCTCGGGAATAACCACATTTATTGTCATTCCGGATTGACCAGAAAACACCATTTTCAATAATCGTGCATGCGAGATGGTTGGCTCCAATATGAGTTCACCGGAATACACATCCCTTCCCGAAATTACTTGATACATTGTAGTGAGAACATAAAATACATAGGGATGATCGATCACTTTTTCTTTCGATAAAGTTGAAACGATTCCGGAGATGGTCTTTTCTTTTAATGCGATTTCTTTTGTGGTAACAATTGGTATTGAACTCAATAAATACACAATTGAAATCACAACTGATCCAAGAAAAGCCACTATTGCGATGATGAGCTTGGTTTTATATGAACTATGAGCTTTTTTCTTGGGCACGATGAATCTAAGAGAATGAGATTAATCAGCAATGATACATGGAATGATCTCCCGAGCATTGTCGGAAGTTATGACTATCACATAAGTACCGGGTGGATGTTGTTTCATGTCCATGTCAACGGAATAATCTCCGGCTGGGGCTGAATTCAACATAAACATCTGCTCTTCTCTTCCTGACATGGGTTCGATAATTTTCACATGTAATTGTGCGGATGCTTGCATGGAAAATGTCAAGCGAGATTGCGAGCCATGCAAAATGGGATGAGGGGCAATTCCAATATTTGCAATCTTTTTCATTGACAAATCAACGATTGAAGACTTTATGGTTACATCGCATTTGCCATTAGAAATCAATGTTTCTTTTGTCCCAAATGCCTCATAGATGAATGGCAATGACACACAACTTCTTCCAATGAAAATGGTGTCTCTATCACGCTTTGTTTCATACATAGTATCGATGATGTCAATCGGAGCATAACAAGCCAAAACCGTGGCGCTCTTTCCTGGTGCTATGCGTATCGGAAGAATTGATTTTGGAACGCTAAACACGGTATTTTTCGATAGGCGTAATTGATCAACAACTTGTTCATACAATCCCGTATTGAAGAGAGTGATACTATCACAATACAGAGATCCAATTGGAATTCCTCCCAATACTTTTTTTATTCCGCTCGGTGATGTTGTTTGAATCGTAAACCCGGGTATGGTGTCATAATAAAAAGAAACATTCCCATTTTTATCTTCAGCTCTAATCTCATACATCGCATCTTTATTAACATCGATCACGCAGATATTCAAAGCACGAATTGCTTGTGTATTGGGGAAAGATGTTGTCCAATTGATGTTTTTGGATGATGAAATGGTAACATCCTTGAGTCCGCCATCCGTTGCCAAAGAATCTGATATGAATGCAAAATGGCAAGTACCACAAGAATCAGGTTTTGCCGAGATGAGCGGTTTCTGTTTATCCAAAAATGCAGTGATGTCAAATAAAGCCATTGTCTTTGTAGTACATTCATTTTCAATGAACAATGAATCAAAAACATTGCCTTCAATCGCTGCATCATAGCTGATTTGATAGGTAAACTGTTCTTTGGGTTTGAGCGTAAGTGGTGTCGGGCCTATGATGGTGAATGCACTACCAATGCCCTTCCACATGGATGGCTTGATGATCTGATTAAAACTTCCATAATTTTCGAGAGTAACCAAATAGGTGACTCTTTTTCCAACGGGTGTTTTTTCTTTGAATTGCTGAATCGAATCATTGTTTTGAAGTTTATATGTACTCGAAACAGTAAATCCTTTAATGCGAATGGGCAGGGTTGTTTTTTGGAGAACAGAATCAATTGCAGTGACTATTATTTCCCCATCTTGATTTGGATCCCTCAGACCAATCTTAAAAATGACGGAATCTTGAGGTGGAATGAGATTAAAGGTAAAACTTTCAATATTCTTCGCCGATCCGGGCTCTTCAAAAATGCGTACGATACGTGAATCTCCCGCAACCGTATCATAAACTGCTCCAAGATATCCAGTACAACTTTGCGCCCCTGTAATCTGAGGTGGATTGAAGTCAAAACTTCTGAAACTCATGCCACCGACATATCCATAGGAATTTGCTCTACCATATCCATATACATAAATACCGACTCGCTCACTTGATGTTACCGTATGTACACCATCGCCAACTCTCACCCATATATATGAGAAATTGGTACCTGGAATTGGTACGGCATTAGAACCCGCAATCAATTCCACCAATTGACCATCCAATCTTGTAGTTGCAACTGCTGAATTTGGCATCACAATCGTGGTAAATTGTTGCTCATATCCATTAATGTAAAGAAAGTTATTTGCATAGTTTACTGCCTGAATACTCACAAAACGATAATTGTCTTGGAATTGATCACTTGGGGGCACGAGCATCATGAATGGATCACCATTATAATCCGTACCAGCAGAACTATTTGTTCCTGATGTTTTTTTGTATTGTGCTACCAAAATCGATTTATTCGATGAAATCACTTGAGGAGTTGTCAAAACAGATTGATACATTCCTCCTTTTGATAGCGTGGTTGTTTTTACACCATTAATCATAATGTCAGTGCTATCATAGGCAGCAAGTACACGATATATGTCTTGAGATAAATTTGTCGCATTATCGGGTTTTGGGAATGGCACTACAATGGCTGTTCTTCCCCATGTATCAACACTGGGCAATTGCTCAACGATATGATCTCTTGAGCTCAATTCACTATTCTTAATCGGGATTCTCGCTCTTTGATGTCCTGCAAACAATGCTATCGGTTTATTTGCCTGCACTCTGCTACCGGTCATATCTCCTGAGCCATCACCGGTATTCATTTCAGCTTGAACAAGAAATGATTCACCTTGATCAAGAGTAGTAAGAATTGGTGAGGCACTATTTCTCCGAGATGTCGGAGCAGATGGGAAAATAGTGATATCTGTATTGTCTTCGGTAGCTACAATCGCAAACTGCGAGGGGGTGCTGCTATTTGCGAAAGCATTACCGGTGCGATCAGAATTATAGGTAAGCACATAATGATCTTTTCCAAGAGCATCAGTTGGCAAAACAAGAAAGGCATCGCTTGTTGTTGAGCCTTGATTAAGAGCATAGACTGTCACTTCTTTGTCGGAAGTCAGATGAAAGACATTTTCAACGGGGATTTCTGCTTGATTATTGGCAGATGTCTGAAAATCTGATGGATTTTCCCCTTGCAATTCATAAGGAAGCCAAAAAACTCTGTGAGTAAAGACATTTGCCGGGTCGGGTATTGAAAAAGCTATTGATTGCCAGATGCCATTACGACCTTTATATCGTAGGGTTCCACTTGCGGGTTCGGAAGCAGATATATAAATGTACAAGGAGTCTGTTTCAGGATTATTCACATGCAAATTTGGAATGAAAGTGAACCAGAAATCTTTTCCCCTGCTATCTTTTTCTTGTGCAGTGACATCATATGCCATGAATATCCCAAGAAGGAATATCGTACATGAAAAGATGCGTGAAATGCGTGTGAATGTCATCATGAAAGTATTGCCAGAGTTTGATTGTAATGACACAACAGAATGACCTTTGTTTCCGGTTCCTGTGCATCAGCCCCATTGCAAGTTAGTGAAATACCCACAATATGAAAATTAAGCCTGGGTATTCGTATTTTTGAGATTATCTAGATTCACAGTAAAAACCTGTCACATGAAACCAAAAATTGCTGTTTTTTTCACCGGTGGCACCATCTGCATGAGAGTAGATGAGGGTTTTGGGGGTATAGTTCCTGCACTTTCTGCCAAACAAATTCTCGACACAATTCCGGATGTCATTGAACTTGCAGATGTGGAAGTGATTGAATTTGGTCATTTTCCCGGACCTCACATGACCCCGGAGATCATGTTCGAGCTTTCCAAGCAGATAAAGACATATGTCAATCGTGGTGATATTGATGGGATAATAGTAACGCATGGCACTGATACGCTCGAGGAAACGGCATATTTTCTCGATTGCACGATTGACACACATATTCCCATCATCGTGATTGGTGCAATGCGAAATTCAAGCGAACCCGATTGGGATGGACCACGCAATTTGCGTGATGCACTCATCCTTGCCGGAAGCAAAGAGGCACATGGATATGGAGTATTGCTATGCTTATCTGATTCCATCAATGCCGCCTCGGAAGCAACAAAAACCGACACAAATCAACTCAATACTTTTGCAAGTTTTGACTTTGGCCCAATTGGACGGATTGTAAATGGCACCGTCATGATGCACCGTAAACCAGTACGCAGAGAGATTTTCGCCATAGATCGCCTACCCAATCATGTCCCATTGCTCAAATGTTATGCAGGAATGGATGCAATGCTCATCGAATGTGCAATAAACCATGGAGCAGCCGGCATTGTGATCGAAGCATTCGGGGTTGGGAATGTTCCTCCATCAGTGTTTTATGCTTTGAAAGACGCCGTTTCTGCCAATATTCCAATTGTATTGACTTCTCGTTGCCCTGTTGGGAGAATCGAGCATATTTATGCTTATGAAGGTGCCGGCAAACATTTATATGATGCAGGCATTATTTTTGCTGACTATTTAAATGGACAAAAAGCAAGAATCAAACTCATAGCTGCTTTAGGTGCCGGTTATGATATTTCCAGAATTCGGGCAGCATTTGAATGGGCCTAATCATAGTGAGAATAGTGCATGAGTAGAGAATATTACTTCCACAGAGCAGGGACTTTGATTTCCAAGAGGAAAGTACCATTCTTTCGCATTGTACTCATTGCTATTATTCTGACATTATCTGCTATATGGGCTGTGACGGCCTATGAGGGATTGATGAAAGAACAAGACAGACTCGCCTCAAACTTTGAAATATCGGTCATCATCAAAAAAAATACGGATACCTTGAGAATCGTTTCTCTATCGGAATCCTTGAAGAAATATCAACAAATTCGTACGGTGAAGATTATCTCACCTGCTCTTGCAAGTATTGAATTTGAAAAAGAACTTGGTGAAGATACAGGCATACTCTTCACTGAAAGTCCATTTCAGTGGTCAATTGCATTCACGATGGAACCCGAATATTGCAATCATGAAACAGTGAGTGCCCTACTTGAAGATCTTCAATCAAAAAGCATCATTGAGCAAACTGTATTCAATGATAAAGCGGCAGGTGCTCTCTTTGCCAGAAGCACAATGGTGCTCACACTTGGTTTGGCGGGTGCAACAGGCATAGTGATTCTTTTTCTAGGATTTTTGTCCTATGTATTTAGAGCAGAATTATTGCAAAGTCCGGCAGAATGGTTTATTCTTCAAACACTTGGCGCAGGACGCATGTTCATAGCACTCCCGCATGTATTGTTTGCAGCATGCGCTTGCTTGACAGGCATTGCACTAGGCGGCTTGCTAGCAATCCCCATTCAGCTTGCTTTTTCATCAACACAATCATGGGTGATGGATATACCATTTGGGATGATCATGACAGCTCATGCATTCGTGGGACTGCTTTCCCTCTCAACAGCAATCATAACCGCTTTCACAGTTTCAAAAGGAAAATAAAAAAGCCCTGATCTCAAGATCAGAGCCAATATGTGCGGAAGACGGGACTTGAACCCGTACGCCAGTGAAGGCGCCACCCCCTCAAGATGGTGCGTCTGCCAATTTCGCCACTTCCGCATCGCAGAGACAACAAAGATAGCAGATTTTCGATACTTGACAAAACCCTTTACCTTTCAAGATTGGTATTTTTCATGCCTTCATAGCTTATTCACAGCTTTGGTTATGCTCTGCATAGACCGTATCTTTGTCAATCTTATGAATCCCTTTTATTGACACCCATGGCATTTAAACATACATCTTCAAAAAAAGTCCTCAAAAAAAAATCAACTCAAATTCCTCACTCAAAAGAGGAATTGATTCGTGATTTAACTCTAGCCATCGAAAGCAGACAGGCCAGTCTTCTTGGAAGACGCGAAGTGCTTTCCGGCAAAGCAAAATTTGGAATTTTCGGTGATGGCAAAGAACTCCCGCAATTGGCTTGGGCAAGAGCATTCAAAAAAGGAGATTTTAGATCTGGATATTATCGCGATCAAACATTCATGTTCGCTCTTGGCATATCTTCTGTAAAAGAATTTTTTGCTCAGTTATATGCAATTCCCGACCCTGACTTGGAACCTGCTTCAGCAGGAAGGTCTATGAATGGTCACTTTGCCACACGCTCCTTGGATGCTCAGGGAAAGTGGATCAATGTAAAAGATCAATACAATTCTTCAGCCGACATATCCCCAACCGGATCTCAAATGCCTCGATTGGTTGGATTGGCTTATGCTTCAAGGTTATATCGTTCAATTGATGTATTAAAAAGTGAGAATGCATTCAGCAATGATGGAAATGAAGTTGCATGGGGCACTATCGGGAATGCAAGTGCCGCAGAAGGAATGTTTTGGGAGTCTGTCAATGCAATCGGTGTGCTGAAATCACCGGCAGTCATTTCAATTTGGGATGATGGTTATGGAATTTCCGTTCCGAATGAATTTCAAATGACAAAGTCAAATGTTGGAGAGTTACTTTCAGGTTTCCAAAGAGCCCCGGGCACCAAAGATGGATATGATGTTCACACCGTGAAAGCTTGGGATTATCCTGCATTGCTAGAAGTTTATGCAAAAGCCGGGCAAATAGCCAGAACCGAACATGTTCCTCAAATCATTCATGTGATTGAAGTAACCCAACCACAAGGTCATTCGACATCGGGAAGCCATGAGCGTTATAAATCCAAAGAACGACTCCAATGGGAGCAAGATTTCGATGGCATAGCTCGCATGAAACAGTGGCTTGTGAAAGAAGGAATGATCTCTGATTCCGAAATCGAACAAATCGAACAAGATGCAATTGCAAGAGTCAAGGGATGGCGGGATGAAGCATGGAAGGCATATCAAGAACCAATTCTTCGCGATTTGCAACAAGCTGCAACATTGATACAAGCTATTATCAGCGAATGTACTTATGAAGAAATTGCTGAGAATCTACAGGAGTTACTTAACTCACTGCTTTGTCTTCGCGAACCATTTCGCAGAGACATCATGGGTATTGTGCATAAAGTTTTACTAACAACATCATCCCTAAATGTTCCATCAAGACAAGCCTTGCTTGCATGGAAGAAATCATTGAATGCATTGCAAGAAGATCGGTATTCATCACATTTATACAGTGAAAGTGATGAGTCTGTTTTCAAGCAATCACATATTCCACCTCGCTATGATGCCGAGCCGAATTTGGTGAATGGATCGGAAATCATGAATGCTTGTTTTGATTATCATTTGAACAGAGATTCTCGCATCATTGCATTCGGAGAAGATGTTGGACAGCTCGGAGATGTCAATCAAGGATTCAGTGGTTTGCAGGCGAAATATGGCGCCCTGCGCGTTTCTGATACAGGCATTCGTGAAGCCACAATTTTGGGACAAGGTATCGGCTTGGCAATGCGTGGTCTTAAACCAATCGTTGAAATTCAATATTTGGATTATCTCCTCTATGCACTGCAATTGATGAGTGATGATCTGGCAACGGTGCAATGGAGAACGAAAGGCGGTCAAAAAGCTCCGGCAATCATTCGCACACGCGGACACCGACTGGAAGGTGTATGGCATAGTGGAAGCCCTATGGCAGGCATCATAAATTTGGTGCGTGGAATTCATGTATGTGTACCACGAAACATGACACAAGCCGCCGGAATGTACACGACACTCTTGCAATCAGATGAGCCAGGTTTGATCATCGAAGTATTGAATGGTTATCGTTTAAAAGAAGCATTGCCTGCAAACATGGGTGAATATTCAATACCCCTGGGCTTGCCTGAAGTGTTGAAGGAAGGTGCAGACATTACGCTTGTCACCTATGGCGCATGTTGTAGAATTGCTCTTGAAGCAGCCGAACATCTTGCCGCGCTCAATATTTATGTAGAAGTCATCGATGTTCAAACACTATTGCCATTCGATCTCTCCGGGAAGATTGTTGATTCACTCAAAAAAACAAATCGCATTCTTTTCTATGATGAAGATGTACCCGGTGGAGCAACAGCATATATGATGCAAGAAGTGTTGGAAAAACAAGGCGGGTATATGCATCTTGATTCCAAACCAGTCACCCTGACATCAAAAGAACATCGTCCCGCTTATGGAACAGATGGAAATTTCTGGTCTAAAGCTGAAGTCGAACATGTTGTCGAAGCCGTCTATGCCATTATGCATGAAGCAGATCCCGAGCGTCATCCCAACATTTTTTGATTGAATGTAACTTCATCAAGAAGAATTCGTATTTCCACTTCAAACTTTTGAGGAATTGTTGGTATATGGAATCACCTACTTTTACCATAGATGTCAAAGAAGAAGGAAATGTCTACATTCTTCTGTTGAATGGATATTTGGATGCATCCACCTCACATATCCTTGATCAAACAATACAGTCTATCATTCAGCAATCAGGAAAGAAATTGCTGATTGATTGCGAACACCTCTCTTATATCAGCAGTGCGGGATTGGGTATTTTTATGAAACATGTCGATGCAATACGCAATGCATTGGGTGATATGGCGTTTTGTACAATGCAAAAACCTGTATTCACTGTTTTTGATTTACTTGGATTTCCTGTTTTGTTTCGCATTTGCGATGATCAACAACAAGGTTTGCAATTCTTGACAAATGAAGGGTGAGTCATGCCAATTGTGCATCAAGATGTTTTCATTGCCGGAACTTCCGTAAGAGAATTGGCCGTCATAAGAAATTTTGTGATTGAAGCCATGAACAAAACCGGAATTGATGATTCCTATAGTCATGTATTATGTCTTGCCATCGATGAGGCCTGTGCAAATATCATGCTGCATGGCATAACAAATTCTCAAACAACAATTAAAATTTTACTCGAATGTCATGATGACCATTGCAAGGTGATCATTCAAGACAATGCATCTTCTTTCAATCCATTAACCGTTCCTACAAAAGACATGGATGATTATTTTCGAAAGAGAGATCATGGTGGTCTTGGTATCGAAATCATGCGTAGAATCATCGATGATATCCACTATGAAAAATCAAAAAACTTGCAACCATGGAATACTTTGTCATTCAAAAAGTTTTTTCGCCGTTCCCGTCATTGATGCATGACTGTATTTTACTCTGATACTTATACCATTCCTCTTCCTGATGGACATAAATTTCCAATGGTGAAATATCGAATGATTCGAGATGCACTCTTGGAAAGAAATATTCTCTCACTCGATGAATTAAGGGAATCCCCCATCTTCCCTGCAAGCGAATTAAAACTTGCTCATGACTCCGGATATATTGATGATGTTTGCAATCTCACACTTGATCCAAAAATTGTACGAAGAATTGGCTTCCCATTGACAGAAGGTTTGGTCACTCGTTCTTTGGCTACAGTGGGCGGTGCTGTGGCAGCTTCTGAAATTGCATTGGAAGAAGGTGTTTCGGGAAATCTTGCGGGTGGAACCCATCATGCTTTATATGATGCGGGAGAAGGTTTTTGCGTCTTCAATGATATAGCGGTTGCAAGTCTGAGATTGCTGAATGCAAGAAAAGTCCACAGAGTTGCAATCATTGATGTAGATGTGCATCAAGGAAATGGCAATAGTGCCATTCTTGGAGATCTTCCGCAGGTATATATTTTCAGCATGCATGGAAAGAAAAATTATCCATTCATCAAAGTACCCTCAACAATTGACATTGAATTGGAAGATGGTGTTGGAGATGATGAATATTGCGAGATTCTCTCATCCCATTTGCCGTCGATTGCAGAATTCAAACCCGATATCATCTTTTATCTGGGGGGATCCGACCCGCTTGAGACGGATTCATTGGGAAGATTGTCACTTTCTATGAAAGGATTGGAAGAAAGAGACCGAATGGTGTTTGCATGGGCAAAGCATCACGGCATACCTGTTTCACTGGCACTTGGCGGAGGATATAGCAAGCCGATTGAGCACACTGTTGATGCGCATGTGCAAACATTCGCTTTGGCAAAATCCATTTTGACATAAATATCAAGGGCTCCCGAAGGAGCCCTTTTGATTAATGTCCGATGCTAAACATTCGAGCCGTTTTTTTCATTCCATCCTTGGTTCCGACAACAAGTGTGTACATACCCGATGGCAAATCTTTGACAGAGAATGTCACGGTTTTCATGATACCGCTTTGCACAAATCCATCAAAAGCAACCATAACAGGGCGACCCATCATGTCAAACAACTCAGCATGAAGAATGTCTGTCCCTTCTGGTGCAATCATGTCGAGATAACATGTTTCATTTGCTGGATTTGGATAAATATTTGTCTGTATCAGCGATCCAAGACCCATGATGCCTTCATCAACCGAGCTGATTGTTTTGGTTTCAAAACCTGCAATCTTATAAATGGCACCATCATAAGCGCTTACCCATAAATTCTTGTCTTCAGGGTCATATTCAATACCACGAAGGTTAAGCAATCCACCACTTGGTCCTTCTATGTCAATGCGATCAATCTCTTTGCTCAAAGCATTTTTGTCAAACTTGATTGCATGAACAGCAGAAAGTGAACCGCCACCCGGGAAAAATGTACAAATCTGATATAAGAATTGATTGCCATCATAAGCAATGCATCGCGGACCATATGTCATGCGATATGGATTATTTGCAGAGTCGATGGCTTTTCCGCTTTGAATGTCAATGGTATAAATCTGTTGTTTTCCATCACGCTCGGTTGCCAATAATTTTCCATCTACATATTCCAAGCCCAAGCCATAATTTCTTGCAGGTGAAACAAATGTCCTTTGGACAGCACCATTAGTGTCAACTCTGACGATGCGACTTCCACTACCACTTGAAGTTGAATTCAAACGATGCACATAAAAGACACCTTGGCTGCGATCCATCGTGATATCAGAAAACAAACTATCGCCTTCATTCATCTTTACTTTTCTTTCAATGACAAGTGTTTTTGCATTGAGTTTATAGAGATAATTATCACTAAAACTGGTAGTCCATAATCCGCCCTTTCCATCATAGCATAATCCATAGGGCAAATGTGCAACTGCTGATGCTTGAGATATAGATCCTTTTTTGAATTCACTAATGGTGAATGTACGAGTTGTTCTCGATTGATTTGGATTATCAACTGAAGAAACACGAATGCGTGCATATTGACTGAATCGAGTTGGGATATTCCAGCGCAATTCATTGCCATTAGCTTTGTCGGAGAGGATATTCCAGGTATTTCCATCATCTACGCTATATTCTACTCGCACTGGTGGTGTAAATCCATACCACACGATTTTTTGATTTGTTCCACCCAGATAATTCTCCGCTCCTATTGGATTGACAATCTCAGGTGCGTCAACGGGATCATCCGGAAGTTTTGCGTCCCACATAGCTCGTCCATGTGTTGCCACGCGAAGAGACATCGGGTCATTTGCAGCACCACGCCCTTCGTAAATACCAATATCGAGCACTGCAGTATTGGGGAACTTTGTACCAAAAGGTACCCAAGAAGCACCACCATTATAAGTAGCAAATACACCGATATCAGTGCCAACAAAAAGATTGTTTTCATTATCCGGATGAATCACAATTGCATTTGCGGATATATCAGGCAATTGCTCGCTGATATTGATCCATGTTTTCCCAAGATTGGTTGTCTTATACACATGCGATGTATAATATCCAGAGAGTGTGATATAGAATGTTTCTTCTTGCTCTCGAGAAAATTCAATGTCTGTGATATAGCGAGTTGGCAATCCATTTTGAGTGACATTTGTCCATGTTTCACCCATGTCTGTCGTTACATGTATATTCCCCTTCTCAGTTCCTGCCGCAATGAACTCAGAACGTAAAGGAGAGATGCCAACATAGGAAATGCGTTCAGGAAATCTGGGAGAAACAGTTAGCCATGTTTGACCTTGATTTGTCGATTGATACAGGGCATGTCTTCCATGATAAATTGTCTTGGAATCAGATGGATCCATATTCATTGGTGCAATAAACAATGATGCATCATCTGCCGGTAATGCGGTGCCAATTCTACCCACTTGTCTCGTATTCATGGAAATGCGATACATGTTTCCATTTTGAGTAGAAGCATATACAGTATTCGGGTTTACAAAATCAACCATGGTGAATCCACCATCGCCTCCAACTATATCACCATAACCAGCAGAATTGAGTGAAGTGGTACCATTGTCTTGCGCACCACCATAAGCCATTGCGGGCTGACTTTGATCAATGCCAAATGCATGATATTGCGTGATGGCAAGTTGATTATTGATGGTTTCCCAGCTTGCGCCTGCATCTTCACTTTTCATCATTCCACCATCATTTCCGGCATAAACGATATTCGGATTATTCGATACGAAAGTCGCACAATGTTGATCAGGATGTTGATTTCCGCCGGTATAAACCTGCGTGATATTTTCCCAAGTTACACCACCATTCGAGGTTCTATAGACATCAATTCCACCCGCCAAAACTATATTCGGATTTGATGGATGCACGGTGATATAAATATCATAACTACCCTGGCTATTGAAAAATGTCCCATCATCATCGAAGCAAGGGACCCATGTTTCTCCAGCATCTGTTGACTTCACAATAGCGCCAAGTCGATTATCGGCATCTTCATACAGTGAATACACTATACTGGGATTTGATGGTGCCATTTGAACAGTTATGTGACCAAAATTTGCCAAGTTTTCATTATCACCTTCACCATAACCGGGCATTTGACAATAGGTGAATGTCAAACCACCATCTTTTGATTTATAAACACCATTTCCTGGTGAAGCAATGTACAATTCATCAACATTTTTTGGATTAATGCTGATATCTCGAATTCCTTTGGAGAATGTTCTTTCCCATGTTGCCCCGGCATTCGTTGAGCGATAAAAGCCACCATTTGAATTCATACCACCGGCATAAAGTACATTGGAATTGAGCGGATGCACTTTAAAACTCATGAAAGCGCCGACTGTTGCAAGACCAATCAATTTCCATGATTTACCCTCATCTGTTGAGCGATATACTCCTGAACCCGGATATCCATAACTACCACCTCGATCCTCACCTGTAGCGGCATAGATAATGCTGGGATTATTTGGATCAATCACAACTTGCCCCATGGAGCTTGAGTTTTCAAAATCCATCAAGGGTTCCCAAAGATATCCGCCATTCGTGGTTTTCCACACTCCACCATTTGCAGCGCCAACATAAACGATGTCCGGATTGGTGGGATGTACTGAGGCAGAACGGATGCGTCCACCCACGCTTGTAGGACCAAGCAATTTCCATTCCGGCTGGGCTGCAAGCAATGAAGCACCGCCCTTTTGCTCAATCATCATATTCGAAGTCTGTTTGGCCTTGCCTAACAAATCCCTCGGAATATCAGTATAAGGGAATGCCCTTCTGGCATGAAAATCCTTGAATCTATCAAGTGGATTCCCCTCCTTTTCTTTTTCCCGTGCATTGAGCATCGGGATAATCGTGCAGAAGGAAAGAAATATGGTAAGTATTAGCTTCATGTATCACCAAAATGAAGTGGAGCAAATCAATGTGTATGGCTTATTTTTCAAAGCAAAAGGCAAATTACAAACAACTCTTCAGGTCATAAAGAAAAAAACGCAGACATCAATAAAAAATACGGGGAACTATTTGTCCACATATGGCTTTTAGAGGGCTTTGAAAAGCCAATTTCTTCGTAAATTGCAACTCATTCATTGAGTTACTATCTCCACAAATATTTAATATCTTATGTTCAGTTATCAGTTCAGTGAAACGCATGAAATGATTCGTCAGACTGCTCGTGAATTTGCGCAGTCAGAAATAGCACCTTCCGTTATAGAACGCGATGAACATTCTACATTCCCCACTGAAATAGTCAAAAAAATGGGTGAATTGGGATTCATGGGCATGATGGTTTCTCCGGAATATGGAGGAAGCGGTCTGGATGCCGTGAGTTATGTGATCGCAATGGAAGAAATCTCCAAAGTTGATGCAAGTTGCGGTGTCATCATGAGTGTCAACAATTCCCTTGTTTGTTGGGGTTTGGAAACATTCGGCACTCCCGAACAAAAAGAAAAGTATCTCAAGCCACTTGCCATGGGTGAAAAGCTCGGTGCATTTTGTTTGAGCGAACCGGAAGCAGGTTCCGATGCAACACATCAACATACATCTGCGAAACAAGATGGTGACCATTGGGTTATTGATGGTATGAAGAATTGGATCACCAATGGTACTTCTGCTGATATCTATTTGGTCTTTGCTCAAACTGACAGAGAAAAACGTCATAAAGGCATCACATGCTTTATTGTTGAGCGCACTGCTGAAGGATTTGCCCCCGGCAAAAAAGAAGACAAACTTGGCATTCGTTCAAGCGATACTTGTTCCATCGCTTTGAGCAATGTACGTGTGCATCAAGATGCAGTACTTGGCGGAGTTGGTGGTGGATTCAAAATTGCCATGGAAAGTTTGAATGGTGGTCGAATTGGAATTGCCGCTCAAGCACTAGGCATAGCACAAGGCGCTTTTGAGCGTGCGGTTGCATATTCAAAAGAGCGCGTGGCATTTGGAAAACCAATCAGCGAATTGCAAGCGATTCAATTCAAATTGGCTGATATGTCAGTTAAGATTGAAGCAGCTCGATTACTTACATTGAAAGCAGCCGTACTCAAAGACAATCATGATACATATGTGAAAGAAGCCGCCATGGCAAAATTATCTGCTTCGAAAGCAGCGGTGGAAGTGGCGCTTGAAGCTATCCAAGTTCATGGTGGTTATGGATATGTGCGTGAATATCAAGTAGAACGAATGCTCAGAGATGCTAAAATCACAGAGATTTATGAAGGCACTTCGGAGATACAACATATTGTAATCTCACGCGAGTTGCTCAAGAATATGTAATTACATACATGATTGCAAGAGGCGCAAGGGATTGTCCTTTTGCGCCTTTTTTTTGAATGAGGATAAAAAATGATTTCACAGATTCGTGGAACATTGATAGAAAAAACTCCCACGGAAATCATCGTGGATTGTCATGGTGTTGGCTATGCATTGTCCATTTCCATGCAAACTTATTCCGCACTGCCCGACATTGATCAATCCGTCAGATTGTATTCTGTGCTCATCCCACGCGAAACCGAAATTCAACTCTTTGGATTTTTTGACAAGCCGGAACGAGAAACATTTTACCTTCTCACTGCCATTTCCGGCATCGGACCCAAAACTGCACTTGGAATACTGTCATCTGTCACAATTCAAGAATTGCAACAAGCCATCATCAAAGGTGATGTTCGATTTTTGAATCAATTACATGGTGTCGGAAAAAAAATGGCTGAGAGATTGCTTGTTGAATTACGCGACAAAGTACATGCCATTGCAGGAGCAACTTCCGATGGCATGGAACAAGATGTCTCATTGCCAACTTCTTCAATGCAATATGATGCAATTGCCGCACTCATTGCATTGGGTTATCAAAAAGCAGCTGCAGAAAAATCGGTGAAACATGTTATGAATTCAATGACAGACACACCAACTGTTGACATCATCATCAAGCAAGCATTGCGTGAATTGAGATTGTCATGAGAACAGTATTTGCATTCCCTATCATTCTTGCTTTGTTATTTGCTACCAGTGTTACATCACAGGAGACAGACACTTCATATCGAATCATGAGCGGATTGGGATATGGAATATCTTTTCATGGTGGAAATTTCGCGGGCATACCGTCTGTTCAAACATGCTGTGCGATGTATCAAGAGTCCCAAGGAAATGCAGCCGAATTCTCTCTGGGATTAACCATGCCAAAAGCGCTCAAAAAAGACAAAATATCATTTCAACCCGGAGCATTTCTTAGCATACAACAGTTTGGTGCGCCATTTTCCTCAAGGGAATTTGTAGGAAATTTCATTAGTGGCAATACAGTCACACCTGCAACCATTGATTTCTCATTGAATCTATCAGGTATGCTCGTTGGAATAGAGCCCAGAATTGCAATCCATTACTCAGATATACCCATTTCATTGTTTGCTGGAATTTCTGCATCTACTTTTTTAACTTCGAATGCAAATCAAACCGAAGAATTGATTGAACCGATGAATGCACAATTCAAGAACGGTTCCACAATACAAAACACCTATGATGGAGTAATCACAAAACTTCGAACCTTCATGTTTTCAGCACAAATTGGTCTTGAATATATGCATCACTTGAATAGTGGCATAGCATTACATCCATCGATTTCTTATCGCAGATTTTTACAAACACCGATTACTGATCATCCATGGGAAATGAATTCTCTCATGCTTGGATTGGGAGTTTCTTATGCATTGCCCAAAGCTGCTGAACCATTGCCGCCTCCACCAATTCAAGAAGAGCCTCCAATTACATTGACAATGCATTTTCATGCTCTCTTGGAAGAAGGAATGGTTGAATTTGGGGATACCATTCCATATCCTTATGAACGCCTGATTGAAATGACTACCACATCAATTGCTCCACTCTATCTATTTGAAAAAAATTCGGGGGTAATAGTCAAAGAACAATCACATAATGAAGTGATTTTGGCACAGTCCCTGAAAGATAATACCACTCCAATTCGCATCATAGCTTTTGAAAGTGAAACAGAACCAAAAAACACTGCCTTGAAAAGAGCGCAAACTGTTCAGCAACGATTGAGTGGCAGTGGAGCCAATAGAGAATTTATCATTCAGACCAGAACTGTCAAATCCGGAACTTTACGCTATCCAGAATTATACGATGAAGCAAGAATGGTTTTGGTATCATTCTCTGATGGCACTTTACCAATGCATGTCATACGAGACACTCAATATGTGTTTCAAAACACTTCATTGAGATTTTTATCGGAACCATCAATAACCGGTGCAAACATTGCAGGAATAGTTACGCTCGGAACGGCTAAGACTATGTCAATTGAAGAACCTGATATCACATTCACACTCAGTCCGCATCCAGTATATCCGCTCGAAGTGCAGAAACTAACTGCGCAATCATTTGCAAGTTTGGAACCGAATATTCGAACAAAAGGACGAGTTGAGTTATATGCTCGTCCAGTTCTATTGCGAGAAAAAATTCAAATGTCTTTGCAGTCTGAAAGCAATACCGATTTCATCTTGGGATATTCCAACTTTGATGAGTCCGATTTTACATGGATTGATCAATATGTGGTCAATCGCATAGTTGAAGCTAGCAAAGCCGGTAAATCAATCATTCTCACACCACTCATAGATGATTTGGGATCGTCAAATCATAATAGTTCGCTTGCCGATAAACGATTACAATCTGCAATTTCTTTGCTTTCAAAAGTTCTAGACAAAGAAGCAATGGAAAATATCACCACCGCTACAGCTCGCATGTATAAAGCAGACGGAGGATCACTCGGCAGAGTATTGCATCGCGGAATTGCGGTAACCATTGGAAAGTGATGTATGCCAGCTGATTTTCCAAATAATGTTCCCTCATCAATCAGCGAATGCGATCATGTTTTTTCATATCCGGCAGAACTCACTATTATTAGAAATCTTCGTGATGATATTCTTGCATTGGAACAACATGAACACTTCCAAAAGGATCTCATAGACTCACTTCTCATCATCATCACTGAATTGATGACAAATGCAATCAAGCATGGAAGTCAGAATATTCCCGATGCGAGAGTTTCATTGGGTATCAGCTTTAAGAAGCCACATATCACATGCATCATTGAAGACAATGGACCCGGATTTGATAGATCGGCAATACCTGATCCCACACTTCCTGAGTATATTCACAGAGATCATGGTCGGGGTTTATTTATAACCGAACATCTGGCAAAACACATTCGCTATGAATACAAAAAAAATACAATGCGTATTATTGTGACATTGGAACAGTATTGATTCAAATTCAATTGGTATTTCTATGATGACATTTTTACTCTTGATGCTTTGCATAACAACTTTGCATGCAGGCGAAATCTACAATACATATACTCCAATGGGCAAGGCCAATTCTGTTCAGCCCACTAAGCATGGTGTAATGATTGAATCAAATGAAGCCACCTTGCAAGCTACAGTGTACTCACCATCAATCATAAAAGTGCAATTCACGAAGAAGGGCAGATTGGCAGACACATTAAGTTATGCAGCACAACCGGGCTTCAATCCATCAACGGCATTCTCGGCAAAAGATGCACCTGATGCATATCGCATAGAAACAGATTCACTTGTGATGATAATCACGAAAAACCCCATTCGTCTTCGGTTCACAAATAAAGCAGGCATGTTACTCAATGAAGATGAATCGGCATTTGGAACAGGATGGATTGGCGAAGAAGTCACAACGCATAAAAAACTCATCTCTGATGAAAAGTTTATCGGCATGGGAGAAAAAACCGGCGGATTGAATCGCAGGGGCGAAGGATTCACTCATTGGAACACCGATTATTTCGGGTATCCCACAAATGCAGATCCAATTTATTTGTCAACACCATTCTATATCGGATTGCATGAATCTCAAGGCGGAAAAGCGATGTATGGAATTTTCATGGACAATTCCTATAAATCACACTTCAATTTTGGTGCATCGAATAATCGCTTTGCTTCCTTCACCGCAGAAGATGGAGATATGATCTATTATTTCATCTACAATTCAACAATTGCGGGCATCATCGAATCGTATACATCAATAACAGGCAGAATAAGTTTGCCACCATTATGGAGTTTAGGTTTCCAGCAATGTCGATATAGTTATTATCCAGACAAAGAAGTTCTTCGCATTGCAGAAACATTCCGCGAAAAAAACATACCTGCCGATGTGATTTATCTTGACATACATTATATGGACAAGTATAAAATATTCACTTGGAACAAAGATCGATTTCCCGATCCCAAAGGAATGATATCATCGCTCAAACAAAAAGGATTCAATACCGCTGTGATCATTGATCCGGGGATTAAGGTAGAAAAAGGATATGATGCTTATGAACAAGGCGTGAAAGACAATCTCTTTTTGAAATTTCCCGATGGCACCGATTATACAGGACAAGTCTGGCCCGGTTGGTGTCATTTTCCCGATTTTACAAATACCAAAACTCGCACTTGGTGGGGCAATTCATTCAAAGGTCTTGTAGATGTCGGCATTCGAGGATTTTGGAATGACATGAATGAACCTGCTACATGGGGACAACGTTTTCCGGATCTTGTGGAATTCAATTTTGAAGGTTTGAAAGGCACCCACAGACGTGGACATAATGTGTATGGCATGCAAATGGCGAAGGCAACATTTGAAGGAACAAAGCAACTCCTCAATGGCGAAAGACCTTTCATTCTCACGCGTGCCGGCTTTAGTGGAGTGCAACGCTATAGCGCTGTTTGGACAGGTGACAATGTTTCAAGCGATGATCACATGATGCTTGGCATCCGCATGCTGAGTTCCATGGGTATAGCAGGTGTTCCTTATGTCGGAATGGATATCGGAGGTTTTTCCGGAAATCCCTCAAAGGAATTATTTGCTCGCTGGATCTCCATAGGAGCATTTGCTCCTCTTTCAAGAGCGCATGTTTGTGTTGACAATAAAGATCAAGAACCATGGTCATTTGGTGAGAGAGTTGAAGACATAGCAAGAAATTATCTCAATCTTCGCTATATGCTTCTTCCTTACATATACACTTCATTCCATCAAGCACATAAAACCGGAATGCCCATTTGGAGAAGTCTTGCAATTGAATATCCTTTTGACCCTACCATTTATGATTGGCGTTATCAGCATCAATTCACAGTTGGAAAGGGACTCATGATTGCACCGGTTAACTCTGTACAAGAATTTGCAAAAGTGCATTTTCCCGGAAATCAGCCATGGTATGATTTCTACTCAGATACAAAATATGCACCTGCAATTCAAGATCATGTTGATGCCCCACTCGAAAAATTACCGGTATTTGTACAGGGTGGATCCATCATACCGATGCAAAGTGTGATTCAGCATACAGGTCAAAAAAGCTCCGATACATTATTTGTGCACGTATATGCAGCAAATTCAGGAGTCTCTACTCAAGAATTTTACTATGATGATGGCTTGACATATTCCTATGAACAAGGAAATTCGGCATCCATGAACATGATCTATGATGCTCAGAATACATCATTCACATTTGATGATGTAAAGGGTTCATATACACCACATTTCAAAACGATAGCGATCATCTTCCATGGCTTTTCTGATATTTCTTCGGCAAAAGTCAATGGAAAGTCAAGCTCCGTCTCAAAAAGATCAGTTTCTTTCATGAAAGCACTCAGCAATTTTGACCCATTGGGATCTCAAGCAACTGAAGGCGCTATTCCGGTTCAGGTGATTCACATCCCCTATCCAACCTCTAGATCAAGCATCAATTGGTAATCAAAGGGCATCGAGAGATGCCCTTTTTTTGTGTATAACTTGAATATTGCATAGGGATTATCTTTTTGTAAATTTGCCAGGCAGCCTTAAGCACATCTCCATAGAACCTATATTGAAATCAAGGATTTACAATAAGTCCAGAGAATATTCATGTTTGCAGGCATCGACATAGGCGGTACAAGCATCAAGTATGGTGTAACCACCAAAGATGGCACCATCTTGTTTCAAGACTCCATTCCAACTGAACCGGATAAAGGTCCGGATCACATGGTATCTCGTTTGCAAAAACTCATCCACGACATTTCTGAAGCATTTCCGGAATTGATGTCATTCGGCATTGGTTTCCCTTCTGTTGTCAATCCAACTGATGGCTGTATTTATTATCCTCCGAATCTTCCCGGCTGGGGGATTGTACCACTGGTTCAACTATTGCAATCAGCCACAACCCTTCCGGTTGCCATCGACAATGATGCGAATGTTGCGGCACTCGCTGAAGCAAAACTTGGGGCGGGTAAAAATGCATCCCATTTTTTATATGTGACATTGGGCACGGGTGTTGGTGGTGGCATCATCATCAATCATTCGATTTTTACCGGTGAAAGAGGTGGCGCCGGAGAGATTGGTCATATCATCATTCGCGCAGATGATATTCCCGGTGATGAATTACCATATAGAACCGGCACGCTTGAACATCATATAGGAAGATATGGTCTTATTCGCATGGCAAAAGAATATGCGGCACAACACAATAATTCAATGTTGCACAAATATGAGAATGTGGATGTAGAGGATATTTCTCACTGTGCAGATGAAGGAGATGAAGCCGCGATTC
The DNA here is from genome assembly GCA_049426725.1 of Candidatus Kapaibacteriota bacterium. Lineage (GTDB taxonomy): Bacteria > Bacteroidota > Ignavibacteria > Kapaibacteriales > UBA961 > UBA961. The sequence continues at coordinate 119,208 of JBMSYN010000005.1, forward strand.
AATGCATGAAGCAAGCCGGCAAACTATTAGGATTGGGCTTGGCAACCATACTTGCAGTATTGGACATGCGGGTAGTGGTGATTGGTGGAGGAATATCTCAATCCAGCTCAATATTCTTTGATTCCACGCTTGCAACATTGAAAGCTCGCGCTCTTCCAACAATATCACAACTTGCAGAAATCAGAAAGGCACATTTTAGCAATAATGCAGGACTGGTCGGAGCAGCAATGCTCGGCAGATTGCGCACCGGCATATAAGGATTTTTATGGCAATACAATCTACTTCTTCTCAAGTTCACTCTTCAGGACAACAGTCGGGATATGCAGGCCCGCTATCAATCATGGCATCACTTATGTTCATGATTGGATTCATTACTTGTCTGAATGATATTCTTCTTCCTCATTTGAAGATAGTTTTTGACCTAAGTTATACCGAGGCATCTCTTATTCAATTGGCATTTTTCTTTGGATATTTCTTTGCCGCCATTCCTTCGGGAAGCATCATTTCCAAGTTTGGATATAAAAAAGGAACATCCATTGGACTTTTCACAGCCGGTATTGGTGCCATGATGTTTTATCCGGCTGCATCGCTTCCCTCTTTTGCTTTTTTCCTTGTGGCATTATTCACAATGGCTGCCGGATTTGCATTATTGCAAGTTGCAATCAATCCATATGTGAGTGTGCTTGGTCCTTCCGAGACATCATCCAGCAGATTGGTGTTAGTGCAAGCATTCAATTCTGTGGGCACGACAGTTGCTCCATATTTTGGCGGATTATTCATTCTCGCCGGAACATTATCCATGTCTGAAATCATGAATATGGATGCAGTACAACAAGCCGCATATAAACTTTCACAAGCAGAATCTGTACAGATGCCATATTTGGGTTTGGCTGGTGCATTGATACTTCTTGGCATTATTGTACTCATGCTTCATCTTCCATCCATTTCATCAGTAGAGGGTGATGCAGAACGCGCAACCACTTATGCAGATGCGTGGAAAGTCAAGCGATTACGGCTCGGAGTTTTCGGAATCTTTGCTTATGTAGGCGGCGAAGTTGCAATTGGAAGTTTTCTTGTGAATTTCATGGGTCTTCCAACAATTGCCAATATGCAAGAATCACAAGCCGCCGGGTATATCGCCTATTATTGGGGCGGTGCTATGATTGGTCGTTTCATAGGATCGGCACTTCTACGAACAATTAACCCCGGAACACAACTTGGCATTCAAGCAGTGCTTGCAGGAATTCTTGTATCGATTGGTGTTATCTCTTCCGGCAGCATTGCAATGTGGTCCATGTTATTGGTGGGGCTCATGAACTCAATCATGTTTGCAACCATATTCACATTAGCAATCAAGGATTTGGGACCTCTTACAAACAAAGGTGGGAGTTTGCTCAATATGGCAATTGTCGGAGGGGCTGTTGTTCCGGCCATTCAAGGAATTGCCGCTGATACATTCGGATTGCATATCTCATTTGTCATTCCGATTCTTTGCTATGCATATATCATGCATTATGGATTCATCGGTTCGAACAGCAAATAATTTTTACATTGTTTCATACATCTAAACGGAGCTTTATGCAAATACGATACGCTCTACTTTTTTTGATCATGTTTTCTTTGACAAGCCTTGAAGCATTGGCTCAGACCATGATCTCAGGTAAGGTCACAAACAATAAAACCAATGAGCCACTCAAGGGCGCAACTGTTCGCGTTGAGGGTTCAAATTTGGGTGGTCTTACCGCAAAAGATGGAACATTCTCCATCAAAGTTGGAAAAGGCGGCACATATAAATTGTCCGTGAATTTTGTTGGCTATAAAAAACAATCAAAAACAGTCACTGTGAAAGACGGAGAAACAGCATCTGCGCTTTTTGCAATCGAAGCTGATCTTCTGAAATTGAATGAGACTGTTGTTGTTGGATATGGCACCACGCAAAAACGTGATGTCACCGGTTCCTATTCAACAGTGAAGTCCGAAGAAATCGTGAATCGTCCTGCACCCAGTTTTGAATCATTATTGCAAGGTCGTTCACCCGGCGTTCAAGTTCTTCAATCAAATGGAATGGCAGGTACAGCCGCCACCGTTCGCGTTCGTGGCGTGGGCTCGATTTCTGCAAATACACAACCATTATATGTTGTGGATGGCGTTCCGATTACAACAGGTGATTTTGGTTCAGGAAGCATTGCAACGAATGCAAATGCATTGTCTTTCTTAAATGCCAATGACATCGAAAGCATCGACATTTTAAAAGATGCTGCCGCTACTGCCATTTATGGTTCTCGTGGTGCGAATGGCGTTGTGCTCATCACAACAAAACGCGGAAAACTTGGAACATCACGCATCAGCATGGGTGTATCACAAGGTATTAAAACCGAGACAAATCGCTTGGCACTTGTAGATAGAGATACTTGGATTGATCTTTTTTATGAAGCAAGAAGAAATGATGTTGTCGATTCATTGCTAAAACTCACTCCAAACAAAGGAAAGTCCTGGAATGACATGGAGAAGTTTATTGATACCACCTCCTCATTACAAGGCATCATCAATAATACTCGCATGCCTCAAGGATTTACGCGTCAAACTGCGGCAAATACCGATTGGCTCGACAAAACATTGCGTGTTGGAAATACAAGAGAAGCATTTCTCACCATTTCCGGTGGCAATGAATTCACGAAGTATTATTTCAATACAACATATTTCAATGAAAATGGCTTTATCGTCGGCAATGATTATCAGCGAATCAATACTCGCATCACACTTGATCAAAAAGCTAATGATTGGCTTGATATAGGTGTATCATTCAATGCCAATCGTGAAGAAAACAATCGCGTGAATTCTGCATGGGCAGGTGGATTCGGAAATGCATTTTCCGCTTCACTTCCAATATTCCCTGTTTATGATTCAACCGGTGCTTATTGGCGTCCACAAACCGGCTTGAACCCGGTTGCAGATCTAGAGAATAGACGATTTCTCGCGACCACATGGAGATTGCTTGGAAATGGATATGCGCAAATCAATTTCGCTGATAATCTCAATATCCGTTTTTCAGGTGGTGTTGATTTCTTGAGTTTGCGTGAAGATCGCTTTTCTCCAATCGTCATCTCTGCAGATCCAACAGCTGAAGAACGTAGAGTGCAAGTTGTGAATTGGACAACCAATGCAATTCTGACATGGAAAGCATTGGATCTCGATGATCATCAATTGAATTTCGTTGGTGGTATGGAAACTCAAAGATCTGAGCAAAGAGACTTGGGTACAACAGGCAATACATTTCCAAATAATTATTTCACCACTCCACAATCAGCATCTGTCAGAAATGGATATGCATTCGGCACTGAATTTGGATTGGTATCATATTTGGCAAGAGCAAGCTATACACTCATGGATCGTTATTTGTTCAGCTTGAGTGTTCGTACAGATGGTTCATCAAGATTTGGTCAGAATAACCGATATGGATTTTTCCCTGCCGGTTCATTTGCATGGATTCTCTCAAATGAAGATTTCTTGAAAGGCAATGAAGTGTTGACATTTGCCAAAATTCGTGCTAGCTATGGTATCTCCGGAAATGCCGCAATTGGTGACTTCACATGGCAAGGTGTCTATAGCACAGGCAGCAATTATAATGGAAATCCCGGTACAATGCCGGGTCAATTGCCCAATAGTGATTTGACATGGGAAACTTCAAGACAACTGGATTTGGGATTGGATTTCGGATTGTTCAATGATCGAATCTCGGGTTCAGTTGGTTACTATGATCGCATGAGCTATGGCATGCTACTCAATGAACGCGTTCCATCATCATCCGGTTTCAGTTCGGTCATCAATAATATTGGTGAAATGAGCAATACAGGATTTGAATTCAATATTCGCACGGTCAATGTGAGCACACCGGAATTCGAATGGAGCACTGATTTCAATATCACCTACAATGTGAATAAAATACTTTCACTTGGTACCATTTCAGGACCCGATGGCGTTGATTTGGGATTTGGAGAAACGAGAGCAATTGCAGGTTATCCATTCGCAACATTTTTCATCGTAAGATCGGCAGGTGTTGATCCACAAACAGGATTGCCTATTTACTATCGACCAACGACAGTTACTGGTGTAGATGGGAAACCCGTACAAAACAATGGACTTAATGGACGCCCACTTGAACTTGAAAAAGCCGTTGATTCCCTCGGAGTTCCTTTATCATGGAATGCAAATTGGCGTGTACCTACAGGAAAGAATTATCCTGACTTCTTTGGAGGAATCACAAATACATTCCGCTATCAGAATTTTGACTTGACTGCTCAATTCGTGTATCAGCTAGGAAATACCATTTATGATGATGCAGGAAAGCGTTTGGTTGGAAATATGGGATTCTCATGGAATCAAATGACCAAAACACTTGATAGATGGACAGAGCCGGGACAAGACACTGATGTGCCTCGATTGACACTAAAAGGCAATCGTGATATCAATACCGATCGCTTCATTTATAATGGTGATTTCTTGCGCTTGAGACAATTGACAATTGGTTATACATTACCAAAGGAATTGACTGAAGGCATGGGATTCTCAACATTCCGTGTATATCTCACAGGCATCAATTTGCTCACTTTCACAAGTTTCCCCGGATGGGATCCCGAAGTTGTGAGAGATCATAATGGAGATCAACAAAGAAATGGCAATCAAGGTGTGACATATCTCACTCCGCCACAAGCGCAAACATATACACTCGGCATAAATGTCGATTTCTAATTTTGAAGACTAAGGTATAACCATGAATACAAATTCAATAATCAGATTATTCTCCTTTGCACTTGCAGGATTGCTATTGTTCAATTCCTGCTCAGATGTATTGGATGTACGCAATGAAGGACAATTGTCCACCGAAGCCGCATTATCCGATGCACGCTCGGTCAATGTTGCAATGTCAGGCATCTATAGTTCTCTTCAAGGTAGTTTGGGTTCCGGAATTCCAGCTTCACCAACAGAAGCACTTGCCGGTGATATCGTTTATGCTGGAAGCGATTATGGCTATCTTGAAATTTGGACGCAGAATATGTCCCTCTTCACACCTGCATTCAGCGGTTTCTGGGATAATTCTTATCGCGGCATCAATGCAATCAATAATGTATTGGCATCACTGCCGGATATCAAAGATTTGACAGATGCACAGAAAAGTCAAATCGAAGGCGAATGTAAATTCATACGCGGTGTCATGACATTTGAAATGCTCCGAGTATGGGGACATCAATATGGTCATCGTGCTGATAATTCACAACCCGGAGTGATTATCCGCACTTTACCAACACGAGGAACAAATGGCTTGGCAATTGGTCGATCTTCAGTTGCTGATTGCTATAAACAAGTCATCGATGATTTGAAAGCCGGCGAAAATTTGATGAGCGATGCAAAGCGTGATGGCTATGCAAATAAATCTGCAGCACAAGCTTATCTTGCAAGAGTCTATTTCCAAATGAATGATTTTGCCAATGCATATACTTATGCAGACCTTATTAAAAAAGGTGGAAAGTTTAGTCTTGCGGCAACACCACGAGATGTTTTCTATAAAGGCGGAAATCCTGAGTCCATTTTCCAAATGGCACTCACAACACAAACCAATTCATTTGGCGCGATTCGTGGAATGTATCAAAAAACAGCTTTTGGAGAACCACCATTTACCGTTTCTCCTGATTTCGTAGCAGCTCTTAATGCAAGTCCGGATTCAGATCTACGCAAGCAACAGTATATCAAGCAATCCGGATCAACAAGATATTGCACGAAGTATGATACACTCATAGCAAATGTGAATGTAATTCGATTTGCAGAAATTTTGTTCATTCACGCTGAAGCCGGTCTCGAACTTGGAAAACCCGAATCAGAAGTCTTGGCAAACATCAATCTCATTCGCAAAAGAGCGAATGTCCCTGAAGACAATTCCACAACCGGAAAAGCAGCACTTTTGGACCTCATCGCCAAAGAACGTCGTCTTGAAATGTGCTTCGAAGGAGATCGCTTCCATTATCTAAAACGTACTAAGTCTAGTTCAATCAGAGGCTTAGCTTGGAATGACAATAAATTATTGGCTAAAATTCCAAGTAGCGAAGTATCCGGAAATCCTGGTATAGAGCTAAATCCATAAACTTTCTCGCAAAAGAATGTTTATTTGAAATTTGTTTATTAAATTCGTATAATATTTGCAAAGCCATGTATATCATGGCTTTGCAGATTTCCAAAGCTCCTCACATTTTTCAATTTTTTACACTTTTTTTACCAAGGTGTTTTCATGAAGAAATTCCTTACACTTTTGGCGATGAGCGCCATGATTTCAGCTCCTGCATTTGCTCAAGTTGAAATCAATTATTCCATTGAAGGTGGC
>JBMSYN010000006.1:0-119793 GCA_049426725.1 Candidatus Kapaibacteriota bacterium
TATATATGCACAGGATATTAATCAAGCATGGAATCATATCTTAAAAAAGGAATTTGACAGTTCCGAGCAAGTCTTTAAAATGATACTAGAGAAGAATCCAAAAGATGTTCGAAGTATTGTTGGGCTTTCTTATCTTCTTGAAATGCGACATCGCAATGCAGAATCTTGGAATGTGTATAAGCAAATCATGAAAGCAGATATTGACCCGGTTCCTTATCTGTATTCAATTTGGCTTTCACCAAGGTTTTCAACACAAATGCATGATAAAAAATCAGGAGTTCAGGATGTTCTCAAACAATTGTCCATAAAAAGTGACAAAGCCGGATCGCTTCGAGCAATGGCAATGGAAATGTTGGGATCAGTCGAAACCAGAAATGGAAATCTTAAAGCCGCAATCCAATATTATGATAAAATTCAGGCACTTTCTGCCTATTCAATCATAGGGCCATTCGAACATATTTCAGCATCAGGATTTTCAACGGTCTATCCACCTGAAGAGAAGTATGATACAACCGAAGTATATGAAGGCAAAAATGGGACTCCGGCTTCTTGGTTCCTTCCGCCACTGATCAAAAGAGATTATTGGTTGGATTTTCAGTCATATTTTCCTGACAGACAAGCCATTTACTATGCAAATACTTTTGTATGGTCTCCAAATAATAAAACGGTGCAAGTGCGCATAGGTACTTCCGGTTCTGTGAAAGTATTTCTGAATGATCATGAAATCATTCGTGATTCCAATGAAACCAATAATGATTTTGACACATATATCGTTCGAACAGAGATATCCGCAGGGTGGAATCGTTTATTGGTAAAGGTTGGTTATTCAGAGATTGATCGTTGCAATTTCCTCATGCGCTTAACAGATGAAGATGGGAATGTAATTCCGGATTTGAAGCAAAGCGCCTTTACACAGTCATATTCCAAACAAAAACCTTCACGCATTGAATTCATTCCCAATCCAATAATAGCCGAGTTAAAGAATATCATAGAACAGCACCCTGATTGGATAGAACACTATCTGGTATTGGCGGATGCATATCTAAGAAATGATAGAGCAATAGAAGCAGAACAATTGCTGAAAAAAGCATTGAAAGTATCAAAAGACAATCCGGTAATTCTTTGGAAATTTATTGACACATATGCTCGTGGTAGAAAACGAGATGAAGTCAATACCACATATGAATTGCTTTCTTCCATGAGTAAAGATATACCCGACGGAATTATTTACAAATTCAATCAATATTTGGATAATGAGGATTATGATCGAGCCGAAGATATGGTCAATCGTATAGAACAGTTGCTCCCACAATCAGAAACTGCATATAGTCTTCGCATTCGATATTATGACAAAAAGAAAATGCAAGATAAAGTCATTTCAACAACAAGAGAAGCCCGAAAGCGATATCCTTTGTCATGGACATATACAGAATTGGCTGCTGCATTTGATTTTCAAACCACAAGAAAAAGAGACACCATGATCAGTCTCTATTCCAAGTATCTTAAGCAAGCTTATGGCGAAGCCCCATTACTTGGTTTGGCAAAAGCATATCTGGAAGATTCGAAATTGAAAGAATGGCAAAAAACATTTGAAGAATTATTGAATTTGTCGCCATCCTCACCGGGTTTCCATTATCAAATGGCAAATGTGTTCACCCAACTCGAGCAATATGACAAAGCTGAAAAAGAGATGTTGATAGCTCTAAAATTCTGTCCGTCATGTAATAGTTATTGGTCGAAATTAGGAGAAATATACAGAAGCAAGAAGGACATACCGGCTTCCATCAGTGCTTATGAAAAAGCTCTTTTATATTCACCTACAGATTATGACTCTCGAGCCATTCTCAGAGAATTACAAGGGAAGAAATCAATTTTCACGATCTTTGGTGATACAAATCTTGACTCAATATTACAAGCTGCTCCAACAGCAAAAGATCATCCGGAGGCAAGTGCTGCAATTGTCTCTGATAAAGTAAAACGAGTAATATATGAACAAGGCGCTTCTGAAGCTGTGACAGAGAGCATTATCAGAGTATTCAATGAAAAGGGTATTGATTTCTTTAAAGAATATAGAATTGGCTACAATGGAAATTCTCAAGATCTGATTATCGAGAAAGCTGTGACCATTAAACCGGATGGAAAGGAAATTCGTGCAGACATAAGTAGAAATATGACTGTTTTCAAAGGATTGGAACCAAATGACTTTGTTTATATAAAATATAAAATCCGGAATTACAATACCGGCAAATTAGCCAAACATGTATGGGATGAGTATTATTTCAATAGGTACTTCCCAATTACACATGCTGAGTATTCCTTGATTGTGCCTAATGGGATGCAGTTCACCACTTCTCAACAGGAAATGGATTTATCGACAAAGACATTGGAATTATCCGATATCAATTCAACATTGTATTCTTGGTCAATCAACAAAGAACCGGGAATTGTCTATGAAGCTGATATGCCGTCTTTGCAGGAAATAGGAAAAGTACTGCGTTTTAGCACAATTCCTAATTGGACTTTTCTCGTAGAATGGTATGCAGAATTAGCGCAATCGAAAGCTCAATCTTCTTATGAAATCCAAGAAGCTGTCAAAGCTTTAATACCAAATCCAGGAGCATTGACAGAAGAAGAAAAAATTAGAAAAGTCTTTCAATTCATAACGGATAATATTCGCTATAGCCTCGTACCATTTCGTCAATCCGCCTTTATCCCTCAAAAAGCACGAGATGTGCTCGTAAACAAAATAGGTGATTGTAAAGATGTCTCAACATTGGGTATAGCAATGCTCAGGGAATTAGGCATCAAAGCAAATTATGTATTGGTAAACTCCGGAAATGAAGAGCGATTGCTGAATCTACTTCCTTCAATTTCTTTTAACCATTGTATCATTGCAGTGGAAGAAACAGGAAAGAAGAAACCACTCTTTTTAGACCTTACGGCTTCCAATTTTCCAACCGGTGCAATACCGGCAGCTGATAAGAATGCCTTTTCATTGTTGATTCGCTCGGGCATTACACAACCATTGCTTCTACCAGATAAACAATATGTGGCGCCTACTTTCATTTCTCGTGCGACCATTCAGTTTTCTGATGATGGAATGCTCATCCAGGGTGGAGAAAAAATTACCGGTGCTTTGACAGCACAATATCGCGCCGCATATAAAGGCAAAAATCATGAAGAACAAAAAAAATTACTTCAATCTTCTTTAGCTTCTGATATCCCTTCGGCAAGAGTTGTAGATATGGCAATCATCGGAGTTGATTCATTATCTGATAAAGTTTCACTTTTTTATCAATATGAGGCTCCAAACACCGTTGCTGAAGCAGGTACATATAAAATTGTCCGCATTCCTTGGCGAAATGAACTTGCTTCTGAAGATGCTTTGTCTTATGAGCAAAGAAAATATCCCTTCAAGAATCTCAATGATATAGATACAACGTTCGAGGAAATATCAATGCTGATTCCCAAGGGATATGTTCTGGCTGAAATCCCTCAGTCAATAAGCCTGACAAACCCTTCGGCAGAATATGAATATGTGGTACTTGCAAAACAGCAAGAAGATCTTACGCTGCTTACCATTAGTCGTAGATTCATAAAAAAGAAAACTTTTATCGAACCAGGTGAATATCTATCATTCAAGGAATTTTATTCAAAGGCGGTAAGAGAAGATAGACGACAGTTGCTTTTGAAAAAGAAGGAATAAGACTTGAAATAGTCCGAATTTTGTGTGTGATGCTTTTTTTTGCTACTTTCGAGCCATATTCTAGAAATATTGCTTTAAGGCGATTATTCAGCATGAACGAAAATCATACGAATCAACAATCGGAACAAGATGAATTCCCCGTGGGATCTATTGTTCCGCTCTCCCGAATTCAGATTTCACACTCAGATGATGTTGGCAATGCAGCTGATGCCTCTATTGCATCTACATTGCGCAATCGAAAATCTCATTGTACAGCTTGCGGTGATAAAGAAGGGGGATGCTCCACATGCAAAAGTGGCTCATCAGAGAAGCCGGTTGAAGAAACGATGAATGATACTTCCAATGCTCAAGATTGGTTTGTGGAAGTGAGTTTCAAAGCAAGAAGAAAACTCATGTTCAAAAAATCAAAGAATGGAAGATTTGCTTTAAGCGATACGGTGATCGTACAATCAGATCATGGAAATGATGCGGGTACAATAACAGCTGTTGGGAAGATTGCGGATCTCAAGAATTCCGAAGATCCAGAACACATGCATAGTGTTTTGCGGATTGCAAGCAAGGAAGACATTGAAAAAATCAAATCCAATAGAGATCATGAAAAAAGCATAGTTCGTGAAGTCAAAGATAAAGTGAAAACTTCGGGTTTGGAGATGAAAGTCGTGGATGCCGAATGGCAATTTGACAGATCTCGATTATCAATTTATTTTTCGGCTCCTCAAAGAGTTGATTTTCGTGATTTGGTCAAAGATTTGGCTCGGACATATCACTCAAGAATTGAATTGCGTCAAATTCCAGCAAGAGAAGAAGCAAAAAGATTGGGTGGGATTGGTCCTTGCGGACTCGAATTATGTTGCTCTTCATTTTTGAATGAATTCGATCAAATAACACTAGATCATGCCAAAGCACAGCATTTACCACCAAATATCAGCAAATTGAGTGGCATGTGTGGTCGCTTGAAATGCTGTCTTCTCTATGAAATAGACAATTATGTCACCGCACTGAAAAATTATCCTCCCCTTGATTCCTATCTTCTCCTGTCTGATGGCAGAGCGAGAATGATCAAAATTGATATTTTTTCAGATACCGTTACTGTGATATCTGAAGCCAATGGAGCTTTTTTGACTGTGACATTGGAAGAATTGAATGAACTTCGAAGAAATGGAAAGATAGAATCACCAAAAGAATTTGCAAATAATTGAATATTACAAAGGTACTCACATGAATGAATCTCTTCGCAAACAAATGAATGTTCAGATTACCAATGAGCACATCGCTTCAATGGCTTATCTTGAAATGGCTTCTTGGTGTGCAGAACAAGATTTACCGGGTTTGGAAGAATATTTTTATTTCAGTGCGGAAGATGAAAGAGAGCACATGCTTGAATTCTATCGTTATGCCAATGCACATGGCTGTAGAGCTTCAATAGGCTCTGTACCTGAATTGCGTAGTTCTTTTGAACATGTGTTGGACATCTTGGAACATAATCTTTTCTTGGAACAACAGAATACGATTGCCATCAATCAAATGGCGAAGATGTGCCACGAGGTTTCAGACTATGCCACATTGCAATTTTTGCAACCCTTTATCAAAGAGCAACAAGACTCTGAAAGAAGTGTTGAAGAATTGATCGTGATGGTAAAAAGAGTGGGATATGATGCGAAGAATCTCTATTTCCTAGATAAACAATTCAAGAAATTGATGCAAGGGAAAGGAGAAGAAGCCCCTGAAAAAGAAGCATAAAGTCAGTGATTGTCGGTAGCTTCAAGAATGCTATTGGCTTTCTCCAAGTCATCCGGATTGACAAGCAATCGAACGCCCATAACAGCTCCAACATAACAGGAGTTGACATTCACATCATAGACATAACTTGAAATGCCGTGCTCCGCAAGAAGTGCTTGAGCCATTTCAGCTTCAATCGCAAATGGAAAGCGCCGGACTAATACCGGCGCTTTTTTTTGTTCTTCATGACTCATGTTGCATCATCCGTGTTGTGCTTCAAGCCAACGTTCTGCATCAATAGCAGCCATGCACCCGCTTCCAGCTGCTGTGATAGCTTGTCTGTATACGCTGTCCTGAGCATCGCCACAAGCAAATACACCTTCAATATTTGTATAAGATGATTTACCCATGGTTTGGATATAACCGGTTTCATCCATGTCAATCATCCCTTTGAAGAGATCGGTATTTGGCTTATGACCAATTGCAACAAATATCCCATCTGCAGGAACGATATTCTCTTCATTGGTAACGGTATTTCTGAGTTTAAGTTGAGTGAGCTTTCTCAAACCGGTTGGTAGTGTTTCACCCATATATTCTTCAACAGTGGTATTCACCATGAATTCAATCTTGGGATTGTTTTGACAGCGCTCAAGCATGATCTTTGATGCGCGGAATTCATCTCTCCTGTGAAGTATCGTAACCTTTGATGCAAATCTCGTGAGATAATTGGCTTCTTCCATTGCTGTATCTCCTCCACCAACTACATATACATGTTGATTTCTGAAAAAGAATCCATCGCATGTTGCACAAGCCGAAACACCAAAGCCCATATATTCTTGCTCACCTTTTGAACCGAGTAATTTCGCTGCAGCTCCGGTTGAAATGATAATGGAATCACATGTATACGTTTTTTGTGAATCGCTTGTCAATGTGAAAGGTCTCTTTGATAGATCCACAGAGGTAATTGTTTCATAGATGGAAGATGCGCCAAATCTATGCGCTTGTTTTCTGAATACATCCATCATTTCAGGGCCCATGATGCCATGCTCAAAACCCGGATAATTCTCAACTTCAGTAGTGATTGTCAATTGACCACCGGGTTGATGTCCTTCGAACACAACAACATCGAGTCTTGCTCTGGATGCATATAAAGCTGCTGTGAAACCTGCAGGACCACTTCCTATTATACAAATCTGATGATGTTCAGTCATATTGAAATTCCTTTTTTGAAATTATTTTTCCGGAAATGCAAAACGAGTCATAATTCCCGAATGAGGTGAAATGGAGCGCCAAGCATCTACATCCGCAAATGTTAGTGAAACAACACAGCAGGTTGGCATGGAATCAGTTACATTGTCTTTTGAAAGAAGGTTCACCATCATTGTAATTGTTGGATTATGACCAACAATCACGATATGTTCAAAAACATCATCCACTTGATGGATGAATGTTGTATAATCATTGATGAATGCATGGTATAAAAGTGATAATTCCTCGAGTGGAATTTCGCCATCAATACCATCTCGTATCAATTGCGCCGTAGTCTGTGCTCTTAAAGCTGTGCTGGTAAAGAAAATATCAGGATGAAATTCCTCATTCTTCAATTGCTCAGCCATCTTAGGAGCATCAATTAGGCCGCGTTCATTCAAAGGTCTGTCATGATCACGCAGACCCATGATATGATTTGACTTGGCATGCCTTATGAAGGTGATTTGTTTCATTAGAAAATCGGCCTCTTTTCACCGGCTTTGATCGAAATAGAGAGAATATTTTCTTTGGGGACCAAAGGGCATACATAGTCTTTATTATAAGCACAATATGGATTATATGCTCTATTGAAATCCAATAGATATTCTCCACTCGTTGATATCTCGTCAACTTCTAAATATCTGCCGGCTTCATAGGTGTCAAATCCATTTGTTTTGTCTTTGAATGGTATGAATATCACATCATCTTCTTGTTCCAATGATTTGAAACCGGTTAATGTGAACGCAGAGCCATTCTGATCTTGAATCGTAAATGTGCCATAACGAAGCATGTTTCTCTTTTCAGAGCCTTTTGTCGTCAGCAATTGCACAGTATCTGGATTCTTATTCAAAGAGAACTCAGCATAAAAAGCAGATTCTTCATTAGGAGCGAAATACTGCAAACTCGTGAATTGCTCTTTTTGCTGTTCTTTGAGAGGGGAGGCAGGATCTTGTTTAAAAAATACATCAAGTTCTTTTCTTCTTTCAATGATTGTGGACTCATCATATATGAGCGTATTGTCCTCCTCTAAAGTACAGGAGAAAAAGACAAAGACAAGAACAATGTAGAGATGTGCCCTTGTGAAACCTATAATGTCTTTTAGGCCAATCATCAGAAATTCTTCCACATCATTGATTCAACAGGTTCATGCGTCTTGGCATTGTATTTTGCTGAACCTTTTACATTGTATGGTGTTTCAATTTCACCTTTGACTTCAAAATATATAAGTTGTCCTATCGGCATACCTGCATATATTCTTACCGGTTGTTTAACGGAAATTTCCAAAGTCCAATAATTGCAAAATCCCACATCGCCTTTGCCTGCTGTAGCGTGAATGTCTATACCAAGTCGTCCTATACTTGATTTGCCTTCCAGGAATGGAACATGATCATGAGTTTCGGTATATTCTTCTGTTACGCCAAGATAAAATACATCAGGCATCAATACACATCCTTCTTCAGGAATCTCAAAAGTGGTGATTGTATTGTGAAGTTTTGCATCAAGAATGTCTTCATCATAAGTGGCAAGCAATTTGCCAAGATGTACATCGTAACTATTTGATCCAAGGCATTCTCTTCGAAAAGGGCTAATGACTATCCTTTCGCTCGCTATATTTGCAAGGATTTCTTTGTCAGTCAATATCATGGATGAGCTCCGATAGATTGTTTTTTACTGGCAAAAATACAAAAAATCGCTATGTGTCAGGAATGCACTTTTTGGAGAATTGTTCAATGAACCCACAGATTGTCTCTTATGATGGCTGGTCCAATTTTTTGGAACCAAGAGAGAAACTCGACAAAAGGATGGCATCTATGATGCGGACTACTTCCTCAGTTTTTGATGTGAATGAAGGAGACCTCGTTTTGCTTGGAATTCCGCAACACATAGGAGTTGAGAGAAATGGGGGCCGCATAGGTTCTGCTCAAGCACCCTTTACAATCCGAGAATGTTTGGCTAAGCTTTCTGTGCATGGTCTTGGCCCAAAAGAAGCCACCATTCATGATTTTGGAAATATTCTATGCGAAGGGCGAACTTTGGAGGATATCCGTGCCGACCATCATTCTTTGGTTCTGGAATTGCTAAAGAGAGGAGCTTTTGTGGCAGTCATTGGTGGAGGACATGATATTGCTTTTCCTTCATTCAAAGCAATGCGCGATGCTTTTTCAGACATTGCGGTCATAAATGTTGACCCACACCTTGATGTTAGGGAGCTTATTGATGGCTTGGGTCATTCCGGCTCACCTTTTCGTGAAATGTTCGATTATCAAAAGCCGGAGAATTTCATTGAATTTGGAATCCAGCAATTTACCGCCGCTTCGCATCACAGAGAATATGTGGAGCAATCCGGGGGTAGAATCATACCCTATGAGCATATCAGAGCATTGGGAAATGCATCAATGCAATTGTCGGATTTAATTCGGAGTTTTAGAGATGCAGATCAAGAGATATATGTTTCTTTCGATATGGATGCAGTAAACTCAGCATTTGCACCCGGAGTAAGTGCGAGCGCTCCAATTGGATTTTCCGCTGATGAGATTGTCCAAATGGCATATTCTGCCGGCGCCAATGGGGTAAGAATGATAGATATCGTAGAAGTAAATCCACTTTACGATATAGATCACAGAACCTCAAGATTGGCTGCTCTCATGATGGCATCGTGCTTTGCAGGCTGGAATTCGCAACTATGAGCCGATCCAAAGCGACATCCCACCAATGCGGATAACTCCTAGAATAATCAAAAACAGCGATACGATATATGCTATCAATGTGTTCTTGAGTCTTTTTGCCGTTTCAAGTTTTTTCCAAGCAGCTGCGCTATGTGCTATGGCAACAGCAAGTATCATTGTTGTGGCATGCTCGAATTGTATGCGCAATGCTGCCATATCCCAATCTAATGCTTGAGCTTTTGGGAAGAACAAAGCAAGGCCGATGAAAAATTGAATTGCCAATGCATAGGCATAGATAGAACCTATAATCCGTGTGGATTTTTTATACTCGGAGGCATCTTTGAGATTGAGTATCAGTGTAAGAATTGCCAAAAGTGCAAATATCACAATCAGCCAGCGATTGTGACCATGTAGAGTGATCAAAAATTCCATGTTTACTCCTAATGATATTATTATCGCAATTTACACAATCCACATTGATTGATTTCAAGAACAACAGAGATGTCAATATCTCCAAAAATAAACTAAATTGAGAAAAAGGGAAGTGCTATTGCCATTTGGCTTCCATGTATGATTGGGAATTAGATTGGGATTACAATGAGTAGAGTCTTGTCCGGGAGGGAAGAGATTCTCAGGGTTGAGCGGCGATTTTACACGGATACAATGTCTGCCGTTAACAAAACCCTCAGTACTCTTGAGCAAAAATATGAAGATTTACACTCGCGTGCCTTAATTGGCGAGCAAAGAATCATGCAATATCGGTTTGACCTATTCCGCATTCGAACTATGTTGCACCATAGTTCTATGCAAAGGGACAAAGCTTGGTCTGTGATAATGCTAATGAGGGATATTGCCAATTCGACCAATGATCCATTGCATCATGCCCATCTCTTGAGAGAAGAATATAGATTACGCTCCGATTTGGAATTGGAAGCTGATGATGAACGGATTTTGAGAGAAGCCCTGGAAACATTCATCCATTGCGGGCAATTGCAACATGCATTTCGCTGTGCCCTCACTTTGGTGCAACATGCACAAAAAACAGATAAATATGATGTATGCTTGCATTATCTTCAAATTGCCGAACAATTAAAGAATCAAATGCCCAGCGAGCCATTCTTGGATGCACAATTTGAATTGGCAAATGGCAATTATCATATCTCCTTGCAAGATTTTGATCAAGCCGAACAATACTTGCATTCAGCTTTCATTCGATCAATCAATGAGCAAAATTGGAGAACTGCCTTGGTTGCACGTTCAAATATTGCTTCAATTTATCTCATGAGGACTGAGAAAAAACCCAAAGATGCATTGGAGATTTTAAATGAGTGTTTGGAGATTGCAAAGAAAAAGAAAGCCAATCATGATTTGTCTAGAATGATTGTAATGTGCGGTTCAGCACACACCAATTTGGGCAATCATAATCAAGCATTGTCTTTCTTTCTACAGGCAGGAAAACTCTATAAGAAATTCCCTTTTCCATTGCATGAAGCAACTTTGCATTATAAGTTGGCTCGATTATACATGAACATGGATGCTTCTGGGTCAAGAAATGGTAAAATCGAACATCATTTCAGACAAGCTCATGTGATGACACAGAAACATGACTATTTACAACTTCGAATCTGGGTTCTACGGCATTGGGGTTTGTGGCTTAGATCAAGAAAAAAGTGGGATAGAGCATTTGCACTAATGCAAGAATCGTATGAAACCCAACAAATTGTGATTGGAAAAGAAGCACAAAAGAATATCAAACAATTAGAAGTACAGTATGTTGCAACAAAGCATCAAAAAGAAAATGAATTGCTGAAACAACAAAATCATGTGCTAGGAAAAGAAACCAGAGAATTACGACAGCAATTGCTTGATCGGACCTCTTCCATCATGAAAGAAATCAATCGATATGGAGAAGTAAGATCCCAAATCATGGCAATTCTCGAGAAACAAGACACGAAACCGAAAGTTCTTAAAGATGTGAGCTCTTTACTCATGCCATTGTCAGTCACGGAATTGGATAAAGAGATGTTCTTCAGTGAATTCAATCAAACATTTCCCGGCTTTCAAAGCAAATTGGAAATGCTTATCCCCGATATTACATTAAAAGAAAAACATGTGTGTTGTTTGATTCGTTGTGGATTTACAACATATCATATTTCAACTTTTTTAGATATTAGTTCAAGAACCGTGGAAACTCATAGATTGAATGTAAGAAGGAAAGCAGGTTTATCATCCTCTGATACTCTTGACCGTTTTTTATCATCAATCGAATCATGAGTTCCATAAAGAAAACCAATTGTTGCAGAATACTTGATTCTCTTGCAATTCCATATACATTGCTTACTTATGAGTGGTCTGAAGATTCGCTTGATGCCATCAGCGTCGCAGATAAACTTCAGCTTCCTCATGAAATTGTATTTAAAACATTGGTACTACGTGGTGATAGTACTCCGGTTTTTGTGATTATTGTCCCGGGAAATCAAGAAGTTTCATTGAAAAAAGTTGCAAAAGCCACAGGCAATGCAAGTTGCTCACTCCTACCCATCTCTGATTTATTTCATTTGACAGGATATCTACGAGGTGGATGCTCACCCATAGGAATGAAAAAACAATTTCCAACATACCTTGAAGAGACTTCATTTCTTTTTGATGAAATCAGCATAAGCCCAGGGCAAAGAGGTATGCAAATTCTCTTGTCTCCAAAAGATATTGTTACCGCCACAAATGCGATGGTATCCAATCTGCTTTGAAAGCGTAATTTGCAATAAATGTATTGCAAAAGGCCAACCTCATGATTCTTGTCAATTCGCAATTGCAGAATATTGTATTAGAGTTTTCACGTGCATCTTCTGAATATGAAGTTTGCGAGATTCTTGCTCATTGTATGGATTCATTGAATCTGACTCAATCGTATGCATTGTACTTGTATGATTCATCGGAGAATGCGCAATGTGTTCTTCAATATGATTCAGAGATTACATTGCAAGACTCTATTACTATTCCAATCATGCACTTGGAAGTCAAGCATGGATATATTGCTTATAGTCCAACTTCTCAAGAAAATCAGGATGTCATGTACTTATTGGCGCAAATGGCAGGGATCGCTTGTTCTGCCATCATGAATTCTCAAGATGCCCGAATCCAACAAAAAATGTTGGGTAAGACATCTCTAGTTTTGGATACAGTCTTGGAAATGCTTTCTGACATCATACTTCAATCAGATAAGAAAAGCATTGCTAATATTTCGGCACAATTTCTCATGGGGCAATTGCGGATCGGGACTTATGCAATCATTGGGTACTCTTCCGATCAACACTATGAAATTCTTTCCTTCAATGGATTTGAGGAATCAACATTACTCCTTATGCTTAATGATATAAGCAATGAACAAGATTTTGCAAACTATGAAGTGATTGCAATGCCAATGGAGCATGGATCTGCAATGAAGGGATATATTCTTTTGCCAAATAATGATTCGCGCAAGTATTCCAGTGATGATCTAGGATTTGTTTCAATGCTCGGAATGATTACAGCATTATCAATTGAGCGGACAGAATTGTTTGAAGAAGAAGCAAGATTGCTTGTAATCGAGAAAGACTTGGCATTGGCGAAAACAATTCAGCAACAATTATTACCTTCTTTTTTAGAGATTATTCCGGGCATTGAGATTTCCGGAGCGCATATTCCCAGCAGAGAGATTGGGGGTGATTATGTGGACATACTCCATTATTCGGATGGATCATTACTATTGATTGTGGCTGATGTTTCCGGAAAAGGAATATCAGCAGCCCTGATTATGACAATGGTGAAGTCTGCGTGTACTTTGCTTGTGAAACAAAGTAAAAACCCAAATGAAATCATCGAATCACTCAATGAACTTGTTTTTCAACATACAACATCCGATACATTCGTGACTTGTGCTTGTGTTTATGTTAACACAAACAGAACATTGATGACTTGCATTAATGCAGGGCATGAAATTCCGCTTCTCAAAAAAAGCAATGGAGAAATCATTGAACTTCATGCAGGTTGTATTGTGCTGGGTGTCATGCAATCAATAACAGATATTCTGCAATCTGAACATAACATTGAATCCGGTGACATGATTTGCATGTACACAGACGGAATTTGCGATTCATCATTCTCGGAAGGGAATCTTCCTATCATCAGCATCTTAAGTGAATGCAATAATATTTCTCATGATACGGCTACACAATTCATGGATCAAATCTCAAGATCCATGGACAAAATCAAGGGAATCGCCCCGGAAGACGATGCTTCAATGCTTCTTTTACGCTTTGCATCATAAATCTATGGCGATATACTGCGAAAAAAGTCTTAGGGGATTGTTTTTTTCTCAATTCGCAGTATTTTTGTCAGTTATTTTTTCCGCAACAAACGACTGTCAGATCACTGCTTATGTTTCTTTGATCCCAAATGTTGGAAATCGATTTGTGCACCCTATTGGGTGTGATTCATTTGTATTTGTCGAAGAAATGACATTGAGAGCGTTATGATCAATCAATGGAAAGACGGTCAATCCCCCGATGATAAAGCCATGCAGGCAGATTTGCTTGCAGGCGGAGCTTTGCCCAGACATATCGCCATCATCATGGATGGTAATGGCAGATGGGCAATGGACAGAAATCTACCAAGAGCAGCAGGACATCAACAAGGAATTGAAAGTGTAAGAGACATCGTAAAAGCAAGTTCTCAATTGGGAATTGGTTTTTTGACGGTCTATGCTTTTTCAATGGAGAATTGGAAGAGACCTCGTGTTGAAGTGCAAATTCTGATGTCCTTGCTCAAAACATATCTTCTTCAAGAAATTGATGAATTGCATGCAAACAATGTTCGTTTGCAAGCAATTGGAAAATTGAATGCATTGCCCAAAAATGTGCAATCAATTCTGAATGAATCTATTGAAAGAACAGCAGGGAATACCGGCCTTACCTTGACTCTGGCTCTTAGTTATTCAGGTCGATGGGACATAGTTAGAGCCGTCCAGATGATTGCATTGGATATTCGTCGCGGAACTCTTTCTCCAGAAGACATAACCGACGAGCATTTTTCCGAATACCTTCTCACAAAGAACATGCCCGATCCCGATCTGATGATTCGTACTTCAGGTGAAATGCGACTTAGTAATTTTCTCTTATGGGAATCAGCATATTCTGAAATGTATATCACCGAGAGATTATGGCCTGATTTTCGAAGAGAAGATTTGTATTCTGCCTTACGAGACTATCTAAATCGTGAGAGGCGCTTCGGCAAAACCAGTCAGCAATTGCGTGAATCCGATGAAAAGGAACAACAAAGTTCCATTCGGAAAATCATTTCATCCTTTTCATCTCGTTGATTTGATTCAATGCAAAAAACCTTCACATATTTTTCCTTGATTGTTTCATTGATGTTATGTTCAATAGCATCGTTGAGTGTTATTTCTCCAGTAATCAAGGCACAGGACAAAGCACGTTCATTTATCATTGCCGGTGTTTCTGTAGAAGGGAATACATATTCAGATGCACAAACCATCATCACCATATCAGGGTTGAAAGTTGGTGAAGAAATCAAGATTCCAGGTCCGAAACAACAAGAAGCAATCAAAAATCTTTGGCTTAGAAATCAATTTGAATCCATCGATATCATTATCGAAAAAATTACAGCCAGTGGAATTTTTCTGACAATAAAAGTGAAAGAATTTCAGCGATTCAGTTGGTTGGATGTTAAGGGTGCTGATAAAGTAAGTGTGAAAGACATTGAGAAAGCCATTGGCAAGATTAAAGGTGATATTCTATCAGCGTATGAAGAAGATTTAGCCAGAGATGCAGTCAGAGCCCTTTATGAAAAAGAAGGGTTGATGTATGCCAAGATTGAAACAAATGTGATTCCCACAGATACTGGTCTTTATGCACGCCTAGAAATGGTCATCGAGGAAGGTGCTGATTTTTATGTAGATACTATACGTTTCAATGGTAATGCAAAACTCAGTTCTACGGATTTGGCAGGTGCTTTGGAAGATACAAAAACAAAAACATGGTGGAAATTTTGGTCATCTTCAAAATTTGACAAATTGAAGTATGAGGAAGACAAGAAAAAACTTCTTCAATTCTTCAGATCAAAAGGGTTTATAGATGCTGATATCATAAAGGATACAGTTATCTATCATCCGGAAACGCAAAAAGTGAGCATTCAACTTGATGTGTTTGAAGGCAAGCAATATATTCTTCGTTCTGTGACTTTTGAGGGAAATACAGTATATCCGCAGGAGCTTCTGTTCCGTCGTCTGAATATTCCACTTAATGAACCTTATGATGCAGAGCGATTCGACAAAAATTTAAGTGGAAATGAAGATCAATCTGATGTGGCTTCAATGTATCTTGACAATGGATATTTGGGAGCAAATCTTGTCAAAGAAGAAAGGAAATCCGATGGTGATTCTTTGGATTTGGTGGTTAAGGTTTTCGAGCGTGATCGATATGTCATCAGAAAAGTTGAAATCGTAGGAAATAGCAAAACAAAAGATAAAGTCATACGCAGAGAATTATTCACAAGGCCGGGCGAGTTTTTCAATAGATCTGCAATCATTCGTAGCGTGCGAGGTTTGGGCGTACTTAACTATTTCAATCCTGAAGCTTTGAAACCGGATATCAAACCGGTCGACAATACGCGGGTTGATGTTTTGTATCGGGTGGAAGAACGCTCAACAGATACTTTCAATGCATCAATGGGATATGCAGGTACTTTTGGTTTGACAGGTTCAATAGGAATTACTCTCAATAATTTTTCTTTTTCCGAACCACTTCGTGGCGGCGGTGGGCAAATCCTCAATATCAATGCTGAGTTTGGTCAGCAGAGCAGATATCAAACCATTCAATTGGGATTCACAGAGCCATGGCTGAACAATACGCCAACAACTCTTGGGGTGAATCTGTATTCAATCCGACAGAATTTTGTGTTTGATTTATTGCGATATGGAGCTTCCGTCAATATTGGTCGCAGACTTCGCTGGCCTGATGATTATTTCCGTGTTGATGGAGTTGTGAGAGCACAATACAATCAGCAAACTGCATCGCAAGGCGTTTTTCGTGCATTCAATGGTGGTGAATTAAGTTTGACTGCTTCTTTGTCTCGCATTAGTTTGGATAATGCAATCTTTCCAACATCCGGTTCAAGATTTACCTATTCCAGCACATTTGCGGCAGGCGGAATTGGTATTGGAAAAGTTGATTATTTAAAAAACACATTTAATCTTGAGATGTTTCATCCGCTAGCATCCGTTGATGGGAATCCTAGATTGGTTTTGTATCTAAGCACGGATATGGGATATGTGGCGGGCATCAAGAGTGACACCAATATTCTTGGGAATGAATTGTTTTTCATGGGAGGAAATGGACTCGGTGGATTTGCAATTACACCGCTTCGGGGTTATGTAGATCGATCTATTGGTCCGGGTGGTGGAGGGCGTGTGATGACAAGACATGTCATTGAAACGCGTTTTGCACTTTCGCTAAATCCCATGCCTATTTATCTTCTGGCTTTTGCCGAAGCAGGAAATGTTTGGGAAAATCTTAGATCAGCAGATCCATTTGATTTGAAAAGATCTGCCGGTTTAGGTGTTCGCGTATTGCTTAATCCAATTGGATTATTGGGCTTTGATTATGGTTATGGATTTGATTCACAAGTGCCCGGTGGTAAAAGATCGGGTTGGCAATTCCACTTTCAATTTGGACGTTAAACATTATTCATATTTATCAGTAGGAACTCACATGAAATTCTCAACACTTACACTCATTGCTTTCGTGATTGGCATGTTCATGACCACACAAAACATGGATGCTCAAAATCAGAAGATTGGTTATGTAGACACAGAAGTCATTTTGAAGCAATTACCTGAAGCACAAGAAGCCGACAAAAAATTGAAGGAGATTGCAACAAAGTATCAGGATACCCTTGTTGCAATGCAGAAAGATCTTACAGAAAAATTGGAGCAATACAAAAAGCAAGAATCGATGATGACTGCTGATGCCAAAAAGAAAGAAGAGGATATGCTCAAAAACATACAACAGAGCATGATTCAATATCAAGAAGAAAAGTTTGGTAATACCGGTGAGATCCGTCGCTTACAGGAAAATTTCCTCACACCGATTCGTGATCGTATTCTCTTGACAATCAAAGAAGTGTCCAAAGATGAAAAATTCAATTTTATTCTTGACAAAGTAAATCCAGCATTGTTATACGCAGATGACAAGTTTGACTTGACATTCAAAGTGTTAGACAAAATCCGAAGAAATAGTAAGTAAACTCAACAAAAGGGGGTCTCTATGTTCGCCAAAAGAAATGTGTATTTCAGCATCTTCTTGATGCTTTTCTTGATGCAACCGATTTTCGCACAGAAAATCGGGTATGTGTCTTCACAAGCCATTCGTGAAAAATTTCCGGAGGCGAAGCAAGCAGAGCAACGTCTACAAACAATGGTTGACAACTGGAAAAGAGAGCTTGACGATCAACAAAAAGTGATCAATGAACTGGACATGGAGATCAAAAAAAATCGACTCGTTTGGACTGAAGTTGAAAAGGCAGAGAAAATCGCAACATTTGAACGCAAGAAAAAAGAGCGAGAAGAATATGCCACAAGAAAGCTTGGTCCGAACGGAGAATATGATGCAGCTATTGCCTTAGTGTTTCGTGGAGTTGAAGAAAAGATTTATGCCGCAATTCAAGAAGTTTCCTTCAATGACGGTTATGACATAGTGTGGGATAAGTCAACCCAACCATTGGCATTTATAAACCCAAAGTATGATCTCACTGTCAAAGTGCTGAAAAAATTGGGTATCAATGTTGATGATATGGAAAAGCAGCAGCAAGAAGCAATCGACAAAGACCCGAGAAACAATAAGAAACCTACTTCGAGTGGGTCTTCGACTGCGACTAAGCGCACTCGTAATAGAAAACCCGCTGAAGTTCCTGAAGAAGAGAAAAAAGGAATTTTTGACAATCTGAAGGATTCTGTCATGGATGGATTGCAAGACATGATAAAACTTCCCAATCAAGGCACAGATTCTACGAAAAGTGGTGGAAATGCACCCGAATCTGTTCCTCTACAGCTTCCTTCAGATACAACCGGAATCAAAAAACCATAATCTTCATGAAACTCAAGAAATCATATACAATAGCTGAAATCGCCACCCATCTTGATTCCAAGGTGGAGGGCGATGAAAGCATTGTGATAGATGGCATTGGCAGAATTGAAGAATCGAAACCGGGCGAAGTACTGTTCATTTCAGGCAAAGAGTTTATCTCATATCTCAAAGTCTGTACATACAACTGTATTTTGATTCCACCTACAATGAATGTTGAACCTATGGAGGGGCAAGCATTCATCCGTGTCAAGCATCCGCATGGGGCATTTGCAACATTGATTTCATTGTTTTTTCCGGATGAACCAACTATTCCCAGCACAGAAGAAACTGCTTTTATACATCCCACGGCTTCACTCGGAGAGAATGTCTTCATTCATGCAGGGGCATATATTGGACCAAATTGCGTGATAGGCGATGATTGCATCATACACCCCTATGTGGTACTTTCCGGTAATGTGTCAATGGGGAATCACTGCATTGCTTATCCACATGTTGTGTGTTATGCCAATACAGTCATAGGAAACAATGTCATCCTTCATGCCGGTTGCGTTATTGGGTCAGATGGATTCGGTTATATAGAATCTTCTGACGGCTCATATCGCAAAATCAACCATGTTGGAAATGTGATTCTTGAAGATGATGTGGAAATTGGCTCGAACACTACCATTGATCGATCTGTTGTCAATAGTACTATCATTTCAAAAGGTGTGAAAATTGACAACCTTGTTCAAATCGGACATAATGTTTCCATTGGAGAGCATACTGCTTTTGCTGCTCAAGTTGGCATTGCAGGAAGTGCTAAGATAGGAGCCAGAAATAGATTTGCCGGACAAGTAGGTACCGTTGGACATCTTTCAACCGCTGATGATGTTATTGTATATGGTCAATCCGGAATTGCGCAAAGTATTGAGCAATCAGGTATTTATTTTGGTAGCCCTGCCATTGAACGTGGTAAAGAAATGCGAAGGATCTATGCTTCACAGCAATTACCCGAATTGCTAAAACTCATAAACTCCCTCGAACTTCGCATCAAAGAATTGGAACAAGCCCGAGATAATGAAAAAACCTCGTAATTTAGGTAAGTATTACCCCGAGCATCCACATGAATGTCAATCAAAGAACAATAAAAAAACCTGTCACACTCAGTGGTGTTGGACTCCACACCGGTAATCCTTCAACCATCACTTTTCATCCCGCTCCGGAACATCATGGCTTTACATTTGTCAGAGCTGATCTTGAGGGAAAACCTGAGATACCTGCATTGGTTGATTATGTTACCGATATTGCCCGTGGAACCACAATCACATGCAATGGTGCGAGCGTACATACTGTTGAACATGTTCTTGCAGCTTTGGTTGGTTTGGAGATAGACAATTGCAGGATGGAGCTTACGGCAAATGAACCACCAATAGGGGATGGAAGTGCTTTGCCTTATGCAGAAGTATTGCTTCAGGCAGGGTTTGAAGAGCAAAAAGCACCTCGAGATTTCATCGTGATTGATCAGATGCTTCGATATGTGAATGAGTCCAAACAAACTGAAATTGTTGCTCTACCCAATGATGACTTCCGCATAACGGTCATGATTGATTATCAGAACTCTGCATTGGCAAGTCAACATTCAGGCTTATTTGATTTGCAATCTGAGTTCCTTCGAGATTTTGCCCCCGCAAGAACATTTTGTTTTTTGACTGAAGTTGAATCTTTGCATGAGCAAGGTTTGATTCGTGGTGGATCTTTGGACAATGCAATCGTGATTGTTGACAAAGAGATTCCCGATGAAGATTTACGCGCAATGCTCACTAGGTTTGACATAGAGCAAAATGCTGTATTGGGTCAAAATGGAATATTGAATAATCGACTGCTTCGATTTAAGAATGAGCCGGCACGTCATAAGCTGCTTGACATGCTAGGTGATTTGGCATTGATTGGTGCTCCGATCAAAGGACAGATATTGGCTGCAAGGCCTGGTCATGCCGTGAATATCGAATTTGCCAAGAAAATCAGAGCCCTTCACAAAGAGCAAAAAAATCAACAGCAAAAAGTAACGAAAAAACAAGTACCTGTTCTGGACATCAATCAGATTTTGAAAGTGATGCCTCATAGGTATCCTTTTCTGCTTGTTGATAGAATCACCGATGTGGATCAAGAAGCCAAAAAAATCATTGGTTATAAGAATGTAACTATTAATGAGCCATTCTTTCCCGGTCATTTTCCCGAAAGACCAATCATGCCTGGAGTTTTGATCATTGAAGCCATGGCACAAGTTGGTGGACTCCTTCTTTTAAATTCCGACAGTTACAAAGAAGGGAAATTGGTATTTTTCATGGCAATCAACAATGCAAAGTTCAGAAAGCCAGTTATTCCCGGTGATCAACTTGTGATGGAAGTTTCATTGACCGGAAAGCGTTTTAATACATTTGCCATGAGTGCAAAAGCATTTGTTGACGGAGCATTGGTTGCAGAAGCTGAACTTTCTGCCGCAATTGTAGATTCTTTACCAGCATAATAGAATAAGTACATGTCTGTTGAAATTCATCCTTTAGCCAGTGTGGCACCTCAAGCAAAACTGGGAACAAATGTCACTATTGGACCATTTGCCGTTATCGAATCAGATGTTGAGATCGGCGATGGAAGTACAATCTATTCACATGCCACCATACTTAATGGCTCTAGAATCGGTAATGATTGTTCTATCTTTCCGGGTGCTGTAATTGGAGCGGTTCCACAGGATTTGAAATTCAAAGGCGAGCAAACATTCGCAATTATTGGTGATAGAACAGTCATACGCGAATGTGCAACTGTCAATCGTGGTACTGATGCAACCGGAAGAGCAATCATTGGCAAGGACTGTCTTATCATGGCTTATTGCCATGTTGCCCATGATTGTACGGTGGGAGATCATGTTGTGATGAGCAATGTTTCACAATTGGCAGGGCATGTAACAATAGGGAATTGGGTAATACTTGGTGGGCTTGCCAAAATCATACAGTTTTGCTCTGTGGGTGATCATGCCATGATTGGGGCAGATTGCAAAGTGACAAAAGATGTTGCACCTTATGCTCTCATCGGAAGAGAGCCTGCTAAAGTGGAGGGTGTCAACAAAATAGGTTTGAGAAGAAGAGGATTTTCCAATCAAGCAATTGATGCAATCCAAGAATTGTATTCAGCAGTTTTTTTCTCGGGAATGAATACCACTGATGGCATGGAAGAATATGAGCGTTTGCATGCACATATATTGCCTGAAGTTGAATCATGCATATCATTCATCCGTTCATCTCAAAAGGGAATCATTCGTTGATTTCTAAAAGATCGATTCAGCTACTCGCAAAAATCCCTTTTGTTTTTGCCTCAGCCGGGATTTATTATTTTTCTTCTCTTCCTCAGCCTCCATTTGTGATGACTTCATTTCAATGGCAAGATAAAGTATTGCACTTGTGTGCATATCTTTTTTACGGCATTGCAATTGCGATTGGAATACATCCGCATCAATCGTTTTCACTCAAAAAAAGAATCATCATCATTGTGACGATAGGATTCGTTTATGCAATGAGTGATGAATTCCATCAATCATTCGTTCCAGGAAGAACAAGCGAGATAGGTGATTTGATTGCTGACTGGATAGGAGTTTCGCTTGCTGCCTTGGTCTATGGTTATATGATTAATCGAAAAGAATAACGCAATTCTCAATGATTTTCATTACCCCTTTATTGCTTGTTCATAGAGTTCATTGACAGCCTTCCAGTTCACAATATTCCACCAAGCATTTACATAATCAGATCTTTTATTCTGATATTTCAGATAATAGGCATGTTCCCAAACATCGATTGCAAGTAATGGAATCGTATTCCAAGCGGAAAGTTTATGTTGGTTTTCTGCTTGCAAAATAATGAGAACTCCATCATCCCTTCTAAAATGAAGTATTGCCCAGCCACTACCCTCAACGGCAATTGCTGCGGCTGTAAATTGTTTCTTGAATAACTCAAAAGAGCCAAATGATGTTGTGATCGCATCAGCAAGCGGGCATGCATCAAGGATTCCACCGCCCTTTGAAACCGGAATCATGATTTTCCAAAACAAACTATGGAGGGCATGCCCTCCACCATGAAAAGCACATTGTTTTGACCAATGCTGAATCAATGAAAAATCTCCATTTGATCTTGCTTTTGCCAATTCAGTTTCGGCTTTGTTCAAACCATCAACATAAGCTTTATGATGTTTTGAATGATGTAATTCCATGGTCATTGCATCTATATGTGGCTCCAAATCAGAATAACCATATCCCAAAGATGGCAAATCATGCTTAGTTGTTGTGCCTGATTTTACCGGCTCTTGAGAAATAGTAGGAATTGAAGTTGCCAATGATCCGGCAATTGCCAGTCCGGTTCCGATGAAATTTCTACGATTTGTTTTCATGAGTATATACCTGTTTCAGTGAATTGTCATGTGAGATTTTGAAGCGCATCCATGGGTTTCCAAAGATGTTTGGACAAATCTACGGCTTCTCCAATAAATCGTACATTTTCTCCCAAAAGCCGTTCCTTCATTTGAAATGGATGTTCAAAATGCATTTTGCCTGATAATTCCCCCATTCTATTGACGACTCGGTGACATGGAATGTCTATCCTATCCACTACGGCATTCAAGGCCCAGCCAACCATTCTTGATGACCCTTTGGACCCCAAAAATTCAGCAATAATGCCATAGGTAGTGACCTTGCCAGGAGGTATGCATCGAACCACCTCATAGACTCTATTAAAGAAATCTTCAGATTTTTTCATCTGTTCAATCCTGGGTGTTTTATGAATTTCAGAAATGTGGACAACTTTACGTGCATTATACGTGCCTAAATTGAAAAATTTGCCTAAATTTCCTCGTCGAATTGTGTTTCTGTATGCACATATACTTCCCCAATATGACTGTTTCTTATCACGCCGAAGCAGAATTTCTTCAAGAAAAGAAAGAGCTTGAGCTTATTGTTGAATATTTTTCTGTGAAGATTGGTGAAGAGATATTTACATTCGAACCAATCTCAGGCTATCCGGCTCTTTTTCGAGTCACTACAAATTTGTCTGATGATGTTAGAACCATCATTGCGATGCAACATGAACAAGGAATGGAAATATCTCTCAATGGTTACTCATTTATCATTGATGTTCATAGTTCCGCTTCGCACCGATTTAAGAAGATAATTTCTTCAGGTGTTGGAAAGTATGCTTCACAAGTAAAAGTTCCGGCACCCATGCCAGGATTATTGAAATCAGTGTCTGTTGTTGCTGGCCAATCCATAAAGAAAGGCGATCCGCTTTTCGTATTGGAAGCAATGAAGATGGAAAATGTCATCAAATCTCCGATTTCAGGAACCGTTCAAATGTTGTTTGCTGAAACCGGAATTGCAATAGAAAAAGGCTTCGTGCTTTGCACAATTGATCAAGTAAATAAAGAATGAAATTACACACAAAATATTATACGTTTTCACTTCAAGGTTATGCCATGAATAAACGACTACTAACGCTCTTTGGCGCTATGCTGATTGGATGTTTTGCATTTTCTCCTGCTTATGCTGGGGTATTGGAAGGCAAATTGTTGAATGCTGCAAAAAAATCAGTTGAATCAGCTCCGGAAGAACCATTGTATTTGTATTCTGCAACCATCGAGGCTGCTGATGATGATGACAATGCAACCAATGCATTAAAGACAAAGAACATTAAAATCATCAATCTTGGTCCTGCAATCAACACAGGTGCTGATGAATATGCACCTACGGTTACGGCAGATGGTAAAACATTGTTTTTTGTTTCCAATAGAAAAGGCAGTAAGTCTAGCGATGATGTTGAATATCGCGGACCCGCATCTGATGACTTTTGGGCTTCCAAAAAAGAGGGCCGTCTTGATGAGTTTCAACTTGATTCATTGTTTAATATCGAACCTGAACCCAAGGAATCCAAGAATACGGTAAACACTATCTATAATGAAGGTGCTGCATCGATTTCTTCGGATGGTCAGAGACTTATCTTCACAGCTTGCGATCGCCCGGATGGTATTGGATCATGCGATTTGTATCAAACTGAAATCGATGGAGTCAAATGGGGGCGTCCTTCAAATCTTGGACCTGAGGTAAATTCAAAATTCTGGGATTCTCAGCCCTCTCTTTCTCCCGATGGAAATAGAATTTACTTTGCATCCAATCGTTTGGGACCAAATAACAATGATTCAGATCCAGGCAATACAAATTATGATATTTGGTACTCTGACTTTGATGAAGAATCTTTAAAGTGGAAACCTGCAAAAAATCTTGGTGCTGTCATTAATACCGCCGGTGAAGAACTCGGGCCATTCATTGCAAAAGATGGTGTGACCCTCTATTTTGCATCCACCGGACATCAACCTAATCTCGGTGCAAAAGATTTCTATTTCGCTACTCTTACAGATCCTGATAAAAATGTATGGTCGAAGCCGGCTCCCATTCCTTATCCCGGCATCAATTCTAAAGATGATGAAGAATTCATTTCATTTCCTGCTTCAGGTGATGTTATCTATTTCTCGTCAGATAGATCTTATGAACGTTCCCAAGGTGGTCAAGACATTTTCATGGCTTATGTTCCACCGTTTTCAAGAGCCGTCATCATTCGCGTACTCGTTATTGATGAATGTACAGGTGAAGGAATTCCGGCAGCTGTAACCATCAAAAACAAGCATATTGGCACATCTAAACGCGACTCATTGAAACTCGGCAAAAGTGAATTGCAATATATCGTCCAAAATAGTGATTATGGCTCAGGCGGTAATCTCGCGGAAAAGATTGAATTTGAGATCATTGCCGAGAATAGCAAGTATGGAACGAAATCTGAAACCGTCACCATCATCAAGCCTGAAACAACCTATGATGAAGAAAAGGCAAAGCAATCCAAGGAAGAGCCACCTGTACGCATTATGCTTGGAAGAAAACCAAGTATAACTGCTGAAATGGAATTTGCAGATTATATCAAACGCATAAGCAAGAAGAATCCTGCACTTTCGAATTGGAAGGGTCTTGTTTTGGAAGAAGTTGCTACAATCGACTTGTTCCCATTATTGCCTTATGTATTCTTTGATTCAACTTCATCGACCATTCCTTCTCGTTATCGCTTGTTTACTTCTCCATCTCAAACAGCAGGTTTCACTGATGAAACAGTAAAAGGCGACAAGAATGCAAATACTCCTGAAAAGTATTATGACATTTTGAATATTTATGGATATCGTTTGAAGAAATATCCATCTGTATCTGTCACCGTAACTGGATGTAATGATGAAACTTCACTAGGTGAGAAAGATCTTGACCTTTCTCAAAGAAGAGCGCAAGTTGTGTATGATTATCTCAAAAACATTTGGGGTATTGAAGAAAGTAGATTGAAATTGGAGAAGAGAAATCTTCCTGATGCACTCGTCGCCTCCAAGACATCAGACAAAGACCCTCAAAGTAAGTTGTATAGTAATATCGAGAATCGTCGTACAGAACTTACTTTTGCGAGTGGATCAGAAGAAGATCTTTGGCAAGTCCGTAAGCCATTGATTGACCGTGAACCTACTATTTTCCCATCACCACTTACAATGAATTTCCAAATGGATAATGGAATTGATGAGGGGCTTGTTGATTCACGTAGAATCGAAGTCAAGCGTGGCGATGCAGAATGGGTAACACTCACCAATGTTGGCAAGACAGAAAAGACCTACACTTGGGATTGGAAGAATGCTGCCGGTGGTAATCTAGAAGAAACCATTTTTGATGAAGGTTCATTCTCTGCAAGACTTGTTGTGAAAAGTATCAATGGAACAGAGTGTACTTCTGACCCAGTCATGATCAAAGTTATGATTGTGAAGAATAAACCAGGTGTAAAAGTTGAAAAAGCCGGCGCTAAAACAAGAGAAACTTATAAGCTTGTTCTCTTCCCATTCAATCGTTATGATGCCGGTCCATTCAATGAGCGTATCATGAAAGAATTCGTGTTCACCAGAACAATGCCAAAATCAGAAATTGCAGTTGAAGGGCATACTGATGTGATTGGTATGTTTGAATCAAATGCAAAACTCTCAACAAATCGTGCGAAGACCGTCGAAACTGCCATCCGTAAGGCAACGAAAGGTCAATTCCAATCATTGGAATCTAAAGGCGTTGGTGAAGAATTACCATTCTTCATAAATGAAATACCTGAGGGCAGATTGTATAATCGTACAGTTCGCATCAATATTCAAACTCCGATTGAAGAAGAGTAAGAAACAAAACAAAACCTTAAGGGCTGTTCGATTTCGGATAGCCCTTTTTTTATGCTTACAACCAATAAACGCGGTATATTTGCATATCCATTCCGCAGCAATTTTATTCTATAATTTATGGCTATTATTCGCTCAATATCAGGGCTTCGGGCTACTACCGATGAATTGACGAAAGATCTGATTCAATCCTATGCACATGCATTTGGAATATATCTTTCTTCCGGTTCGATCATAGTGGGAAGAGATGGAAGACCAAGTGGCGCTTGGATGGAAGAAATTATCATTGAAACTTTGCTCGATTTGGGGCATGATGTGATTTCACTCGGCATAGCTCCAACTCCCACAGTACAGTTAGAGACAGAACACTCAAATGCCATTGGCGGAATTTCAATAACTGCTTCTCATAATCCTGCAGAATGGAATGGCATGAAATTTCTGAATAAGGATGGGGTTTTTCTCAATGCAAGTGAAAACAAAGATTTCTGGTTGATATTGGATTCTCATACACTTCTTAAACCAAGTCAGAATCGTGGTTCATTACATAAACTTCAACAAGTGGAACAAAGGCATATTCAACATGTCATGGGAGCATTAGCGTATCATGGCATCAAGAATCCACTGCATTCAGTCAAGGCGGTCATTGATGCCGTGAATGCTTCGGGCAGTAGATTTGCGCCTGCAATGCTGGAAGCTTTGAATTGCGAAGCGATTCCTTTGTATTGTGATGAATCGGGAGTCTTTCCTCATACACCCGAGCCATTATCTGAGAATCTTTCTGATTTGATGCAAGAAGTTCGTAAACATCATGCTGATTTGGGTATTGCGATTGACCCGGATGCAGACCGTCTTGTACTTATTGATGAATATGGTCAACCTATTGGTGAAGAAAAAACAATTGCACTGTGCATAAAATCGCTTATTGAATGTTCGAGTCCTTCGGCTCAGCAAGCAGGTATCGCATTGAATCTTTCCACTTCGCTTATGAGTGAAATCATCGCTCAAAATGCAGGTTGGAAAACTCAAAGAACTTCGGTAGGGGAAATCAATGTTGTTGAATCAATGAAAGAGCATAACTGCATCATTGGCGGAGAAGGGAGTGGAGGTGTAATACTCCCAAGCTGTCATTTTGGGAGAGATTCATTGGTTGGTATTGCACTTGTTATCGCCCTTATGAAAAATACCGGAAAACCTCTGAGTGTATTGGCAAGTGAACTGCCTGCAACTGTCATGATCAAAGGCAAGATGCCATGGTCCGGATCGGCTGTTCAAATATTTCAAGACATTGAACGACATTTTCAAACTTCCTCAGTCAATATCAGACATGATGATGGACTATGGATTGGTCTCGAACAGGGGTGGATCCATGTTCGAACGTCTAATACAGAGCCCATTCTTCGGTATATCGTAGAACATATATCCGAAGCTGAAGCTGAAAAGCATGCTAGAGCATTGCAAATACTTATACAATCGAATTGTGCACAATGAAGCATATATCATTCATAATTATTATTTCATTGATATATTCAATTCCCGTTTTGTCTCAAGTACAATCAGGAAGTAAAATCAAGCTTGCACGCGTAAAATATTCAGGTGGTGGGGATTGGTACAATGATCAATCATCCGAAGTGAATTTACTAAAGTATATAAGTACGCACACCACAATTCAAACAGAGCCAATGTATGAATTCGTGGATCTTGCCACAGATAATATATTCCTTTACCCATTATTGTTTTTGACAGGTCATGGAACAATGAATCTGTCTGAGGCTGAAGCCAAACGATTGAGAGCATATTTGGAGAATGGAGGATTCCTCTATATCGATGATGACTATGGCATGGATGCATCTATCAGAAAAGAAATGAATAAAGTATTTCCAAATCAGAAATTTGTGGAATTGCCATTTAATCACCCTTTGTATTCTTCTCATTTCACATTTCAGAATGGCTTGCCCAAGATTCATGAACATGATGCCAAAGCGCCACAAGGATTGGGCTTGTTTCATGAAGGAAAATTATGCGTGTTTTACACCTATGAAACAAATCCCAGTGATGGATGGGCTGATCCCGATGTTCATAATGATCCTCCGGAAAAAAGGGAAGCTTCCTTGAAGATTGGAACAAATATCATTGTCTATGCATTGAGTCGTTAAGAATAATACATGCA
This sequence comes from Candidatus Kapaibacteriota bacterium, assembly GCA_049426725.1. Taxonomy (GTDB): domain Bacteria; phylum Bacteroidota; class Ignavibacteria; order Kapaibacteriales; family UBA961; genus UBA961. The sequence goes on from JBMSYN010000006.1 coordinate 28,894, forward strand.
AATACAAGACCCAATATATCATATAATCGAGCGCTTGCGATCCGTCCATCGCAAAGAGCAATACTTGAAATTACATTCAGCGTTCATGAATGCAATTACGGTATCGGTGATTATGATGTTCTTGTTCGCCATCATTGAATTCTCTGCTCAGGGAAATATTGCTTTTCGAACATTCTTGTTTTATTCTTGGGTGATCATATCCAGCATTGCGCTCTTTGTTTTTTCTGCATTCCCAATAAAGCAATTGATCAATACTGCCGGTGAGCATGTACAGAATGCAATTGCATCAAGGGTTGGTATGATGTTTCATGATATTCGTGACACACTTCAGAATGCATTACAATTGATTCAATCAAAAGATTCATATCCGGCCTCTGCATTACCTTTCATCCAAGCAGCTTTTCAAGATGTTCAAAGCAAAACAAGCGAAAAAGATTTTTATCTCATTATTGATGAACAAGAAAGGAAAAGATCATTTCTCTTCATGATGTTCAGTATTGGTGTTTCAATGCTACTCCTTATTGGGGTATCGCCATTGCGAGATTCTTTTTCCAGGATCATTCAATATGAAATGTCGTTCATTCCGCCCGCTCCCTATAGTTTGGAAATATCGCCGATCAATAAAACTGTGCTTAGAGGCAGCAAAGAGGAGATAATCATTACTGTCAAAGGTTCTTTGCCACCAAGAATAGTTTTGCATATCAAAGAAGAATTGCAAGAAGCGTATGACACAATCTCAATTGTGACGGATACAGCTCACATTTATAGATATGAAATACCATCAGCTAAATCAACATTGCTTTACTATGCACATGCTGATTGGCTTGCAGAGCAGGTGCTTTCTCCAAAAGGAAGTATTGTCGTTATAGACAGACCTGAAATACGTTCACTATCCGGTACAGTTTCTCCGCCTGCATATAGTAAGCAATCCGGTAGATCAATAGATGAGCAAACAGCGGATATTCTTGCATTGAAAGGCACAAATATTTCAATTGAAATACAAGCAAATAAACAATTGGCTAAAGCTCACATTCATTTTTTGCAAAAGATTGCCAAGAAAGAGTCTGATAATACTGTTTATAGATATGATACAACAAAAATTCCAATGAATGTGATGGGCATGACTGCCAAGGGTTCCTTTTCAGTTCGTCAGGATGGAGAATATTGCATTAGTATCATGGATAAAGATGGCAGAACCAATGCTGATCCGATTCATCATACGATTACTGCCATATCAGATAATCCACCAACCATTTCATTGATTGAACCTCAAGGAAATGGCATATTGACTGAACAAGCATTATTGCCAATCTCGGTGCACATAAGTGATGATTATGGTTTCGGTGGTTTGAAGCTTCATTATAGGCTGACCCAATCTACTTATGCTCCTGCTATGGAGAAGTTTGCTTCTTTATCTATTCCGATACCATCCGGTTCGAGTCTCAGTTCAGACATTACTTATACGTGGGATTTAAACACTATTGGTATAGCACCTAGTGACAATTATGAATTTTATCTTGAGATCATCGATAATAATTCTGTAACAGGACCCGGTAGGGCAAAAACAGGGATAATCAGCATACGATTGCCATCACTTGATGAAGTACTGAATCAAGCAGATTCTGTGCAAGACAAAGCATTGGAAACACTTGAACAAACAGCAAAAGATGCTGAAAAAATCGGAAAAGAAATTGAAGAGATTCAGAGAGAATTACTCAAGCAAGATCAATCAACGCAATGGAAGGATATTAAGAACATAGAAAATGTTCTAAAGAAACAAGCTGATTTGCAAAAACAGTTGTCTGAAATAAGCAATCAATTGCAAGAGATGACAAATGAATTGCAGGACAAGAATGCGATGTCACCAGAAACATTGCAAGAATATCAAAAACTTCAGCAATTGATGAAGGAAGTGAATTCTCCTGAATTGAAAAAGGCGATGGAAGAAATGCAAAAAGCAATGCAACAAGTTGATCCAGAGCAAATGCGTCAAGCAATGAAGAATATGAAGTTCAATGAGGAAGAATTCAAAAAGGGCATTGAGCGAACCATGAATCTTCTCAAAAGATTGCAAGTAGAGCAAAAATCAGATGCATTAATTCAAAAAGCAGAAGAATTGGCCAGAAAGCAGGATGAATTATCTCAAAGAACAGAGAATACAAATCCGCGTGATGCAAAAGAGAAAGAGCAATTGTCGAAAAATCAAGAGAATCTCCAAAAAGAGTTAAAGGAGATGTCTCGGGATCTGAAGCAATTGGAAGATCTTATGAAGGAGTTAAAGCAACAAATGCCAATGGATGAATTGGATAAAGCAAAGCAAGAATTGTCTGAAGAACAAACAGATCAAGACATGCAAGAGGCTCAACAGGACATGCAGAATGGTCAAATGAATTCATCATCTCAAAAGCAGAAAAAAGCTTCTCAATCGATGAAGAAATTTGCCAAGCAAATGAAGCAGATGAAGCAGCAGATGAAAAAGAACATGAATAAAGAAGCAATCAAGCAAATGCAAAAGTCATTGCAATCTACTTTGTCGATGTCCAAGCAGCAAGAAGCTCAGAAGTCTAAATCGCAATCCTTGGATTTCAATTCAACACAATTGCCTCAGTCAGCACAAGAACAAGCAAAATTACAAGAGCAAATGTCATCGATGGCTTCCGAGCTCATGCAATTGGCGCAGAAATCACAGGCTGTAACTCCTGATATGGTGAAAGAAATGTCAAATGCCATGCAGGGTATGCAAAAAGCTTCCGAACAATTAGGGCAAAGAAATCCTCAAATGGCTGCGAAATCGCAAGGTCAGGCAATGGATGCTTTGAATAAAGCTTCAATCAAAATGCAAGATGCCCTCAATAAATTGCAAGGTGAAGGTGATGGTTCTTGCGATAATCCGGGTGGTCAAGGCGAAGCCAAATCGGGCAGTGGTGGATTCATGCAGCAATTACAAAAAATGGCTGGCATGCAGGAACAGATTAATCAGAATATGCCGCAACCCGGTGCAGATGGTAGTCTAAGTCCACAGCAGCAACAGCAATTGGCGCGTCTTTCAGCCCAGCAAGGCAAAGCCCAGCAGGCGATGCAAGAATTGGCAAAACAACAGCAAGATCCAACAGGGAAAAAACAAGCTCTTGGTGATTTGCAACAGATAGCTGATGAAATGAAAGAGATTGTTTCTGCTATGCAAAGTGGTTCAATCACTCCTGAAACCAGAAGAAGACAAGAGAAAATACTATCCAGATTACTTGATGCAACTCGTTCAATGAATGAAAGAGATTATGAAATGAAAAGGGAATCCAGAAGCGGTGTGGATATGATTGGGAAGAATCCACCTCCGCTTGACATTGCAACGCCTGAAGGACGGCAAAGAGCCATGCAGGATGTTCTCAGAGCTCTTGGAAAAGGATATACCAAGGATTATGAAATTATGATTCGTCAATACTTCGAACGATTACAAAAAGTACAAGGTGGAATGCGATGACCAAGCTTGTACTTTTCATGATGTTTTTTTGTATCAATTCCATGCATGCTCAGGTGCAAAAGATATCCATTGAACAATTGGAGCAAGTTTTATCATCAAAACATGATTCTGTATATGTGATAAATTTTTGGGCTACATGGTGCAAGCCTTGTATTGAGGAATTACCTTATTTTGAAGAGGCATATCATGAATTCAAAAAGTCGAATGTTCGAATACTTCTCGTCAGTCTGGATATGGCTTCGGAACTTGAAAGGATTGTTATTCCTTTTATTCAAAAAAAGAAGATGTTGGCTGAGATTGTTTTACTGGATGAACCTGATCCAAATTCTTGGATTGATCGTATTGAACCTACATGGACTGGTTCATTACCTGCCACGATCATATTCAATAACTCATTGAAAAAGCGTTCATTTCAAGAAAAGCAGCTGACAAAAGAAGAATTATTTTTAATAATACAACAATTGAAGGAGTGATTATGAAGATGTTTTTGATTGCAATGATGATGTTCTGCGGTATATCTCTCAATGCTGCCGAAGGATTAAAAGTTGGTGACAATGCAATTGACTTTTCTTTGAAAAACATTGACGGGAGCATGGTGTCGCTTTCCAACTATGCCGGTGACAATGGTTTGGTTGTCATTTTTACATGTAATCATTGCCCTTTTTCAAAGGCCTATGAAGACAGAATCATAAATTTACATAATGCCTATGCCGCAAAGGGATTTCCCGTTTTGGCAATTAATCCCAATGATCCTATCTCTGTTCCTGAAGATTCTTTCGAAAAGATGATAGAGCGTTCAAAAGAAAAAGGTTTTCCCTTCAAATATGTGATTGATGAGACACAAGCAATCGCAAAGCAATATGGTGCAACCAGAACTCCCCATGTATATCTTTTGAAGAAGCAATCAAATACTACTTTCACAGTGGCTTATATCGGAGCCATAGACGATAATCACAGTGATGTTTCATCAGTAAAACAGACATTCCTTTCCAATGCAATTGATGCCTTGATAGCACAAAAGAGTCCATCACCGGATTTCACGAAAGCCATTGGTTGTTCTATCAAGTGGAAAAAATGATCAAGGTATCACTATGAATATCGGACCATATACCATAAGCACATTTGACACCGGAGATTTTGCATTGGACGGCGGGGCAATGTTTGGAGTTGTTCCCAAGACCCTTTGGTCTAAAGCCTATCATTCGGGAGATGAATTCAATCGAATTGATATGACATCCAGAAGTTTGCTCATTCGTGGAAATGGGAAAACCATACTCATTGATACAGGTTGTGGGCATAAGATGTCAGAGAAGCTTGAAAAGATTTACCGAGTAGATTATTCTCGTGCATCAGTCAATCAATCTCTACAATTACATGGTGTTACTCCTGAAGACATTACCGATGTTATTCTCACCCATCTGCATTTTGATCATGTTGGTGGTGCGACAACAGCAATGCCTTCCGGTGAAATTGTACCAACTTTCCCCAATGCCATGTATCATGTTCAAAAAGAACAATTGCAATGGGCGCAATCACCCACGGACAAAGATCGTGCTTCTTTCATGCCTGAGAATTGGGATCCACTGATTGCGAATGGGATGCTTAATCTCATTGAAGGAGATGGAGTACTTTTTGAAGGCATCCGTGTTCAACGAGTATATGGGCATACATGTGGTTTACAAGTGATTCATGTAGAGGATAAACAACATCATATTGTATTTCCTGCAGATCTCATTCCAACTGGTGCGCATATACCTGTCCCTTATGTGATGGGGTATGACAATTTTCCATTGACCAGCATGGAAGAAAAGCAAGATTTACTCATACAAGCTGCTGAACAAGATTGGATCATATGTTTTGAGCATGATGCATTCACGATTGCAGGAACAGTCAAAAGAACGGATAAAGGTTTTGCATTAGAACAATCAGTGAGCATCTGATGTCTGAACATGATGTAAACCCATTCGAAAAAAATGTTTCCTCATTTCATGAGCAGCAATTCAATGGAGTTCCATTTCTTCGGATTTGCAAAACAGATGAAGTGTATCAAAAAAAAGGGAAGAATATCTTTTTTGATGAAGATGTGCAAGTTGCATTGATTAGAGAGGGAGAAAAAATTTATGCCGTATCAAATATTTGTCCGCATCAATATGCAGCAGTGATTTGTGATGGGCTTGTGGAAGAAGGCACTGTTACATGTCCTTTGCATGGGTGGATTTATTCATTGGATTCCGGCAAAGCTTTGGGAAGCAATGCTAGATTGAAAACCTATCACGTTTTTGAAGAGAATGGCTTCATTTGGCTTGAAAAGCCTGAGAAGATTACTCCATTATGGCTCAAGAATTTCTAATCATGAGTGATGAATCTATACTTAATGCAGAGAAAGTTAAGCTGGCAGCCAAACAAACAGGTTTCGAACTTGTAGGCATTGCCAAAGCAGATTCATTGCTTGAAGAGCATGCTCATTTTGAAGATTGGTTGGCTTCAGGTTACAATGCCGGAATGACATATCTTGAAAGAAATATCGAAAAACGCAAAGACATATCATTGATTCTCCCGAATGCGGCATCGGTCATTGTTGTTGGAAGATCCTATCATACATCTCATCTTCATGATCCTCATGATGAAGCCGGAAAGATTTCTCGATATGCATGGGGTACCGATTACCATGAGATTTTACCGGAAAGGATGCAGTCAATCATCGATGTATTGGCAAGCATTGATCCGGATTCGATTTCAAGATTTTATGTTGATACCGGGCCCGTATCGGAAAAACAATGGGCGAGAAAAGCAGGTATTGGTTGGCAGGGAAAGCATTCAAATATCATTTCCCGCGACATTGGTTCTTGGTTCTTCCTGGGAGTCATCATAACGACTATTCCTTTAGCTCATGATGAGCCGATTCCTGATTATTGTGGTACATGCACCGCTTGCATTGATGCTTGTCCTACTTCAGCAATCATTGAGCCCTATACGGTAGATGCCGGTAAATGTCTTTCTTATTGGACAATTGAAGCAAAGCCGGACATTCCAATTCCAGAAACAATAGCCAAGAATATGAATGATTGGATTTTTGGTTGCGATATATGTCAAGATGTTTGTCCATGGAATTCATTTGCGAAAGAAACCTCAATATCTGAGTTTCATCCCAGAAATGAACAAACTGTATTCCGATTTGATGAAGTTCTCAATATGGAGCAATCACATTTTTCAGAAAGATTTCGGAAGAGCCCGGTCAAAAGAACAAAATTAGCCGGTCTGCAAAGAAATGTGAAAGCAATACAGCAAGCAAGTCAAAAGAATGATTGAGTATTACAAACCATCCATATTTGAAGGATATCCCATTTTTGCCGGGATGAGCATGCGTGGAAATCCCTTGTCATTCCCACCCAATGGATTTTCATTTAGGCAATTGGCGAGCATAAACGATGGAGATTTTGCGAAGCATCGTGAAGCTCTAGAACACATAGTGGGAAGCGGAATTGGAAAAACCATCATTTCCCCGAATCAAGCGCATGGTTCAGACATATTATCGGCAGAAGATGCATGTAACAAGGAAGCAGATGGATTGTTTACGAAAAATCATTCTTTGACAATCACCATCTCATTGGCAGATTGCGGTGGAATCATGATGTATGATCCAATAAATCACGTAATCATTGCGCTACATGCGGGATGGCGTGGGGTTAAGAAAGGAATACCGGAAAGAGGGATTGAAACATTGAATAAGACCTATGGAACACATCCACAGGATCTGCTGATTTGGCTTACTCCATGCGCAGGTATTGCATCCTATGAAGTAGGTGCCGAATTCAAGTCGTATTTTCCGGAACATGTCAAAGAATTATCAGAAAACAAGTATCATCTTGATCTCCAGGGAGCCATAAAGGATGCTTTGATAAAGAATGGAGCAAGAATACAGAATATTGAAGCTACCAATATCTGTACGATTTCTGACACTACATTCCATTCCTATAGGAGAGATGGCGATATGGGGCGTAATGTGGGATTCATGACAATAATGAGGGAAAAATGAGTCGATTGTCTAATTAAGAATGAGTCTTTCAAAAATTCATAAAATGACCTTTGATATAGCGTAGATATTCGTATTTTTGAAATGCAGCATCTTTCCACCCTATAAAATTACTATGAAGCAGTGGTTTTCCGCGGCCTTATGCGTATTGTGTACCACAATCATGCATGGTCAATTGATGAATCCCGGCATCCTTTATGGGACAAAGGATCTCCGAGAAATAGCCAAACTTGTCGATGACGGTTTATTGGCAATGGGGAGAGTACAACTTGCTTCATCTTTGTCTCTTTTGGAGACAAGTGCTACAGGAGATGAAGCTCGAATTCTGCATTCACTCATCAAGCGACAGTCTCAAGATTATCGATATGCCGATAAACAATTGCAAGAATTCATAGAGCAGCGTCCCAATTCACCTTTTATACCAATTGCATGGCTTGAGCGTGGGTATATAGCTTATCATATCACAGATCTTCCCAAAGCAGTTGAATATTTTACAACCATATCCGAATTGACTCGCGAGTTAGCTAGCAATGATTCATTGTTTGCTCATTATCGAGCAATGGCATTGTTTTGGAAAGGTGCATCAGAAGCAAGACTTGGTAATCCTGATGTTGCTTTGTCAACCCTCAAAGAACTACAAGAACAATTTCCATCGCATCAACTTGCCGACGATGCTTTATATATGAGGGCACAGTTAAAAGAGCGTTCAGGAGCCGAACAGGAAGCAGTTGTTTTATATGGGGAATTATTGCGAACATATTCCATGCGAAACATGGCATTGAGTTCTGCAATAAGAGCAGCCAATATCAAATTGGGAATGCGTGAACCAAATGCATCCATCGCATATATTGATCAGGCAAAGGCAATCCTTGATAAACTACAATCAGAAGATTCCAGCATAAGTAAGCCGGAAGATCAATCGTTTTCTGAAAATTCAAGTGAAGATATTGCTTTCATCAGGGCTCAATCATTGGTTTTGGCAGGGCAGAGCAATGCAGGATTAACAGCATTTGAATCATTCATGATTTCATATCCTGAGTCAACATTGTTTATGCATGCAAAAATGTCGGCAGGTTTTGCTGCATATAATTTGGAAGAATATTCCAAATCAGAATCCTATTATCAATATGTCATAGATTCAGCAAATGAAGAGCAAGCATTGTTGAAGTCAGGTGCGCTATTATATCATGCTCTCATCATGAAAGAAAAAGGGGAGAGAAATGTAGCGAAAAAGGAATTCTCAGCTTTGTCAATGCAGACCGGATATCCATTTCTTGCGCAAGCACTATTGGAATATGGGCAATTGGCTTATGAAGACAATGAGCTTGAAACGGCACGGAAGACATTCGAGCGGGCCGTACGTGAGACTCAAGAAAAGACATTATTGGTGAAGATTCACTTGCTTTTGGGAAGTGTATATCAAGATCAAGAGCAATTTGGAAAGTCTGCTAGAGAATATGCATCAGCGGAACGAATTGCGATGGTGATGACAAAGAGAGAATTAGAAAATAAAGACATCATTCTTGCTGAGGTAAGATTGAAACAAGGAATATCTTTGCATCAAAATGAGCAATATCGAGATGCAATTATTGAATTGTCGACATTCCTTGGCGAGCATCCAAAAGATTCCAGAAAAGATGAAGCATTGTTTTGGTTAGCCGAGTCATATTACAGAACGGATTTACTCAAAAATGCCGAAGAATTTTACAAGCAACTCATTAGTGATTTTCCTTTGAGTAATCGCAGAGAAGAGAGTTTTTACGGGATTGCTTGGTCGCAATTTAGGAGAAGAGAATTTTCACAGAGTTCGCAATCTTTTTCAAAGCTTGTGAAAGAATTTCCCAAAACAAGATTTGCAACAGATGCTTTGGCAAGAAAGGGTGATGGCCATTATGTATTGAAACAATACAGAGAAGCTGCTCAGGCATATAAAGCTGCAATGAATGAAGGACCTCGTTCGGAAGAGGGACAGTATTCAGCATATCAGTATGGTCAGGCATTGTATAGAATAGACGATTTTGATGGAGCAATCAAAGCATTTAGAACATTTGCACGATCATATCCGCAATCTCCACTATCAGCATCGGCTTTATACTCAGTTGGTTGGACATTATTTCAACAAAGAAGATATTCAGAAGCAATTGATGAATTACAATCTTTGCTTGTCAATTATCCATCCACCCAACTCGCCGCAAGAGCACATTATACTATTGCCGATGCATATTACAACATGGAACGATATGATGAAGCTATCTCATCATATACCATTGTCAAAAATCAATATTCATCATCACCATTGGCAGGGGAAGCTGTAAAGAGCATTCAATATTGTCTGGAATTTTTGGGTAGAATTGATGAAGCAAAAGTTATTGTTGATGATTTCATCACAAAAAATCCTGAATCAGACATTGCCAAAGATTTGCTTATGAGTCGTGGTTTGAGTTTATACAATGGGAAAAATTATTCCGGCGCAATTGCTGAGTACGAGGCTTTTCTCAGATCCAATACTGATATGGAGCGTAATTCAGAAGCATTGTTTTATTTGGGTAAGAGTTTTGCAAGCCTTGGTGAGCCGGCTAAAGCTGAACAGTCCTTTAGAGACGTTTTCAAAAAATATGCAAAGAGTGAATATGCTCCTTTGGCATTATTAGAAATTGGGCTCATGAAAGTAAATGAGCAGCGTCTAAAAGAGGCTGACTCGGCATTTGGAATGGTCATGGCTGAATTCCCGGAAAACTCTGCATCCGCGCAAGCCGGATTTGAGCGTGCACAGATTGCTTCAACTTTGGGTGATTCTTTGACGGCATTGCGATATTATGCCTCTACAGCCGACACATATTCCAATACAGAATATGGAGATCAATCCAGATACAGAATTGCAATGTATTATCGTTCACGTTTGATGTATGATAGTGCTTTGGTTCATTTCAAGCCGCTTGCAAAACGCATTGATAATCCTACTGCTGCAGCAGAAGCACAGTATAGAATTGGTGAATTGTGGATGAAGCAAAAAGAATATGACAATGCCATCATTGCATTTCTAGCTGTTCGTGAACAGTTTAGCTCTATAGAAGACTGGTTCTCACTGTCGCTGCTTGGTCTTGGTGATTGTTATGAGAACATAAAGAATTATGATGCAGCAAGAGAAGTGTTTCAAACATTGTCAACGCTGCGTCCTGAAGATGATTTTGGCAAATCAGCCGCAGCAAGATTGAAGAGAATTCCAAAGGCAAAGCCATGATGGTGAAGTGCATCATATTTTTACTCATGTCCGGAATTGTATTCGCACAAGACAATAAGAATAATGCAGATCAACAATTGGATTTGCAAGAATTTGTCATTACCGGTAAAACGAATGCAGACATAAAAGGCGGTTTGAAAATGAAGCCGTCCAAACCGGGTATGCTCACAAAGGCAGAATTGGATTCAATCAATACCGATGTAAAAATACCTGTCCCATTATTGCCATCGGTACCACTTCCATCCAGCGCATTAAAACCATATTCCGTAAAAGGGTATGCCATTGGAGAATTTGGAATTTTTGTCACACCAAAGCTAAATGCCGGATATTCTTTGTCAACCGGAGGATATGCGATTGATATTTTTGGAAATCTTGAGAGCAGTTCCGGGCATCTTGATAATGCCAATTATACAAAAGCAGGTATTACTGTTCAAGCAAGTTATGATGCTCCCAAGAAGTTTGTCTTTTTTGGTGGAAGCCGAACAGAATCAGGTTTATCATATTCATCTTCATCATTTCAGCTCTTTGGTGTCGACAAACAAAATATTGTCGAGAGAACCATTGATGATCTTGGTGCACGAGTTGACGTAAAAGGAAGCATTAGTGACTATACATATGCAATGGGCGTTCAATGGCAATCATTGCAACTTTCAACTGATACCATTTCCTTTTCAGATTCTCGAATCAAAGGATATGCTGACCTCATGGCACCGATTCTTGGGCTCCCCATTACTACAAGTTTAATGGTTGATTTGCATTCTTATGGAGACACCTCTTCATATAATTTCATAGAAGCTGGTGCATCAACAGCTTGGAATAACGGAGATTTTACAATACGCGGGAAAATGGGTTTGCAATCTGCCATGAATTCAGATGGCGTGCAAATGGGTGCAATAGCCCTAACAAGTGATGTAGATTATCGCATTTCCTCGGATTTTACAGCATATTTGAATCTACAAACCGGTTTGAATAATGCATCGCTTTCACAAATGCTTGCAATGAATCCTTATGTGTCGAATTTACCTTTGATTTCATTCAGAAGAGATGACATCTCAATTGCCCCAATGTTGCAATGGCATCCAACCATAGATCTTTCCACTTCAATGAGATTGTCATATCGCTCATCTTCCAATATTCCAATCATGGTTCCAAATTCATTGGAAATTGGGGATTTTGCAGGTTTTGACATTGCATATATTTCAGGATCATTGATTGATGCCCGTCTTGAAACACAATGGAAAGTAGCAAATCATGGGGTTTTGAGTGGATATGCTTTATTTACCCATTCCATGCAAGCAGACAGTAATCTTGCTATACCAATGATTGCTCCTTTGACAATAGGACTGCGATATGAACGTATGGTAACAAGTTCATTGCAATCAATCATTTCGATAGAACATATAGGTGCAAGAACTGTAGATAGAGCGGGAAAGACGGAAATCCCATCGTATATCATGGCAAATGCGCGATTTAATCTTCAAATCCAAAAGGATTTCGAAGCTTATCTTCGTATTGATAATATCCTCAATGCTTCTGTGTATCTTTGGAATAGATTCCGTGAGCGGGGAACATTTGTGGCACTTGGTGCAAGATATCTTTTTTAATGAGGAACATTGCAGTATGAGTAATCAACAGCAACCACAAGATGAATTTGGAGGATTTGGAGAATCCGATAATCAAACATTTAAGCAGGGAAAAGCACAGCAATCTGCTTTTAATGATCATTCAGAACAATCTTCACAATCTGATGTAAAGAGCGGAGCGGGGTTTATTTCTTATGTGCAACCGGATGCACCAGCAGAGGATGAATCAAAATCATCTCGAAAAATAGCCTTGATTGCTGTATTGACTCTATCAGTACTTGCTTTGCTTTGGTTTATTCTCCCAAGTGGTAAGAAACAAAGTAATGAAGAGATAAGCCAGGTATCTGATACGATTGCGGAGGTTCGAGAAGCTACAGAAAAAGACAGACTCATCATTGATGAAACTCGAGCACAGGATTCACTTGCCAGAGTGCAAGATTATCTTGCAAGAATGCAACTTGCTCAAGGAAAGAACATCGGAAACAATGAGCGCAATAATGAAATCATGAATGATGAAATCGAAGAAGATAAAGGAGAGCAGAAAAAAGAAGAAGTTCCAGTTATGGAGAAAGCGCCGGTCAAAAAAGTTGCTCCTCCGGATCCTGTTCCTGCAAAGTCATATCCAGAGTATAATGACAATCCTCAGGCACAACAAGCTCCGTCCGTACAAAAAGATCAACCAAAGCCGGCTCCTAAAGTTGCAGAGCAACCAAAACCAAAGCCGGCTCCCAAAGTTCAATTGCCGCCCAAGGTTGCTGTAGTCAAAAAAGATCAAGTTCGTCCCAAGCAGAATGTTCAAATTCCAAAGCCGAAATCGAAAGAACAACAGCAAGTTATCAAAGAAACATTTATTGAAGAAAAGCCCAAAGAAAAAAACAATGTCTTAAAAAAAGCTCAAGCAAAATCAACCGGTGCTGAATATTCCGTGCAAGTCATGGCTAGTATTTCAAAAGATGAAGCCAATGCAGCATTGAGAAGATTACAGTCAAAAGGAGTGTCTTTTGCAACTTTGTCTAAAAGATCGCTCAAAGGAAAAACATGGTATCGTGTCCGATTTGGTGGTTTTTCAGAAAGAGATCAAGCGGAGAGTGCTGCAAGAAAAGCCGGATATTCCAATGCTTGGGTAGAAAGAGTGAAGTGAGAATGTCATGCATTTGAGAGAACGATATAATGAAACCCAGTTCACCTATAGTTTTCAGGTGTTATGGGATCGTTATGCAGCTCGTGGTTTTGCAATTGCATTTCTGATCATGATAGTATTGCTCATTTGGTTTTCATTTACATCAATTACAATTGAACCATTTAAGCAGGAAGTCAATTATCAACCCATTGTTTTATTGAATTTCGGCGAAGGGGATGGTACAGGAAAGAGCAAAGGAAATCTTTCCAAAGAAGGGGATGCATCCAAAGGTGCTAAACCTGAGAATCCATTGCAGGATGCAGGAAAAACTGCTTCAAGTTCATCGGCAAATGATCCACTATCAACCTCGAATTTGACTGCAAAACAAGATGTTTCTGAAAGCAATAAAACAGACAAAGATTCTACCAAAGGAAAAGGCACATCCATTGGAGCCGGTCAAGGTTCAGGGACTGGTTTGGGAAATAAAGGCGATGGACCCGGAAAGGGAATGGGTTTGGGTGACATAGAATGGGGAGGAGGCGGAAATCGAACTGTTTTGAATAAGGTCTTGCCTCCAAGTCCAGATGCATTAACAAAATTAGTTTCCATAAAGATCAGATTCACCGTAAATCCCGATGGAACAGTAGGTGATATGCGTCCAATGACCAAGGGTGATCCAGCTCTTGAAGGACTTTCCATGAAAACACTGAAAAAATGGAAATTTAATCGCTTGGATGCAGATATTCAGATGACTGGTACAATCACATTCACCTTCAAACCAAGTTAATCCTCAAATCATGCCTTCTTTTGACCTCATAGTCCAACTTTTTGAACAATTACCCATTTTCATCCTCATATTGATTGGGATAATTGTCCTCTTAATTGTGCTAAAAGTGGCACGTAGTTTCATTAAATTTGCACTATCTGTATGCGCACTCGTGATTTTGGCGCTTGTCATTTTGAAACTTCTGAATCAACCCTGATATGTCACAAACGATTGGAATTATTGGAACAGGATATGTTGGTCTTGTTACCGGCACCTGTTTCGCTGAAAGTGGTAATAATGTTCTATGCATTGATGTCGATCAACAAAAAGTAGAAACTCTCCTAAAGGGGAAGATGCCAATTTACGAACCGGGTCTGGAGCATCTTCTTGAGAGAAATATCGGGAATGGTCGTTTAAAATTCTCAACAGATTTGGAACTTGCCGTAAAACAATGTGGCATTTTGTTTTTGTGCTTGCCCACACCCCCCGGCGAAGATGGTTCGGCTGATTTGAATTATGTCATGGATGCAGCCAAGCATATAGCCGAGATCATAAAAAAAGAACATATCACAGAACTCCGCATACTTGTTAATAAAAGTACTGTTCCGGTTGGAACCGCAGACAAAGTTCGTTCCATTTGTAGAAATGTTGCTCCTGATTATGATATTGAAGTTGTAAGCAATCCCGAGTTTTTGCGAGAGGGATTCGCGGTTGAAGACTTCATGAAACCCGATCGTGTTGTTGTTGGAACATCAAATCCCAAAGCAGAACATGTTATGCGTGATTTGTATGAACCATTTCTACGAAGTGGAAATCCAATTTATGTGATGGATGAAAAAAGCGCGGAAATCACAAAATATGCTGCCAATTGTTTTTTGGCAATGAGAATATCATTCATGAATGAGCTTTCTGCGTATTGTGAAACAATCGGTGCTGACATTGAAAATGTTCGTATTGGCATAGGATCGGATTCAAGAATAGGAAAACGATTTTTATTTGCCGGAATTGGATATGGTGGAAGTTGTTTCCCAAAAGATGTCAAAGCGCTTATTCATTCAACTGATGCTGTAGGTACACCCCTTGGTATCATTCATGCAGTTGAAGAAGCGAATGCTAGACAGATTCATCGTTTTGTTGAAAAAGTTCTTCATCGCATTCCAAATATTGAAGGAGCCCATATTGCATTGTGGGGTCTTTCCTTTAAACCAAATACTGATGATGTAAGAGAAGCCCCTGCATATACCATCATAGACAGACTTTTGGAAAAAGGTGCTCGCATCTCAACTTACGACCCTGAAGCAATGCCAAACACAAAAGAAATTTATGGAGATGCAATTCATTTTGCTCAATCTGCTTATGATACACTACAAGATGCAGATGCTTTGATTATTGCTACTGAGTGGAATGAGTTTAGAAAACCTGATTTTTCTGTATTGCGTAAGCTAATGAAGAATCAATTGATTTTTGATGGACGTAATTTGTTTGATCCAGAAGTCATCGCAACAGAAGGATTCGAATATCATAGCATTGGTAGGCTTGCAACAGGTTTGCATACATAGTTTTTTCTTTTACCGGCCTTCAATTTTTGAGTGATCGTATGTCTGTTATAGACCTCGTTCTGACTCTCTTTTTTGCAAAGACATTGTTCTTTGCTGTGGGAGTTTTTCGATCCCGAAGAATTGGCTCCAGAGCATATACCGATAACTCCCTCACTGTTTCGATAGTCATCCCCGCAAGAAATGAAGAAGAACACCTTCCCAAATGTTTAGAATCACTGATTCAAAATAAAGGTGATGATATTGAAATCATCATCGTCAATGATAGATCTCATGATTCCACTCAAGACGTAATTAATGCATATTTAGAGATTGACAAACGCATTAAGTGCATTGAATTAATAGATGAAAGAACAGGAAATCTTCGTGGAAAGCCAGGAGCATTGCATGCGGGAATTCTTGAATCTTCGGGTGATATCATCATGATGACTGATGCTGATTGTACATTTTCAACTCAATGGGTTAAATCAGTGAAAAATATGTATGATCGTGATTCGATAGCAATGATTGCCGGCTTTACCACCATTTCTGCATCTTCTGTATTTCATCATTTGCAAGATATGGAATGGCTGATGAACCATACTCTTGCATCGGCAGGCTTGGCTTTGGGAATGCCCTTAGGTTGTTTTGGTAATAATTTGTCGATAAGAAAATCGGTTTATGAAGAAGTTGGTGGATACCCGGGCATCCCATTTTCTGTAACTGAAGATTTGCAATTATTGCAAATGATTTCAAGAAGTGGATATGAGATTCACTATCCCATCAATGCAAACAATGCAGTCAGTACGATGCCATGTCCTGATTGGAAAAGCTTCGTAAGTCAGCAACATCGTTGGGTTCGAGGATCGGAAGCTTTGGGTTGGAAAAAACATTTATTCGTTGTCTTTGCTGTTATTTTTTGGGGAGGACTACTTTTCTCCATCGTGCATGGAGACATAAAGGGGATTGGGCTTATGCTGGCAATGAGGGTTGCTTGTGATTGTTTGCTTATCTTACCTTCATTGCATTCTCTAAAAAGATTCAATCAACTTCCTTGGATTATTCCGGGGATGTTGTTCATGATTTTCATAGAGATAATGGTGGCTATCTTACTTCTAAAAAAAGATGTTCAATGGAAAGGTCAAACATTTAGATGATCTTTACTTTTTCTGAAGAGCAGCTTTCACAAAACTGATAAAGAGTGGATGCCCTTTTACAGCTCTTGATTTGTATTCCGGATGGAATTGCACGCCCACAAACCATGGGTGATTTTTCAATTCAATGATCTCTACCAATGTTGTGTCGGGGGAAACACCGCTTAACTTCATGCCATGATCTTCAAGAGTCTTTCTATAGGCATTGTTAAACTCATAACGATGTCTATGACGCTCATTGATCGTATCAGTACCATAGGCAGCATGAGCGATGGTGCCTTTTCTTATAGTGCATGGATAAGATCCCAATCGCATTGTCCCGCCTTTGTCGGTAACTTGTTTTTGTGTGGACATCAAATGAATCACCAAATCTTTTCCTTTTTTGAATTCAGCAGAATGGGCATCTTTTATTCCTGCCACATTGCGGGCAAATTCAATCACTGCGCATTGCATGCCTAAGCATATTCCGAAAAAGGGAATCTTTTGTTCTCTGGCGTGACGAATCGTTTCGATTTTTCCTTCGATTCCTCTTGAACCAAAGCCAGGGGCAACAAGAATCCCTTGCATTCCTTTTAAAACTGAAGCGACATTACTTTTAGTGATAGACTCAGAGTCAATCCAAGTGATTTCAACTTTTGCATTATTGATTGCTCCCGCATGAACAAAAGCTTCAAGAATACTTTTATATGAGTCTTTCACTTGATTATACTTTCCAACAAGAGCAATGTTAACAGTATGTTTTGGTTGTTTGATTCTGTTGACAAATTTCGTCCATGTATCAAGATCAATTTTACCTGGCGAAACGGAAAACTTTCTCAATACGATTTGATCTAAACTGCGTTTTGCCAAGCTCATTGGTACTTCATAGATTGTATCAGCATCCAAGACTTCGATAACAGAGTCTTCTTCAACATTGCAGAACAATGCTATTTTGCTTCGTAATTCCTTTGTTATGGGCTGCTCTGTTCTGCAGAGGAGAATATCTGGTCTGATACCCATTTCCATGAGCATTTTCACGGAATGTTGTGTCGGTTTTGTTTTAAGCTCACCGGCAGACTTGATATAGGGCACATATGTTAAGTGAATATTCAATGTACTCTTTGGCCCCTTTTCCATGCAGAGTTGTCGGACTGATTCCATGAATGGCAAAGATTCAATATCACCAACCGTACCACCAATCTCGATAATAACAATATCAAACATTTTATCATAGATAGTCATTCTTCGCTTGATTTCATCAGTGATATGAGGAATAACCTGAACTGTTTTACCTAAATACTGGCCTTGTCTTTCTCTTTGAATGACCTCGAAATATACTTGGCCTGAGGAAACTGAATTAGCTCTTGTTCCATCGACATCGAGATATCGCTCATAATGACCCAAATCAAGATCGCACTCAGCTCCATCATCAGTGACATATACTTCGCCATGCTGTTGAGGATTCATTGTGCCGGGATCAACATTGATATATGGATCAAATTTCATGATTGTGACAGACAATCCTCTTTGTTTGAGCAAAAGTCCCAAAGATGCGGATGCTATTCCTTTGCCAAGTGAGGAAAGGACGCCACCGGAAATAAAAATATATTTCGTTTTCTTTGCTGCCATGTTCGATGCAATAGTATATGTGTATAAAAAAAGAGACGCGAATGCCTTGCTAATACGCGTCTCCCCAAATCATCGCGAAAATATTACATGTGCTTGATGACGGCTTCGCCAAATGCTGAACAACTCACTTCGGTTGCACCTTCCATCAAACGTGCAAAATCATAGGTTACAGTTTTTGCGGAGATAGCTCCATCCATTCCTTTCACAATCAAATCTGCTGCTTCATTCCAGCCAAGATATCGGAACATCATTTCACCGGAAAGAATCACCGACCCCGGATTGACTTTATCGAGTCCGGCATATTTGGGAGCAGTCCCATGCGTAGCCTCGAAAATAGCATAGCCATTATCATAATTGATATTTGCACCGGGTGCAATACCAATTCCACCTACTTGAGCTGCCAATGCATCGCTGATATAATCACCATTAAGATTCATTGTGGCAATAACATCGTATTCCGAGGGTCTTGTGAGAATCTGCTGAAGGAATGCATCAGCGATTGAGTCTTTCACAAGTAGTTTGCTTCCGGGATTGCCACCGCAATCATCCCAGCCAACCGCCACATCGGAAAATTCTTCTCTGACGAGTTCATAGCCCCAATCTCTGAAAGCACCTTCAGTGAATTTCATGATATTGCCTTTATGAACGAGTGTGAGACTCTTTCTGTTTTGAGAAATGGCATACTTGAGCGCTGCGCGAATAAGACGTTTTGAACCGGGTGCTGAAACCGGTTTGATTCCGAGACCTACAAATTCAGGGGATTCAGAACCAAATCGAATTTTTTTGTGAAAAGCAGGGAATTGAGTCTTTAGATATTCCAGGAACTGAGCTGTATCTTGTTCACCCGCCTTAAATTCAATCCCTGCATAAATGTCTTCGGTATTTTCTCTGAAGATGATCATGTCCACCAATTCAGGATGCTTCACCGGAGAGGGAACGCCTTTGAAATATCTCACGGGACGCAAGCAAACATATAAATCCATCATTTGTCTTAGCGCAACATTGATAGAGCGAATGCCTCCACCTACAGGTGTTGTGAGCGGACCTTTTATACCAACAACATATTCTCTGAGAGCAGTTAAAGTATCTTCTGGAAGCCAGGTATTTGGACCATACACTTCATTGGATTTTTCACCTGCATAGATTTCAAACCATTCGATGTTCTTTGTCCCACCATAGGCTTTTTCTACCGCTGCATTCATCACTCTTACGGATGCTGCCCAAATGTCAGGGCCGGTGCCATCACCTTCGATGAATGGAATAATAGGATTATTAGGGACATTTAATGAACCGTCGGAATTGACGGAGATTTTTTGACCTTTTTCAGGAGCAGACAATTTGGTATACGACATGCGGGACTATCCGAGGCGGAAACAGAAAAAATTTGTATATGTGACAAATTTAGAGAATTGGAGTGAATGCTCGTAAGGAAATATGTTTATTTATCGAATGAATTAATGGGTGTCCTGATTTCAACGAACACTGTCCTCGAATAAGCCCTTCCTTGAGGGGTATTATTCTCAAATGGGGGATCGCCACCGCCAAGAGGGACTAGTTCTATCTTATTGTCTTTTAAGCCCAAAAACCGCTGAACTTCCTTACATCTGGCATTGGATAGGGTGAAGTTATAGTCTTTACTCCCACTTAGATCTGTATGGCCAATAATCTTGACCAAAGATTCCTCTTTTATAGATTCGCGAATCATTTTGGCTATTTGTTGATTAGCAGGACTGAGGGTTGATTTGTTGAATTCAAACAATATGAGGGCAAATCTCTCAATTAATGTATCATTGATACGTAATTCCTGCTTGTTTTTCAATGTGATGCGATCCGTAGAGGTAGAGGTTGTCCACTTGTGATTTATCCCGAATGTATCAATAACGGAAAATGTTATAATCAATGGCTCACTATGCATATTGTCATTTGGTGAAATTTTCCACTTAAACATTGAATCAGGTAGATTTCCTATTCCTGATATCGAATGCACCATTTCTTTTGAATCTTCAATTGCGATATTCCATGAATGTATTGGAGTATCATTGCTGATTGATGGTTTCAATGTCAAAAAAGGAGGGTTCATTGTCTTGATGACAGTCCTCTTTTTTAAAGGTGATAAAAGAGCCGATTCATTGGATTGTATTTCTGCTCTGGAATTTTCTTCGAGCCCTTCTTTGAAATCTTCATTTGTTGGGAAAAGGGGTAATCCTCCAAATTGTATTTTCATACGATTTGGGGTTATCCCCCATGTACTTGTCAAATATGATTGAATAGATTGTGCTCGCGATTTTGAAAGTTCTGTAGAAGACTCTTGTATGGATTGATTTCTATATCCTGAAATGGTAAGATTGCCATCTTCTTCTTTCATTCGCTTTCCTATGATATTGAGCAGATCGCGATAGATATCCAGCGTCGAAGATGGTAATGAGTCTTCATGAAAACGGGTTGTCTCCGATGGAAGAAGAAGATGCTGCGAAGTTCCACCCAAATCTGCTGAAGACTCATCGAAATAGATATAGGGAAGCAAAGGAAATGTTTCAACTTGTTCCCATTCCTCTATTCTGATGATTGGTTTTGGAATCAATGCACCATTATTGTCGATGCCCATTGCGATAATATCACCATTCAATGTAGAGACAACTTTCCTAAATTGAATATATGATTCGTTGATATTCATCGTATCAACTCGAATTCCATATTGTTCAATTCCCTTGACAATTGTTGTGTTTCTACCCAATAAACCAATGCTATCTTGTGCAATGATCGGAGAACTTCTTAGCACTGTATCTCTTTGGATGATTGTATCAATGTGAATAACAGTCTCTTTTGATGGGATGATACCAAAATTGAGTGCCATTCCGAGTTGTAATTTTTGGATATTCCATGTATAGGAAGTCAATGATTGCAATGGATGATGATATTCAATAAATGGTATCAGACGAGAGGTTTTTGAAATGGGAACATTATGAGAATATCCTAAGATGAATGATGATTGAAACATAGATATCGACGGGATATTACCAGCTGATTCATTTCTAACGCCTCTTCCATTTGCAAAGGATGCATTATCAGGTGATAGAAGCTTTTCGCGTTGGGAAAATGAATGTGAGAGAATATATGACAATCCGAATCCGGCCATCAAATCTCCACCAAATGAAATGGAATATGTAGCCATTGGACGCAATGAGAAAGCGGTGATATTGGCATCTATTTCATGCCTAACGATAATCTCGCGAGTGATGGAATCAAAAGGAGGCAGATTATTTCTTATAAATTGATTGCCAATTTTTTCATCAGAAAAAATGGTGGCAGATGGATTATTGATTCCTGCAAATAGTCTGAATCCATACTCTTGTATTGGAATATGCATAAGCAATCCAATATCATAACCTAATCCCATTCCCGATCTATTTTCAGTACAGCAAGTTGGATAACCCGGTAAAGAAATAAAATCAGTCTTGTGAATTGATTGTAAAAGTGATCCATATGGACCCAAAAACCATGTGGGCTGTTCTTGCGAGAATAATGTAGTCCAAAAAGCGAGAACAAAGCAAATCGACAAAACATGAATTCGCATTTATGCCCCAATGACTTTTGAATGAATTTCATAAGAAGAAACCAAATCTCGAAACTCTTTTGAAATTGGAATTGGCTGTCTTGATTGTGGATCCAATTGGACTAAAATTGACGTTGCCATCACAAGTTGATGTGGTTTATCCTTCAGTTGAATCAATTGCTCAAATACGAATGATGTATTACCAATGGATGGAATTCTGGTGAGTATGCTGTATTCTTGATCAAACAATGCAGGAGCAAGATATTGTACTTCGGTTTTCGCAACCACAAATGTAAGATCATCAATGAATGTTCGAGAAGTTATATTGATTCCAATTGCTCGAACATATTCTACTCTTGCATTTTCTAGCCAATACATATAGATGACATTATGTACGATGTTTTGCCTATCTACTTCAAATGTTTTTACTCTTCCTTCCAAAGAATGGGTAAAAAGCGAAGGATCAAGTACTACTATGCGGGAATGTTCTTGATTCATGAATTACTTTTCAGTTTGGTATAACAAGAACAAAAAATATCTACCGCATTATTGACATCGTCTATTGATATATCTCTGTAGAATACTGCTCGCAAATAATTTCCTCTACCTGAAGAAAGTAATAAACCTTCTTTTGCACAAGCAGTTTGTAATGTAGTAGACGATGGTGATTCTCCACAATCAATTATGACGATATTGGTATCGATTGTTCCGGAAGAATTTGCTATTCGAACATGTGTCCGCTCTTGAATCATCCTTGCAAAAGTAGTCGCGTGATAATGATCTACTTTAAGATTATCCCGATGATATTCTACAGCATGAATGCCGGCAGCTCCAAGAAATCCTATTTGCCTCATGCCGCCACCTAGGAGCTTTCTCCAATGCAGTGCTTTTTGAACATGTTTTTTTGTTCCAATGAATAGTGAACCTACCGGCGCACCCAAACCCTTGGACAAACAAACAGATAGCGTTTCCACATGCTTTGCATATTCATGTGGTTGAACACCTGAAGCCTCACATGCATTCCAGATGCGTGCTCCATCGCAATGCACAGGAACTTTGCGATCTTTTGCCAATTCTTGCAGAGACTCCATATAGTCCAATGAAAGCACTGTACCGCCATGTCTATTGTGTGTCTGTTCAATGCAAATCAATGTAGTTTCAGGAAAATAATACTCTGAACTTCGAATTGCCTGCGAAATATCATCCAAAGACATTTCGCCTTTCTTACTCGGTATGCAATGCATTTGAACTGCAGATATGACAGATGGTGCAGCTGTTTCATAATGAAACAGATGTGATTCCGATTCAACGATGACTTCATCACCTTTGTTCGTATGGACCGCAATAGCAATTTGATTTCCCATGACACCGGTGGGAACGAAAAGAGCCGCCTCTTTGCCAAAGAGTTCGGCTATCATGTCTTGTAATCGATTGACTGTTGGATCTTCTCCATAAACATCATCACCAACAATTGCATTTAGCATTGCTTGTCGCATTTCGTCTGTTGGGGTTGTTAATGTATCGCTTCGAAGATCAATCTTGTGAGTATTCATCTATTTTCTCGAGCTGCCTGATAGACTGAAGAATTTGCCGGATCTAACTGTGAGAGATTTGTAAACAATTCCGGATCTTGATATCCTTTGTACAAATCAGCTAATTCCTGAAACTTAGAATTAAAAAAAGACTCCATGAATTGACTTCGCATTGTCACCTTTGCTTTCTTGAATTGATTCATTTGTTCAATCACTGTTGCAAGCAAAGGAAGGCCTTGTGCTTTATTTGCATTTACCGCTTCCAGACCATCAAAATGATAGGAGAATATCAATTTTCTGAATTCTTCATAAAGCAAGTCTGTAGCTTCTGTTGAAAAACCAAGTTTAGAGGGAACAGATGGATCAGGTGTTGTTGGATAACCCGATATGTTTGCACCCGCACCTGCTCTGCAAATGATTTTTGCCTTTTCATAGAAAGGCGTGCCATCGAGTTCTGCATAAGTGTCAAGAAACATCCCGATTGCCATGAGCATATAGAAATCAATCGGTGAGGACAAAGTATTGAATCTGTTTGACTGGAAAGACATCATATTCCCCGGTGCATATTCAAATGACCATTGCTTGTCCATTGCTCTCATCATGATGGATCTTGATCCATTTTCAAGAACGGTGTACGCCATGACTGTGAGGATGCCTGTATAGGTATTATTTGGACCTCTCGAGGTAATTGTTATCCCTATGTCAACAGGTACTTTGGGTTTGTCCCAATCTTCATCGGCATACCGCTGATTATTGATATAATTGAGCAAATCCTGTTTCAGATTCTGTATGTCTATCCGACTATCAAATGGGATATTTTGAAGATCCACATTCACTTGTAAAGCAATCTCTTGCGCATGCAATAATGGGAGAAATTGAAGTGCAGAGAATATCAGGGAAAAGATGAATGTTCGCATTATATGAAAAGACCTAAAATCAAACTAATATTTGTTACGAAAATACTATGCTTGCTGTGCATCGGCAACTTTTTTATGATGTCTTCAGCTGGCGGACAAAGCACTCTTTCGGCAATGCTTGGCAATTCGGTGGGTCTCACACAATCTTTGAACTGTGGAATATTAAACCCGGCTTTGCTTGGTCTTGATAATCCTCCTCACTATGGAATGTTGATACAACCCAACCGATACGGAATCAAAGAGTTCACACAATTTGGGATATGTGGCATGATTCCTATGGATACTGCATTGTTTATGAGTCATGGACACTCTCAATTCATGAAATTTGAAGACTTTACATCATTACAGATTGAAGTGTCAAGTGCTTGGAAGGGGCATGATTTGCCTTTTCTTGCAGGTATGACCCTGAAATCCGATTTTGCATCAGTGTATGAAGCTCCATTGCAATGCATGGAATTCAATATTGCTGTTGGAACGCTCTTGATTATTGATGATAATGTGAGAATTGCATGTATTTTCGAAACGCCGACAATGTTCACTTCAATTGGGCGATGGCAAGACATCAATAATCCAATGATTACATTTGGTTGTGGATTTGTACCAATTGACGAACTTATGCTTGATTTGGATATTGTTTCTTCGTCTTTCGGTACAGGACTCAGACCAAGAATGAAGTATGATTTTACTCATGAAGTTGACATGCATCTTGGTTTTTCCGGATTGCATCGATCAGGATCCGTTGGCATGAATACGAAGATTGATTCATTTTCACTAAACATAGATTTATTCTATCACTTGAATTTGGGATTTTCATGGCAATGTGCATTCCAATATTCCATTGATAATACCAGGTGACAAATATCATGGCAAAACAAAAGACATTATTCGAACAATTGAAAAGCACTGAAAACCAAGATGTAGATATCGATATGTCCGGTTCTTCATCAAAAATACTTCGCGTGTTCATTCTGATGGGAATAGTTGTACTCATTGGATTAATGTTCCCAAATCAAAGGGCAATCAATGAAAATGGAGAAGATGTTCGGCAGGTGAATACAGGTGTTTTATGGATGAATGAATCCATAAAAGCGGAGTTTCCTTTTGCAATTTTACGGCCTGAATCAGAGATAGAAAGGGATAGACAATATATTCTTGACTCTACTCCATACATAGTCCTTGAGAATGCAAATGCTAAAAACGATGCTGATCGACTATTATCTGCATTTGTTAATGCATGTGACGGTGGTTCTCTTAATGATATGAATTCATTGAGTGATCAAGTGAAAACTTCTTTGGATGCCATCAATGCACAGGTAAAGAAAGTGATTGCACAAACACTTTCTAAAAGTAAAGTTGACCTATTACAAGAGTTTTATGATACCCGCCCATTGATTTCTGCAAATCTGTCAAATCTGTCCGATACCATCTTTATTCGGACATCTCAGCGCGTTGATGTTCCAATGATAAAATCAACCTTTTCGGATTCTGTTCAATTGGACAAATTTCTGGCGAATCTTTTTGGAGATCGCTTGCAAATGCAAGTCCTTGAGAAAGTTGAAAAGGTGTTGTTTCAAGTAATGATTCCGAGATATGTAGTTTCAAAAGAGTTAACCCAAGAATTAAAGCAGGGAAGATTAACCTCTGTACCGACTACTTTGGGAATTGTAAGAGCAGGAGAAATTCTTATTCGTAAAGGAGATCGTTTTGACCGACTTTCTGCTCTGAAAGTTCAATCTTATGTGAATAATCGAGCCAATACTGGTAATAATTCCTATTCATGGATTATTCTTCTGGGTAGTATCGGGCATTCATTTTTAATCCTATCAATGATGATATTGTATTTATATTTCATCAGGCCTTCCATTTTTGTCAATAATCAAAAGTTGTTTGGTTTATTCGGTATTGTGATGGTAGCACCCATATTGGCATGGATAACCGTGTATTCCAACAGTACATATCCCCTTGAATATGGTGTGATTGTACCTGCTTTGTCTATGTTGATAGCAATTCTTTATGATTCGAGAACAGCATTTTATAGTACAGTGGTGATGGCTCTATTGATTGCAGGTGTTCGGGGAAGTGATTATTCTGTTGGCCTTGCAATGATGATTGGTGGAATGGTTGCTGCATATAGTGTGAGAGATATTCAATCAAGAACGCAGTTATTTGCTTCGATTACCTATGTGTTTTTGGGTTTTTCATTAAGTATTCTTTCAGTTGGAGCTGAGCGATCATTGGGCTTCGGTGAGATTCTTCCTCAACTCATCGTTTCTGGTATTAATGCTGTTTTCTCACCAATCTTCACTTTTGCAGTATTATATGTTCTTGAAAGAATATTCCCGGTTACCACAGACTTAAAACTTGATGAATATGACTCTCTTGAACATCCATTGCTCATTGAAATGAATGAAAAAGCTCCTGGTACTTTTCAGCATACTATGACTATTGCTCGATTGGCAGAGAGCGCAGCATTATCAATTCATGCTAATGCTTTGCTCGCAAAAGTTGGTGCATTTTACCATGACATAGGAAAAATTCCTAAGTCTGAATATTTTGTTGAAAACCAAATCAATATTGAAAATAAGCATGATCATCTCTCACCAAAGAAAAGTGCTTCTATCATTAAAGAGCATGTCATTGATGGAATTGAATTGGCAAAAGAATATAAATTGCCACAAAGAATTATTGATTTCATACCAATGCATCATGGAACAATGCTCATCAAACATTTTTATGCCAAAGCACTGGAGCGTTCTCATTCAGGTGAAGGACCAACCGTTGTGAATGAAGATGATTATCGATATTCAGGTCCAAAACCAAATACAAAAGAAACAGGAATTCTTATGTTGGCAGATGCAGCCGAGGCAATTGTTCGATTGCAGAATGCTGAAACAAAGGAAGATATTGAAACGATTCTTGATGGCTTGGTGAATGAACGAATGATTGATGGACAATTTGATGAATGTCCGCTGACAATGGCAGAAATCAATGAGATAAAAGAATCATTCGTGAAGAATCTTCTGGGGATGCGACATCACAGAGTGACATATAAAGAAATCCCTGAACAGAAATAAAAAAAAGAGCCCGTTACTAATAACGGGCTCTTTTTTTGAATCATCACTTTGAAATGATGAGCGGGACTTGCGAGGAATAGGGTCCGGATTTTATCAAACATGTATACATACCTGCGGGAAGGGCTTGAGCATCAATGCTTAATTGATATTCACCTTCGCGTACAAATCCTTGGAGCAAAGTATGAATCTTTTCTCCCATTGAATTATACAATTCAATCACAGTTTTACCGGATATACCAATTGAATAGTCGATTTGGGCAATATCTGTTACAGGGTGCTTTCCTGAAATTCCAAAAGAATATGCCAATCCGGATCCACGAATGAATCTACCATTGGAAAAACATATTGGTGCCAGCTTGATTGAAGCATCTGTGGATTTGATTTCAAGACATTTTGCAAGCATAGGTGTTGTGACCGCTTCGACATCAATTTTAAATGCAGTTGAATCACCCAAGTATGCATCATAATCAATCTCAAACAAATCTTTGTTATTTGTAAGGCCTGGTGAACCCGAACCGGAAACAGTAAGGATATTGCCTGACTGAGATGCTGTCCAAGTCCATCCATTCAAAGAGCGAAGAACTCCGGTATACTTCAAGTCTGTTGGATCATAATTGAGTTGTATGTCCATGGAATTGATATTTGCTGTACCAATATTTCCTTGAATTGCAGAGTTGACTTTAAAAGTAGCTTTTTGTCCTGGTATTACTTCTGCAGGATTGATTGATGATGTTATCATCATTGAAAGTGTGTTAGCTTTTCCAATCACTTTTACAGTACGCTCACCAAGCTGTGCGGTAACTGTATCTTCTCCCGGACCTGAAGGGGTATATGCAATCACATAATTGTGATTTGCTTTCTCAGGTATGGTGAAATTACCAAGTGGATTGATACTGAACGATGAAGTATCTCCGGATATTGAATTCGATGTTTGAATTGGATAGCTGCTAAGATTTGGATAGGGCAATAACACAACAGGTGTTTCGCATGCATTGACTGTGGCAAATATTATGACAGTATCAGGCAAAGAACCTGTACCACAAACAGAGACGGTATCTGGTTTTGCACTTGCGTCTGTCAATATTTCAACAAACCCACTGTCGATACCTTTTTTGCGAGGAATAAAGATTGCAGAGATATTTTGTGATTGATTCATTTGTATCTCAAAAGGACCTGTTGGATTAAACGTTTCAAATGCCAATGGAGGTATTGGTTTTATTGAAAGAACTTTCAATGGTCCTTGACCTGCATTCTTAATCACAAGCGCATTTGCTTTTGGAGCTGATAAGGTTCCAATGCGCGTATCATCAAAACAGTTTCTGGAATATTCCGGAAGACCAATACAGCCATCACCTTGGACGCGTGCGCCGAAGTTAGGTGCTTTGATACTGGGGTCGACTTTAGATGCAGCTGTCACCAAAACAGAATCCCAAAGATTGGTGCCATTTACAGTTGGTGAGAATTCCACAGTCACATTTACTGTCTGACCCTTTGTCAAATTGATTGGCGGTGCCGGCGGATTGATTAATGTAAATGTACCATTGTTTTTCTGAAGTGATATACCAGTAATGGTGAGTTCGCTATTGCCGTCATTTGTAATAACGACATCTTTACGATCTTTTCCTCCAACTGGAACGCAGCCCCAAATGGCATCAGTTGCAGATGCTGTAAGCTGTGCTTCACCTTCACCGGACAATTGAACTTTTGACTCAACACATACGGTGTCGAGATTCAAATCAATCGAAGCAAATCTCTTGCCAACGGCTGTTGGAGAAAATTCTGCAGTAATTTCCAAATGTCCTTCAGGTTTGATGGTGAATAATTTGGAATTCAAGTCGCCGGGTGCGGCATTTCCATTTTTATCAATCATTCGAAATGCAGTTATCGCAAAATCATTTGGATTTGCACCTGTAATTGACAATTTCCCATTGATGAAGATCTTGCTTGTATTGGCAATTGCCTTTGTGATTGTCATGGACTTTTTGCTGCCAACAAGTGTATTGGCAAAAGCAGTATCTGTGACATGAATATAATCGCATGGTTCAACGGCAGTACCACAAATCGTCATTTTAACAACTGGTGAACAAGTTGCATAAAATGTAACAGTTGCGCAGTGCTCTCCTTCCGAAGTGGGTGTGAACAATACTTCGATAGGAACCGTATCGCAGTTTACTGAAGGGAAGAGACGACCATTCAATACTGATTTCAAACTGAATTGTGGATCTGAGACACTAACGCTATCAATGAATGTATCCAAATTGCCATCATTACAAATACCTGTGCTGAGGACTTTGTCTTTTGGCGTTCCAACAGCAGTAACTCCAACATTGAAACGGATATTGGAATCAATGCTATATAAACGTGCTTTTGCAAGAGGGAATGGAACCAAACTTGATGATTGACTAGAAGGAGTGCCGCAGAATTTTGTGATAAATCCGTCTGCTTGACCTGCAGAATTCAATGTTCTATTACCGGGATTTCTTGTTATCGAACCCGTAAATGAACCTGTCTCATAGAGGCAGCCGTCTTTGTCTGTTGCAGAAAGTGTTGTATATGGTTTGCCTGCTGTTTTCGATGGTTGTAAATCAAGCCAATTACCGGAGGGGTCGAACACTGCTGTAAATGGTCTCCATACCAATGGCTGTGTTCTATTCGTAATTGTTGCTTTGGTACCATCACGCATAGTTGCTGTCATAACACCTTTGAATTGACCTTCAACATAGACGCGTTTTTCAAATGGTTCCCATGCAATGCGCTCTCCATAGGCCTCGGCAGTAGGATTGGTTGCTGTAGAACCCAAAACTTGTACAATCACTGTACCGCCATCCGGTTCAATGCGAGTCATGAAGAAGTTTCTACCTGTTAAACTGGTGGCGCGCTTATTGACAAATCCAAATGTTGCATCACCGATAAAATGTCCGGTTGCATATGCAATTTGATTATCACCTGCAGCAATACCTGCAATGGCATCTGCACCCGGGCCACCAATCCCTTTTACATAATCTACATTGCCACCTATATCAAGTCTGGCAAAAAATCCATCCTTGCTACCCGAAACACTACTCATGGGCTTGCCATCAAAAGAGCCAACTCCTTCGAATGTGCCGGCGATATATGAATTTTGTGCATCAGGAGAAAGTGCAATGCTTACGCTGGAATCAGCTAAAGTACCGCCTAAGCTTTTTGCCCATACATATGTTTTTGATGGTGGTAAGCCGACGCGAACTTTATATTGACCTTTGGTGCTGAGTTTTTTCAATTCATCTGATGACCACACATATTTCAAACCAGTGCCCTTATCTGTCAGCAAATTCCAATTCGCACCATTGTCAGAACTATACTGAATGATTACTTCTTGTGTTGAATCAACACCGCCCCACAAGATGGTAAGATCATTACATGTTGAACGAATTTCCGAATTGATTGGATCCAACAATACGATATCAGCAGCACCTCCAACAAGTGGAATGAGCGGTGGGTCGCAAGGAACACCTTCGATTCTAAGCCCGCTTTGTCTAAAATCAAGTGTTGAACCTTGTGTGAAACGAACGCCAATTATTGCTGTTTTTCCGGAGTCAATTGTTTGTGGTGTTGAGCCATTCCAAGCATTTCCATTGAATGCAGTTACGGTAAATGTTGCCGTACCTGAAGGAGTAGGTGGTGGTGCTGTAATGACAAGTTTGCCATTCTTTGCGGAAACATTGACTGTTTTATCAATTGAACCATTGACCGCCGGGTTTCCAAATGACACAATCGGTGGATTTACCGCCAATTCCATCACGCTGCTCGGCGGAGCTTGATATGTGGAAGTGTCGGTAATATTTATGTTTTTCTGCAATGTAATATGGACTGTTCTTGTTCTGCTTTCTTCATTACAACCCATCTGTGTTTCCCATTCAAGATAACACACTTCTTTTGCTTGCAATTTTTTAGCAATCTCTGTGAAAATCTCTTGAAGTTTGGAATATGCATCTTTTGAATTGGCTTCATAATGATCGCCGCCTGTGATGTCAGCCCAAGTTGCGAGATCTTTATTCATGCCGGTATATGCAGTGATGGCATAAAATGCAATGCCATTATCGAGAAGTTCTTTTCGAATGGTATCTCTGGTTGGAGGTCTATTCGGCTCTCCATCAGTCAAGAAAATAATCACTTTTTTTACAGTGGCAGGAAGATTTTCTCTCACATATCTGTCTTTGATAAGTGTGATCGCACCCCATTGCTTATGAAGGAGTGGGGGATCATAATACGTAGCAGAGCCAAGTTGAATTGAGTCGATTGCCTTCAAGATAGAATTTCTATTATTCGACCAGTCATGTTCCAAATAGGATTGACCATCAAATGAAACAACAGAAACTTTCGTTCTTCCGATGAAATTCAACAAGCTCACAAATAATTTTGAGGCTTGTTTCACAAATCGAAAGCGAGTATCCTCAGGTCTTGAACCTACTTGCTCTGACATTGAAGCGCTCTTGTCAATGACAAGTACAACACTTAATTCGGGTCCATCAATGATGGTTGAGCATTTTTGTGTGATATTGGCGGCAGGAATGATTATTCCATTTTCTACAATGCGAAAATCTCCTGCGGTAATACCGGGAATTGGAACATTGTTCAAATCCGCGGCTTCATAAAAAGCACGCACTTTGGGAAACTTTTCAGCATCAGGGGTATACACATTGAATCTGTTCTGTGCATAGGAGTTTCCAATGCCAAGAGTTATCAAAGTGCAAATCATGATTGAGCGGAAAAACAGAATCATAGATGATTCTCCATTCTTTATGAAATAATGTAAGTAACGACGTAAATCATGCCTTGCTGCCGGCATGGATCCAACTTTAAGAGACAAATCAATCATGGAAAAGTAACAATTATCACCGATTTAGGTGAAAGCTACCGGCTGTTCCATGATTGTAAACGATTTTCCTGCTGCATTTAGTTCTGCCATTACCCCAAGAGGGATGGTCATTTTGCTTTTGACATGTCCAATTGGCAATCCATATACAGCCGGAATACCTAGAGAGGTGATTCTTGATTGAAGCACTTCCTGTAATGAAAAGGAAACTTCAAATCCCGGAATTCTTTTTGCTTCGCAATTCTTGAATTGACCAAGAATGATTCCCGAACATTGTTGCAATTTTCCGGCCAGCCACAATTGAGTTAGCATTCTGTCAATGCGATAGGGCTCTTCGGCAATATCTTCCAAAAAAAGCAATGAGTCTTTTGTATCGATTTCATAAGGAGTCCCCAATGTTGCCACAATCATTGATAAATTGCCACCGGTCAAGCGTCCTTTTGCAACACCTTCGGTAAGTGTGGTGATGCGTGAATCACTAAATGTGATTGGCACGAAGTCCTCATTCTTTGCTGTTATGTCATTATCTTCTGAATATGGCTTGCACAGGGCCTTCTTGAAATAATCAACCGTAAATGAATCGAATGTTGAAGAGGCAACAGGCCCATGATATGTGATCACATTGCTCAATTTTGTAATTGCAACCAAAAGTGCTGTTATATCACTATAGCCGATGATGATCTTGGGATTTGCTCTAATCACACTGAAATCTAACATGGGAAGAATGCGCATGACACCATAACCACCACGTGCACACAAGATGCAGTCGATGTCTGGTCGTTCAACAAATTCCATAAACTCCGCTGCTCTCTCTGAATCAGGGGCAGACAAGTATCCGAATTTTCGCGTGAGTGTATTTCCCAATACAATTGAATATCCACTTGCTTTTAATAAAGCAATACCTTCCTGAATTTCACCATTATCCACACCGCTTGCAGGTGCGGTTATGCCAATCGTTGAACCTTTTTTTAAAGCTGGAGGCAAAAGCGAAATAATGTCACTACCACTTGAAGGTGTTTTTGATAAAATTGACTCAGTAGCATTGACAAATTCATTTTTGCCATTGCCTGCTTGCATATCTAGGCTAGATAGCCCGATGGTTGAAAGCCCTGCTCCAATCGTATGAAGAAAAAATCTTCTTTTCATTTCCTTTTCTTGGAATATAGATGGAATTGTATGCTTCATTCTGAAACATGATCCCATGATTATGCACTAAAAGCATAGGTTACCATGGTCTTAAAAATACGAAAATTAAAGGTTATCCACATCATATTTCCCTTATTTGCCATGGTTTTTTGAGAAGTGTTTTTCAATGAAACTACCTCATTTGTGAATAGCTCTTCTATCGAATAGAAACATTGAAATTTCATTCTTGAAAAAACAGGAATTATTCATAATTTCCGCCATAATTATTTTGGATTATATCCGATGAGCATGAATAGAAGAACAATTCTCAAAAGCAGCCTTCTGCTGGCCACCCCGATAAAAAGCATTGCTTCACTTCAAGAATTAAGCTCCATAGAAGCTAAATCCATGAATGATAACGATTTCTGGCATTCCATTCGAACAGAATTTCCTATGGATCGCACGATGATCAATCTTAATAATGGTGGGGTAAGCCCGAGTCCAAGATCTGTCATGCAAGCTCTACATACCGGTTTGGATTATGCCAATCAAGCCCCAGCACGTAATATCTGGCAACAACAAGAGCCAGGATTGGAGAGAGTTCGCCAAGGAATATCATCATTGTTTGGCGTTAGTGAAGAAGAAATCGCCATAACGAGAAATGCGAGTGAAAGTCTTCAGCATCTACAAATGGGTATCCCACTAAGAAAAGGTGATGAAGTACTCACAACTGAACTCGATTATCCCAGAATGATTACAGCTTGGGAGCAAAGAGTTCGTCGTGATGGCATTATTTTTAAGAAAATCCCAATATCGATCCCTGTCATGGACCCTTCAGACATAGTGAAAGCATTCAAAAAGGCGGTGACAAAAAATACGAAAATCATTCATGTTTCTCATGTCGCTTTTTGCACCGGACAAATCTTTCCTATTAGGGATATTTGTTTGATGTCCAAAGAGTTGGGCATAGAATGTATCGTAGATGGCGCTCATTCATTTGCCCATTTTCCTTTTCAACAAAAGGATTTGCAATGTGATTATTTTGGAACATCGCTTCATAAATGGCTCTATGCTCCAGTTGGAAATGGGATGTTGTATGTGGCTAAGGAGAAGATTTCTGGTATTTGGCCTTTAATGGCGGCCAATCCGGATCAGGATAATTCCATCAAAAAGTTTGAAGAGATCGGAACTCATGCCGCTGCATTGCATAATGCCGTAACTGAAGCATTGGCATTCAATGAGAGGGTTGGACTAGAAAAAAAAGCAGAGCGATTAAGAGCACTCCACATGCGTTGGATCAATAAAATCAAGGATCAACCCGGAGTGAGTTTCATGACAAATATCAATGATCCTTCTCAATGGTGTGGCTTGATGGTGTTCCGTTTTGAAGGGTTTGATCATGCAAAAATTGGTGAATACCTTTTTTCCACACATCGCATCATAACGACGCCGATTAAGTATGCAAATGTTGATGGGATAAGAATTACACCAAACATATACATCTCTGATAGTGAAATTGATTATTTTGCAGACGTCTTGCTTTCTATTTTGAAAGGGCGAGTAAAAGGATTGACAAATTGAACTTTGCTTCAAGTATTTTCTGTTCTTTATCTCGTCATCACCAATCGATCTCGCTATGTCCAATGAACTCCTTCTGTGGATAGGTTTCCACATTTTCATACTCATCATGCTCGCTCTTGATATTGGTGTTTTTCACAAAAAAGCACATGTCATATCCGTAAAAGAAGCATTATGGTGGAGTGCATTTTGGATTGCATTAGCTTGTATTTTTGCAGGAGGGATTTGGTTCTACAGATCGACTGTTCAGGCAACTGAATTCATGACTGCATATGTTATTGAAAAATCCTTGAGTGTAGACAATCTCTTTATATTTCTAACGATATTCACTTATTTCAAGGTACCTGAAAAATACCAACGCAAAGTCTTGTTCTGGGGTGTGCTTGGTGCCTTGATCATGAGAGCACTGTTTATTGTGGTTGGTGTGGCAATTCTTGCCAAATTCCATTTTATCATTTATATCCTTGGTGCCTTCCTTGTCTTTACCGGTTTTAAACTAGTATTTTCTAAAGATGATGTTGAGTTTAAACCGGAATCAAGTTGGACATTGAAATTGGTGCGTCGTTTTTTTGGTGTTTCAAAACACTATCACGAAGACAAATTCATTGTTCGAAAAATGGGGTATACATTTGTTACGCCTTTGTTCATGGTATTGGCATTGGTGGAAACCACGGATTTGGTATTCGCGCTTGACTCAATTCCGGCTGTTTTGGCTGTTTCTCCAGATCCATTCATCGTTTACACTTCCAATATATTTGCAATTCTGGGGTTGCGTTCATTATACTTCGCATTAGCCGGAGTCGTAGGCTTATTTCATTATCTGAATTATGGGTTAGCAATCATATTAAGTTTTATCGGCACAAAGATGATTATAAGTGGATTTTATAAAATTCCAATTGAAATTGCCCTTCTCTTTGTTTTGTTTGTGCTTTTGGCCTCGATAGTGATTTCATTGATCTTCCCCAAAAAGGTGGATGCTGAGCTTCCTACTTAATCAATAAATAGACACAACACCGCTTCTGTGATGATAACGCTGTTTTTGCATTTTTACATAATGTTCACCCTAATATTGTAAAAGTATATGAAAAGTCCCGCATTTGAATATCTAAACAAGTCTGAAACAATTCTTGAATATAATCAGCGTTTTCATGCCATTGCTCATGCGACAGTTGATGAGTTGTCTGAGCATCAAAAGGAAATGAGTGGATATTATCAGTTGAATTGGGCAAGAAGCTCTAGAGTTGATAAAACCTATTCGATTTCAGATAAAGGTGTGAATGTACTAAGTGGAATGAAACAGAAGCAAATCTGGTTTGTCATAACTGAAGGTTGGTGTGGAGACTCTTCTCAGTCTTTGCCGGTGATTGCAAAAATTGCTCAAGAATCAAAAGGTAATATCGATTTACATATAGTTCCGCGCGATGCTCATCCTGCATTGTTAGAACAATATTTGACAAATGGTTCAATGAGTATTCCGAAGCTTATTGCAACTGATGAAAATGGGGAAGAATTGTGGGTTTGGGGTCCTAGACCAATACCTGCATCTGAACTTTTCCAATCTTTAAAACAGCAAAACCTAGACAAAGAGGAGATTTATAAGAATATACATGCATGGTATGCTAAGGATAAAGGGTATGCCATCGAGCAAGAAGTAATGGAACATATTTTCTAATTTTTTACATATGGGAGAAAAAACATGTTTGGTAGAAATATGATTGCAGCACTATTGAGTGCATTTGTAATCGTAAGTGGCAATCTATTTGCTCAGGGAGTTACCTTTTTGATTAAGGGCAAAGTTGTTGATCAAAAAAAGAATGCTCTTCAAGGGGTGCTAGTCTATGCAAAAGATGGAGATGATATTGCGGGAAAATCAAAAACTACTGTCAATGGTGAGTTCACATTGACACTTAAGCCGGGAAAGAATTATGTGATGTCATTTGAAAGAAGTGACATATTTGTTTCTCAACAAGATTTCCGTTTACCAAATGGCACATCTTATCAGGAAATTAATCAAGATTTCCAGATAAAAGTCTTTGCAAAGGGCGATACCATTCAACAACATCAGGTGTTTTCTTCTGGACAATCCACACCGAATTCGTCCAATCTTTTTACAACTTTACCTGAAATGTTGAAAAGACTGCAACATTTGAAAGTAAAGATTATTGTTGCTGCTGGTGCTTCGGCAAAGAAAGCAACGAAAGGCAAAAAAGAAAAGACTCCAAAAAAATCTAAGGGAAGTAAAAATAAAACTCAGTCTACTCCTGTTGAATTAACTTTGGTGCAAAGCAGAATACAAGCAATACGGAATGCTCTACTGTCTGCAGGTTCACCAGATTCACGCATGGTATTTGAAGAAGGAAAACTTAACGGTTCCCTTGATGTTGCCGTTGTTATTACTTCAATTTCTGGTGGCTTTTAATTGGAATTATCATGAAGCGTCTTTGTGCAATAGTCATCTTTTTCAGTCTTTCATTTTCTGTTTTGAATGCAGAGGTATATCCTTTGCTTGAAGCAATGAAAAAAGAAATGAAAAGAACTATGGATGGACTTGCAAAAGAAAGCACGCCTCCATATTTCCTTTCTTATGCCGTAACTGAAACAAAAACTATTCGAATGAATGCCGTATTTGGCAATGTCAAAAGTACAGAGCACACATTATCTCGAATATTGGATATTGATATTCGGGTCGGCAATCATGAATTGGATAATACACATACCATCAGAGGAAGTCGTTTCGAATTTGGTGGAGCAGGTCGCGGAATAGAACTTCCCATGACAGATGATGAACAAGCACTTCGATCCATCATGTGGAATGCAACAGATAAGCTGTATAAAAAAGCAGTTGAGAGATATGGAAAAGTTTTGACTAATCGTGCTGTTAAAGTAAAAGAAGAAGATAGTTCTGCAGACTTTTCCAAACTACAGGCAATAGAATCCATCGAGAATGATCAATCATTTATGGTTGATTCTATCCAGTGGATTCAGAAAATCAAAAGATTGTCCTCATTGTTCTCAGTTGACCCAAAGATCTATACAGGAGAAGTGTTTTTCCAGGCAGACATCATCACAAAATACTTTGTGAGTTCCGAGGGAACAATCATACGCCAGAGTGAACCGAATGTTCGTTTATTTGCATCTGCTTCAACTAAAGCCGATGATGGAATGACGCTTCCACTGTTCTCAAGTTATTTTGGATTTGTCCCTGAGAATTTGCCTTCAGAAGAAAAGATATCAGCGGATATTCGCTCTATGATTGAAACACTCGGTAAACTCCGTCTTGCACCATTAGCAGAGACATTTTCAGGTCCGGCAATACTTTCCGGCCCAGCTTCGGGTGTTTTCTTTCATGAGATATTTGGGCACAGAGTTGAGGGGCATAGACAAAAGGACCCAAATTCATCGCAAACATTCAAATCATTCCTGAATAAAAAAATCTTGCCTGATTTCATCGATGTTGTATTTGATCCGGGATTGAAAACATTGAATGGTCAGGACATAGTCGGATATTACAAATATGATGATGAAGGTGT
Source organism: Candidatus Kapaibacteriota bacterium (assembly GCA_049426725.1). Taxonomy (GTDB): domain Bacteria; phylum Bacteroidota; class Ignavibacteria; order Kapaibacteriales; family UBA961; genus UBA961. The sequence continues at coordinate 67,576 of JBMSYN010000006.1, forward strand.
CAAAGCAGAAAAAGTTATTGCAGTAGAAAAAGGAATATTCAAGAATTTTCTCATGAGCAGGTCGCCAATTGAATCATTTCCTATTTCAAATGGACATGGCAGAAGACAGCCCGGTTTGCGACCAGTCGCGAGACAATCCAATCTCCTTGTGCAGGCATCTCAAACCGTATCATTTGATTCTTTGCGCACCTTATTGAGAAATGAATGCAAACAGCAAAATAAAGAGTATGGTCTCTATTTTGTTGAGATTTCAGGTGGCTTTACATTCACAGCTCGTACCATTCCCAATGCATTTAATGTGCAACCGCTCGTTGTGTATAAAATATATGCCGATGGCAGACCTGATGAATTGGTGAGAGGTGTTGATTTGATTGGAACTCCGCTTACAACATTCAATAATATCATGGCTGCATCAAATGACATTGGAATTTTCAATGGAGTATGTGGTGCTGAATCCGGTGGAGTGCCTGTATCTGCAAGTTCACCATCATTGTTTGTAAAAACAATCGAAGTACAAAAAAAACAAAAATCCCAGGCAAAGCCACCATTGCTTGGATCCCCTTTATCTAAACCCAAACCATAATTACTATATGCTCGGTCAAGTCCTAATCCATGTCTTGTTCGCTGCCGCTCTCACCGCAACCGGATTTTATGCATTCGCTTTGAGAGGCAATGAGCAAGCCGCTCAGATTGGTCGCATGCTCTTTCGTCTTACAGCGATTGGAATTGTGATTGCATTTTTGGGTATCCTTTGGCTCGTATTCAATCATCGGTTTGAATATCATTATATCTGGAATTATTCTTCAAGAGAATTGCAAGCATGGTACCTCTTTGCGGCTGGTTATGCGGGGCAAGAGGGAAGTTTCATGTTATGGACCTTATGGGTTGCTCTACTCGGAGTTGCTTTATCTTCCTTTGGAAAGAAAAAAGGCATGGAATCAGAAATAATGGTATTCTATTCATTGATTTTATCATTTCTGCTGCTCTTGCTTGTCATAAAAAACCCATTTGCATTTGTGTGGGAAACATTTGCCAAAGATGGTGTTGCTGAAGGTTTTGTTCCACAAAATGGCAAAGGTTTGAATCCATTATTGCATAATGTGTGGATCACAATTCATCCACCCATTTTGTTTACAGGATTTGCGGCAATGAGTGCTCCATTTGCTTTAGCAATGGCAGGACTTTTGAAAAGAGATTATCAAAATTGGGTTCGTCATGCTTTACCCTGGACATTATATGCAACAGCCATTCTTGGATTTGGAATCATGCTTGGTGGATTTTGGGCATATGAAACATTGGGTTGGGGAGGTTTCTGGGCATGGGATCCCGTTGAAAATTCTTCATTGATTCCATGGTTGGTTTCTGCAGCGCTTGTCCATACAATGTTGATACAAAAGAAAACCGGTGGACTCGTAAAAACTAATGTCGTACTTGCTTCTCTTGCATTTATACTAGTGCTCTACTCCACCTTTTTGACGCGAAGTGGAGTATTGGGAGATACTTCAGTTCATTCTTTTGTTGATCCCGGAATGTTCGCATATATCATGTTGATTGCTTTCATGTCAACATTCTTGCTCTTGGCGCTGTATGTCATGTATCGCAGAAAAGATGATTTGATGTTCACATCTGCAAATTTTTCCATGCAAAGTAGGGAATTCTTACTTTCGATGGGTTCTGCATTATTGTTGGGGTCTGCAATCATCGTATTCATAGGAACAAGTTGGCCACTTTTTGCAGAAATTTTGAAGCAGCCGAAAGTTGCTATTGATCCTGCTTTTTATAATTCCACACATCTGCCATTGGTGATATTGATCATGGTATTCAATGCCATTTCTCTGATTGCAAGATGGAATGGCAAGACTATCTTTTCCAGTTATTCTTCATTACTCCTTCCACTGGGACTTGCCATCGCAGGCACGATAACATCAATCATCATGGGTGTCACAGATTTTTTATATGTTCTGCTTACTTTTTCAGCATGGTTTGCTTTGATGATTAATCTCGAGCTTGCATTCAAAGTTATTAGAGCTCGATTAAGTTCTGCGGGTGCATATTTTTCACATGCGGGAATTGCATTGCTTTTGATTGGAGTAGTATGGACATCTCGTTATTCTGTCATGGAGCATGCCCAACTTGTCCAAGGCATACCAACAAAAGTATTAGGGTATACTTTAACTTATAAAGGTAAGGAGAGAATTGAGAAAGAATATGCTGATCGCGAGAAATATAGATTTCACATTGATATAGAAAAAGATGGTACTATATCGTCTGTTGCTCCAATGTTGTTTTGGAGCGACTTTAACAAAAGACAATCAGCATTTCTTGAACCCGGGATTGATTGGTCACTAGGGAGAGATGTATATGTTTCACCAAAGGCAACCGGTGAAACGGGCGGCATTCCAACATTGACATTAAGCAAAGATCAAAAAGCACAATTCCCAACAGATTCAACACGATCAATTCGTTTTCTTGCATTTGATATGTCCAGAATGCGTAGTGGTCCGGATAGTGCGGGAAAGATTTATCCCTCTGCGATTGTTCGTTTGTTTTCAAAAAATGATTCAATTGAAATTTCACTCCGCGCCGGCATGAATATGCAGACTACGGAAATGACACCTGAACCGGTACAATTACCAGGCACAAATCATAGGCTTTCATTCGCAAAGTTATTGGCGAAAAAAGGAGATCTGGCTAATTCTCAAATAGAGATAGCATTTGAAGACATTTCAAAGCCGGTTCCTCCCAAAAAAGAAGTGTTCACGGTAGAAGTCTCAATAAAGCCACTTATTAATTTGGTGTGGTTAGGTGTTATATTGATGGTAACAGGATTTTTTGTTTCAATAGCAAGACATAAAAAAGATCTGATGTAATTCAACTTTTTTGGAGTCATTATGAGAATAATTGTTTTGGCATGTAGTCTTCTTCTTGCCACTTCAGCTTTTGCCGATATAACGGTAAGTGGTATTACCATACCTTCAACAAAAACCTTCTCTGGTAAATCATTGGTCCTTAATGGTGCAGGTATTCGTGAAAAATTTTGGATGGATATGTATGTTGGTGCTCTTTTTGTGACAAAGAAGACCCAAAATGCACAAAGTCTTATCAATGCAGATGAACCCATGGCTATGGAATTGACAATCGTCAGTTCTTTGATCAGCAGTGATAAAATGTCTGATGCAGTTGAAGAAGGATTTGAAAAATCTGCAAATGGCAATGTTTCATCGCTTCGCTCAAGAATAGATCAATTCAAAGGATTTTTCAAAGAGAAAATTAAGAAAGGCGATGTGTTTTCGATGATCTATGAGCCGGGTAAGGGGGTGTCGGTTCTCAGGAATGGAAATAAAGCCGGTACCATTTCCGGTCTGGACTTCAAAAAGGGTTTATTTGGAATATGGCTTTGTGATGACCCCGCCGACAAAGATTTGAAAAAAGGACTTTTAGGTTCATAAAAAAAAGGGAGATGCAATATCTCCCTTTTTCATTTTCATTTATGGTTAATCAACCAAAGATTTTTGCTTTCAAAAAATCCCGATTGAGTCTCGCAATGTTCTCCACGCTGATGCCTTTAGGGCAAGCCGCTTCACAATCATAGGTATTTGTGCAATTGCCAAATCCTTCACCATCCATTTGCTCAACCATTTTTATTACTCTTCTTTGTCTTTCAGGTTGTCCTTGTGGAAGATAAGCTAAATGTGAAACCTTTGCTGCTGTAAACAACATTGCTGATGCATTTTTACAAGCAGCTACACATGCACCACAACCTATGCAAGCAGCAGCATCCATTGCTGCATCCGCATCGGGTTTGGGTATCGGATGCGTATTGCCATCCTGAGCATTGCCGGTGTTTACGGAAACAAAACCACCTGCTTGGATGATTCTATCAAATGCACTGCGATCAACAACCAGATCTCTGATTACAGGAAATGGACTTGCTCTCCATGGTTCAATCACCACTTGATCTCCATCCTTGAATTTGCGCATGTGCAATTGACATGTTGTAGTCATGCTTTCAGGACCATGTGGTTTTCCATTGATCATCATGGAACAAGACCCACAAATTCCTTCACGACAATCATGATCGAATGCAACCGGTTCTTCTCCTTTTGCAAGCAATTGTTCATTGAGAACATCCAGCATTTCAAGGAAAGACATATCAGGGCTGATTTCTGACAAAGCATAGTCTTTAAATTGCCCTTCAGTTTCTTTATTCTTTTGGCGCCAAACTTTGAGTGATAGTTTCATTATTTATAGCTCCTTGTGGCAAGCTTGACATTTTCGAAAGTGAGTTGTTCTTTATGCAATGTTGGTTTTGAGGTATCGCCGGAATATTCCCAAACAGATGAATGACAAAAATCATCATCATTTCTTTTTGCTTCGCCATCTTCTGTTTGATGTTCAGTGCGGAAATGTCCACCACATGATTCATCTCTTTCAAGAGCATCAATGCACATGAGTTCAGCAAATTCCAAGAAATCTGCAACGCGTCCTGCATGTTCCAGTGCTGTATTGAGTTCATTGGCGGAACCAATCACATTGACATTATTCCAAAACTCTTCACGGATTTCCGGTATGCGTTTCAATGCTTCTTTCAAACTGGCTTCGCTACGAGCCATCCCGCAATTATTCCACATGAGCATTCCTAATTCTCTGTGGAATGATGAGGTTGTTCTCTTACCGTTTATAGATAAGAATGTTGAAATTCTACCTTCGACATCCTCTACTGCTTTCTTGAATTCAGGATGTTCATTGGTGACGCTACCCGGTTTTACTCCCGCGAGATAATGTCCAATGGTATAGGGAATCACAAAATACCCATCTGCAAGACCCTGCATCAAAGCACTTGCTCCCAATCTATTTGCACCATGATCAGAGAAATTTGCTTCTCCAAGAACATGAAGTCCTGGGATTGTACTCATAAGATTATAATCAACCCACAAACCGCCCATTGTATAGTGTGGGGCAGGGTAAATACGCATTGGAACCTTATATGGATTCTCTCCAGTTATTCTTTCATACATCTCGAAGAGATTGCCATAACGCTCTGCAATTGTTTTCTCACCAAGGCGATTGATTGCCGCTGAAAAGTCGAGATATACACCGCGTCCACCCGGTCCTACACCTCTACCTTCATCGCATACTTCTTTTGCTGCACGAGATGCGATATCACGCGGAGAAAGATTTCCGAATGAAGGATATTTTCTTTCAAGATAATAGTCGCGTTCATTTTCGGGAATCTCATGAGGTGCTCTTGTTTCATTTGCTTTAAGGGGTACCCACACTCTTCCATCATTTCTCAGAGATTCACTCATCAATGTAAGTTTTGATTGATACTCACCATGTTGAGGAATGGAGGTAGGATGAATTTGCGTAAAGCATGGATTTGCAAGCCCTGCTCCTTTTTTATGTGCTCTCCAAATGGATGTCACATTACATGCCATCGCATTTGTGGAGAGATAAAACACATTGGAATATCCACCTGTTGCAAGAATGACTGCGTCTCCTGCCCATGATTCAACTTTGCCTGAGACCAAATCTCTTGTGACGATACCACGTGCATGCCCATCAACAAGAACCAATTCCATCATTTCTTTGCGAGTGTGCATTGTCACGGTACCTGCGCCTATTTGGCGAGAGAGTGCAGAATAAGCACCCAGCAACAATTGCTGTCCGGTTTGACCTTTTGCATAAAATGTTCTTGAAACTTGAGCGCCACCAAAAGAACGATTGGTGAGATATCCGCCATATTCACGAGCAAAAGGAACGCCCTGTGCCACACATTGATCAATGATATTTACACTCACCTGTGCCAAGCGATAGACATTGGCTTCGCGAGCACGAAAATCTCCACCTTTGACAGTATCATAGAATAATCTGAAAATGCTGTCACCATCATTCTGATAATTCTTAGCAGCATTGATGCCTCCTTGAGCAGCAATGGAATGTGCACGACGAGGTGAATCATGGAAAGTGAAGCAATCTACATTATACCCTAATTCAGCCAAGGTTGCAGCTGCAGAAGCACCTGCAAGACCGGAGCCAACAACGAGTACACGATACTTTCTCTTATTGGCCGGATTGACCAATTTCACTTCGGCGCGATGTTTGTCCCATTTTTCTTCGATGGGGCCTGAAGGAATATTCGATTCAAGTTTCATGGATATATCACAGTTTAATGGATGTCAAATTTATTTGAATGAAATCAATCGCACTTGCAATTCGGGGTATCCGGGCAATTGTGCGTCATGCCGGTCATACTCTTTTGTATCGGTGCAGTTTTGATAACTCCCATCATCACTCCAATTGGTATGGATAGATATCCAACAAGGAAGAATGCTGCTAAAGCAGGTCCTATTTTCGAAGTGATTTTTTTTGCGGTGGGATTTGTCACGCCTAGTGTTTGGAATGCACTTGAAGTGGCATGACTCACATGTGCAGACATAAATGCCAATGCAATCATGTATGTAAGTGCAATAAATGGATTTTGAAATCCTGCAACAACCATATTATACACATGATGAACAATCTCGCCGGTTGATTCCATGCGATAACCGCCCGCATAAAATGTATTGGGCTGAATAATTCCAAATGTATAGTGCAAAAGATGATAGGTCACAAAGAAGAGAATTGCCAATCCTGAAAGCAACATTGTGCGTGAGGCAAAAGTAGACTTCAGTGATTTCTTGGTATCATAAGCAATTGGTCGAGCAGATTTATTTCTGGAGGCCAATTCAATAGAAGACCATATATGCAATCCAAATGCAGTCATCATTGTGATGCGTGCCAACCACAAAAGTGGTCCAAGATTTTTCAAGCCAAGGGCATACCCATTGATTTTCTCAGGTCCTGCGAACATGAGCAAGTTGCCAAGCAAATGAGCAATCAGAAAGCCAATGATCAGTAAACCGGTTACGGCCATCACAATCTTCGTGAAAACTGTTGAACGTAGGAATTGAAGCAATGATGCCATGGATAAATATCCTTACAATGCTATAATGGGTAAACTTCGAACTTCTCAGCAAAACTATTATTTTTTGGGCTATTTTTCAAAAATCGCCATTGTATTAAGGTTTTGCTTCAATATAATATTGAGCACCCATGGGCAACCATGATAAAAACGGCTCAATTGGTCTCAAAAAAGAAACGAATGAGGGAAAGAACAAAGTGAATCGTATGCTTGTTCCTGAAAATCCTGAATTTTCATAGATCCGTTTTGAATAGGAAGGTGATAAGAGAACCGCATCGACATCGAAAGGGCAATCCTTGATGGTTTTGACTGTTATTGGATTCCAGGGATTATGTTCAAACATGAACAAACTACCACCCGGCCTTAGATGAGAACGGAGATCCTTCAGGATGCGAATATGCTCTGAATGAGGTATGTGATGGAATACATTGGCTATGAAAATAACATCAAATGTATCACCAAAAGCTAGTCCGTCGGTTTCTGAGATATGTTCCCAACGGATGCAATTGAGTCCTTTATTGTTTTCACGCGCTATGTCAAGTGAATCGGCAGAAACATCTGCTCCAACAATGCTTGCATAGGGAAAATACTTGTGGAGATACTGTTCGCTTTTACCAATTCCGCATCCGAAGTTTAAGATATGCAGTGGATTATGTTGTTTTCCTCTCGATGATAAGAGTCTTGCGATTTCTTTGACTTTATATTCATCAAAAAAAGCTGGTGTATAACCTGATGCTTGCACATTTGTTGCATGCATCTGATCATAGTCCTTGGCATATTTGTCAAATTCACTCATCTTTTTTGTAGATCTGTTCAACTATGTATAAAGGTCTGAATTTGGTCTCGTCATGGATGCGACCAAGATATTCACCAATCATTCCCAATGCCAATAATTGAATGCCACCGAGCAATAAAATGAAAATGATGATTGATGCCCAGCCGAGTTCGATATGCGTCTTTGGTACAAACAATTTGAGCACGATTACATATAGACTATACAGAAATCCAAACAAAGCCGTGATGATTCCTAAATAGGAAGCCAGTTTCAAGGGAATGGATGAAAAAGAGGTGATACCATCAAATGCAAATTTGATCATTTTGGACAAAGTATATTTTGTCTCTCCTGAGTGACGCTCATGTCTTTCATATTCTAAGCCGGTTTGATTGAATCCAATCCAACTAATCATGCCACGAATGAAACGATGCCTTTCATTCATGGATGTAAGCACAGCAACTACTCTTCTGCTCATGATGCGAAAATCTCCTGTATCCACAGGGATTTCTACATTGGTAAGTTTCTTGAGTAATCGATAAAAGAGTTTTGCGGTAAAGAGTTTGAATGGAGTTTCACCCTCTCGTTTTTTTCGCACTGCATAGACTACATCAAAACCTTCTTGCATTTTCCCATACAGATCAACAATAGTTTCAGGAGGATCTTGCAAATCGCCATCAATAACTGCAACAGCATCTCCTTTTGCCAAATCGATGCCGGCTGTAATGGCTATTTGATGGCCATGATTTCTGGATAAATTCAACAATTGATAATTGGTTTCTTCCATGCATAAAGTTCTTAATGCATCAAAAGTGCCATCGGAAGAACCATCATTCACGAAGATGATTTCAATATCAGATGGCATCATTCCGAACTTTCGATTGAACAGTGCTTTTGTGTGCTCCAATCTTTGAAAAAGGGCATGAACAATTCCTTCTTCATTATACATTGGAATGACGATGGAGAGTTTCATTGTTGGGCCTCCGAAATCTCTGTCGAATAATGTTTGAATTCTTCTTCCAATTGCTGTCTTTCATACATGTCAAAATACATGCCTTTTGCTGCAAGTAAATCATCATGTGTCCCTTGCTCAACAATTCTTCCATGATCCAATACGATGATTGTTTCGCACAAAGCAACCGTTGAAATTCTATGAGCGATAATGATTGTTGTACGATCAATCATGATTGATTTTAAACCACGAATGATATGTTCTTCAGTTGCAGTATCCACAGCAGAGAATGCATCATCAAAAATCAACATTTCAGGATTGCGAATGATTGCTCGAGCAATCGCTGTTCTTTGTTTTTGGCCACCTGATAAAGTAATGCCTCGCTCTCCAACTAATGTGTCATAACCTTTTGGAAAGGTAGCTATATCGTCAGTAAGTCCCGCCAAATCAGCAGCATGTTTTACTTCTTCGATTGATGCATCTTGTTTTCCAAATCGGATATTATCTGCTAGTGACATCGAAAATAAAAATGCTTCTTGTTGCACCAGACCAATTTTTGAACGCAATTCTTGCAATGGTATATGTTTTACTGATATATTGTCAATCAATATCTCGCCTTCCGTGGCATCAAACAATCTTGGGAGTAATGCAGCTATTGTTGATTTTCCGCTCCCGGTGGCTCCGACTATTCCTAGTGAAGTCCCGCGTGGAACAGTAAAATTGACATCATGCAATGCAGGAATGGTTCTTCCCGGATATTGCATGCCAACATGACGAAACACTATGCCTGAGTGATCATAAACAGAATTGTGAACATGTTTGGAATCGCTTATTTCAGATGCCATGTCCATGATATCGCCAACTCTCTTTGCTGATGCAGCTGCTCTTTGAATAAGATTCGTAACCCAACCAATTGCCGCAACAGGCCAAATCAATTGATTAAGATAGATGAAAAATTGTGATAAATCTCCTATGGAGGCTTGTCCTTTTATGACAAGCATGCCTCCATAACCCAATACGAGTAAATTAGAGAATCCCACTAGAGCCATCATGGAAGGCATAGTTAATGATTGCAAAAAGGCGAGTCGTATATTTCTTTGTTGATATAAAGCACTTTCCTGTTCGAATTCTTTTGTCTCATGAGATTCTCTTCTATATGCTCGAATCACTCGCACTCCGCTGAATGCTTCTTGAGCTTGAGCAGTCAATGAAGAAAATTGTTCTTGCACTTCGCGGAATCCAACATGGACTTTTTTCCCAATAAAATAAGTAAGAAATGCCATGAATGGGAGAGGAAGCAGGGCAATCATGGTAATGGATGGATTTAATGCACCCATGAATGCCAAAGCGAAAGAAAATGTTGTGAGAGTATTTGCTGAATACATCAAAGCCGGACCAAGAAACTCACGCATTGCTGCGATATCATTGGTGGTTAATGCCATCAAAGATCCGGTGGAGTTTTTATGATAAAATGAAAGTGATTGTCGCTCCAAAGCCGAGAGTAAATCATTTCGCAATTCATATTCAATCAATCTTGAAGAAACGATGATGGTTTTTCTCGTCAAAAACATAAAAAAACCGGAACCGATAGTCAATAGTAGAATGATTGCAATGGATGTATTGACTTCATGTTGATTAATGTTTGACCGTTGCACTCCGTCAACAATGGATCCTACAAATTTCGGAATGGATGTCGAACATATATTGGAGATTGTAACGAATAAAAACCCTAGCATCAAGCGGAGCCTGTGCTTTTTGAGATAGGGAAATAATCGTGAGAGTTCCTTCATTGCATTATGCCACGGTAATCTCATTACAGAGATATACATCCTGTATTGCATGAAGTAAGGCAATGCCATCTTTCATTGGTCTTTGAAATGCCTTTCTACCGGAAATCAATCCCATGCCACCTGCTCTTTTATTTATCACTGCAGTTGCGATTGCCTCTGCCATGTCATTATCACCTGAAGCCCCTCCGGAATTGATGAGTCCTATTCTGCCCATATAACAATTTGCTACTTGATATCTACACAAGTCAATGGGATGATCACTGGATAAATCAGTATACATTCTTTGATCGAGTTTGCCATAGGATGAGCCGCCCATGTTTAAGGCAGCATATCCACCATTGTTTTCAGGAAGTTTTTGTTTGATGATGTCGGCATTGATCGTTACACCAAGGTGATTCGCTTGTCCAGTCAAATCTGCTGACACATGATAATCCTTTTCACTTGTTTTGAATGCGGAATTGCGAATATAACACCACAAAATTGTCGCCATACCCAAATCATGCGCCATTGCGAATGCTTCTGAAACTTCGATGATTTGCCTTGAACTTTCTTGTGAACCAAAATAGATCGTTGCACCTACTGCAGCTGCTCCCATATCGGATGCTTGCTTGATGGTTCCATACATGATTTGATCTGCTTTATTGGGATAAGTCAGTAATTCATTGTGATTGATTTTAACGACATAAGGAATCTTATGCGCATACTTACGACTAGTCATGGATAAGACGCCAAATGTTGAAGCTACTGCATTGCAACCGCCTTCAATGGCAAGTTCTATAATGCGCTCAGGATCGAAATAGGCAGGGTTTTTTGCAAAACTCGCTCCGGCAGAGTGCTCGATGCCCTGATCCACGGGAAGAATCGAAGTATAACCCGTCCCTGACAAACGACCTGAATCTGCCATTCTTTGAAGATTGCCCAAAACACGATTGTTTCGATCCGACATACCAAATACTTTATCGACGCTATCGGCGGAAGGAAGATGAAGCTGCTCTTTGGAAATCGTGGTTGATGTATGATCGAGCAAATATGAGGCTTTGTCGCCCAGCTGAGAGACAATGAAATCGATCATGCTGAATATCCGTTTGAGTGGAACATAAAAGGCAGATTTACTCACAAAAATAGTGAATTACTACCAATGAATCGGCTTGGTAAAGCAGAAGTTGTTCACAACAATGAAGGAAGTGAATAGGGAATCCCATCGCAAATATGAAGAGAATTTATTACCTTTGTGACTCGTTTTAAACCAAAGCACATTGGAAAGGTGCAAGAGTGGTTTAATTGGCACGCCTGGAAAGCGTGTGTACCGGCAACGGTACCGCGGGTTCGAATCCCGCCCTTTCCGCAAGCCGTCCTGAAAAGGGCGGCTTTTTTTTTATGGAGTTTTGTGGATAAAAATCAGAATTTCTTGATGATTTTTCCGTCTAAAAACATGCCTGAATTGTGTATTTTTGCACCATAAAATAGTCTTCATTCAGTTTCTGAAAATATACCTATGTCATCGCTTCTCAGCGAGCGCATACTTCCGGTTACGCTGGAAGATGAAATGCGCGATTCATATCTTGATTATTCCATGTCTGTCATCGTTTCGCGTGCACTTCCTGATGTGCGTGATGGACTCAAACCCGTGCATCGCCGCATATTGTATGCGATGTATGAATTGGGATTGGTTCCAAACAGACCATATAAAAAATCTGCACGTTTGGTGGGGGAGGTATTGGGGAAATTCCATCCTCATGGCGATTCCTCTGTATATGATGCGATGGTAAGACTTGCGCAAGAATGGTCAATGCGCTATCCACTTGTCGATGGACAAGGCAATTTCGGATCGATCGATGGCGATCCTCCGGCTGCGATGCGCTATACTGAAACAAAACTTGCCTCGCTTGCAATGGAAACATTGCGTGATATAGACAAAGACACAGTAGACTTCAAGCCTAATTTTGATGATTCTCTTGAAGAACCAAGCGTATTGCCTACATCACTTCCCACGCTTCTTGTCAATGGAGCAGGTGGTATTGCGGTTGGTATGGCAACAAATATTCCTCCGCATAATCTCAGTGAAATCGTTGATGGTTTACAGGCATTGATAAAAAATCCTGAAGTCACGATTCCTGAGTTGATGGAGCATGTCAAAGCTCCTGATTTTCCAACCGGAGGAATCATCTATGGTTATGAAGGTGTGAAAGATGCATTCATGACCGGTCGTGGGCGTGTTGTGGTAAGGGCAAAGGCAAGTGTTGAAGCCACAAAGACAAAAGAAACAATTGTCATTACCGAATTGCCTTATCAGGTCAGCAAAGCTTCGCTTATCGAGAAGATAGCAGATTTGGTTCGCGCAAAAGTGTTGGAAGATATCTCTGATGTTCGCGATGAATCAGACCGCGATGGACTTCGTATTGTGATTGAGCTCAAGCGTGATGCAACGCCAATGGTTGTATTGAATAATCTCTATAAGCATACCCAATTGCAAACCACTTTTGGGGTAATCATGCTTGCGCTTGTTGAGGGCAGACCAAGAGTTCTCAATATCAAGCAAATGATGGAGGAATTCATCAAGCATCGCAATGAAGTTATTGTTCGTAGAACAAAGTATGAATTGGATGCTGCTGAAAAGCGGGCACATATCTTGGAAGGTTTTATCATTGCATTGGACAATATCGATGCTGTGATCAAAACAATCAAAGAATCAAAAGACACACCTACTGCAAATACAAATCTTCAACAACGATTTGGTTTATCAGAAATTCAAGCCAAAGCAATTCTTGAAATGCGTTTGCAAAGACTTACAGGTCTTGAGCGCGAGAAGATTCAACAAGAATATCGTGAAATCATTCAACTGATTGAAAAGCTGCGCGCTATTCTTGCAAGCAAAGAATTGCAAATGCAAATCATCAGTGATGAATTGGCCGGTCTGAGAGCAAAATATGGCGATGCTCGTAGAACAGAAATTGTTCATGATGCGCGAGATTTCACTTTGGAGGACATGATTGCCAATGAAGAAATGATTGTAACCATTTCTCATAAAGGCTTCATCAAGAGAACTGCTGTCACTAACTATCGCAGACAACATAAAGGAGGTCGCGGTGCCAGCGGTGCAGGTACATATGAAGATGATTATGTAGAGCAGGTATTCCGTGCTGCTACTCATCATTATCTCTTATTCTTCACAGATAGAGGTCGTGTCTTTAGAGTGAAGGTATATGATTTGCCAGAAGCTAGTCGCAATGCAAAAGGGAGGTCACTTGCCAATGTTATAGAAAAGGCGAGTGATGAACACGTGACAGCTACATTGACTGTCAAGGAGTTCCCGGATAATATGTATATCTTCATGGCAACCGAAAATGGAACTGTCAAGAAGACATTGCTGTCTGAATTTGAATCTGTCCGTTCCAATGGAAAAATTGCAATTACATTGAATGATAATGATCGTTTGATTGCGGCGCGCATCACCGATGGATCAAATGATATCATCATTGGTTCAAATGCCGGTCTTGCTTGTCGCTTCAGAGAAAGCGATGTGAGGGCAATGGGCAGAACAGCTGCCGGTGTAATCGGTATGCAATTAGGTGATGATGATCGTATTATCTCAATGGTTGCAATCAAAAGACCAGATTCTCAAGTTATCGTTGTCGGACAAAATGGATATGGGAAACGCACCAATTATGAAGAGTTCCGTTTAACAAAGCGTGGTGCAAAAGGTGTCATTTCCATGAATATCACCGATAAAACCGGCGAGGTTGTGAGCATCATGGAAGTGCAAGATAGTGATGATTTGGTAGTGATGACAACCGGTGGTATTCTTATAAGGCAGCCTGTCAAGGATGTCCGCATAATAGGAAGAAATACCCAAGGAGTACGCCTCATCAGATTGGAAGAAGGTGATCAAATTGCCGATATTACGACCGTTCCTCATGAGGAAGATGAAGATGATGCTGATGAGAATGGTTCACCTGACAATACACAGCAACTTGATTTGCTGTAACAGAATGGGTTAAAAACTATTTGGGAGGTTTAGAGCAAGTCTGTATCTTTGCTTCCCTTAAATGACGGAGGGATGGCCGAGTGGCTGAAGGCGCCGGTTTGCTAAACCGTTGTAGTGTTTTAGGACGCTACCGAGGGTTCGAATCCCTCTCCCTCCGCAGAAAAGCGAGCATGATTTACATGTTCGCTTTTTTTATTTCATGGTTCCGCTTTTTCTGAATGCATCTTCTTGTTCAATGTATTTCACAATCTCAAAAGCTTCAGCTGTTTTACCCTTCTTATTGTATGCATTTACAAGCATATAGCAAAGTTTGTCGCGAAGTGCAATTCGTTCATTCACATTCTGAATCTGTATCCACGATTTTTGTTTAAATGGATGAGCAAGGGAGTCAATAACACGCTCGGGTTTATTGGTGTCTTTTTCCACTTTTGCCAAGAGCCCGCGAAGAATATTTGCATAATATTCAGGTTGCTTTCTGTCATTTTTCCCAACGATATGCTCGACTCTCGATTCAATAACCGATTCAATATTTGCAATATTCGAAGAATCATAATTGAAAACTTTTAAATTATAGCCCGATTTTGGCATCATGCGCACCCATATTCTATCGGGAGTATTCGAGCTGAATCCATGTGCTCGCATTTCATCGAGGATATATGTTGCTGCATCCGCTGAAAGATTTGTCGTGGACAAAGCAAGAGCTGCTCTAATTCCAAGTTGACCCATCAAATCATCTGTATAATCGAAGGTGCGAAGAATCGCTTGTCTAATGAATTGTCCTTGATTATAGGACCGTTGTTTGTCGCCGGCTGCATAAACTTTTCGTGAACGAATGACTCGCAATGCATTCGAAGCATTGTCTTTATACCCCATGATTTCAATGATGCCCATTGCTTGTGAAAATCCAAATTCAACGAAGAAATCAATTTTGTTGACTTCTGTCACTCGCTTGATTTCTTTCATATATCGATCGCGTCCCAGTGTCAAGCGGACATTCCCGATGAGTTGACCTCTTGGGTCTGTGAATTTTGCATCTGCATATGTGCTTCTAGGAACAGAAATCACCTCTACCTGACCGGAGTCAAGGAAAAATCGTACAAGATGATTTGCATCTGCTCTTGCAGTTTTTTCGCCAAGTCGTGAATCGATTCCCGTGATGAGAACACTGATCACTCTCCCCGATGGCATTGGATAGTCCATATTTTCAATATCGACTGATGTATCCCCAATAACAGGTTGATATTGTTTTTCAGCTATTGGTGTTTGTTCTGCATCACCTTGTTTACCACTTTGCGTGACGATTTCATTTTGTGAAACAATTTGCTTTGGTGTTTCAATGGGATCTTTGCCATTTTCTGAATTTTCACATGATGATAAAAACAGAGTTGCACAAAATAGTGGCAAAAATAGTGATTGAAGAAAATTGCTCATGGTTCTAGCTGAATATGGTTCAATGTTTATAAGCTTCTTGTTCAAGATTGAGATAATCTTGAACCGTTTTTGCATCAACTGGTTTATTCGTTCTTGTAAAAGCATGTATTAATAATGAGCAAATGCGGTCTCGGACAATAATTCTTTCTTTTTTGTCTTTTACTTGCATCCACGCTTTTTGCTGATAGGGAAATGCGAGTGCGCTTATTACTCTTGCAGGATTCTTGGCAGAATCTGCAGCTGCTTTCTTTACCAAAGCTTGGAGCTTTTTTGCATAACCCTCGGGAGTTTTTCTGCTACCTTCGAGTTGTCCTTTCACTCTTTTTTCTATGCCTGCTTCAAGCGTTTCAACATTTGAAGAATCAAAATTGAAATGCTTCATTTGAGACAAATAATTAGGTTTCATCCTAACCCAGATTCTGTCATGTGTTGAAGAAGTGAATCCATGCTTCCGTAATTCACTTAAAAGATAATTCGTGGCATCATAAGACAAATTGGTATTTGTGAGAGCTAATGCTGCTCTAATGCCAACTTGACCAATCATTCCATCTGTTCTGTCAAAGACTTTCAGTATTGCTTGTCTGATGAATTGACCTTGATTGAAGGATCGTTGATGATCACCGGTTGTAAATGCCTTTCTAGAACGGAGAACGCGAAGTGTTGATGCTGCATTATCAGAGTATCCAAGCAATTCTATGATTCCCATTGCTTGAGAAAATCCAAATTCGACGAAGTAATCAATGGATTTGATTTTTGCGATTTTTGTGACTTCTTTAATGTAGCGTTGTTGACCAAAGATGGAGCGTACATTTGCAATGATATTGCCGCCTTCTGTATCGCCTTTTTTGATAAGTGAGAAAGTTCCTCTTGGGATGGAAATGATTTCAATGCAACCAGAGTCCAAAAAGAAACGAACCACGTGATTTGCATCTGCTCTTGCAGATTTCTGGCCAAGACGAGAGTCAATACCTGTTATCAAAACATTCACAACTCTTCCGGAAGGCATAGGAAAATCTTTGCGAATTCCCAATATTGTTGAGTCAGACACAAGCTGAACACTATCCTTATTTACCGTGTCGGCTTTTGTCATAGGAATGCTATCTTTTTTCAAAGGCATCGTGTCAGCAGTTTTTGACTGCTCTTTCTTCTGATTTTGTATCTGTTCCGGCTGGGATTGTTCTTTTGAACAACTTGCCAAAACCAGTATGCTAAGCAATAGTGCAAACACCCTTGGATGTTTTCCCATAGTAGCCCCAATATTAACAACATATATCAAGTAATAAATAGCAAATATACTGCCAATTATATTAAAACACCCAAATTGTTGGTTTTTGACGATATTGTGTGAGTTAATCTTTCATATCCCCAATCTACTTTAAATGGTGATTCATGTATCGTCAACTCATAGTTATCAGTATTTGTATCTTCTCATCATTTGTTTTTGTAAGCGCACAAGACCAAAATGCAATTTCTTTTTCTATTCCGGGTCCGGCTGAATTATCCTTGATCAAGATGAAAGGCGATGCAGGAATTACATATGTGGGTTCGATAGTTGATCGTAATCAAAGGGAATTGACGATACTCACAGATGCCGGAACAAAAATCACCGTTTCTTTATCGAGTGTTCAGGATATAAGAGTAATACCTAAATCTCAGATTCATGATGGAGAGTATTGGTATCCAAATCCGAATGATTCGAGATATTTATTTGCTCCTTCGGCATTTAACTTAAAAAAGGGCGAAGGATATTATCAGAATACATATCTATTCATAAACACATTTAATTATGGGATTACAGATAATTTTTCCATGGGGCTTGGATTTGAATTCATTTCAACATTTGCTTCATTAGGCGCTTCGGATTTTGACCCAATCTACTTTCTGACACCAAAATATTCTACGCAAGTGTCAGAGAATGTACGAGTCGGTGTCGGTGTACTCTATGGAAAGGTTTCGGATGATATCGGAGGATTTGGTGTGGGATATGGGCTTGTGACTTATGGAAATCCAGAACATAATGCAACATTAGGTTTGGGATTTGGCTTTTTTGATGGAGAATTCAGCGGCGAACCTGTTATTACACTTAGTGGAATGACAAGACTTTCCAGAAGAATTTCATTAGTTACAGAAAATTGGTTTTTTCCTGCTGATGTGTATCGGGGCATTATCTCATATGGCATAAGATTTTTTGGAGAAACAATGTCTGTCGATCTTGCATTAGTAAACAATGATGAGTTTTCAGAAGTATTCCCAATCGGAATTCCGTATGTGGATTTTGTGGTGAAGTTTTGAGTCTTACTTTTTCAATGAATACGCTGTAATTACTTTACCGCTAATGTCGATTACTTGCACTAGGGTTTCGTTTTCCATAACTGAAAACATCATGAAGCCTTGTTTGCCATGATAAAAGTCTTGTCCTTCTGCTTTCCCTGCATCACGAATTTGGCTACCTGCACCTGAGATAAAGTGTACAGTTGATTGATTCTTGGGATGTATGATTTGCAAATCATGCTCATGACCGCAGATATATGCATGTACTCCTTGTGTATTGAATGTATCATCAAATTTATTCATAAGATCATTCATACCGGGTTTTCTCTTTCCCAAGCTGTATATTGAATGATGTCCGATTACGAATTTCCAATCATTCTTTGGTGTTTGTGAAAGCAAAGAATCCATCCATCTTCTCTGACCTGCAGTATCAATACCTTTTACATGATATGTTTCATCTTCTTTGTGATATGAATCAACGAATGGATTGGTGTCCATGAAAAGAAATTGTGCTGACTGTGTTTTGCTAACTGCAAATCTCTTAGAATAATATCGTGCAGGCATATTCCATCTTCTACTGATGCTTGAATATTCGATTTGTGCATCTGGATTACCTTTATAATCGTGATTTCCAAGCACCACATACCAATTACCTTGTAGTGAATGTTGAGGATAAATATCTTCAAATGAAGCTTCCCAATTCGGGTCCATGACGCTTCTAATACCACTTGGATAGAAATTGTCACCTGTGCTTATGATAAATTCCGGCTCAACTTGTTCTGCGGCATCTGCCATTACTTTTGCAATATCTTTTTGTCCATATTCACCATTTCTTCCCCAATCTCCGATCACAAAAAAATGCAGTGCATCTTTAGGAATTTTGATTCCGGGTATATCAGAGTATACAGTATTATTGCAAATGAAGAGGATTAAAAGAAGGTACTTTTTCATGATTTAGTGATAAGCATGATAAAAAAAGGGGGCAGTGAATGCCCCCGTTCAAGTTTCATTTGATGTATATTATAAGTCCCATTTCAAACCAATATTCATACGCATATTGTAAAACTCAGCTTGCATAGTTCTTTCACTTATGCCTTGATAATATCTTAATGGTTGATTGGTGATATTATTGAGTTCTGCGAACATACGGAGTTCAGGAGTAAATTTATAGGCTGCATTAAAATCAACAAAAGTTTGTGTGTCATAATATCTGTCATAGAATTCGCTCACTCCATAACTATCGATATATGCACTTGTATAATTCAACGATATTCTTGCTGATAATTTACTGTCTTCATAGGAAAGTGAAGTATTGAACATATGTTCTGCTGTTCCAGGAAGTGAAGCATCTATGCGCTCGGTATCATCTGTTGGAACACTTGGTACATTTGATCCAGTGTTTGTATAATTCAAGTATAAACTTGTATTTCCAAGAATTCCGGGCAAGAAATCGAGTTGTCTTTGAAATCCGACTTCAATTCCTGTGATCGTCGCTTCTGCTCCATTACGTGGTTGTGTATATCGTGCATATTGCACGCCATTGATCAATGGGACATTAGCTCCACGGAGGATATAATCATAAATGAAGTTTTGGATATTCTTGTGGAAGAGACCACCTGAGAATACACCGACCGATTCAAAATAATATTCAGCCATCAAGTCGATATTTGATGATGTAGTCGCCTTCAAATCAGGATTGCCAAGTGTGATTTCATCATCATCCTGACTGAATAATTGATAGGGAACGAGATTGTAATAATTTGGTCTTGCAATTGTATTCGTATACGCTAAACGAACAATCAAAGCAGGATTATATTCATAACGCACATGTAATGAAGGCAAAATATTTACATATGAATTCGTGCCTGTTTTTGCTGTATATGTTTCAGCATCTGCATCAAATGAATTTCCTGTATATTCAACTGAAGTGTGTTCGACTCTTGCACCCGCAACAATCATCAACTTATCATCCGAATTGAGATAGCCTCCACTCAATTGTTGTGAAAGCATGAGATAACCGGCATTGATTGTTTCTGTTGCATTGAAGTTACCAGGAACATATTCAGCAATTCCATCTCGTACTTTGAAATTAGCAGTATCATTCACATTGATGCCACCCAAGAATGAAGAAGGTGCATAGGAACCATAGGCATAATCACCTGCAAGATTTGCTTTCCCTCTGTCCATATCAATCAAAGGGATAGAACCGAATGAACTTGCATTGAATACATTTGTATTATTCGGTGTATAAAAGTTATAACTATTATCGCGTATCTTTTCTTTTCCACGATAACGAATACCACCTTTTAGAATGGATTCATAAGCACCCTGATTCAAGGTTGTTTCCAAGTCCAATTTGGCATTGAGATCCACATCTTCTGTATAACCATATTGTTCTGTAAATTGACGCAATGTCCAAGTATTCAGATCATTCCCAGTTTCACCGGCAACGAATCCTCCTTTCGGTTGAATCGGATCGCTGATGTCTTGTGTGATCTTTTGTTTTCTGGTTCTGAATGACACATAGCGCTCATTTGGACGCTCTTCAGAAGCTTTTGCATAATTGGCTTGCCAATTTGCTTTTACGGCGCCAAGGATATGTTGACCCGACATTGACACATTGAACGTTCTTTGATCTTCGAGCCTTCGATTGTCCACGCGATCATTTCCGATACCACCTTTTGTTTCCCTTCTCACCTCTGCTCCTGAAACAATGCCATTGGAATCAGGTGCAGATGGATAGCGATAATTCACTCGATATCGATTTTCCCAGTCATCTCTCCAATTATAAATCGTATTGAAGAATACTTGATTTTGTTCATCGAATTTATAATCTAAACCAAGCGAGATGCTTCTTCTGGTTCTTTCAACATCATATCTGCGCAATTGAAGATCTGATACATATGCATTTCCATTGTCATCTTCAGACCACTCTGCTTCTACATTGTCTGAAGCCAATTTATGATTATTGATACTACCCGAAAGTACAAGTCCAAGTTTATTATCCATGAATCTATCACCATAGATTCCGGCTCCCGTCAGAATTGGTTTTTCACTGAGGAAGTTGTATCCTCCAGCCCCGGTGACTGACAGGCGTCTTGTTTCAGGAGCTCCCCGCGTAATTAGATTGATTGACCCACCTATGGCATCGGCATCCATATCGGGAGTGAGTGCTTTAGTTACCTCAATTGTTTGAATCATGTCAGAAGGAATCAAATCCAATTGTACTTCGCGGTTTTCCGCTTCTGCTGATGGGATACGATCTCCATTGAGAGTAACGCTATTCAAACGAGCAGCAGTACCTCTGATAAGTCCGAATCTTGCTTCACCTTGATCATATTGAACGGTAATACCTTGAACGCGCTTCAATGCATCGCCAATATTTGCATCTGGGAACCGTCCGACTTGATCTGAGGAAACAATATTAGCAATGGATACACCTGCTTTTTGTTGATTTAATGCGCGTGCTTGACCTTGAAGTCCGTCACCCATGACTATCACATCATTTATTATCGATGTGGAACCTTGCATGATAACTTTTATGGATATGGTGCCATTTTCTGGGACAACGATTTCTTGAGAATATTTTTTATATCCAATTGATGTTACTGTCAGTGTATAAGACCCTGATTTTACATTTGAAATAAAGAATTGACCTCGACTATCACATATTTTTCCTCTTGATAGGTCCTTTATTTGAACTCCGGCACCGGGTAAAGGTAAAATACCCTTTTCGTCAAGTACAATTCCGGATACATTTCCGGCCAATGAAGTCATGATGGAAAAGGGAATGAAGAGGAGAGAAAAGAGGAGTTGAATGCTGTATGTGTTGTGCATCGTCTATCCTTGGAAAAGTGAAGGAATACTATGCAAACTTATTAATAGGGTATTATGAGAATATTATGCAAGTATTAAGTCTGTATGATAAAAATACATTGTAATATTAATTTTAGAAAATACATATGATCTTCTTACATAGAGAGTATCACTAATGCAATTGCTGAAGCTGACATCAAAAGTAATGTGAGAACTCCTCCAATATTCATCAGTTTGGAATTGGTGAATTCCCCCATGATATCTTTATTATTGGCAATGTGAAGTATCACTGCAATCAAAATGGGGGCTGTCAAACCATAGAGTATGGCTGTAGCAATCAATGCATCAACGGGGCTGATGCCAAAAAGACTCAATGATAATCCGAGGATGAGTGAAACAGCCATGATGGCATAAAATCCTTTTGCCTGCTGAAAAGTACGATCTAAACCTCTTGGAATATTCGCAATTTCAGAGAACATATAACTCAGACATCCGCTTAAAACAGGGATTGCTATTAACCCTGTGCCTATCACTCCCAAGCTAAACAGAAGTGTTGCTGCATTTCCAAGAAGTGGTTGAAGTGCCAATGCGGCATCTTCCACGGTATTGATTTTTGTTATTCCTTTTGGAAAAAGAACCATTCCTGTTGTAAGGATGATGCAATACATGATGATGCCTGAAAAGAGCATTCCGCTATT
Source organism: Candidatus Kapaibacteriota bacterium (assembly GCA_049426725.1). Classification (GTDB taxonomy): domain Bacteria; phylum Bacteroidota; class Ignavibacteria; order Kapaibacteriales; family UBA961; genus UBA961. Next base: position 90,255 of record JBMSYN010000006.1, read on the forward strand.
GACATCCGATTCCATGGACTTGATATGTGATTTGTCAACAATGATGATATGTTGATGGTCTCTTTCTTCAACTTCAACAGAAGCTTGCCAAAAAAACAAATAGGGTGAAATTGTTGTGCCTAAAATTCCAACCAAGATGAGTAAGTAGTCTTTTGAGAATTGCATTGTGGGGATAAAGGATGCTTTGAGAATATCAATGATTTCAATTTCATCATGATATAGCGGAACAATACAATAGACTAGTAAACTGAGGCAAGCATATTTAAGGACACTTGTGATTTTCTGATAGGGAAGATAAATCATGAAAATCATCAGTAGCATCGTAAAAAATACGCTGAAATACATTGGATCGATATGAGGGAACATCATATGTCCTACGGCACCCATACCTGCGATATTTGCGCCAATATTTAGTACGATGGCTGGTGCCCCAAATCCAACTGTAATATATAATACCCATTTAGGGTACGATTCTTTCAATGTACCAGCCAATCCGCGACCTGTCACCATGCCAATTCTAGCGCACATGGTTTGAATGATGGTCATGAGAGGGAATGCGATGAAAGCAGTCCACAATGTTGCCAAACCAAACATTGCACCCGCTTGTGAATATGTGGCAATACCCGATGGATCGTCATCGCTGGCACCAGTAATGATGCCGGGACCGAAATATCTCCGAAAAAGATTTATCAATATTTTTTTTCTCATTAGAAATTATTCTTGGATATAAAGGCAATTCATGGCAAGTCAACAAAACTCAAGTTACGGAAACCTCCTGCAAATGCGTTATATTAAGCTATATCCGTGGGAGTGATAATTGGCATCAAGGGACTTGTGCTGAATTTATCCGTGCCGGGAACAGTATGTAAATCAATAAAAGAGTACCATGAAATCTACGCATTTCGGTCCGATTGCAGCCATGTCTATCGTTATTGCAAACATGATTGGCACGGGTGTCTTCACGGGGCTGGGGTATCAATTACTCACGATTCAAGATTTTGCTGCAATCATCGCACTTTGGGTCATTGGTGGATTGCTTTCATTATGCGGTGCATTTGTATATGCAGAACTTGGCTCTATGTTTCCCCATTCCGGAGGGGAGTATAGGTATTTGTCTGATGTGTTTCATCCAAGTTTTGGATTTTTGTCAGGTTGGGTGAGCTCAACCATTGCATTTACCGCTCCTCTTGCATTGAGTTCAATTGCAGTCGGCAATTATGTTGTTGCTTCCTTAGGTTTTGGAAATCCCACCATCATTGGATTACTTTCGCTCATTGGCTTAACTGCCATACATTCAGTGAGTCATAAAGCTAGTGGAGCATTTCAATCATTCTCAACCGGCGCAAAGGTTCTGTTTGTGATTATACTGATTGTTTTGGGGTGCTCACATGCAGATTGGGATTTTTCTCACTTCACACCAACAATCAGTACTGCTGCCCAAATGACTTCTCCTTCATTTGCGGTATCATTGATCTATGTGATTTTTGCATATTCAGGTTGGAATGCATCAGCTTATGTGGCTTCAGAATTGAAAAATCCCGAGAGAGATGTTCCGTTATCCATTATTGGGGGAACGGTTTTTGTAACCATCGTCTATGTCTTGCTCAATATGATGTATCTGATGGTTGCACCAATCAATGAATTGACTGTCAACTCTGAAACAATGCTTCCAAAAGAATTGGTGGTTATCGCAGGATCGCATTTTCTTCCTCCAATATTTACCACCATTTCAGGACTTATCATTGCATTTATGCTCATCTCTTCAATGAGTGCAATGGTTGTTGCCGGACCTCGCGTTTTGCGATCAATGGTGAATGAATACCTTCCGGGGAAAAATAGATCTGATATTTCTTCAGTTCCTGTTAAATCAATCTGGTTGCAAACCGGCATTGCAGTATTAATGATTCTCACAAGTACATATGATACACTCATCACATATACAACATTTCTCATGACATTATTTTCGAGTTTGACTGCACTTGCTGCAATCTATGCTCGAATAAGCATGAGAAAAGTTCATAGACCTTATAGAATGTTCGCTTTTCCGGCTACTCCGGTTTTATTCCTGCTCATAAATGTTTGGATAATGTATTTTATTGTTCAAGACAGACCTCAAGACATGTATGTTGTTTCAGGTATCTTGATTGCCGGAATTATTGCATGGGTCATTTTACATGTGAGAAAAAAGCGGATTCAGCCATGAGAGTGATATTCCTTTTTCTATGTTTTCTCATTTCATGTAAGAAAGACATTCAAAAACCGGGTATAAAGCACTCCATTCCCAAAAAAGTAATTGTACCCAAACCGGATTTTTTTGAGATAGCACCTCAAGAATCAGCGAAGAGTATAGAATATGCAGTATATCTTGCAGATTCATCCATCAATGAGCCTTATCTACATGCACCCTCATGGTATGATACATTTCCGGGCATAGCAACTTTTCGTGGAGGACCATTTCGTGATATGCCTTTAACGGGAATATTGGATGCAATGCCTACTTCATTCAAAATTGATTGGACTTTCAAAACAGATTGGGGAAAAATGTCTGCAGGTAATAGTGGGAAAGGCCGTGGATGGGGAGGTGGTGCAGGTTGGACCGGTCAACCATGTTTGAAAATGGATATCAAGACAAATGATGTGACTATTTATCAAGGGTCATTGACGGGTAAAGTATATCGATTGAATTATGAAGACGGAAAAGAAGTTGATAGTGCGCTTGATATTTATAATCCAATTAAAGGCTCTGTCGCATTGGACCCTGAATTCAATCATATTCTTTATGTAGGTCAAGGTATTCGATATCAGTCAGAATCAGGAGCACGCGCTTTCGATCTTCGCACGGGAAAGATTGTTTCCTTCCAAACTGCTTATGACAAATATGCCAAAAGACGCTGGGGCTTTTTTGATAGTTCGCCAATAGCGTGGGGAAAATATCTTCTTTGGCCTGCTGAGAATGGGATACTCTATAAGTTTATCAGAACTCCGAATGGATTTCAACCTCACTCAAAATTCGTGTATTCAGTCAAAGGGAATTCGAATCTTGGTCTTGAGGCAAGTATGGTTATATATGGGAGATATGGAATCATAGCAGATAATGGAGGAAGTATCATCTGTTTGGATCTTCATACATTGATTCCATTGTGGTATTCTGCAAATGGTGATGATACTGATGCGACACCAGTCCTGGCAATTGAAGAAGGCAAGCCGGTTTTGTATACAGGTTGTGAAGTTGACAAACAGGGAAGACAAGGTGATTCTCATTTTAGAAAGCTCTCCGTACTGGATGGTCAAGAGATTTGGAGATTTTCTATTCCTTGCCATTCTTTTAGCATTGACAAGCATATCTTGAATGGCGGCATGCTTGGCACTCCATTGCTTGGAAGTGGTAGATGTTCATCCATGATTTTCACTTCTTTTGTCCAACATAAACCGGGGAATACAGGTGTGCTCATGGCATTTGACAGAGCCACCGGGAATGTGCGATGGAGCACGGAGCTTGCAGCATATTCTTGGTCTTCGCCTATTGGTTATTTAGTGAAAGATGGTGCCTTCGTGATCCTCATGGGAGATGTCATCGGAAATCTCTATCTCATCAATGGCACCACCGGTGAAATCATTTATAAAGAACGCATAGGAAGCAATTTTGAATCTTCACCCGTGCCTTGGAGAAATACTGCAATCATTGCGTCAAGAGGCACAAATATTTTTAGGGTTTCCATACAATGAAGAAAGTAGTCATCATCATCGCAATCATTTTTTCTGTTACACAATATCTTGAAGCGGGATTGTCATATCATCGGAAAGCAAATGGTTATCCATTTATTTTGAGTAAACCAAAGGGATATGTGAAAGGTACAGCAATGCCATTGATTGTGTTTTTACATGGCAAAAGTTTGAGCGGAGATTCGCTTGAAAAACTTAAAGCTTATGGTACGATTTCAGCGATTGCAAAAGGAAAACATATACCTGCGATAGTTGTCGCGCCTCAAACGCCTGAGGGTGAAGGTTGGGTGCCATCAAAAATCATGAGAGTGATTAATTCCGTAAAAAAGATGACAACCATTGATACCAACAGAATTTATGTGATTGGAATGAGCATGGGCGGATATGGAACATTCAGATTTGTTGCTGCATATCCAAATGTGGTGGCAGCTGCTTCACCAATGGCGGGTGGAGGAGACTTGCATGGAGCAAAAAATTTAAGCACCGTGCCATTGTGGGTACTTCATGGGAAAAAAGACGTAGATGTACCTTTTGTGCAATCATCGAAAATGGTGGCGGCAATTGCAAAATGCGATAGCACCAAGTGTATTTTTACACCATATCCAAAGATGGGTCATTCAGAGTTCACCCAAATGTTTGAAAAGGATGAACTCTATGAATGGTTATTTGCTCACAAAAGAGAAAATGGTCAATCACCACTGCGGATGGCGAATCCACGCATACCAACTTTGCAATATAGACCTGTAAAAAAGAAAAAAGATTCTACATCAATTACATCACCGCGCTGATTTCCGAATGGCCTTGTAAATATTTTGTGCATCGCCTCTTCTCAACAGATATCCCGACATAAAGGGAAGAGGTCTTTTTGTGAATTCAGGATTAGAATAGGCGCTATCCAAAGCAGGACTATACCGTTTAGCAAAGAGATTGATTGGGCGTGCATATCTTCCATAAAAGACAAAATCCCAGTTTCTTTGATCGTAGTTTTCAAATGGAATCCCTGTATCATCTTGAAAGACTGTATTTGCATTGCTCAGTAGGAAATTTCGAATCTCAGAGAATCCTGCATTATGCATCAGATAGCTTGCGCTTTTCACATATGTGTTAAATCCCTTCATTGAGTTCAGAAAATTACGAAGGGGGATATTATTCGTAAATCCTATTTTTCCTGCATAAGCTGCATTACCAAGATTTGCATAGATATATGTCAATCTCTGAATATATGTCGATCCATTTTTTGTGAAATAGATATCATGCACTTCCTGAACCGGTACTTTTGATGTATCTCTCGATTGAGTATTGATTGTTCCATCTGCATGGAGATAGCGTTTGCCATGTCCAATCAAGGTATGATCTGTATGCACGAGAAATAATCCAATCAGAGGTAATGCACCATCCACTTTGTCCGCCGTAATGAATTTCCTCATTTTGTCAGTAATGAAATAACTGTAATTCGTTACTTCATTGATATTAATCTGTACTGATTGCAAATAATCCGGTACCCCGGTTGTATCACGCGAAGAGAATTTCTTGAAGCTTCCTGGTGGTTCGAAAGCAATGAAAACATATTTCTTATAGTTGGGGAATAGTGTGACTGCGTGTAAGGCATCTGGACCACTAAATGGATAAAATAGCGTGCCATCACCAACTTTGTCAGTCGAAAGTTCTGATTGAGAAAAATCAGACATTGGTTTCAATCGTTTTGTCTTGACTCTCCTAAACAATTCTTGTAATCTTTTTGTGTGAACTCCATAGAATCCATAACTCGCGATTCCTCGAAGTCTATTGCTTGCCAAAGGGAGTCCAGCAATAAATCGTGAAGATTCATCAATAGTGGTATCGAGTCCTCTTGGCAATTCAGAAGAAATGGGTATAGTGTCTTTTTTCTTTTGAACCGAATCCTTCAGAATAGGATGTGCCTGTAAATCATTCTTCTTTTCATTGTTTTGTGTTTCGCATCCCAGTAAAAAAATGATGCAAACAATACCAATTAATAAACGCATGGTAAATCCAAAAAAATAAACAATCTGTGGCCCTATAGCCTAAGTGCTTATGCTACCCGATGTAGAGAAAAACTATCAACAATTAGACCAAAATACCTCTTTGAAGAGCTATTGTCATAATAGAAAAAGAAAGATTTATGGCCTTTTGGGATAGAAAACAAGCTTTCTCTGTGTAGAATTCATGAGTAATCTTGTGGAATCATCTACATTTCTACATCGTACCCTGAATGTTTCTGAGGAGCCAAACAATACTCGTTGATATGTGATTGTCCACAATTGATTTTTCTTTTCTTCTTTTATACCTACTCTGCGGAATTCATATCCAAAATTCATATTCTCTATGGATGTGAGTGCTTTATTCTTTCCTATTCTTTGTAATTCACTTGGTTCATATAGAAATGGGAGCATTTCTTCATATCGTGAATTCTTATGGAGAATTTGTAAATATGAGAGAATATCTGTTGAATAAAAGCATAATGGATTTCGAAAAAGGCATGATTGTACTTGTGCATTAAGGTGTACATGCACAAGAAGTAATATATTGAGTAAATAGATTATAACTGATTTGCTCATAAATTCACTTTCTCAAAAGGTAGTTATTCATGGATGTTTATGCACTTATCTGGCGTTCTCACACACATGATGATGAATTTGATCAACAGGCTTTCAATGATCGCATGCCGGCACTTTTCGAATGGTTGAAACAATTGAAATCTCAATCCAAACTACTTGCTTGTGGTGGTGGTGGATTTGAACACTCACCCGGGGGATTGACAATCATCCTTGCACAAAATCCTCAAGAAGCACATGAGATTGCTCATGCATCACCACTTTCTGACATGGGAAGTACTGAAATATTCTTTTGGGGAGTATTTCATGCTGATATGCAATTCAATGTGAATGATCCTCGACTTATGTAATTATTTCCTCTGGATCTTTTTGGGCATATCGGCTGTAACATAGGTCAATACTGCCATTGATGCAGTGCATAATGCAAGTTCGCGAGGATTGAGTTTGTCCATCATGTCTGCATTTGTGTGATGATAATTGAAATATTTTGAATCATCAACAAGCAAGCCCATACCGGGTACGCCCATTTCCATGATTGGTCCGATATCAGCTCCGCCTCCACCTTCTTCGCATAGTGAAGCATCAATCACACCAAGCAAAGAACAAATTTCTTTTGCCAATTCCATTCCTTTTGCGCTTCCACCAAAATCAAATCCTTTAGGTTTAAATGTTCCTGCATCGCTCTCTACTGCCAAAACATGATTGGGAATTTCTTTGGCATGTAGTTTGGCATAAGTCTTTCCACCCATCAAACCATTCTCTTCATTGGTCCAGAAACAAACTCGCAATGTGCGCTTCGGGCGGATGCCCAATCTCTTGATCACGCGCAATGCCTCCCAAGCCGCTATACAACCACCTCCATCATCCATTGCTCCTTGCCCAACATCCCATGAATCGATATGACCACCAAATACAACAATTTCTTCAGGTTTTTCAGAACCGCGAATTTCGGCAATCACATTGCGTGAATTTGCATCTGGAAGAAATTTGCTTTCGAGTTTCAATGTGACATTGGGCTTTAAACCCAATCCGCATTGTCTGTCAAGCATTTCGGCATCTTCAATGGAAATTGCAGCATGAGGAATCTTTTTTACATCATCTGCATAACGCATGCCGCCTGTGTGAGGAGTATTCAGTGAAGCCGGTCCAATTGAACGAACCAAGCTAGCAATTGCTCCATGTTTTGCTGCTTCTGAAGCACCACTTACGCGATATCGAACTGTCTCACTGTATTTTGTAAATGGAACATTGAACACAACAATTTTACCTATGGCATCTTTTGATCTCTTTGACAATTCATCAAAGCTATGAACAACAATCACTTCACCGGTCACGCCATTTGAAGGGGTAGCAATTGTACCGCCCAAACCTAGAACTGAAATGTTTTTTTCAAATGGAGCATTTAATCTCAGAGATTCATTGCCACGCACCCAATGTGGTACCTTGACAGGTTCGCTGTATACTGTGTCAAAACCATCTGTTTTCATGGTTGCCAGAATCCAGTCAATTGCTTTTTCCAGATTTTGAGAACCACTTAGTCTTGGTCCATAGGTGTCACACATGATTGAAAGTCGCTTGTACGCATTGCTGTCTTTCAATGCCTCGGCGATGATCTTTGCTGAGATGTCAGAGTATTGCTCTTTGATTGATAATTGTTCTTTGGATTCAGATAATACTGCATAAGCCGAACCACCAAGAATGGTGATTATTGCAGCAATCGCAATGATGATGGACTTCTTCATTTCACACCTTGTATTGATCAATAAGTTGTTTCAGACTATGGAAAACATGCTCGGGCTGTATGTCTCTTATACACATGAATGCTTGATCTGTTCCTTCAAATTGACATTTCGCCGGATTGGGAGAAAAGTAAAAGCATGGACTGCATGATAGATCTCTTCTTATGACAAGTGCTTTTTGATTCATCCATGGTGCCGTATGTATATGGCTCGTATAACCAAAGATTGCAATCATGGGAAGTTGCAATGCTGCTGCACAATGCATGAGTCCTGAATCATTTGATATGAATGCAGTACAATGATTCATGATTGCAATGCTCTGCATAAGTGATGAAGCCTGTACGATATCAATCTTTGCTTCATTATATTCAGCACGAATCATGTTAGAAATTTGCATGTTTAAGTCATGCTCTTCGGGTCCGCCAAATAAGAGAATATGCATGGACAATTCTTTGCTTGCCATGGCACATGCTTTGGCATAATATTCTGCTTTCCATCTTTTATTGATTTGATTTTTTACTGTTGCAGATCCTGCATGAATACCGAGAATTGGGGTCTGAAGAGATATTCCTTGATTTTTTAACCATTCATGTGCAAATGCTTTGTCTTTCTCGCTGAGATGAAGTGACATTGCAGGGAGAATGGAAGGAATCTTAGCACCCAATAGTGAAGCAATGCGGATATTCTCTTCGCAATTATGCAATAAATCATCCTCATTCAGTAATATATTGTTCAGTGCATTTAATTGCAGAGAGGATTGATGAATATAACGATGTCCGATTCTATGCGGAGATCCAATCAATCGTGAAACGATGGAATAATGAAACCTATTCGCAGGAAATGCCGTGATGGTATGTGAATATTTGCCACGAAGAGAGAATAAGAAGCGCAATGTGGTAAATGGTGATTCTTTCAGAAAATTGTGAAAGATTACATTTGAAACTTGTGGCAACTCCGAGAAAACATCTGCTATTCCCTTGAACATTGTGAGTATGTCGATCTGTATATCCGGGAAAGAGTTTTTCAACAATGTTAATGCAGGAGTAAACATCAATGCATCGCCAATTCCGGAAAGAGCAAGGATGAGAATGCGATCTCCATTTTTGAGTGATTTCGCATTCTTTGCTTGCACTATCGAGCTATCTCTCAAGCTCTCATGCAGAGTGCTGCATGGGAGTATTGTCAGATCATTGATTGTCTGCATTGGATTTATCCCAAATACATCATTTCTTGCTGAGGTGCCAGACCAGAAACAATCGGTGTTCCGTCTTGCATGAATACCATGTCAATTTCTGTTCTCATTCCAACTTTGCCGGGAATATAAATGCCAGGTTCTATAGAGCATGAAGTCATTGGTATGACAACTCTCGTATCTTGTGTTTCATAATTATCCATATTTGCCCCTGAACCATGAGTTTCTGTCGTGATGCTGTGTCCGGTTCTATGCACGAAATATTCACCATATCCCTTTCCGCAAATCACATTTCTTACTGCATCATCAATTTCGCATCCCATCACTGATTGCTTCTTGTGGAAACGTTCTTGAAACAAAGTGATTCCTGCATTTCTGGCTTCGATGATTGTATTGAAGATGGATGATTCTTCTTCATTCATTGCGGTGCCTGTATGACACATCCAAGTAATGTCGGAATATGTTCCATTTCCATGAGAAGGGCATGCCCACATATCTATCAACACAATTGTATCCGGTCCGAATTCTGAGTATTGTTGAGCACTCGGCGCATAATGCGGACTTGCCGCATTAATATCTCTTGCTATGATTGGCTCGCTATATGTTGTGAGACCGCAATCATGAAAACGCTTCATGACAAATTGTTGGATGTCATATTCACTGGCAATCCTTTTGCTCAGAATTGATGATCGTATCTCCTGAAAGGTTTCTTGCATGATATTACCGAGAGTTGGGGCGGTGAATTCAAGATTTTCTTGTAATTGTTCATCGCTCCATACAGCAGCTATCATTTGCAATAAATCTGCCGAACTATGAATGTGTGCATTCATGCTGCGGAGTAATTCCACCGTTCCTGCATCAACTTTGGATGCAGTTGGAATGGCATTCAATGGGGAGTATTCTATAGCAATATTGGGATGATCATGTATGAAGTTTTGCAGACCTTTATGCCAACCTGCATGCCCTGAATAGACGGTGTGAATTGCATCAATATGAGCGAGCGTGAAATCTTCAATTGCATGCACCAATGTTTGCACTTTTCCCTTTGCAGGAATGAGCACGGCCCATCTTCTGGTGCAATGCATGGTTGAGGGCATTTCAACTATTTCATGAGCGATGGAATTGTTTCCCCTAAAATCCAGGAGCAACCAGGCATCCAAGCCAAGCTTAGTTAACGCTAGTTGAATATCCTGAAGGGATTTCATGAAAGTGCCTGAACAGCTGATTTAAAAACTTGACCACGATGTTCATAATTGGCGAACATGTCAAATGATTTACAAGCAGGTGAGAATAACACCACATCGCCACTTGCTGCTTCCAATGCGGCAAGCTGCGTTGCTTCTTCTAAACTTTCGGCTTTTAAACATCGTATGGAAGTGCAGAAATGATTGAAGATTGCTTCTTGTTCCTCTCCGATGGCAATGATTGTTTTTACATGACTTGCCGCAACAGCATCCAATTCATTGTATGCATTGTTGTCGCCCCTGCCTCCGGCAATCCAAATAATTGGTTCTTTATAGCTGGAAAGTGCATACCATGCTGCATTGATATTCGTGGCTTTGGAGTCATTGATAAAGTTGACATCATGTCTGCATCGCACGAATTCCAAGCGATGTTCTACACCTGAGAATTGCATAAGTCCATCTCGAATATTCTCATTGCGAATTTCGAATGCTCGTGCAGCCAATGCTGCGGCCATGGAATTATATCTGTTGTGAACGCCGGGCAGGCGCACATCTTCGAATGGCATTAATACTTCCTCATTATGCATTGAAGAAACGAATACCAGTTCATTGCCTCTAGCATAAGCCCCTTGCTGCACGGGATTCATGCTGATATACTGAATATTCGCTCGAGACATCTCTGCGCATGCTGCTGCACTCGGATTATCTGCATTCAAAATTACAATATCATTTGCGTCTTGATTCAAGGAAGTTTTCCACTTTGCTTTCTGATATGCATCAAAGGACCCATGATAGGTGAGATGATCGGGAGTAATATTGAGAATTATCCCCACTTTGGGTTTATAATCTTTGATTCTATCCAATTGATAACTGCTGGCTTCGATTACCAAAATGGTATTTGGGTCCAATTCATGTAGACAATCACTCAATGGTGTCCCTATATTCCCGGCTGTAATTGCAGGAACATCTGCATTCGTGAAGAGAAATGCAGTCAAAGCAGTTGTCGTGGTTTTTCCATTTGTTCCGGTAATTGAAATGATTGGATTGCGTACATGTGAAGATGCATACTCCAATTCACTGATGATGGGGATTCCTCGTGATTCAGCTTCTTTTATGATCTCTGCATAGGGTGGTACGCCGGGCGAAGCAATTATCAAATCACAATTTGCCAATGCTTTGCTTGAATGATTGCCAAATTCATGATTGATTCCTGCATCTTGCAATGTTTTTTGAGCAGATGCATAGGTATCTGCACTTGCTGATTCTGTTAGGAATGGTGTGTCGCCATCTTTTAGAGCCAGCTTTGCCGCTGCAAGACCACTTTTCCCGGCACCAATTATTGTTATGTTCATCTTGTGTAGTCCAAAAAAAGAAAGCCACATCGCTCATGAAAAGGTGAATCGTTCAGTACGCATGCGTGATACAAACCAAGCATCACACAGCGATATGAAGGTTGCAAGTAGAGAGTAAAGATCATTGATCGCTTACATGCGCCGGCGTTCAACACTCATCACTGCAATGTGGCAAATAGTGTTTTCATTCACCCATATTGACATAAAACAGTGAAGCTGCTTTCATGCCAAGAGAAAAGTTCTGTAAATCAAAGTGTTCATCAGGGGAATGTGCATTTTCATCTTGCAATCCAAATCCCATCAATACTGTTGGTGCTTTGAGTATAGTGTCAAAAATGATGCAGACAGGAATCGATCCTCCTTCACGAGTGAAATATGGCTCCTTTCCATAAGCTTCTTTCAGGGCTTTTGAAGCGGCATGCATCCCTTTGCCTGTACGCTCCACCAAAACGGGATTCGCTCCATGTAAATTTACAACTTCCACTTGAACAGATTCCGGAGCTATATCCAGAATATGTTTGGTGAATTTCTTGGCTATGTCATCTGTATCCTGATTTGCTACCAATCGCATCGATACTTTAGCAGAAGCTTTTGCCGGGAGAACTGTTTTTGCGCCTATACCTGTGAATCCTGAATATAATCCATTCACATCCAATGTTGGTCGACCGGATATATGCTCCAGAGTGGTATATCCATCTTCGCCAAAAAGTATTGGAACATTCAGCCCATTCTGAAATGCAGTGGAATCAAAAGGTAGTTTGGCATATTCAGCTCTTTCTTCCACACTTAAATCAATAACATCATCATAAAATCCGGGAATGGTGATTTTACCTTTTTCATCTTTGAGTTTTGAGATAATCTCACACAATGCATTTGCCGGATTCATGATGCTGCCACCATAACTTCCTGAATGTAAATCTCTATTCGGACCCTGCACATGAATCTCCATATAGCATAATCCACGCAATCCATAACATAAAGAGGGAAGTCCCGGACCATATAATGGTGTGTCGGAAACAACAACTGTGTCACAAGCCAAACGCTCTTTGTTTTGTTCTATATAGGAAGTCAAATTAATGCTTCCTATTTCTTCCTCGCCCTCAATGAGAACCTTTACATTCACGGGTAATACATCAGTTGTTGCAAGCAATGCTTCCAAAGCTTTGATGTGAAGAAATACTTGCCCTTTGTCATCTGTTGCTCCACGAGCAAAGACTTTTCCATCTCTAAATGTTGGCTCGAATGGTGGATTGGTCCAAAGTTCAATCGGGTCAACCGGTTGTACATCATAGTGACCATAAAATAACACAGTTGGCTTGTCAGGCCCTGCCAAGCAATGTTCTGCATACACGATTGGATGACCAGGCGTTTCATGCAATTCAACTGTATGTAATCCAATTTGTTTAAGATGATTCACAAGCCATTCACCGCATTTTCGCACATCTGAAGCATGCTCGGGAGCAGTACTGACACTTGGAATTGAAAGAAATTCAGTCAATTCCGAGATGAATCGGTCATGTTGTTGTTCAAGGTATTCACTGTAAGTCATAAGAGTTTCCATGATGAAAATGCTTTGCAAAATTACGAATTCAAGAGGTCATGCATTCATTGTAACAAGGAAACTATATTTCCTAAGTCAGTGTTAAAAGTTTTGTTCATTGATTGCATATATGGCAAATAATCGTATTTTTGATGGAAACTAAATAAACAATAAAAGTTTCTATCGTTTATTTTTAATAATTGCTGTTTCTGACATGATTGAAGAAAGCACAGAAAACATTAAAGAAGACTTGAATCGGGAGCGAGTTCTTGCCATAGCCATGCAGGAGTTTATGCAATATGGATTCAGCAGGATTTCTATGGATGATCTTGCAGAGAAATTGGGGATGAGCAAGAAAACATTGTACAAGTATTTTCAAAGCAAAGAAGAATTGGTCAGGGCGGTTTTGGAACTTCGTAAAAATCGCATTGGCGAGCTTCTGAAATTCATTGAGACAAAAGTTCCAAAGCATGCATTTGGTGAAAAGATCATTGAGGTAAGCAAAAAAGTTGCTGATGTTCTCTCTGAAATTCAACCTTATGTATTGCATGATCTCAAGAAATCATTTCCTGTCATCTTTGAAGAATATGAATCATTCAGAAAGCAAAGCATAGTCAAGAGTTTTACTGCAGCATTGAACGAAGGTAGAGCAAGTGGCATGTTTCGGGATGATATCCCAATCGAGATTGCTGTTCATGTTCATCTCACACTCATTTCAACGATGCTGCATCCGGAATATCTTTCCGGACAACACTTTACTCCACTACAAGTATTTCAGATGATCATGAAATGTACATTGGAGGGATTGTGTACAAATAAAGGTAGGTCGACAGTAGAGGCATCATTATTCACCAAATCATAAAAATCATGTGTATTTACCGTAGAAGTCTTTCAATTATCTCAATTCTTGGGCTTATCTGTATCATTGCCTTTGAAGATGTCAATGCTCAATCCATAAAACAACTAAAACTACAAGATGCTCTTGAGATAGGACTTAATCAAAGCAAAATGTTGGCAATTGGAAAAGAGAAAATCAAAGCAGCCGATGCAAGAATTGATGAGGTGAAAGCATCGAGATTACCTGCTTTGAAGTTTTTGAGCGGATATACAAGATTGAGTGATGTTCCACCATTCATTGTTTCATTGCCTTTTCCTGGTACTACTCCATTTACGATTGCACCGGTGATTCTTGACAATTATGTCATGAAGCTTAGCGCAGCTCAGCCATTATTCACAGGATTTAAATTAGAGAATCTCGAAGAATCAGCCATGTATGCATCAAAGGCAGCATCTTCTGATTTTGACAAAGATAAATTGGAATTGATTTCCATGATCAAGATTCAATATTGGAACTTGGTTAAAGCAAAGCAATTTATGATGGTTGCGAGTGAAAATGTTGCAATGCTCAAAGTTCATGAGCAGGATATACAGAAATTACAAAAAGTAGGGATGGCTCAATTATCTGATTTGCTGAAGATTCAAGTTCAATTGTCAGAGGCGGAATATCGAGTGATAGAAGCCAAAAATCAAATGCAATTAGCAATGTTGGGATTGAACAATACACTCAGACTCCCACTTGAAACCCAATTGGAAGCAATTGATAATCCAAAAGAATTCATGGTCGAAATTCCTCTTCAAACAATGGTTGACAAAGCATTCAGTGTTAGACCTGATTTAAAAGCTTCGGAATTGCGCGTAAAAGCAGGGGAAACTCAGGTTAATGTTGCAAAATCTTCTTGGTATCCTCAAGTAAGTGCATTTGCAGAATATAATTACAATAATCCCAATATGCGAATAGTACCTGCAAGGTCACAATTTGATCAAACATGGGCAGCGGGAATCCAAGTTTCCATGGATTTATGGAATTGGGGACTCAACTCTGCACAATCTCGTCAGGCAGAAGCACAATTAGCACAAGCCATGGATGCGAGTGCTCTCACAAGAGAAGCAATTCACATTGAAGTGATGCAATCCTATACACTCATGAAACAAGCAGTAGACAAAATCCCGGTTACAGAATCATCAATAAAACAAGCTGAAGAGCAAGTGCGAGTGATGAATGCAAAGTTTGCATCAGGGAATGCAATCATGACTGATATTCTTGATGCTGAAACTGCATTGTTAGCTGCAAAAATGAATAGAGTGCAAGCTGTTATTGATCTAGAAATAGCAAAAGTAAAATTGGAAAAATCCATTGGAATCACCTTATAATACATTGAGTGTCTGATATGAAAAAAATAACCATTTCTGTAAGCATTATTCTCACATTGGCACTGATCATTGGTGTATTGGAGTATAATAAGTCAAAAGCAGAACAAACCATCGCAAAACAAACATTCAAACTCAATGCGATACCCGTTTCAGTTGCCACAGCCGAGATAAAAGAACTCAATAGCGAATTGAGTCTAATCGGTACAATCATGGCAGGGAGCGATGTCAATATTGTTGCAGAAGCAGGCGGAAGAATCATCAGACTCAATGCAAAGCCCGGAGATTATAAATCAGCCGGATCTGTTATTGCTGAAATTGATTCAGAATTTAGAAGAGCTTCACTGCAAAGTGCACAGGCTGGATATGATAAAGCAAAAAGTGATTTCCAGAGAATGGAAATAATGTTCAAGGAAGGCGTTGTGAATGCCATGCAAATGGATCAAGCTCATTATGGATTTCAAGCTGCTGAGGCACAATTGCTCATGGCAAAAAGACAATTGAGAGATACTCGAGTTACAACGCCAATCAGCGGTATCATCAATGCAAAAATAGTTGATCAAGGAGCAACAGTAGGGATGAATGCAGTGATTGCAAATATTGTTGATATCTCAATGTTGAAAGTGAAAGTCAATGTTTCAGAAAAAGATGCATTTGTTTTAAAGCAGGGTGATAAAGTTGAAGTTTCAACGGATGTTTATCCCGGAGTGATGTTCTCAGGTGCAGTCATGAGCATTGCTCCAAAGGCAGATGAAGCGCATACATATCCCGTAGAGATCTCAATGAAAAATTCCAAGACCCATCCATTAAAAGCAGGCATGTTTGGTAGAGTAAGATTTAACTCCGTGGAAAAATCTCAAGCATTGATCATTCCGAGAAAAGCACTTATTGGCAGCATAAAGAATGCTAAAGTATTTGTTGTAAACAATGGAAGAGTTGAATTGAGACCTGTACAAACCGGATCTGATGCAGGAACAATGCTCGAAATAGTGTCGGGATTACAACCCGGAGAATCAATTGTCACAAATGGACAAAATAATCTCCGTTCCGGATCCAAAGTCACCATCATCAATAAAAAGAATTGAAGCACATGACAATCACCGAATTAGCAATCAAAAGACCAACACTTGTTGTAGTGCTCTTTACCGTTTTAGGAGTATTGGGAGTATTTGGATATTCTCAATTGAAATATGAATTGCTCCCAAAAATTAGTCCGCCCGTGGTTGTAATTTCCACGATTTATCCTGGAGCATCACCACAAGAAGTTGAAAATAGTATCACCAAAAATATTGAAGATGCCGTATCATCCCTTAATAAAGTGACGGCGGTCCATTCCACCTCATCAGAGGGAGTTTCTGTTGTTACGGTTGAATTGACTCAATCTGCAAAAGTGGATATAGCTCTCCAAGATGCTCAAAGGAAGGTAAATGCAGTTCAACAGATACTACCAAAAGATTCTCGATCTCCGGTGGTTTCCAAAATTGCATTGGATGAAATTCCCGTGCTTCGTGTTGGAGTTACCGGTTCATTGCAGAACCGAGAATTTTATCAATTCATGAAAGATAAAATTGTTCCTGCTCTCTCAAAAATTGAAGGTGTAGGTAATATAGCATTACTTGGTGGTGAAGAAAGAGAAATCCGGATCAATGTCAATATTGAAAAAGTTCGAGGATATGGTTTGGGATTGAATCAGATTGCGGGAATGATTAAAGCATCTAATTTGGATTTTCCGACTGGAAAAATCAAGGACATTGATGGACAATATGTTGTACGACTAGCCGGAAAATTTACAAGTATCGATCAAATTGGATCAATCATAGTTGGAAGATCCAGAGCCGGTGGATATGTACGCCTTCAAGATATTGCCGAGATCGAGGATGGTCGAAAAGAGTATGCAACCATCAGCAGAATCAATGGCAACACAACAATTGCATTATTGATTCAAAAACAAAGTGATGCAAATTCAGTTGATGTCAGTGCTAAAGTGCGAGAGCAAATGTTGGCTCTTGAACAAGAATATGCTACTCAACAATTGAAATTCAATATCGCACAAGACGGATCGCGATTCACGATTGAAGCTGCGAATGCAGTAAAGTTTGATTTGCTCATAGCAATTATACTTGTTGCTGCTGTCATGTTTCTCTTTTTACATTCTCTTCGCAATTCACTCATAGTGATGATTGCCATACCGGCATCATTGCTTTCCACATTGTTTGTGATGTATATCTTGAATTATTCATTGAATCTGATGACACTTCTAGCAATGTCGCTAGTGATTGGGATACTTGTTGATGATTCAATAGTGGTGCTTGAGAATATTTATCGACATCTTGAAATGGGAAAGGACAAAAGGCAAGCATCAATTGATGGAAGGAATGAGATAGGTTTCGCTGCTCTTTCTATTACCTTGGTTGATGTTGTTGTGTTTGTTCCATTGTCTGTTGTAGGTGGTCTGGTTGGGAATATCATGAGAGAATTCGCGGTCGTGGTATTCACTTCCACTCTCATGAGTTTGGTTGTTTCTTTCACGATTACCCCGGTTCTTGCTTCTCGAATGGCAAAACTTGAACATTTGTCATCTCTCACATTGATGGGAAGAATAGCACTTTCTTTTGAGAGATTCTTTGATTGGCTTGCAAAACAATATGAAGAATTACTCCAATGGGCACTTGGAGCAAGATCGAAGAGATTGCTTGTGATAGCAGGATCATTTTTAGCAATCATAGCTGGAGGTGCTTTGGTTCCTCTTGGATATATCGGTGCTGAGTTTATTTCACAAACAGATCGTGGTGAATTTGCGGTCACTGTTGAATTGCCACCTGAATATTCAGTGGAGGAAACAAATTATGCAGCACTTCACATTGAAGAAATACTGAGAAGCTTTCCGGAAACAGAAAGAATATTTACATCTGTTGGTGTATCAAATGAAGGATTGATTGGACAAAGCTCTAATAATGCAGTTGAATTTAATGTGACGCTTGTTCCCACAAAAGAACGAGTCCGTAGCACTGATGAAATAGGGATGTTGATGAAGGAAAAAGTAAGTACCATCCCCGGTTCTAAGGTACGCGTGAATCCAATTGGAATTTTTGGAACTGCGAATCAAACTCCCATTCAAATTATTGTTGGTGGAACAAATTTTGAAGATGTATATGCCTCTGCAAAAAAACTTGCCGATATAGCAAAATCAACAAAAGGTGCAGAAGACGTTCGATTGAGTGTTGATGAAGGTAAACCCGAATCACGCATCGAGATAGATCGAGATAAACTTTCCTCTTTTGGATTGACAATTGGTGAAATCGGCAATGCATTGCAAATAGCATTGTCCGGAGATAATTCCGCCAAATTCCGAGATGAAAATGCTGAATATGACATGCGCATCATTTTGGATGAATATGATAGATCTCAAACTGAAAAGCTTCTAAGATTGCCTTTTGTGAATGCCATGGGGCAACAAACTGAATTGCAGCAATTTGCACAAGTCGTTCAAGCAAGCGGGCCAACTAAATTGCAAAGAGAAAATCGCAATACTGCAATCACTGTATTCTCTCAAGCACTTGGCAGACCATCAGGAAACATCGTTTCCGATATTCAGAAGGGAATGGAAGGACAAACATTGCCCGATGGTGTGTTTATTTCCTATCTCGGTGACCAAAAGAACATGAAAGAGTCTTTTGTGAGTCTTGGATTGGCTCTTGGAGCGGCAATACTCTTTGTGTATTTGATTATGGTAGCCCTCTATGATTCATATGTCTATCCATTTGTTGTGCTTTTCTCCATCCCCGTGGCATTTGTTGGAGCACTTTTGGCAATGGCTCTTAACATGAAAGCATTGGGTATATTTCCAATTCTCGGTATTATCATGATGATTGGTCTGGTGGCTAAAAATGCAATATTACTTGTTGATAGAGCAAATCAAGCCAGAAAAGAAGGGTACTCAATTCTTGATGCATTGCTTGATTCCGGGAGAACACGTTTGAGACCCATCCTCATGACAACGCTTGCCATGATTCTAGGAATGTTGCCTATTGCATTGTCGAAAAGTTCTGGTGCCGAATGGAAGACAGGTCTTTCATGGGCAATCATCGGTGGTTTGTCAAGTTCTTTGCTTTTGACGCTCATTTTGGTTCCTGTGGTGTATTTTATCGTCGAATCATTAAAAGATAAAAGAAGAAATACTCTGCAAAATCAAGTCAATCAAATGGATATACGAATCGATGAAGGCATTTCTTGATGATTCTACATGTCATAACCGGAATATTATGTCTTTTGCTTTTTGGACGTATGCTCTTTCTCTTCAAATCTCTGGGTGACTCTTCAGCGGAGAATGCACCAAAGATGAAAGAACTCTTATTATTATTGGGAATAACGGCTTTTTTGCCATTTGCGCTTTCTTTGTTTGCGCATTAAACATTTCAATATCATGATTAAGCTAAGAACTCTCATATGCTTGTGTATAAAGATTCTTGGCATTGCCTCTATCTCATTTGGCAATGACAAATTCTCATTGATTTTGATGAAAAGTACAAGAAATCCTTTAGCACAAGCTTATATGATTGATACCGCACTCCCGATGAAATTCATCCGCGATCAATGGAAAGCAGGATATCATATTTCAGAATTGTCCATGGGAGATTATAGATATTCGGTGATCATGAATGGGGGAATGATACCACAAAAAATTCTTACTTCAGATTCATTCCCGGAACTTCAATTACGAGATAATCTTGCATTGGGTATGAGTGTGACATCGGTAACAGGCTTTAAGGGAAAATGGCATTTTGTGATGTCACTTGATCAAAGCATAATGAATCAAATTGTGCTTATGCAAGGAGCATTTCCAAAAGCCAAGATAGAAGAATATTGGAATATGGGGTATCGTATAGGTGTTTTGGATTTTGTCAATGGGAAATGGATTGTAACCATGAACAGACTCATGATGAGTACCGGACAATCATATTTCATTTCTGATACATTGCCAACACAAAATTCAAAAAAGTTTTTTAAAGGGATGGGTCTTCGATCTTGTAAAAAAATAGATGATAAATATCTGTTTGTCTTGGATGGATATGCTCAAGAGGAAAAACTGATAGACTTCACTAAGAACAGTTCATTTAGAGAAGGAATTGATTCGGCATGGGCTAAGGGTTACGCTCTGATTTCTCTTCAGATGAATTCTCAGCCTATGACATATCTTTCGCAAAATATTGAATCGCCAATTGAAATAGTGGGTCTGAATCTTTATGCAATTCCACAAGACTCCATAACTCATGAGATGTTTCATAAACATATTTTGTCTTGTAAAGACTTTCCATCTTCATCGATTGCAATGAGAAGAAGAGCGCAAGGATATCTTTTGAAGAATGATACACTATCTGCCATTTCTATGTATGCGGCTTATAGGATAACCATTCCATCAAAAAAAACATGGATTGATTCTTCAATTGCATTGCTCGCAAATCCAATTGAATCAATTGAGAAAATAAATCTTGGAAACCTAATCAATACATCAGGTTCTGAATGGGATCCGGTTCCTTCACCGGATGGATCTTCATTGTATTTATCTGTTCGGGATAGAGTTGGTGGAGAAGGACGACAAGATGTTTTTGTTGCCAATCGAAATGATTCATCAATTCAAGGTGAATGGAATCGCCCAATTAGCATTGGTTCCGGTGTGAATACGCAAAATGGAGAAGAGACAATCGATAATGTTTCAACTGATGGAAATACACTTTATCTTTCAGGAACATTCCCCGGTTCTTATGGAATGTTTGATATCTATACAGCAGAGCGCACCCCAACTGGTTGGGATAATCTCAGACAAATGCCACGTCCAATAAATTCTGAATTTCATGATGAAAGTGGGTGCCTAAGTTCTGATGGCAAAGTATTATTGTTTAGTTCTGATCGTCCCGGTGCCATAGGAGATTTGACTATTCCAATGAGCTATCGTATTGCAGATGGTACGCATGGGAATATGGATTTATGGGCTTGCATAAAAACTGATACAGGCTGGACCGAGCCAATAAATCTTGGAGCAACCATCAATACACCATTTTCGGAGCGTTCGCTCTTTCTTCATCCCGATGGTAAATCTCTTTACTTTTCAAGCAATGGTCATCCAGGTCTTGGTGGACTTGATGTTTATGTATCCTATCGTTTAAAAGAAGATTCATGGACGGAATGGTCAATACCTCAAAATCTTGGAAGAGCAATCAATACCATAGATGATGATTTCAGCTATAAAATTTCTGTTTCGGGTGATACAGCATATTTTGCTGCCCAAGATGCTCCCGGTGGATATGGTCAATGGGATGTGTATAGAGTTGTTCTTCCAAAAAATGTGAGACCTCAGCAAGTTGCATCGATTTCAGGAAAGGTATTCAACAAAACAACAGGAAAACCAATAACGGCTACAATCATCTGGGAAGATTTACAAACAGGTAAAACGGTTGGATCTTCCAAAGTACATCCAAATGAAGGAACATATTTTATTGTCTTGCCACTTGGAAAAAAATATGGCTACTATGCAAGTGCAGATGGATACTTTCCAACATCATCGAATATAGATCTGAGAAATCAAAAAATAAGCATTGCAAAAAGTCATGATATACGTTTGTCGAAAATGCCGGATTCCGACAATAAAGAAATCACAATTGAATTGTCTAATGTCTTTTTCGAGTATGGCTCTTCATCTTTGCTTGAAGAATCTCACCCTGAACTGTCGAGACTCGCCAATATTATCAGAGAACAAGGATATGATGATATTCTGATTGCCGGTCACACCGATGATAAAGGTTCAGATTCATACAATGATAGACTTTCTCTTCAAAGGGCAAATTCCGTTAAAAAACATCTTATAAGTTTGGGGATATCTTCAAACTTGCTCAAAACAAAGGGTTTTGGGAAGCGCAAACCAAGATTTATCGAACAAACGGAAGTAGCAAAGGCAGGAAATCGTAGAGTTGAAGTCACGATTACGGGAAGATGAAGTTTGAAAATTGGGTATCTTTGTGTCATCCATGATGTTTTTAGATCCACTCAATGTCATTCTTTACTCTCAAGCATACAGATGAACATAGCCGAGCAAGAGCGGGTATCATAGAAACCGATCATGGTTTGATTGAAACACCGATATTCATGCCCGTTGGCACTGTTGGTTCCGTCAAGGCAATTGAACAAAGAGAGCTCAAAGAAATAGGTGCCCAAATCATTTTGGGTAATACATATCATTTGTATTTACGACCTGGCGAGGATGTGCTGACGCATTTTTCGGGACATCATCGCTTCATCTCTTGGGATAAACCGATTCTCACTGATTCAGGTGGTTATCAGGTTTTCTCTCTAAAAGAATTACGAAAGATTACTGAACAAGGCGTTGAGTTTAGATCACACATCGATGGCTCTAAACATTTCTTTTCACCGGAACGAGTGATTGAAATACAACGTTGTATCGGTAGCGATATCATGATGGTGCTCGATGAATGTACTTCATTTCCTGCTACTTCTGAAGAAGCAAAAACCTCGATGGATTTGACACTTCGTTGGGCAAAAAGAAATAAAGATGCATTTCTCTCCACAAGTCCAAGATATGAGCATTCTCAATATTTGTTTGGCATTGGACAGGGAAGTACATTCAAAGATTTGCGCTCGGAATGCATGTCTAGATTGATTGACCTTGATTTCGATGGTTATGCAATTGGCGGACTTGCGGTTGGTGAACCTTCATTTGATATGTATGACATCATTGATCATTCAACCAATCACATGCCTAAAGATAAACCACGATATCTCATGGGTGTAGGAACTCCTGAAAATATTCTGACAGCCATAGAAATGGGTGTTGATATGTTCGATTGCGTCATGCCCACGAGAAATGCAAGAAATGGAACCATCTTTACTACGCGTGGTAGAATGAATGTGAGAAATCTCAAGAATAAATTTAGCGATGAACCCATTGATCCCGGTTTGGATTTATATGCTTCGCAAGAGTTTTCTTTAGGATATCTAAGACACTTGTTCACGGTTGGTGAAATTCTTGGTTTACAACTTGCCACTTTACAAAATCTCGGTTTCTACATGTGGTTGGTCAAAGAAGCAAGAAAACATATTCTCGAAGATTCATATAGCAAATGGAAAACATCAATACTAGAAATTATTTCATAATCATATTCACTTTTTAGGTAGTGTAATGCCATTCTTTCCAATTGAACTTCATGCTCAGCAAGGGCAGGCTGGTGGTGATCCGGTTTCACAATTATTGACATCACTTCTTCCCATGGCTGCGATTTTCGCTGTCTTTTATTTCTTGATGATTCGTCCTCAAAGAAAACGTCATAATGAACACATGAAAATGATCTCCGAATTGAAAAAAGGAGATAAAGTCGTTACATCTGCAGGTATTCATGGAACCGTTGATGCAGTAGAAGAGTCGGGTATTATCAAACTTAAAATTGCAGATGCAACAATAATCAAAATAGATAAAGTTGCTATTTCACAAGTCAATATTGATAAGGCATGAAACAAACGTTTGATTCCATAGAACAAGCAGTCAAAGACTTGCAAGCTGGAAAAGTTGTCATTGTTCTTGATGATGAAGATCGCGAGAATGAGGGTGATATCATTTGTGCTGCTGAGTCATGTACTCCCGAGCAAGTTAATTTCATGGCTTCTCAAGCAAAAGGTTTGATCTGCGTTGCATTGCCGTCTGACAAAGCCATAGCACTCGAACTCGAGCCCATGGTTCCCGACAATACTGCTTTGCATGGAACAAAATTCACCGTATCTATAGATTATCTTCATGGTACCAGTTCGGGAATTTCAGCCAGTGATAGATCTGCAACTATACAAGCCCTCGTTAAGCCTGATGTGAAGCCGGAAGATTTTGGCAGACCAGGACATATTTTTCCACTCATAGCTGTTGAAGAGGGTGTTTTAAGAAGAGCAGGGCATACCGAAGCAGTTGTTGATTTGATGAAATTGGGTGGACTGCAACCAGTTGGAGTCTTATGCGAAATTCTTGCAGAAGATGGGACTATGATGCGCACTCCTCAATTGATGGAGTTTTCTGAGAAGCATCAATTGTCGATTATCACTGTCAAAGATTTAATCAAATATAGATTGAATAAAGAACAGCTTGTTACTTCTGTCGCAGAAGCTCAATTACCAACGGAATATGGAGATTTCACTCTAAAGGTGTTTGCTAACACCGTTGATGGAAAAGAACATGTTGCCTTGGTGAAAGGTACATGGGATTCTCATGAACCGGTCTTAGTTCGGGTTCATAGCGAGTGTCTTACCGGTGATATCTTTCATTCACTTCGTTGTGATTGCGGACCCCAATTGAATGCTGCCCTAGCTATGATTGAACAAGCTGGAAAAGGCGTTTTATTGTATATGCGCCAAGAAGGGAGAGGAATTGGTCTTGTGAATAAAGTAAAAGCATATTCCTTGCAAGAACAAGGCTTGGACACAGTTGAAGCAAATGTACAATTGGGTTTTCAACCAGATCCTCGCGATTATGGCATCGGAGCTCAAATTCTTGCGTCCTTGGGTGTACGCAAGATGAAACTCATAACCAATAATCCAACGAAAAGAGTTGGACTTGAAAGTTATGGACTGGAAGTCATTGAAAGAGTCCCCATCGAAATGCAACCCAATCCAGTAAATCGTGAGTATTTAGAGACAAAAAAGGTAAAAATGGGCCATTTATTGACCCATCTCTAGGTTTTGTCATCTAATGAAAATTCTCTACTTTTGTTCTGTACTTAATGTACGCCACGAGGCAAAGTCGTTATGATGTAACGACTTTGTTTTTTTTTACAATCAACACTATGAAGTTGGAGAAATCCATGTCAGCCGGTCCAGTATATATGACCCGTGAAGGAGTCGCTAAAATTGAAGATGAATTAAAGCAACTCAAGGGAAAGGGAAGAACAGAAATAGCTCAAAAGATCGCTTATGCACGCTCTCACGGAGATCTGTCAGAAAATGCCGATTATGATGCTGCCAAGCATGAACAAGAATTGCTTGAGATGCGCATTTCGAAATTGGAATCAACATTGATGAAAGTGCAGGTCATTGATTCAAAAGATCTTCCGGATGATAAAATCTATATTCTTTCAAAAGTGAAATTGAAGAATCTTAATACTGGCAAAACAATCGAATATTCGCTTGTGAGTGCAGAAGAAGCAGATTTTCAGGCAAACAAGCTGGCTGTGTCTTCACCTTTGGGTAAAGCTTTGCTTGGCAAGACCGTTGGAGATAAGGTAATGACTAAGGTCCCAGCCGGAGAAATTGAATATGAAGTGCTTGAAATTGGAAAAATTGATTGATTTAAACCTTTTTATCCCGAAATTGCTCTAAATCCCATGCACTGAAACATGGGATTTTTTTTTGAAGGAATAGATGAATTCAGAAGGTGACATATTGGATCTCATTTCTCATGGCAAAAATCATCAAGCCATGAATCTTATCATGTCACGATTTAAAAGATTCGTTCATTCAATAGCCATTCGCTATATGCGAGACGAAGAGGATGCCAAAGACATTACTCAAGAAGTATTCATCAAAGCATATCAGGCGATTGAAACTTTTCGAGGTGATTCTCATATTCGGACATGGCTCTATGCCATAACAAAAAACCTTTGTTTGAATGCATTGGATAGAAAGAAAAGAAAAGGTCAAATCATAAGTCTGGATTCTCACGAATACATTGAATTACCGGCATCAGAGAAAACTGATACATTAGTTGAACATGCTGAGTTCACTACATTATTTAATGAATGTATGTCAATCTTGCCGGAAAAACAGAGAGAAACATTCATTCTTCGACATGTAGAAGAATTGTCTTATGAAGAAATATCGCAGATGCTTGGAACAAGCATCGGTGGATTGAAAGCAAATTATTTTCAAGCAATACAAAAATTAGCTCAATATCTTGATTCAAAAGGTATAAGGAATACACATGAAAGACAATCATGAAATATCGCTTCTTTTTCCTGATCACATCAATGGAACATTGAGTCCGGAAGAACGAAGAATGGTTGATGAAGCTCTCCTTTCTTCAACCGAACTGCAAGCTGAATATGATTCATTCCATAGAGTATTTCAGTTATTGGATAGAGATGAAATCATTTCAGAAATGGAGAGTCAAGCTCGTATAATTGAATTGCATGCATTTGTGCCTATATCCAAGAAGAGACCAATGTTACAACCTGTCCCCTTGATTATAGGTGCTTCAACTGCTATTGCCGCTTGCATGCTGATTTGGATTGGTATGACAAATGCATCAAAGGATGTGAAGACTGATGTATCATCGATTTCAACAGAATATCAAATGACACCGGTGCTCCTTTCTGATGAGATACATGGTTTGACAATGTCTCCTGATGATCTTGAAGATATCATGCTTGAAGAAGTCCTGGCACTCTATGTTCGAGATATTGAATCTGAAGGTAATGCGCCTCTAAATCCAATATTGGAAGATGAAATTACCAAGTTTTTGCTCAAGGAGTCCAAAGATGAAGAATCATTGTAAACTCACTTCAATAGTATTGGCAATTATCTTGTGTTTATCCGTGCAAGTCTTGAAAGCTCAAGATGACTTCACGATGAGAGAAAAAATGAAGTCATTCAAGAAAATCATGTTGATTGAAAAACTCAATATGAATGAAGAGCAATCAATTAAGTTCTTCGCCAGATATCAACAACAAGAAGAATCCATCAAAAAAGCATATAATGATCTTGATATGGCTCTCAAGAATCTTGATGAATTGCAGCAATCAGGAAAAGGGGACTATGATAAAGTGATTCAACAAGTGTTTGACAAAGATCTGGCAATGAGAAAGTCTGTCATTGAGAGAATGAAAGCCATGAAGGGAATACTTTCAGATAAGCAATATGCACAATACATCCTCATGGAACATAGATTGCTTGATAATCTTCAAAAGATGATGAAGAAAAGGCAAAAGAAGTGAAGAAGCAAATTAAAATTTAACATATTCAGAGTCAGATAAGTAAAAAAAACTATTTTCATCTAGTTCGATTGATGGGGGGTTGTAATGCTCCTTGTATTGAAAGTAATTGTCACTTAACTCATATTGTTTGTGTTCGGATAACATGTATGATGACGAAGGTGGATAGAATACTAATTTATACAGTGTGAGAGATGTTCCCCAAATATTATGCCTAAAGTTATAGATCAGCTTTGAATTAGGATTTACATTCAGCGGATTTTCCTGAGATTCAATAACTCTAAAGTAAGTACCCAGAATAGAAATATATGTATCCCATCCCCCACCTCTATCATGAGAGCTGTAAATCTGAAAATCTCTAATTCCATCTAAATTGATATCCGTGTAAATGATTCTATATTTGTCATTAAAAATCCCATAATTCAAAAATTTAAATACCTTCTGTTGTTCAAATCTTATTAATTCTTGTTTTTTATTATGTGATTTTGGAACTCTGATTTGATCATTTATTCCAAAATCGATTAATGTTGAAAGGTTCGGCATAAAAGCTGATTGGTCCCAAATTCTTTCACTTATAAATGTAATCTTGCCATTTTCTTTATTAAACACAAGTACTCGGGTCCCATCAAATTCATATCCTTCATATTTATTCTCTTCATTACTATTTTTAATTGAATCTTTAGGTAATGGTATTCTATATGCCAATATCCTATAAGATTCAGCAATCAAAGAATCATGCACGGAAAACACTTCTGAATTATGAAAATATTGAGATTGAATATTAATCAGTTGTGAAGAAATGTCGCTATCATGAAATTGATACAGATACAAAAGTGATGGAAAAACATATTGTTTATAATTATATTTCTCATACCTATCTTGATGTAATTTGAGAATTGTAGAAATAGGCCGGGTATATTCTTTTGATCGATTTGAATCTGAACATGAATAAAACGAACATGTAAACATAGATCCCAATATCAATAAGAAAAATCTCATAGGGTACATTTGATTAATGAATATTTGTCGACCCAAGTTCTGTTCCTCCCCATTCAATAACCGTATATCCTTCTCTCTGTAATGTAGGTAAATCTTGCTCTTTAATAGGAGTAGTAGGTATTTCATGGCTATATTCCATGAATACTCTGATGAGTGTTTCAGGTTTTGGGGTGATTTGTAATAATGAAGTATTGCGGATATTGTCATTTATGAGAAAGTGAATGAAACTTCGATCTTTTATCATCATTCTTGGCGCCCAAAACGTTATGAAGTCATTCGATTCTATAGCATTCAATCCAAGCTTTTTAAGTGTTTTTTCTAAAAATGGGATAATATCACGTGACTTTACGATAAAACCTTCTGTTCTTTGAATTTTATTGAATGATGCATGTGCTATCCCTTCCCAAAATAGATATCTATGAATTGTGGAGTCTATAAGATTAAGTAAAGTCCCATCTGGTTTTGCGAGCACTCTCCACCCATTTCCATACTCAGGATATGTAAATGTGATTTCACCAAGATATTCATGATTAATTTTTGTAAACTGATCTGAGATTGGGTAAATATATATAACGGGTTTTTTATTAATGATTGGTTTAGCATCAATATACCAATTGACATTGCTTTCACAATATGAAATATTAAACATGCATTTGGTATTATTTCTATAGGGTATATTAACTTTTGTAGTGCAAGGAACAGGACCATTTGGTATTACTTTATTCGTGGTAATTACCATGATATGACTGTATTGCATCAATTGTTGTTCATTGAGAGAAACTGAAAACTTTGGTTTTTCTCTTGTTTGTTTAAAAAGGGTTGGGTATTGTCCAGACTCATCAAAAAGAAAGACATCATATTTATCCGTATATGCAACTGTATCTGTTCCATTAATTGAGTGAACTACCATTCCAAGCACTTTATGAACTGATTTCTGGGTTTGCCCTAATGTTCGAAATGTTGAAGTTAAGAACAGAGCTATCAACAATAGTTTAAGCATCATAAGTAAGTCCTTGAAAGGGAATGTATGTAATTGCAAATATACTCAAGCAAT
>JBMSYN010000007.1:0-118988 GCA_049426725.1 Candidatus Kapaibacteriota bacterium
TGTATTACCAACTGGAGTATTATTGATACTTGCTGCAGTTGTTGCACCAAGTGTTGTAGCTCCTGTTGAAGACAATGTTGTAAATGCACCTGTGCTTGGTGTTGTATTTCCAACTGGAGTGCTATTGATACTTGTTGCAGTTGTTGCACCAAGTGCTGTAGCTCCTGTTGAAGACAATGTTGTAAATGCACCTGTGCTTGGTGTTGTATTTCCAACTGGAGTGCTATTGATACTTGTTGCAGTTGTTGCACCAAGTGTTGTAGCTCCTGCTGTCAAAGCTTGAAGGCTTGTATTTCCTTGGGTAACTGTCAACGCAGCACCTGTACCAGTTGAAGCAACTGTAACTGCTGAAGCGCTGCTTCCTGAGTTAACAGAAATACCATTCCCTGCAGAACCTGCAGCCATTGATACAGCAATACCAGCTGTTGCATTATCAGCATTACCACGTGTTTTGCTAACAACAATACCTTCACCGCGTCCTGTTTGTGTAATTCTTACACCTGCATTGTTCTGCGTAGTAGGATTTGAAGGATTGCTGTTTACATCAATAGAATATCCAAATGCAGGGTTATTAACTGTAATTGCTGTTGCATTTGAATTAAACAATGGATTGTTGCTAGTATTAACAGACAATGCAGATCCACTTGTAGAAACATGTGTAATCTGTGCAGTTGTAGCTGTATTTAGTCCTGTTGAGGTTACATTCAATGCTACGCCTGTATTGCTTTGCGCATTCAATGCGGTACCAGTACCTGAATTGCTTGCGGAAAGTGCAGTTCCTGAGCTTGAATTATTGAATTGACCTGTTGTTCCTGTACCTTGATTTGTAAGGTTGAACATTGTACCTGTCAAATTTACTGTTTCATCGATTGGGAAATCGAGCGCATTGTTTGGTGACCACTGAAGTGAATTGCTAGCCAAATTGTAACGAAGAACATTACGATTTGAAGTAGGAGCATTCAACCAACCTTGTGTTCCGCCATCACCATTGTCTGCGCCTGTACCCATGAGCAAACGATTCAAACCAACACCACTTGTTGTATTTGCAGCTGCATTTGTTTCAGTTGCAAGTGTAGAAGGTGTGAGTTTTCTCCAGCTTACTGATGAACCATCCCAATGCAATGACTGATGTACTGCAGTTGGAGCATTCAACCATTCTTGTGAATTTGAACCAGTAGCCATGAGTAATTCATTTGCATCTGCTGTTGTTGAACCTGTGTTGAGGTCAACAGGAGCGACTGTACCATCAGCAATCTTTGCTGTTGTGACTGCACCATCTGCAATGTCAACTGTTGCAATACCACCATCAAGAATTGTTCTTGAGGAAACTGCACCGGTTGCCAATTTTTGCTCGATAACTTGAACATCACCAATGTGAACTGTCTTCACAGCACCAACTGCAATCTTAGGATTTGGATAAAATGCTGTCAAATCTCCACCTGCAGGGCCTGTAGGAGGAAATGTCAAGTTTGCTGAAAAATGTCTTTGTTCGATTGAACCATCAGCGATCTCTGCTGCACCTACCGCACCTGCTTTGATTTCAGGATTTGGATATGTGCCTGCAAGGTCACCACCTGCAGGACCGGAAGGAGCTGCAGTACCTGCTGTTGTTGCGAAAGTTGCATTTGCTGCATTCGCTGCATTCGCTGCATTGTATGCATAATCTGATGCAAATGCATAACCTGTTGTTGTCATTTTCATGCGTGGCATTTCAGGATTGTTTCCAACCTGAACTGCTGCCCAATAACCAGCTTTGAAATCTACTGCTGGAGGAAGTGAATTATTTGAACCAAGTACGATTGAGAATGCACCATCGGATGTAACCGCTAATGCATTTTCAGTGTAGAGCGCTGCTCCACCTGCTGCTTGTTCATAAACGTGAACACGAATATCGTAAGATCCATCTGCTACAGGCTTATTATTTGCATCAAGCAAAACACCTTGAAACGTGATGAAACGTGGGACTTGCGCCTCAACATTGCTAATCGGCAAAGCCAATGCACTGGTTGCTGCCAAGCCAACAAGAAAACCTTTTCTCATGCTGATAACTCCGAAAAGAAATAAAAATTATACTATACTTTAACTTTCAAAAATTACTTTACAAGCATCATTGGTACGCGAGCTTTAAGCACTTCACCATTTACGGTCAAGGACATCTCACATACATAATTACCTGCACTTACATCTGCACCTGAATCATCCTTTGCATCCCATTGAATGGAATGATTGCCAGACTCAGCATACTCATTATTAACTAACATTCTGACTTCACGACCAACCATGTCAACAACACGCATTGACAATACTGCACTTTGAGGTACTACATAATTGATGGTTGTCATCATCGAAAATGGATTCGGATAATTCGAAATAATGTTCATTCCTGAAACTGATGGGGTATTATCATCAACACCAGTTGCACCTTGCGTTATTGGACCCCAAAAACCTACATATAGTTTGTTTCCGCCCTGAGCGAATTGTCCGGCCGCATATTGACCTATTGTACCATGCATTTTCATGCCATTGCCTACTTCAGCTGACATCATTCCACCACCTGCAATCACCCAATTACTTACAGTGTAAGTCTGAGCATTGAGGCTTTGGGAAGAGAAGCCTAATCCTGCAAGGATCAAAAACACAAGCATAATGCCTAAACGTGTTTTCATGTGAACTCCAAATAAATTGATCGTAAAACTATGTATTTCAATTACTTAGCGATTTTGAGATATATTGATTCCTGAGAACCTGGAACAATATATCGATACAATAACAGCAAAAACCGTTCCAAAGTGTAATATCCTTGGATTGTTTTTTCTGACAACATCAAAATTTATCATACAATTTGTTGATTTACTTTCAACCACCTCTGTGAAGGATATCAAGAACGAAGGCTGACGACCTCAAATTCCGATAACTCGCAAAGGTTATCAACATATTGCAACCTATTGATTAGTAAGGATTTGCACAAATTAGACGCTTATACTCAAGGTATAATAGGCTATTATGCACACTCTTACCATCGTGCCAAAATACAAATTTAATTACAAGACACAAAAGAAAGTTGAGATAAAAATATTATCAACAACAATCAGGATGCATCATCCAGAGGAAATTTATTACACACATTTGGCATTGCATTGTCAGAAAATCAACAATGTGTGTAAACTTTTCCACAGTCTTGTCATACTATGTATGGTGTTTAGGCAATTCAAGAGACACACATATCGTGCCAAAACCTATTTTTTTACCCTTTTCTTTTCAGAAATTGGCTGTATATAGCCACTTTTTATGCAAAGTTCTCTGATTTCAGGGTCTTTTGTGCCCTTATGCATTAGAATTATGGTCTCTTTTGCTCTATCTGATGTATTTCCATGCTTGATGATCTCTTGAAGCATGAGCTTTTGCCTACTTCCTGATGATAATCTCATGATTTCAACCATATCCCTTGCTTTGACGGATGAATCAGCGTGAATCAAGAGTTCGTTGAGGAGATTTTTCACTTTCTCGGGGTTTTGCCCCAGAAATATGGTTTTCAGTAAAGGCAATGTCACTTTTTTGGATGATTCCATTCCTTTTATGGCATTATTTCGAACAATTTGCAATTCTTCGAAGAATGCGCTTTGAAGCAAGTCAATGGCATTTTCCGGCATTAATCTTCCAATTGCATAAGCTGCTGCACCCCGGACCATGAATTGTTCATCTTGGAGACGATGGGAAAGCAATTTGATCGCAGTATCAGGCAATACTTCGAATTCGCCCAATTGCCTTGCGGCTATGGATCGCAAACGCCATTGTTCATGCTCAAGTAGGTTCAGCAATGGGCCAATTGCTTTTTGAATGCGTAGTTTTCCGCATTGAGTCATGGCAAAAGCCGAGACTTCCAGACTGTCATCCTCACATGCACTCAGTAATGCTTGTTCCACCTCTTGTGGGTATGTGGTATGCAAAGCGGGAATTATGTGCTCCAAGGCGAGTCTTTCACGAGGCATGATTGTGCCAAAATGGGCTTCGCAATAGTGCAATGCCTCCAAACCCAAAGCTATGATGTCTTTTCTTGCTTGGTCAACTCCGGATTGAAAACGCAAAGGTGCTGCGGATGCACGAATGAATAGTGAATCCATTCCAGACCAAGCTTTCCCAAAGTCCCTTTCCACGATTGATGTTTTCTCAATGATTGGTTTATCTGATTCTTTCTTGGGAAGATTGAATTCTCCATCCATGAATAATCCATAAGTGGATTGCTTCGTGATGAGATTATTCTTTTGTGTATGAGTGTGATAGTCGATTCCACCGGCATCTGCAAAAATTCCAATCATGCCATAATTTCTTCTGAAATCAGAATAACCCATCGTATTTGACTGATTCATGGCGATATATGCATCATTACCGCGAAGATCGGTGAACAATGAAATGGCATTGGCATTTCCGGCACCGAGTGAAAGACTTTCAACGGTATAGGTATCATTGCCATATTCATCGAGCAGATAACCAACTGCTATGTCATGACCACATCCTTGCGAAACTCCATGGGAAAGATAATTGTCATCACCATCAGCATCCCAAAGCAAACCTTGTGCAAGATGCACACCTGAACCTTGTGCATATTGATATGCTTTGTATATGTCGGATCCTTGGAGATCTAGCAAACCTCCAAAGCCAAACCAATAACCGGTGCCCTGTCCGTAAATGTCGGACATATAAGCATCATTGCCTGCATGATCCATCAGCAATGCATATCCGCCTGAAGCAATGGGACGATAGCCAAGTGCCGCTCCCTGCGCGAATGATTCGAAATGATCATCATAGCGTAATACATCTTTGAAAGGACCCGAACAGATATAGGTATCATTTCCTTGATGATCGGATAGAATGCCGACACCTCTTGTACTTGCAAAAGCTTGTCCATGCGCATGAATGGAATACTTGTCATTGCCGGATTCATCGTGCATAATTCCAATGCCAAAAAATCCTGCTCCCTGTGTATTCGTTTTCGATGAATAAATGTCAGCACCGGATTTGTCATGCACATAACCAACTCCAAATATTCCTGTCCCCAATGAAACATCTCCGGCAGAATACATATCATTGCCTTCCAAGTCATGCAATATTCCAATGCCAAAATATCCTGAACCCAATGTGAAATCTCCACCACGATATTGATCATCACCAGAAAAATCAATGATGCATTGCACAGGATGTTGCAGTGCTTGTTGTTTGCCACCTTTGATTGCATAGACATCATTTCCGGCTGGATCTAGAATCAACAGAAAATTTCCTTCATACACATCATTTCCACTTGATCCAATTGCGATGGTCCCATAGGGAGTGTTCAAACGCAATGGCTTGAGGTCTTTCACATAGTCTTCTCGAAGTTTTTCAGCGATGGAAAAGAGCTTGGGATAAGATGCAATAAGAGAAAGTCCATGCGTAATAATGTCTTTTGGAGGATCAGCACGAGAAAAGAATTTTTTTGCCAAATCCATGCCTTCGATTTCTGATTGCTTTAATGCATATAAAGACAATGTTTCGGATTCTTGTGAAAGCAAGAGCAATGAATCAGCTTGTTGTATGAGGAGTGTGTCTTTCAGCAATCGCAAGCGCGATTTCTCAGTTTGTTGAATCACATAGAGTATTGGTCCAAGATATTGTCTGAGCAATACAGCTGTTGTGAGATTGGTGATACGATCAAGTGGATGCCCGATGAGTTTATCAATTTCTCCGGCAGTAAGTTCATCATGAAGATAACTCTGCGTATATGAACCAAGATGTCCATCCTGCATTATTTGTGTAAACCATGTTTCACTGCTATCATGAATCAATGCTTGTACACCTTGCACATGTTTCATTGCAATGTCACCCATGAGCATTGGATATTCAAAGAGTGAAATCTGCAAAGGAGAACGATGTTTATCCGGCTTGATGATATCATGTGGCATCGCAAGATCGATATGTTTCATGCCGAGCATGGTCAATGATGAGTCAAGGACATTGATTGCTGTCGATGGAAAACCTTGACCAAACAATTGACAAGTCATGCACATGCATGCCAGCATGGTGATGATTCTGAATGTATGCATAGAATTATTCTTTTGAAGCGAGGTTTGATAATTGTTCGGAAGACAATGCATGAACTTCACATAATGCCCTCAATCCTTGCCAAGTGTAAATTCCTGTTGCATGTCCATCAGCCCATGTGGCTTGAATGCCATAATTTCCAACAGGAGTGAGCTCTTTGAGTTCATTCATGCCCGGTTTGAACATTTTCATTCCGAATGATATTTTTTGTCCCATGATTTCTTCTCCTTGGCAAGCGGCACATGGACATTGATCGCGCATTGTTTCAAGAAGAATGGTGGATGTAAATCCATCATTCCATTCAATGTGCAAAAGATATGGTTTGGGACGATGTATTTTTGTTGGAAATGACATGGAAGAGAAGTTACATGTGAAGAAATACCATGACGAATTCAATACTCCAAAGAAGCGCAAGCGCAATCGGAAGAACTTTCATGGGTCCGATAAAATTCCCGTTTCGCTCATATCCGGATACTGCAGCTATCAACATGAATGGTATCATTGGTTCATGATATCTCGCGCTGCCGAAAAATATCATGCAGGGGAGAATCATGCAGAAAAGAATCACAAAGATATGAGATTGCTGATGTATTGACCGAAAGATCGAAACATATGACATGCCAAAAAACATCAAGATGAATCCCGGTATGAGTAAAACTATTGTCCAAGCGGGAAGTTGCATGAGTCTATCTCGATATGACATTGCATCCGTTTGAAACAACTGCAAAGGCAGATATGCATCAGAGGAAAAGAGATAAGCAATTTTCTTTGGTATCATGATAAGTGATTGCAATGGGTTTTCGGTGACATAAGCAATGGCTTTTGAAATGCCCAATGCATTTGCTTGCATTTCCGGAAGTGAATCGAAAACATTCATGTCGGGCATGACTTTGTATGATCCATTTGCATGAGCATTGTTGCCGATATATAGATTGATTCCCGTATTTGATGCAATCACGGGAGAGCCCATTATGTTTGCATTGCGAATCACCCACGGCATCAAGGTGAGCAATGTGCATGTGAGATAGATTCCAATTTGTGCGAATGATCTCGACTTGGATAACAAATCATGTATCACTATGCCGATGACACAAAACACCATGACAGGTCTTGCCAATATTGCAATGCCCCAAAGCAATCCTTCCAAACCACGAGCAAGATGTGAGTGATATGTGAATCGTATGTTGATGCTAAGCATCATTGCGCATATTGCAAGCGGTTCCGACATCAATGTCATTGACTGCAACCAGGTCATCGGAAGAAGCAGATATATTCCCGATGCAAACAATGATTTCTTTTTTGAGACACCACATTCAACGAGAATGAGTCCTATGCAATATGCAGTTATGGAAACAAGTAGGGATTGCAGAATAAATCCCGAAATGATATGCGGTGAAATCATGTATGCAATTGATAGTGCAGCGGGAAATCCAATAGGACGATATGCAGTTGGTATTCCATTCACGGTATAGTCATGAGTTTCTGCAAGTCGCAATGCATGCTCATGATAATCCAGCGCATCGGATTGAGGGGGAATCGAACAGATACCTGCAATCAATGCATGAAAGATACACCCCATGATGCACATCAGGAGTAATCTTCGATTGAAATCGTGAATATGTGTATTAGAATCTGGCATGAATGAGAAACAGGGAAATACCGCGAGGCATTTCCCTGTTCATGATTAGTATGATGACTTGGTTAAATACTTCCAATCAGCGAGAATCGCATTGTATTTCCGAGCGGATGATTTTCTTCAACAGGTATCACGAAACTGAAATCCAAATTGAAAACATCATATCGAATACCTGTTCCAACAGTAAAGAATCTTCTATTTCCGATGGAAGCTGGTTCGGAGAAATATCCGCCGCGAAGTGCGACTACTTTTTCATACCAATATTCTACACCGAAAGAAGTTTCGATGCCACCTCTTTCCCAGGCGGTGACGAATGATTTTGGTATTGGGTCATTGACAATGCTATCACGACGCACGAGCAATTTTGCCATGTCGAAAGCAAATGTCAATTTATTGAAATCATCTTCCAGAACAGTGAGGCCTATTCCAATGCGCAATGTTGTTGGAAGTGGATCGGACACATTGATATATGTGACTTTGGGACCGATATTTGCGAGATTGAATCCCAGACCTAATCTATCTCCGAGGTCCAAACCGAAGAGATCCAAATTTTCGGGACGCCAGAGCATACCCAAATCAAAAGCCAAGCTTCGACCAATTCCATCACCGGTTCCGCTTCCTTGGACATTCACCGGTGCACCCAAATTTGATTCAATATATTTCAATTGAAAACCGGCGCCGATGTCATCGGCAAT
Source organism: Candidatus Kapaibacteriota bacterium (assembly GCA_049426725.1). Classification (GTDB taxonomy): domain Bacteria; phylum Bacteroidota; class Ignavibacteria; order Kapaibacteriales; family UBA961; genus UBA961. The sequence goes on from JBMSYN010000007.1 coordinate 8,407, forward strand.
ACGTGTACCATAGCCGACTCCAAAAGCATATTCAAATGAGCGAAAAGTATTGAGCACTTTGCCGCTGAAATCCGTTCTTTTGAATTCGCCCAAATTCATGAGCATGAAATTTGCATTGATTGTTCCTTCTAGCGAAGGAACATATTGACTATAAGCAGCATGCGCATAGAATAAATCCGCATTGAATTGCGGTAGCCATTTTGCATAAGCCAATGCAACTTTTTTATCATTGGATTTTGTAGTTTCAGGAACTTGAAATCCAAGTCCTCCGACATTCCAATGTGTAGCATAAATATTATCTGCCAATCCTGTCCCCACTTCCCCCATGCCATTTGCCCGTGAATCGGGCGAAATTGTGATGAATGGTACGGCTGCTTGACCAAGCATTTGCGCCACACCGCTCATCATCACCAATGCAATCATCATGCATGTTCTTGCTACATTGTTTTTCATAAATAATCCATTCTATCAGTGATACTGTGTGTTTTTTTATAGTAAGGTTGGCATTTCATCTGTTGACGATGATTTTGCCATGAAGCATCATTCCGGAACCATTTGTCTGCTTCACATTCATTACGCAGTGATATACTCCGACGGGAACACCTGCATTGTATTCGTCTCTGCAGTCCCAGCGATAAGTCCAGGTATGGAGTTCTTGTTTTTCAATTTTGTCTTGTTTTACCAATCTGCCATTCAAGTCAAAAATACGAATTTCGGCTATGGTTGGTAAAGATTGATTGTGGATGAAACCAATATTTGCTTCTTGATTCGTAGGATTTGGATACACAAAAAGACCCTCGGTGATCAAAACCGAATCATTGTCTGCAAGTCTGAAATATGTTTCTGTCTCTGAATAATTATTCCAAACATCCCAAGCTCTGACTCTGACGCTATTTGTGCCTTCCTTCAAAGTGAAGATTCGTTTTTGAGCTGTTCCTTTTCGTGCATCTGACAAATCAGCTTGATATTCCTCGGTGAGATCCACGGGGATTCTATCTGTATTGAACCATGCTTCAATATTATGTCCAATACCTGCACCTGTTGCATTGATTGCAGTATTATCAAACAAATCAACAATCAACAAGGGATTTCTTCTCACAAGATTTCCGGGCTGGAATGTTCGATTATCGAGATATACAGCAATGGTTGGACCAATGGTATCAGGTTCAGAGGCAGATTCAATTCCACCCACGGTAAATGATGTTGTACTACCCTTTGCTGTTTTGTCATCAGAGGCATAAGCAAAACCAATCATTCTACCGCGCTTATTTGTGAATCCGATGTCTTTGGGTACGATAAAGGATCCTGTGAAACGCCCATTATTGACTTGGAATGTGCTTCGTGCAAGTATGCTTCCTTGTTCATTGATTGTATGCGTCACATTATCAACGGGATCCTTGACTTTTAATTCAATGTCACTATCCTTTACAGTGACAAGAATGGTTCCTTTGAATGAATCATCAATTTCTTTTCCATTGCCTTTGCGAATAGTACCTGCGACCGATACAGTTTGCAATGCCTTCATGCGAATGAGCGAAGTATCAGGAAGGTTTGCATCAATCGCTGTCATGTTTATGCTGTCGAATTGCACTATGTCATTTGGAAACTGAAGGCGCAATGATGGATCGCCGAGAATCAAATATTTTTCATCATTGTCTCTGAAGCGAAGTTGTTTTGTTTTGAACATTGCCTCACCGAGTGTGAGATATAGTCCATTTGCATCTCGAGAAAACAAGTCAGTGTAAAACTGTTCGCAGATTTCCGCATTTTCATAAGAATAGACTAGTCTTGTAGCTGCAAAGACACCAATTGCTCCACCTCTTTCGCTGCGCACGAGGTCTTCTGCGCCAGACTCTCTTTCTGCATCATCGAATCGTGCAAAATCGCATGTGGCTGCAGTGAGAAAAAAGAGTTTGTCTTTATTCAGCATTTGCGGGATGATGGTTTCTTTTTCGAATACTCGTTCATGAGCCCATAGGCGTGGACTTCCATGACCAATCCAATTAAGCAATACCATTCCATTATCATTGATTTCAGAAAGAAGTTCTTGCGTGACAGCTGGTTTTCTGCGTCCATTCGACACAATTTCTGCAGGATATTCCGCGAGATATATTTTTTCGAGAAGCATATCTTCGGGAATATAGGTTCGTGCGAGTCTTTCTGATTGACTTGTATGTTGAGTTCCTTCACTTCCTGATCCAACCGGACCATCATCTGCCACGAGGCATACTCTTTGTTGCCATGTGCCTGTCATCAATTGTTGTTCATAATGTTTGATTTTTTGAGCAAGCCACATTCCATTATCGTTTGAAAGCACGGGCATGCGAGCCATCATGATATCAATCATATTGTCTTTACCGATCAAACGAGCGAAATAATCATCTACACATGCCGATACAGTTTCTCTGTATTCTTGGGGAGTATCATCGATTTGATATGTGGGAATGAAATTGGTCTTCGTTACTTGAATGTTTTTATAATCATAATGTCCATCTCCCCAGAACATCATGTATTTCGGTTTTTTTGTCCAATTTTTCAATGCATGTGTTGCATAATCTCTGATTGCCGTCACATCTGTCATGCCACATGAAAATTCTGCAAAAATATCTTTCGTTGTAACAACTTTTACTGAAGTTCCTGTTGATTCTCTGTACGCTTTGTATGCATTAGCTGATTCCAATAATTCTTGATGAGTTATTAGAAGCATTTCTGCACCCTCATTGTCATTTCGCAATTCAGAAAGTGTTATTGATTTGATTGTCGGCGCGATGAATGCACCTGAAACAAAATATCTTCTGGGCTTGCTTGATGATTCTGTATTGCGAAAAACATATATCCCTCCGGTTGTGGAAACATTCTCCAACAATTGCGGATGGCGTGGATTGGAGATGTCGAATCCGAAGATGTTTTGTCCGGTAAATCCCGATACATTGTACTCTGTTCCACCATTTTTTTTCAGATCTGAATACACTTCCAATTCATTGTTGAATGCATTGAGGGTGCGTGGATACAGGATTTCAAACCAATCCATGATGGCTGTTGAAGCGGGGCCACCCAAAGGACTTTCATAGGAGAATCTGAGAACCGAACGATTATCTTGTGGAATCAATGTTGAAGGGAATCGTATCTCTTGCAATGGAGTTCCTTTTGCTTCTGTATAGCTATAAGGATTATTGAAAGGATTGGTTCCGGAGATATTCACCACATCAATTTCTTTTCCTTGTTCACTTACTATCAATGTACCGTCTTGTTTTGTTTTGCTAACGACTCTATATCGATATGTGATTGAATCAGTTCTTGCCAAATCTTGAAGAATTGTAGTGTATGTTCTTGGGGAAAGTGATTCAATTGTTTTTCCGAACCAGATTCTACCTGATGGTGCTGAGAATGCATTCATCAATTCTTCTTCATTGAACATGCGTGAGGTGAATGTTGAAGGTCTATGAGCAATGGAATCTGCCGGAATGGTTGGCAATGCTTTTGCGCGCAATCCGGGTGTGCCGCCAATGGTGATCAAATAGGACGACTCTTTGTCATAAGGATGCGTGAAATGTCTGAAATCAAGATTTTTTCCGGCATCATCAGTGCCAAGTCTGAAGCCGGTCGCAGGTTCACCATAAAAATACAATCCTTCCAACTCTCCATCAGCCGTGGTTCGTACAATCACAGCTTGTTCGCTCATGGAATTTACGCCTGCAGAATCTACATTCTCAGGCAATAATGTTCCTCCCAATCCAAATACTTTGAGTGTTGAGAGGGCATCTTTGTTTGCGATGATTCCGGCGGAGGCAAGCATTGACTTATCTATTCTGTAAATGCCTTGTTTGGTCACTTTTACTTGTGCCCAAGGTCCGGAAGATTTCAATGTGCGAGGTGTGATTTTTGCATACGATTGTTGATCACCCACTGTCCATGATTTCGTTTCCCGATGATTTGCAGTAAATGCTAAGTCATCAAATCCCGGATCTTTTCGTGAAGAGGTGAATTGTGCTTGATTGAATGCAACAGTACATTCAATGCTTTTTGGAATTTCTATAATCCCCGAAGCAGGATTTGTTCGAAGAGCTTTGATGAGTAAATGAGCGACATGTCGATTGCGAGAGATTCCTGAATATGAGATTGAAGCCCAAGAATTGAAATCTGCTTTTGCATAAGCCGATGCATTGATGACATATACAAAATCGGAAATGGAATCAGACACTTTTCTCAGCGTTGGAATGGGCGCAATCCTTCCCTTCACTTGTTGAATGATTCCTGATTTGCATGATTGCAAAGCAAAACCATTCTCATTTGGAACGGTTAACGGAATTGAATAGACGATTGAACTAGGTGAGCCGGCATCTCCGATGCGCATTGCATCTTTGATGATTGGTACAATCGTGGTTTCTCCATCAATTGTTTTGATGGTGTCATAGCCCAAAATTGAGATGTCAATACGAACCGTAAATGATGAAGTAGTTGACTTGATAATAGACCCCTTTGGAATACCTTGTTGTGCCCTAGAATTTGCCACACTAAACATGACAAACATTAGTACTATGATCCCCTTGATCATGGATACCTTATGTTTTGCAAAAATTGCCATGTAAATCTCCTTACAATGAAATTGCATGGTTATGAATGAAACAGACCTCATTGGATTATGCCCATATCCTGAAAATGGATTCCCCGGGGCTAGGCTGTTCATGAATAAAACCATGATATGGTACAGACATGTATCGTAAGAAGAATAGGCAGTTGCTAGTATATGGTTAATGAACGAATGCAAATTACCATGCATCACCAACTCTCACAAACGAAAATTTATGCCAAAGTCTGCAGATTGTGATAAAATCACAATGTTGACTCGATTAACAACAATGAACAAAGAGATTTAGTTTGCACAAACGGCTGAAAGTGTGGAAGTATTTCAACACTCTTCCTGACACTTTTGGCGGGGTTTACTCAATTGCGTAAATTTGGAATGTGGAAAAGGGGTCTTGGGATCTCTTCATTGTTGTACTATTGAGGCACAGTGCCTTTGCCCATGCTTGTTACTTTACTCATTGGCATAGCAGTCGGCTTTGTTTTGGCCATCCCTCCCGGACCCATTGGTGTGTCCGTGATAAAGATAGCGCTCAACAATGACAAAAGAGGGGGCATCCTGATTGGTATTGGGGCATCTCTCATGGACATGATATACTGTTTGATTGCCATGCTGTTCACAACGGCTGTTTTTGGCTCTTTACAGTACTTTTTCGACACATATCCATTTGCAATGCTGCTCTTTCAGGGTTTTTGCATTGCTGCAATGTTGATTTTTGGTCTTTTACAGTTCAAAACACCAAAATTTTCTTCAACATCACCAGATTTGGAGAAAAAAATAGAAAATTCGCCATTAAAGCGCATCATGGAGCGCTTAAAACAAGGGGGCCCTTTTTTCCTTGGTATAGCAATTGCTCTTGCAAATATTGCCAATCCAACGTTTTTGCCATCACTTGCTTATACGTGCATGTTTGTGCAGCATAGCAATATGATTACGGTTTCTTCGTTGGATAGTGTCCTGTTTTCTTTGGGATTCGGGATTGGAAACTTTGCATGGATGTATTTGCTTCTTCGTGTACTCCTGCATTTCAAGGCCAGGTTTTCAGCTGAATTCACTCTCAGGATTCAGCGCTTTGCCGGTCTCACCATGATTGGCGTAGGGACATATCTTGGGTATCGAGTGATATTATTCACGAAATGGCCTGAGATACTTCGATTTATTTTCTGAAGGTATATTTTACATACGAAATAGTAAACCATTGGTTCAAGATTGAGCCAAGATGAGACGGTGTCTTTAATTACTTTACATAGATAGAGGTTATCATGAATCGCAGACTTACTTCGATCTTGTTTGCGCTGTTTTTCTTCTCTTTTTCGGTACTGCAGTCGCAGGAACCCGGATGGGATCTTGCCAGAACAGGAGGAAATATACAGTCAGACAAAGGATTGTCCATTCATCGTTATTCACCGAGCATTACATATGTCGGAGGATATTTTTCGAATTCCATTTCATTTGGGTTGATCAATATTCCAGGTAGTGGTGGAGAGGATGGACTCTTGGTTCGTTTCACAGGTGATGGACAAGCAATATGGGTGAATCGCATTGCTGGTCCGGGAAATGAGCGTGTGCTTGCAATAACCGGTGATGCGAGCGGAAATGTATATGCAACCGGTTACTTTGAACAAACTGCCGGTGTGAGTGGAACATTCATCGATAGCAAAGGTGGCAAAGACATCTATCTTGCAAAGTATTCACAGGCAGGTTTATTGATGTGGGTGCGCACACTTGGAAGCAAAGGCGATGATATGGGAACCGGCTTGAGCTGTGATGCGCAAGGAAATGTGTATTTGACTTCGACATATTCAGATTCCATGACATTTATTGCAAAGACTGCCGATACAATTCGTTATGCAACAGCAGGTGGTAAAGACATCGCAATTCTACGATTTGATGAAAATGGAAAAATCATGTCACATACTCGTGGCGGAAGTACGAATGATGATTTCTCCTCCGACATCATTGTTCATCCCGGTGGAGTTGCCTTCAATGGAACATATTCCGGAAGAATAATAATGAATAATGATTCTTTGACTTCTGTTGGTGTAAGCGACATGTTCTTGGCGAACTATTCAGTAGATACTTTATTGGTGTTCAGACCAACATGGCTCATGAATATTGGTGGATTGCAAACTGAATCAGCTGATGACATAGACATAGATCCACAAGGAAATTTTTATGTGACAGGTACTACAAATGGAAATGTCACAATTGGACAGCAAACGCTCAATGCGCTCGGAGGATCCGATGGCATACTGGCAAAGATCACGCCTGCAAAAGTTGTTGAATGGGCACAATTGATTGGTGGAACAGGCAATGACAATTGCGCGGGAGTCAGCATAGACAATACAGGCAATGTGATGACAACCGGAATATTTTCAGGAACCGTTTCATTTGGATCAACAACTCTTTCTTCTCGTGGTGGAAGCGATGTATTTGTTGCGAAAATGAATGCCAATGGAAATACACAATGGGTCAAACAAGCTGGTTCAACTTCTGATGACAATGTGGAATCAATCTCCAATAATGGCGGAGGTGGTGCACTCATCACAGGGTCGCATGGATTTGAAACTATACTCGAACCATTCACTTTAACCGGAAAAGGTTCAGATGATTTTTATATGGCTCGTATTTTGGACATCGCACAAAATGATCTTGCGGTGATTTCTATCAATACGCTTCCTGCACCATTCACACCCGGTAAAAAACCAATTACCGCCACTGTGAAAAATACGGGTAGCAATACAATCAATACCGGAAGCATCGAATTGTATGAAGGTGGAGTCAAACGTGCGACCAAAGCATTGCCATCTTCCATTGCTCCCGGGCAAACTCTTGAAGTTTCACTTGATTCCATCAATTTCAATCCTGCAACGTATGTTTCATTGATGGCAGTTTCCATGCTACCAAATGGTCAGCAAGATGGAAATACAGGAAATGATGTCGTCAACCGCCGTGTTGCCCCCGGACTTTTGAAAGGCACATATACTATTGGTGGAAAAGATCCTGCTTTTACTTCCATTGCAATTGCTGCGGAATATGTCAGCAATTGGGGAATTCTCGATTCAGTGACATTCCATGTGCGTCCGGCAATCTATGATGCACAAGTAGTACTTGGTCAAATCCCAGGATCAGCACTAAACAAACCTGTCATCTTCAAAGCAGATCCGGAAACAAATCAAGCGCCAACCATTTCATTCACATCTCGTTATGCCGAAAGAAATCATGTGATGCTTTTGGATGGTACAGACAATGTGCAATTCAACAATATGATTGTAAGTTCAACATCAGGTCTTTTGGGCAATGCAATCATTTTACGCAATAATACTTCTTCATTGTTATTCGATAATGTAACAATCAATGTTCCACTCACTGCAGCAGGAAATGGCATCACGATTGAATCCACAAACAATGCTCAGAACATAATCATTAAAAATTCAGTGTTCAATGGTGGTGATTATGGTATTCTTAGCAATTATGACACTACATTGTCTGCAGTGAATTGCACAGTCACCAATAATCAATTCTCAAGAACAAAGATTGGAGGCATGCAACTTCGCAATGTCAATACTGCATTGATTTCAGGAAATACATTCAAACCTTCAGGAACAGCAAATCAAGGTTTGTCCATCATGAAGGCAGTAGGCGAAGTAAAAATTACCAATAATGTTATTCTTGGTTTAAAACAAGGCTCGGCAATTGCAGTGCATGAAGCTCCCGGTAGTGTGAATGCAGGAACATTGATTGCAAACAATATGACAACAGTTGGGGACAATGGAAGCAATGGAACCGGAATCATACTCAATAAAACAGGATTTGCAGGGATTTATCATAATACCATACGTGGATTCAACACATCGCTCAATGCATCTCTTTTGAATATCAATGGTGGAAACAATATCACTGCATTGAATAATATTCTCTCGAATGCTGATCGTTGTATTGGAATTTCAGTAACACATGATCAAACACAATCCATGCCTCTCAGCATTTCAGATTTTAATGTCATACATACCGACTCTGGTTTCGTAGGACAAATAAATGATGGCAACTCGACCAATCAATATAGCGGTCTTGCACAATGGAGATTGGCAACATCAAAAGATGCGAATTCAATTTCAAAACGTATTGCATTTTCAACAGATGGCGTTCATTTGAATGGAGTTGATGAACAACTATTTGGAGATAGAACAGTCAGTCAAATCATCGACAAAGACATCGATGGAGAGGAGCGTCGCAATAGTTATATAGGTGCTGATGAAATCATACCTGTGATTACGGTATTGCAACAACCTACTCGAACCATAACTTGTGATACAACCAATGCAATCATTTTTGTCAATGCAACAGCTACTTTCAATGGTCAATTGACATATCAATGGACAAAAAATGGTGTGCTCATTCCAAATACAAATAATGACACACTCTTCATCAATCGAGCAAGCTATCAGAATGAAGGATTTTATCGTTGCATCATAAAATCAAATTCGGGTGCTGATACTGTTCTCACAAATCAAGCACAATTGCTCGTTTCAACGAGAACGACCATTCTCAATGATATTCAAAATCAATACACTGTGGCGGGTGGCATCGCAATCTTTGATATTGGTGCAGAAGTGGCAAGCGTTCCACCAACTCATCTTGTAAAATATCGTTGGTTTAAAGACAATGTTGAATATACCACCAATACAAATACCGTAACCGGAGTGAATACGCCTCGTTTGACATTGAAAAATGTGACAGTCGCAGACACAGGTGCTCGCTATCGCGTGATTGTTGAAGGTGCATGTGGATCTGATACAAGTTCGATTGCCGGCATTTATATGCCCGGTGTTCTTTTTTCAAACCAACCAAAGGACACAATTGTTTGCCCAAATGGAAATATCAGAGTAAGTGCTGAAGTGTTTCCAACAATCGCTGGTTTGGATCTTGCATATCAATGGAAGAGAGGAATGGTTTCACTACCTTCAAATAATAGAAGATATCAAGGTGTAAATACGCCAATACTTACAATTGATAGTTTGAATGCCACTGACACTTCAAGCAATTATGTATTGGAAGTGATTGTCATTGCAAACAATGCTAGGTTCTTTTCGAATCCCGTGAAAATATTGAACTATCAAGCAACCGCAATCACAAAACAACCTGCTTCAAATCAAGTTTGCATGAATAAGCCTTATACAATTAGTGTAGATGCACAAGGATCAGGTCTTTCTTATCAATGGCAAAGAAATGATACCAATATAGTTGGAGCAACGGAAGCATCTTATACTGTGCCTAAAATGGACAGAAGTTTGATTGGACGCTATCGCGTGATTGTATCAGGCATCTGTGGAACGACAGCTTCGAATATTGCAAACATTTCTCCATTGCAAGAATTGGTTGTATTGAGTCAATCACCAAAAAATGTCGTTCAAAATTTGACAAAAGATTTAACACTCAATGTCTATGCCGCCGGCGTCGACCCACTTCGCTATCAATGGTATAAAAATGGCGAAAAACTTGATGGTGAAACTGCATCAGTCTTTTTCAAAGCCAATGTAAGCATTGCCGATACCGGTTCCTATTGGTGTGTAATCAGTGATCGTTGTGATACAATTCTCTCCGATTCAATACGCGTAAAACTCGTACCTGTATCAGTTGAAGAGAGTGTTGCCGGTGAATATAGCATTGGTTTGCAATCAATTGCACCAAATCCTGCTTCAGACAATATTCAAGCACGCATCATCAGCATGATGCCGGGAGAAGCAATGATTGAGATTCATTCAATCTTTGGATCAACAGTCATTCCTATGTTCAAAACATCACTTGAAAAAGGAATAAATATAGTCCCAATCCAAACGGATATGCTTCCTTCCGGAACATATCTTTGTACGATGACAATGAATGGCATGATAAGTACCCATACATTCTCTATTGTAAAGTAGAATCAATCACAGAGTCTGATTCAAAAGCCATGGAGTTAATCCATGGCTTTTTGTTTTAGGACAATACAGATTACCAATGATTTATTGTAAATTTGTCATGCTTTAATGACCCTCAAATGTGGAGACATGATGTATTTGCGACTTTTTCTTCTTTGCTATTTGCTCAATGCTTCAATTGCGATTTCACAAGTGGTAATACCCACTTCAACCAGAGTGCGTGAGCCGGAAAGTGAACCCAGAGAACATCCAATAGACATGCAACTCATGTCTGTCAAACTTCGTTTCCAACCAGAACAAGGATTGGTGAAAGGTATAGTGACGCATGTTTTCAACCCTCTTCGGAAAACCGTTGATTCCATCATCTTTGATGCAATTGATATCACGATCAAAGAAGCAATGCACAATGGAAAGCCGGTGCGATATAGAAATACAGACAATTCTGTAATTGTCTATCCGCTGAATATGCATTGGAACACTCTCGATTCCATATCTTTTGTCTATGAAGCAAAGCCAAGAAAAGGACTCTATTTCATCGGTTGGAATGATACCACAAAAAGATCCAGAATGCAGATTTGGTCGCAAGGACAAGGCATTGACAATCGAGCTTGGATTCCGATGTATGATGAGATGAATGATAAGTATATAACGGAAACCATCACAACATTTGATAAAGAGTATCAAGTATTGTCAAATGGCGACTTACTTTCTGCAAAAGAAAATAGCGATGGTACAAAGACATGGCATTATCGAATCAATAAACCTCATGCTCCATATCTCTTAACCTTGATTGTCGGGAAATATGCAATCGAAGAAAGAAAATCATCAACCGGAATTAAACATGCATTGTATTATTATCCTGAATTTCCCGAAAGAGTTGAACCCACTTATAGATTTTCCACTGAGATGATGGATTGGCTTGAATCTTATATTGGCATTCCATATCCTTGGAAAACCTATGCGCAAGCAATGGTTCAGGATTTTACATTTGGTGCAATGGAAAATACAACTGCAACAACTTTTGGTGACTTCTCCTTTGTAGACAAAAGAGGATTCAAAGACAGAAGTTATATCTCTACAAATGTTCACGAACTTACACATCAATGGTTTGGTGATTATATCACCGCTCGCTCACAACAACATGTATGGCTGCAAGAAAGCTTTGCAACATTCTATCCCAAATATTTCTTTAGAAGATATGCGGGCCCCGTCATGGAGGACGCAAAGAAATTATTTGGAGAAGATGCATATCAATGGAATCGTCGTGGCGAACAGAATTCTGCATTGGCTGCCGGAGAAAAAGATCGCTTGCCAATCGTCCACCCTTCATCCGGTTCAGCACGGATTTATCCAAAAGGCTCAACGGTCATCGACATGTTGATGTATGTATATGGTGAAGATGAAGTGAGAAGAGTCATCAAACACTATTTGCAGAATCACGCTTATGGAAATGTTGAAACGAATGATTTATATCTCGCTTTTCAAGATACACTCGGGATTAGCCCAGACTGGTTTTTCGAACAATGGTTGTATAAAGGCGGGGAACCTCACTATTCCATCAATTATGTTGAAGTCGTGAAAGAGAATGTCAGAAACACCGTATTTCATATTGAGCAAATACACGAACAAGATGAACTCACAAAGCCATTTTCGATGCCTATCGTATTTGAAGTGCATTATAAAGATGGAACCAAAGACAGCAGAACAGCTTGGATTGATAAAGTTTTTCAAAATGTGCTTGTGCCGAATCCCGGTAATAAAGAAATCGCCTTTACTTTATTTGATCCGTCAAGCAATATTTTGAAGCGCATAACATTCAAGAAATCATTTGCAGAATTACGCGAGCAAGTATTGAATGCACCAAATATGATTGATCGCTATGATGCACTCATTGCACTCAAAGAAATTGAAGAAGCGGGAAAAGATGAATTGTTATCCAAAGTATTTGCAAAAGAAACATTTCATGCAATGAAAAGTGAAGTTGTCAATCAAATGCATGAACGCAAATCACCTTTGGCGATGTCCATTCTAAAAAAAGCACTTGAAGACAATTCTGAAGATGTGAAAAAAAGCGCATTGAATGGATTTCGTATTATTCCAAAGGACATGAAGTCTAATATCGAACAATTACTCAGGGATGATTCTTATTCCATCATCACGACTGCATTAGAAAAATTGTGCGATGCATTTCCCAATGAAATACCAAACTATGTGAAACAAGTTCAGAATGAGATTGGTTTATATTCACAGATTCTCATCAAATCATTAGAGATTCGTGCCGGCAAAGGTGATGCCAGTGCTCTGGATTCACTGATTGATTTGACTGGACCATCACATGAGTTTTGGACACGCAGAAATGCTATGAACTCTCTAAAGCGCATCAATGCTTTCAATGAAAAAGCTCTTTGGAATATGTTGGATGCAGCATGGAATCCAAATTCTCGTTTGGCTTCTAATGCAGTGGAGACTTTGCAATATTTCAATCAGCAGGCAAACAACAAGATTCTCATGATTTCAGCCAAGAATAGCAACTCTAATTGGCAATCATGGCAAAAAAAGCAGTGGGATCAAATCTTACGCTGATTGATTCAAGAAATTATCATACTTTTGAAAAAGACTTCTAAGGAGACCACAATGAATATAGTATTCAGATCGATTATCGCCATTTTCATTGGCATGATCACATTGTCATCATGCACAACAAATACTGAGCCCTCAGGTTCGGCAACACAATTGACATTATCCGAAATAAGCAATAATGCCGGGTATGCTTGGTTTGATGCTGAGAAGACACTATATGTACCGGATGATTCAAAAGTTCGTAATATCAGTGAAAGCTTTAAAAGCAAGAATCAAAAGATTTACTTTTTCGTAAATCCTTCTTGTTCTTGCGAAGGAACAAAAAAGACATTCCCTCATGCTATTCGCATTTTGAAGGATGCGGGAGTTCCCGATGATCGCATAGTGATTTATTCCATGAAATCTCATACTGATTCACATCCATTGATGGATAAATTTACATTGCGCGGTCTTCCCTCCATTTTCATCACAGTCAATGACAATCTAAAATGTAAGATGGAAGTTATTGATGGTAAATTGCTTGTCACCGGAAATGGAAAAGTGGATGATAGCCCGGGTTCAAAACTAGAAGAAGTAATGGCAGAAGGTTTTAATTGGTAATAAAAAAGCCGCTCACATGAGCGGTTTTTTTTATCCTATATCTCTTGCTGATTGCTCTATCTTTTTTGCGAATGCATGTTTTGTCCAGTCAAATCCTTTTTGTAAAACTGCCGCATTCCCTTTCCCCGGCGCAGAAATCCCATTTGCTTCCATATCATGATCCATCATGATGTGCACCAATTCTTCGAATGTAATAACAGGCTCCCATCCAAGTTGTTTTTTCGCTTTCGAGATATCAGCTTGTAATTTATCAACTTCTGTTGGACGAAAATATCTTGGGTCAACTTCAATGATGCATTGTCCGGCTTTCACATTCATCAATGAATTGATTGCATATGCTTTTTCTTGTACACCAATTCCTTTCCATTCAATCTGGAGCCCGACATAAGCACATGCTGTGTCAATAAAATTACGAACTGAATGACATGTGCCTGTACCAACCACATAATCATCAGGTTTGTCTTGTTGAAGCATGAGCCACATCATTGCAACATATTCCGGTGCAAAGCCCCAATCTCTCAATGCATCAAGATTTCCTATATACAATGTTTGTTGTGTTCCTGACAATAATCCCGCGATCGCTCGAGTAATCTTGCGCGTCACGAATATTTCACCTCGTCTTGGACTTTCATGATTGAACAATATTCCATTGCATGCAAACATGTCATAGGCATTGCGATAATTGACTGTCATCCAATAGGCATATAGTTTTGCTGCAGCATACGGACTTTGCGGCATGAAAGGCGTTGTTTCATGTTGGGGTGCAGGTGCAGAACCATAGAGTTCTGAAGATGATGCTTGATAAAACTTCGTATCGATTCCACTTCTACGAATTGCTTCGAGTATTCTCGTTGTCCCAAGTGCAGTGATGTCTCCTGTGTATTCCGGCATATCGAATGATACGCGGACATGACTTTGCGCACCAAGATGATAAATTTCATGTGGAGCAATCGAATGCATGATTTCCGTCAAGATGCCGGGATCAGACAAATCGCCATAATGCAAATGCAATCTAGCTCCATGTTCATGTGGATCAACATACATGTGATCGATGCGATGTGTATTGAATGTACTTGCTCGACGAATGATTCCATGCACTTCATATCCTTTGCTCAAGAGATATTCAGCAAGATAAGATCCGTCTTGTCCGGTAATACCTGTGATTAATGCAATAGAACTCATGGAATTACTCTCATTCAATTGGTTTGCGAATCATTCTGCACATAAAAAATCCATCACTTCCATGCTTGGCGGGATTCATCGAAAGCATTGCGGCATTTGGATCTTCAGAAAGCAATGCATCAGACACTTCTTTGGGAAAAGCATTTCGTAGTGGATCAGGTGCAAAAGCATCATTCTCATTCAAAAAGCGCTTCACTATTTCTTCATTTTCTTCTTGCATCAAAGAACATGTGGCATATACGAGAACACCTCCGGGTTTCACATAAGCAGAAGCTTTGTTGAGAATCTCCAATTGTGTGCGCTGAATACTTTCTACATGTTTTTTCTTCAAGTTCCATTTGATATTCGGTGATCTACGAACTGTTCCCATGCCCGTGCAAGGTGCATCCACCAGTACCGCATCGCATGTTTGTGCATATTGCATCAATGCGCTTTTTGCATGATTTTTCAAATGCATTGGTATGATGCGAATGGAAAAATATCCGGCGCGCTCTGCTCGATTACGAATTTCTCTCATGCGACTATAATCAATGTCGGTGGAGAGAATCTCACCTTGATCATGCTGCAACATAGCCATGTGCAATGATTTACCACCGGCACCGGCACAATAATCCAGAATGCGCCAATGTTCTTCCGGGGAAACAGCCAAAGAAATCAATTGGCTTCCCTCATCTTGCACTTCGATAGCACCTGAAAGAAACAAATCAAGATGCGTCAGTGGAATGCGTTCCGGCATGATGATGGCATAAGGAGAATATGCCCCGGCTTTGCATGGAATATGCTCCTCATGGAGAATGTCTAGCGCAAGAGGCCGATCAATCATTTCCGCATTGATGCGGAGTCCAACAGGAGCAACAGTATGAAGTGAAATGCACAAATCAGCTATGTCTTTGCATAATGTACCTTGCTCATGCCAATGCTGGACAATCCATAATGGCATCGCGCAATACAGCGAAAAAATCAATGCATCTTCATCATCTGATATATCATCTTTCTTAATGATCTCTTGAGATTGTTCACGGATCTTTTCAAATGCTTTCCATACTTCTAACTTCCAAAGTTCTGCTGATTCTTCGGTCAAGCCCATTTTTTCTATGATCGATAACATTACTCCTTCATTGGCATCTCTCACGCCGAAGAAGGGATGCAGATAATGATCGATGGGGAATGAGCGCAATATTGGACCAATCATGCAGTGAGTAATCATCACATCATAAGGATAACCCTGCTCAAGTTCTATCGAAACAATTTCATTCGCCTTTTTTGCACAATATTCAATCAATGTGGCAACACGAAGTGAAGAGAAGAGCAATTCAGAAATGAATTTTCTGTCTTTGCTTCCTATATATTTTCTGCTGCGGAAATAATCTGATGCAATGTCTTCACCTGTTCTATGAGATTTTCGTAGAATGTGATACAATTGGGCGCTATGTCCGATCAATGATGTGAATTGCATGATTATGTTTCAGAAAGTTCTTCTTCGATGACACTGACTGCTTTTGCCAAAGTGACATCCAGTTTATCATTGATGATGATGTGATCAAAATGTCGCATATATTCCATTTCCATGGCAGCGCGACTTAATCTTTGCGCGATTTGTTCTTCGCTTTCGGTCATTCTGCTTCTCAAACGATCTGCAAGCACGGATAAATCAGGAGGTGCAATATAGATGAGCAAGGATTCATTTGGATATGCATTTCGAAGAGATACCGCTCCTTTTACATCAACATCAAACAAAACAAGTGCTTGTTCTTGAATTCGTTGATCAGTTTGGGAACGCAATGTTCCATAGAGATTTCCGAAGATCTCTTCAAATTCAATGAGATTTCCATTTTCAATATTCTGTAGAAAATCTTCTCTTGTCAAGAAAAAATAATCCTTGCCATGCTGTTCACCTGAACGCATGGGTCTTGTAGTAGCCGATACTGAAAATGCGCATTGCGGAAAATGTTGAAGAAGATGTCTTGCAACAGTTGTTTTTCCTGCGCCACTCGGGGCTGACAATACGATGAGATTCTTCATGAAGTGATTATTCGATGTTTTGTGCTTGTTCTCGGATGCGTTCCAATTCTTCTTTCATGCCTACAACAGTGCGTGCAATATCTGCATCATTTGCTTTTGAACCAATGGTATTGATTTCACGATTCAATTCTTGGGTCAAAAAATTGAGTTTTCTACCAATTGGTTCCGGATCATTAAGTAATTCTCTGAAATACTTGATATGACTTCTCAACCGAACGCTTTCTTCTGATACATCAAGTTTATCGGCAAGTATGATGATTTCTTGATTCATGCGATGTTCTTCAATTTCATCATTGTCCAAAAGCAGTGCCAATTTCTGACGTAGTCTTTCGCGTTCTTCTGGAATGCGAGTCTTTGATCGTTCTTCAACATAGACCAATGACAGTTCAATTGTATTGATGCGCATGAGCATGTCTTGAGATAGCTCATTGCCTTCATTTGTTCTTGCAATGTCTAGTGATTTCAATGCTTGACTTAATGCTTCTCGAACAACATTCCACTGCAATTCTGCAATATCGTCTTTCTCTGATTCAATGAAATGTTGTGAAAAAGACAAGACCTGATTCAGATTCACCGGCTCATCATAGTTCAATTCTTGTTGTAATTGATTCAACATTTCATGAATTGCTTTTGCTTTGGCAAGATTGATTCCGGGAATTTTTGCTTCGCCTTCGGCATATTCAACTTGCACATTCACAAAAACAGAACCACGATTCAATCCTTTTCGGAGCATGTCGCGCACTTCTATTTCTTTGCTCGACAATGTTCTGGGTAATTTTATGGATGGTTCAAGATAGCGTCCATTCACACTTTTTATTTCAACGATGGCATTGATGCCATGATTGTTGATTTCAGACTTGGCAAAGCCGGTCATGCTTTTCATGAATTCATTCCATGTTTTGGACAAAGATACAAAATAGCTATTGCTTGCATAGGTGCTTCAGTTTGCATACGATGTCATCATGCAGATTTAACAGTAATCACATGAATGTCATCACCGCTTTTTAGCACTCCTTTGCAATGCAATGTGTATGCATCTGCAAGTGTTTGTGCTGTATAATTTCCTCCGGCTTTTTTCCCTTGTCCAATCATGATTGGAGCAATGAATAGGTGCAATTCATCGAGCAAAGATTGTTCCATGAGTTCTTGCATCAAAATGCCGCCTCCTTCCGCCAAGATTGAGCCAATGCCATATTCTCTACCGAGTGTCATAAAGAGAGATGGCAGATCAATATGTTGATGTTTGCCGATAGCACAGGATATGGTTCTCACACCTAAAGTTTGCAAATGCATGATTCGTTCATGTTGATTGTGATTCTCACCATGACAATACAGTGTAAGACCACGAAACTCATCATTGAATACTTTTAGACTAAGTGGAAGTGAACATTGCGTATCAAGTATGATGCGCATTGGATTTCTACCGGGCATGGAATGAATGGTAAGACTTGGATCATCTACTTCAGCTGTTCCACGACCAATCATCACCGCATCAAATTCACTGCGCATGCGATGAACTTCATGTCTGCTTTCTTCGCATGTGATCCATTGTGATTCACCTAAAGCAGTGGCAATGCAGCCATCAAGGGATTGCGCAATTTTTCCGACGATATATGGTAAGCCGGTGAGAATATGCTTGATGAATGTTCTATTCAACCAAAATGCTTCTTCTTGACATATTTGTTCAATCACTTCTATTCCGGCAGCACGAAGTTGCTCTATCCCTTTTCCTGCCACAAGAGGATTTGGATCTTGCATTCCAATCACTACTGTGTTAATCCCTTTTTGTATCAGCAGCGGGGCACAAGGAGGTGTTTTGCCGGTATGTGCACATGGTTCGAGATTTACATAGGCAATTGCACCGGCAGGATCTTCCGTGCATCGATTCAGCGCATCAACCTCTGCATGAGGTCCACCAAATTCTCTATGCCAACCCTCGCCAATGATGCGACCGTCCTTCACGATGGTACAACCAACGCGAGGATTCGGATTCACCTTGCCAGTCCCTCGCAATGCGAGTCTTAGCGTGTGTTCCATGAATGCTTCATGACTTTGCATCAAACATCACTTGAAAAAAGAAAGGGTAAAATTGTGAATGAGTTAAACATGAATCACATGCTTCATAGAAAAAAAGCCCTCCGAGAGGAGAGCTTTTATTCTGCTGTATGGCTCATCAGCGAGAGTAAAACTCGATGACGAGTGGAATTTCACAAACAACCGGTACTTCCTCACGAGCAGGAAGATGAAGGAATTTGACAGAGAAATCTGCTTTTGACAAATTCAAATATACCGGAGGAGCAGCCGTTCTGATGGCTTCTTGAAATGCTTCCATTTTGCGACTTTTCTCACGAACTGAAACAATGTCATTAACCTTCACTTGATATGAAGCGATATTGACAGGCTTGCCATTAACGAGAAAATGTCCATGATTTACATATTGACGAGCAGCAGCCATGGAGCGAGCAAGACCTGAACGGAACACAACCGCATCAAGGCGTGTCTCGAGCATCTGAAGAAGGATGTCTCCGGTATTACCGGTTAAGTGAGATGCCTTCTTGAAATAATTGGTCATTTGACGCTCATGGATATTATACTGCAAACGGAGCTTTTGTTTTTCAAAAAGCTGTGTACCGTAAACAGATAATTTGCCACGACGCTTTGTTGATCCGTGTTGGCCCGGAGGGCTCTTTCTGCCGGCTTTGTCGCTCGACATGATTTTGCCGGCTTTTGCCGTCATCGGAACACCGATTTTTCTGGAGTTCCGTACCTTAGGTCCGGTATAATTCATAGTACTCCTTGTACCACGCAGCGGGAGGGATAATGCTCCCACGCAATATTGATGAAAAACGCCATGAAGATATCACTTGGATAATCATGGTTAGTACATGTTGAAAGGGCTTCAAAAATAGGAGTTTTTTTGCGAACATTCAAGGAGTTTTATGACTTTGCATGCTCTTTGAGCCAGGTTTTCACTTCATCAACATGACCGGGTACTTTGACCTTTGGATAGATATTTCGGATTTTTCCATCCGGATCAATGATGAAAGTTGTGCGTTCCACACCCATATATGATCGCCCATACATTGATTTTTGCACCCAAACGCCATATTTCTCACAAATTGACTTGTCTTCATCTGCAATGAGACTGAAATTCAAGTCATGATCTTTGATGAATTTTTGATGGGATTTCACGCTATCAGGGCTTATACCCACAACTGCTACACCCAATTTGGCGAGAGTTTTCATGGAATCCCTGAAATCGCATGCCTGTTTTGTGCAACCACTTGTATTGTCTTTTGGATAGAAATACAGAATCACCCAAGATCCCTTGAGATCTTTCAAAGCGATGGATTCATTGTTTTGATCAACTCCTTTGAATGCCGGAGCCGCTGCTTGTAATTTTACGGGCATGTTTGTCCTCTATGTAATGAACAAAGTTGATTGAAAATCTTTTTTATTGAGCAACTGACCACAGTAAAGAACTTCATGCAAAAATAAGTTCCGTTTCCAGAAGAGACATCACATAAATTTCCCCATGGACTCACTGCATTTTCATCATGTACCAATCATGAATGATCAGGAACATTGATGAGGATTTCGTATCTTCGCATCACTGTTCTTCCCCCTCATTTTTGTACGCATTCAATCCTCATGAACAATCTTCGGGATCTCGACAAACCCAATTGCAATTGCGGCATCGTTGGCATTTTCAATCATCCGCAAGCTTCCGTCATGGCATATTATGCATTGCATGCACTGCAGCATCGCGGTCAGGAAGCTGCAGGAATCGTTGCCGGTGCATCGAATGGCAATGGAATGAAGTTCACTTCTCACAAAGGCGAAGGTCTTGTATTGGATGTGTTTTCAGCACCAAACATATTGACTGAAAAGTTGGCAGGTACAACTGCAATTGCTCATAATAGATATTCCACAACGGGTAGTGGCGGTATTGCAAATGTTCAGCCATTTTTAACCAAATATCGTTCAGGGACGATTGCCGTAGCTCACAATGGAAATTTGACAAATACAAAAGCATTGCGAAATCAATTGCAAGAGGAAGGTGCGATTTTTCAAACCACCACAGACAGCGAATTATTTTTGCATTTGATTGCTCGTAGCAAACATGAAGCACAATTGGATCAAATTCGTGAAGCATTGCGCATTGCACGTGGTGCATATTCACTTGTGATCATGACAAATGATGCACTCGTAGCAGCAAGAGATCCCTATGGTTTCAGACCGCTCTGCATCGGTAGAAAAAAAGTTGGCGATGAGTGGTCTTATGTTGTTGTTTCAGAAACCTGCGCATTGGATATCATCAGTGCAGAATATGTTCGCGACATTCAGCATAATGAAATCGTGGTGATTGATGATGACACAGTCAAGACCGGGAATATCAAAAGTTATCGAATCGATGATGAAACCCCATGTTCGAAACATTGTATTTTTGAGTATATCTATTTTTCCAGACCCGATTCGAAAATTTTCGGACACAATGTTGACAAAGTTCGCAGACAACTTGGGAAAAATCTCGCGGAAGAAAGTCCTGTTTCTACTGATGATGATAAAAAGGTTGTTGTGATTGCAGTTCCCGATAGTGGCAATACAGCAACACTGGGATATGCTGCCATCAATAATGAACTTGGAAATGCCTCCTCTTATGAAATTGGTTTGATACGCTCTCATTATGTAGGAAGGACATTCATTGCTCCCGGACAAAACAATCGGGAATTCAAGGTAAAAACAAAATTCAATACAGTGAAAGGTGTATTGGAAGGCAAAAAAGTTGTGGTAGTTGATGATTCTGTTGTTCGTGGAACAACTTCTCGCTCACTCATCAATTTGATTCGTGAGGCAAAGCCAAAAGAAGTCCACATGCGTATCACCTCACCACCAATCACACATCCTTGTCAATATGGGATGGACTTCCCCAGCAGAGAAGAATTGATTGCAAATCATCATGATGCAATTGAAGGAATTGCATCTTCATTGAATGCTGATTCCTTGCATTATCTCTCCGTTGAGAAACTCATGCAATCTGTTCCGCAAGAAGATGGAATCGGTTATTGCAATGCCTGCTTCACCGGAGATTATCCGGTACAAATCGATTTGAATGCCCACAAACTTTCCACCGAAGAATGAGTAAAACATTTTCATCTCTTCAAGACTTGGCAAAACTATTGCCGGAAGATGCCATCAAAAAAGATGAACATATCATCGAAAAGAAAAAAGGATATGATGGATCGCAACAGCGTATAGACATTCGACTCGACAAAAAAGGCAGAGGCGGAAAGATGGTGACTGTCCTCTCGGGATTTCAATCTAATCCAAAAGAACTCGACTCATTATGTCAAACATTCAAAAAACTCTGTGGTACCGGCGGAACAGTCCGCGATAATCTTATTGAAATTCAAGGCGATCATCGAAAGAAATTGGAACAATCACTCATCGAACGCGGCTACAAAACACGAATGATTGGATAATTATATGTTCTCATCTGTAAAGCACATACATTTTGTTGGCATTGGTGGCATCGGCATGAGCGGTATTGCCGAGATTCTCATCAATCAAGGATTTTTGGTGAGTGGTTCTGATTTGTCAGCATCTCAGAATACTGAATATCTGCAATCTATTGGAGCAACAATTCATATTGGGCATCATGAAGCTCACATTGACAATGCAGAGGTTGTCGTGTATTCAAGTGCTGTAAAACCAAATGAAAATCCTGAGACCATTGCAGCACAAGAACATGGCATTCCAATCATACGCAGAGCAGAAATGCTCGCAGAAATTTCTCGATTGAATTATACGCTTGCCATTGCCGGAACACATGGTAAAACTACGACAACATCTTTATGCGGTCTGGTTTTGATGAAAGGCGGAATAGATCCAACCGTGATTGTGGGTGGACGATTGAATGGCTTGGGTGGAACCAATGCAAGGCTTGGCAAAGGTGAATGGACTGTAGTTGAAGCTGATGAATATGATCGATCATTTTTGCAATTATTCCCAACAATTGCAATCATCAATAATATTGAAGCAGAGCATCTCGATATTTATGGGACTGCAGAAGAAGTACAAAAGGCATTCATTGAATTTACGAGCAAAGTACCTTTTTACGGCTTTGTCGCTGTTGGACTTGATGATGCGGGCATTCGTTTGATGCTACCACATATCAATAAGAAAGTAGTCACATTTGGTTTGTCTCGTCAATGCGACATACGAGCTATTGATATCACTCCTTTTGAACGCAGCACTGAGTTTACCGTGATTGCGCATGGTGAGAAACTTGGTCGAGTGCATCTTCATATTCCCGGCGAGTATAATGTTAAAAATGCTCTTGCTTCAATCACTGTCGGACTTCACCTTGGCATTCCATTTGAGACGATAGCTGAAGCATTGAAAGAATTCGGAGGCGTCTATCGTCGCTTTGAAATCAAAGGAATGAATGATGACATTTTGATTATCGATGATTATGCTCATCATCCAACCGAACTTAAAAGCGCATTGGAAGCAGCACGATCTGGCTGGAAAGATAGAAGAATTGTTGCAGTGTTTCAACCGCATACATATACTCGGACAAGAGATTTCTACAAAGAATTTGGTCTTTCATTTGATGATGCAGACATCGTGTTAATAACCGATGTATATGCTGCAAGAGAACAAAAGATTGAGGGCATTTCAGGGGAATTGATTGCGCAAGCGGCGAAAAATTCGGGACATAGGCATGTACATTATGTGCCAAATCTTGCCGACATTGATTCAAAGGTGCGAGGATTGATGAAGAATGGTGATTTGGTCATCACACTCGGTGCAGGTGATATCACCAAATTATCCGATAGATTATTAAGCGCCGAATAATTCAATGCAATGCACTCTGAAGCGTTCAATGAAAGCATGGACATCTGAAAAGCGTGTATACAATGGTGCTGGTGTCATGCGAATAATATTCGGCTCTCTCCAATCTACAATGATTCCATCTGCAATCAATTTGTCAATCACAACTTTTCCATGCTCATGAAACAACAAAGACAATTGAGCGCCCCGCTCTTCTTTGTTTTTTGGTGTGATAATCTCAAGTGGAAGTTGTGGTAATTCTTGTTTCAATTTCAAGAGTCCTTCTTCGGCATATGCAGTGAGTGCATCTCTCTTCGCAAATAATGTGTGCAAATCCACTTTGTCAAATATATCCAAGGAAGCACGCAAACATGCAATTTGAAATACTTGCGCATTACTCAATTGCCAACCGGATGCACCATACGATGGAGTAAATCCTTTTTTCATCAGAAATCTGGTTTCTTCATCGTAGCCCCACCAACCTGCAAAGCGCGGAAGATCATGTGACTTTGCATGTCGATCATGAATGAATAATCCGCCTATCCCGCCCGGACCCGAATTCAAATATTTGTATGTACACCAAACTGCAAAATCAATATTCCAATCATGTAAATGGAGTTCAACATTTCCAATTGCATGCGCAAGATCCAATCCGCATATAGCACCGGCATTATGTGCGGCTTCACCAATCTCCTTCATCTGAAAACGCTGTCCGGTTAAGTATTGCACGCCACTAAACATCACAATAGCGAGTGAATCAGCATTGTGTTCAATCGTTTTGATGATGTCTTCATGATGAATCACATGTTCACCCTCGCGTGGCTTGATTTCAATGATTGCATCATCGGGATCAAATCCATGAAATAGAGCTTGTGATTCAATCGCATATTGATCTGATGGAAATGCACCTGCTTCCATCAAGATTTTATACCGTTGTTTTGTTGGACGATAAAATGACACCATAGCCAAGTGCAAATTTGCTGTCAAAGTTTGCATTGCTACAACTTCACTTGGCAAAGCTCCCACAATTCTTGCGAGTGATTCAGTGACTATTGAGTGATAGGAAAACCAAGGATTCTTTGCATGAAAATGTCCTTCAACAGCATAGGTTCTCCAATCCATCACTTCTTGTTCAAGAAGTGCAAGAACACCTTTGGGTTGAAGTCCGAGTGAATTACCACAAAAGTACAATACATCATTTCCCTCATGCTGAGGAAAGTAAAATGCATTTCTTTGATCACAGAGGGAATCTTGTGCATCCATAGATATGTGATACTCTTGCATACTCAACCTTTCTTCCTATTTGTACCAATTGTTGTTATTGCTTGTAAAGCTGCAACCATGCTATGGTCTTCGACAGCATCCGTTCCTGCTATGGAATATGCAGTGCCATGATCCGGAGATACGCGAATGATGGGAAGATTTGCAGTGAAATTCACTCCATGACCTTGCGCTTGTAATTTAAGAGGAATCAATCCTTGATCATGATATTGAGCAATAATGACATCATATTCTTTCCAGGAAGGACGAGAGAATAAACCATCCGCAGGAAAAGGTCCATCACATTGAATGCCAAACTCTTTGGCTTTGGCAATTGCCGGTTTGATGATATATTCTTCCTCTGTACCCAGCATTCCATCTTCACCTGCATGCGGATTTAATCCAAGAATTGCAATGCGCGGTTCATGAATGCCAAAATCATGTTTCATTGATTGATGAACACCAAAAATGGTTGAAGTTAATTGATCAACTGTAATAGTGCTTGGAACATCTTTCAATGGAATATGTATTGTTGAAAGTGCAATACGCATCGAATCATGAAACAAGATCATGATGGGATTTGATTCAGGAAATTCATGTTTCAGCCAGTCGGTTTGACCACTAAACTTCCAACCATGATCATTCAATGCAGATTTTGAAATTGGTAATGTCAGAATAGCCTCGGCATTTCCGGACTTCACCATATTCAATGCAATGTTCAATGATTCAATTGCAAGGAGTGCTGAGTCTTTTGTTGGTATTCCCGCTTGGTGCTTTGCATAGTGGTTACATGGAATCACATGGATTTCATGACCATTTACATATATGATTCCATTGGTGAATGCAATATTCCATTCATCGCATAATTCCTTCGCCGTTTCTTCATTGATAACAATTGAACATTGCATATCATGAAAAGAATGACGCGAAAATGCTTTGAAGAAAATATCACTTGCGATGCCATTGACATCGCCGCATGAAATCACAACATGCATAGACTAATACCTAAAAAAAAAGGCAACTAAAACAGTTGCCTTTACAAAATCTACTTCATTGAATTACTCGGCTGAAGCATCGCCCGCATCAGCTGAATCTTCTGCAGCGGTTTCTTCGCTTGCAGGAGCTTCGCTAGATTCTTCTGCCGCTTCAGTTGCGTCTGCCTGGATTTCAGCTGAATCAGCAATCGGTTCGACTGTTTCTTCGATTACTTCTTCAACTTCAGGAGTAGCATCTTCGATGATTGGTGCTGCAACAGGTGCCATTTCAGAAATAGGAGCTGCTGCTTTCGGTTTTGGGGTCGCTTTTTTCTTGCGACGAACAATACCATCTTGAGCAACTGAAAAGTCAACCAATTCAATGATTGCTTCACGGCCACCATCGCCACGACGAGGTCCGAGCTTGATGATGCGTGTATAACCGCCATCGCGATTTGCAACTGCAGGTGCAATTGTATCAAACAATTCTTGAAGAACTGCTTTATTGCGAATGAAACGGCCAACTTGACGACGCTGTACGAAGTCTTTTGTCACTGTTGCAACTTCGCCTGACTTATTTGGACGAGCTGTTGGCAAATTTCCATTTTGTTCATTGCGAAGAGCAATGCGTGCGCGGGTGATCAATGATTCCGCGAAAGGACGGAGTTCCTTTGCCTTTGCTTCGGTTGTTACCAGTTTCTTATGAAGAAAGAGATCGGTTGCAAGGTTGCACATAAGTGATTTCTTATGGCTCCAAGTGCGTTTAAGCTTTCTTCCTACTCTGCGATGGATCATTGTAATGTCTCTCTATTCTATCGTTGTATTATGCTTCTGATTCTGCGGCTTTTTGCTCTTGCACATATTTGTCGATGTTCATGCCAAATGCAAGACCATGAACACGGACGATATCTGCGAGTTCAGAAAGTGATTTGCGACCAAAATTTCTGAATTTGAGCAAATCTTGTTCATTCAATGAAACAAGTTCCGCGAGTGTTTTGATATTTGCCGCTTTAAGACAATTGTGTGCTCTCACAGACAATTCAAGCTCATCCACCGGAGTGAAGAGGATGCGTCTCATGCGTGCTTTTTCTGCTTCTTTTGCTTCTTCTTCAACAACTTCCTGTGCTTCCATTTCGCGACGCATTTGTTCGAAATTCACAAAAAGCATCAAGTGATCTTGAAGAATAGCAGCTGCTTCTTGAATTGCTTCTTGAGCAGTGATTGTTCCATCTGTGTATACATCGAGTGCCAAGCGCTCATAGTCGGTTTTTTGTCCAACGCGGAATGGCTCGACATTATAAATCACATTTTTGATTGGAGTAAAAATCGCATCGATTGGAATCATGCCCATTGGATACTCGGAACTGTTTTGTTCTTCTGAAGGAACATAACCTTTTCCTTTTCCGATACGGAATTCCACATCGAATTCAGCATTAGATTCAAGCGTAGCGATATACTTGTCAGGATCCATCACTTCAATGTGTGGAGCTGCTGCTTGGATATCTGCTGCTGTCCAAACTTTTGGACCTTTCATCTTGAAAGAAATTTTTGTGTTCTTTTTGTCGAGCAAACGGAAACGAACCTCTTTCAAATTGAGGACGATTTCGCACATGTCTTCAACAACACCAGGGATTGTCTCAAACTCATGCAATACATTGCCGATTTTCACACCAACGATGGCATGTCCGGGAATGGATGACAGAAGTACTCTGCGAAGAGCATTTCCAATCGTTACGCCATAGCCCTCTTCGAGAGGTTGCAATACATAACGACCCTGATTTGCTATTTCAGTTTCTTCGATTTGTACCCGTTCGGGCATTTGCATTGAAGTATTCATTCTCTATCTCATTCATGGGGCAACCCCGTGGGGTAGCCGGGTGAGAACAATCGTTAACTATCTCTGTGATTCCACAGTGCACAATGCCTGCATCTAGCAGGCATCATGTCTTTCCGATTATGCTGTCAGATTCTTTTAGACTCTTCTACGCTTTGGAGGTCTGCAGCCATTGTGAGGCAAAGGAGTTTTATCGAGAATATTTAGAATCTCGAGTCCTGCCTGTGCAAGTGCACGAATCGCAGCTTCACGACCAGAGCCGGGTCCGCGAACGATCACTTCCACTTTGCGCAAGCCCATTTCATGAGCTTCTTTTGCTGCACGCTCTGCAGAAACCTGTGATGCATAAGGCGTATTCTTTTTGGAACCGCGGAAGCCATTGCGTCCAGCGGATGACCATGTAAGAACATTGCCATAAGTGTCAGTGATT
Organism: Candidatus Kapaibacteriota bacterium; assembly: GCA_049426725.1. Lineage (GTDB taxonomy): Bacteria > Bacteroidota > Ignavibacteria > Kapaibacteriales > UBA961 > UBA961. Next base: position 36,632 of record JBMSYN010000007.1, read on the forward strand.
GTCACGATCACATTGTTGAATGTGGCACGAATGAGTGCTTTGCCGTGTATGTCACTGACGGTTTTTTTCTTAACGCGCTTTTTAATTGCCGCCATAATAATCGGAATATGAGGTTAATAATGCTATTATTTTTTCGCTGCCTTCTTCTTACCGGCAACTGTTTTACGACGACCTTTTCTCGTTCTGGAATTGGTACGTGTACGTTGACCGCGAGCGGGCAAACCACGACGATGGCGCAATCCGCGATAGCATCCAATGTCCATCAAACGCTTGATGTTCAATTGGATTTCTGAACGCAATTGACCTTCAACTTTATAATCAGCAATCGCTGCGCGAATGCTTGCAATTTCTTCATCGGTCCAATTCAATACACGCTTCTCAAAAGGAATTCCTGCCTTTGTGAGAATCTCAGCGGATGACTTCTTGCCCACGCCGAAGATATATGTGAGGCCGATGATGCCTCGCTTATTTTTGGGTAGATCGATACCGGCTATACGAGCCATTGTATACTCCTAAAATTATCCTTGTCTTTGCTTAAAGCGTGGATTTTTCTTGTTGATGATATACACTTTGCCTCTGCGAACAACGATTTTGTCGTCTGGGCTGCGTTTTTTTACTGATGCTTGTACTTTCATGACATCACTTATTTATAACGATATACAATTCTGCCTTTTGCAAGATCATAAGGAGAAAGTTCAACGGTCACTTTGTCTCCTTGGAGAATCTTGATGAAATTCATTCGCATCTTTCCGGAAATGTGACAAAGCACTTTGTGACCATTCTCCAATTTCACGATAAACTGTGTATTGGGGAGTGTCTCGTCTATCACACCGTCGATCCGGATAAGATCTTGTTTCGACATAAATGTTCAATCCATTAAGGTTAATATCACCGGCCCATCATCTTCGATGAGCACCGTATGCTCAAAATGTGCCGATGGTTTTTTGTCTGCAGTCACCACCGTCCAGCCATCGCTGAGTGTTCGCACATTGTATGTTCCTTGATTGACCATTGGTTCAATCGCGATTGCTTGTCCTTTTCGCAGTTTCTCATTTGGATAATAACTGCGTTGCAAAAGCGGAGGAACGAAATTCGGTATGGCGGGGTCTTCATGTAAATGAGTTCCTATGCCATGTCCAACCAATTGTCGGACCACCGAATATCCATGTTTTTCAACGTGCGTTTGAACAGCTCGAGCTATGTCATAGACTTTGTTCTTGCTTTTTGCTTGCCTCACACCCAAATCCAAAGATTCTTTAGTGGCATTCAGCAAATCCTGAACTGACTTGTCGATGGTTCCAACTGGAAATGTAAAAGCGCTATCGCCAAACCATCCATTGTATTCCACGCCACAGTCAATCGAAACAATATCTCCTTCTTTCAAGATGCGTGATCCGGGAATTCCATGAACCACTTCTTCATTCACTGAAATGCAAAGGGAATGTTTGAATTCCAATTTGCCAACAACATACCCTTTAAATGCGGGTTTGCCATTGCTCGAGAGAATATTGTCTTCTGCTATATTGTCAAGTTCGAGGGTTGTGATGCCGGGTTTAATCTGGCGCCCAACCTTCATAATCGTTTCAGCAACGATCCTGCATGCTTTTTCAATATCATGATTCGGACCGGGTATATGTACCGCGGCTGATTCCATGATTCTTAGAAACCACCTTGTCCCGCATTAGCGCGACCGCGAATCTTGCCACTCTTCATGAATCCATCATAATGACGCATGAGAAGATATGATTCAATTTGTTGCAATGTATCAAGTGCAACGCCAACCATGATCAGCAAACTTGTACCACCAAAGAATGATGCGAATGCCGGTTGAACACGCAATACATTTGAAACAAATGTTGGCATGATTGCGATGAGTGCAAGAAAAATTGCACCTGGCAATGTGATGCGAGTCAAAATATTTTCAATATAATCTGCTGTTGGTGCACCGGGGCGAACTCCGGGAATAAAACCACCTTGCTTCTTCATATTGTCTGCGACATCTTTTGGATTAAATGCAACAGCTGTATAGAAATATGTGAAGAAGACGATCAGCAATGAGAATGACAATGCATACACCCATGACTGCTCACTAAACAATTGTTGTGAAAGCCATTGCAATGTTGTATTGTCCGGGAAGAAACTCAAAATCGTACTTGGCACGAACAAAATTGACTGAGCAAAAATGATCGGCATAACACCTGATGTGTTTACACGAAGTGGAATATATTGAGTTGTTCCGCCATACACTTTTCTTCCAACAACACGCTTTGCATATTGAATTGGGATTCTTCTTGCGCCTTGTGTTACCAATACGACGCCTGCAATAATGAAGACAAGCACTGCAAAGATCACAAGATGAACAAACAATTGTGGTGTTGATGTGATATATGCAAATTCAGAGAACAATGCATCAGGGAGACGAGCGATGATACCGATGAAAATGATCAAAGATATACCATTACCCAAACCTCTTTCCGTGATCTGCTCACCAAGCCACATCAAGAACACTGTACCGGCTGTTAAAAGCACGATGGAAGAGATTGTAAACAAACCAACCATGTCTGGTGCAACTACCGGAGCGGATGTTGTTCCTGGATTCAAAATTTTAATGGTCACTCCCCAACCTTGCAATGCTGCAATGAGCACTGTGAGATAACGGGTGAACTGATTGATCTTTCTTCTTCCGTCTTCACCTTCTCTTTGAAGTCGTTGAATTTCCGGCATCACGATTCCTGCCAATTGCAGAATGATGGATGCAGAAATATAGGGCATGATTCCAAGAGCGAAAATGGCTGCATTTGACAATGCACCACCGACGAACAAATCATATAATCCGAACAATGTATTCGAATCACCGCCCTTCGTTGATTGCAATGCAATAACATCCACACCGGGAAGAGGGATATAGGAACCGATTCTCACTGCAAGCAAAATCAATGCAGTGAAAATGATTCTATCCTTTAATTCCTCAATGCGAAAAACATTGACCAATGTTTGAAAGAACTTATTCATCGATTACAGCGGTGCCTCCGGCTTGTTCGATCTTTCCTTTCGCTGATTCTGTGAATTTCGCGGCAGTCACATTCAATTTGGCGGTGAGATCACCATTACCAAGAACTTTTACCGGAATTCTGGAAGAGCGTACAACACCGAGATTGCGAAGGATTTCGATATTTACTGTGTCACCCGCATGAATCTTGTTATTGTCAACAAGTTCCTGCAAACGAGCAACATTGATTTCTTGATATTCAATGCGGAATGGATTCTTGAATCCAAATTTAGGCAGACGACGACTCAAAGGCATTTGACCGCCCTCGAAATTTCTCTTCTGCTTGAAACCTGAACGAGAAGAATGACCTTTGTGTCCGCGAGTTGATGTCCCACCATGGCCGGATCCCGCGCCTCTACCGATACGCTTGATACCTTTTACTGAACCTTTGCTGGGGCTGATATTTCCAATATGCTTCATAATAGGATATTCTCCGTCTTTCAGATAGTCTCAACTTTCACAAGATGGCTGACCACATTGATCATGCCAGAAATTTGAGGATTGAGTGTATGCACAACTGAGAAGTTGGGACGACCCAAACCAAGCGCATGTATTGTGTCTTTTTGATTCTGCTTGCATTTGATGATGCTGCGAATCTGTGTGATTTTTACTTTTGAACCTGCTTTCGTCATGTGAATCACTCCTTATCCTTGCAGCAATTTCTGTAATGAGATGCCTCTGCGATTTGCAGCTGATTGAGCATCCTCAAGCATTGACAATGCGCGCACTGTTGCTTTCACGGTATTGTGAGGATTGGAAGAGCCCATGCTCTTTGTCAATACATCCTGCACACCTGCAAGTTCAAGCACCGCGCGAACTCCACCACCGGCAATAACACCGGTACCTGCTGTAGCAGGCTTGATGAGCACGGAAGCTGCACCAAACTTTGCAAGAACTTCGTGGGGAATCGTGGTATTCTGCAATTGCACTTTCACGATATTGTTCTTGGCGGCATTGGTTGCTTTGCTCACGGCATCAACAACCTCACCAGCTTTTCCAAGTCCATAACCCACATGTCCATTGCCGTCACCTACAACGACCAATGCAGTGAAATTAAAACGGCGTCCGCCCTTTACCACTTTCGCGGTACGGCCGACATATACCAACTTATCTTTCAGATCAAGTTCTGACACTCTTACTTTGCTCACGGCATCCTCTATAAATTAGAATTGCAGTCCGCCTTCGCGTGCGGCTTCGGCAAGTGCTTTTACTCTTCCATGGTACAAGTGACCATTTCGGTCAAATGCCACGCTTGAAATATTTGCTTCTTTGGCGCGCTTCGCAAGAAGTTCACCGACATATTGACTCTTCGCAACTTTCGTTGCAATTGATGTCAATGCTTCACGCACATCTTTTTCAATAGATGAGACAGAAACGAGCGTTACACCCTTTGTGTCATCAATGATTTGAGCAGTGATATGCTTGATGCTTTTATTGACGCTCAAACGCAGACGCTCGGGATTGCCGAATATACGCTTGCGAATATGCTGCTTTCTGCGTTGTTGGCGTTTCTTTTTTGATTGTTCTAAGTTCATCTCTATTGTCTCTTGAGAATCTGTCGATCAATTATTATTTACCTGCGGACTTACCGGCTTTACGACGGATATATTCACCTTCATAACGAACACCTTTTCCTTTGTATGGCTCAGGTGGACGAATGCTGCGAATCTTTGCCGCAACTTCACCAACATCATGCTTGCTAATACCTTTCACCTGAACGGATGTAGGAGTTGGTGTCGCAAATTCAATGCCATCCGGTGGAATCACCAAAATTGGATGCGAATATCCAAGCGTCAAGAGCAATTTCTTGCCGCGCATTTCAGCTTTGAAACCAACACCTTCTATAGTGAGATTTCTCTGAAATCCATTGGATACACCTTCAATTGCATTGAATGTGAGTGCGCGTGAAAGACCATGCAATGCACGCACTTTTTTATCATCATTCGCTCTTTGAAAAGAGAGCGATCCATTTTCATTGTTGAATGTTATGCCGTCCGCAATCGGTACAACTTGTGTGCCTTTCGGGCCTTTGACAGTAAGAACACCATCATTAAATGACAATTGTACATTGTTTGGAACGGTAATTGGTTTTTTGCCAACTCGTGACACGGTATTACTCCTTCAGTGCAGGATTAGCGTACTGTGCAAATAATTTCACCGCCTACATTGTAAGCGCGTGCCTGTTTGTCTGTCATCAATCCCTTTGATGTGGAGATGATGGCTATGCCCAAGCCATTGCTGACGCGGGGCAATTTTTCAACAGGTGAATAAATTCTTCTTCCGGACTTACTGACTCGCTGTATGTCCTGGATTACCGGCTTGCCTTCATAGTATTTGAGTCCGACCTTGATGAATTTTTGGCCATTCTCTTCCATGAATGACACATCACCAACGAAACCTTGATCACGAAGAATCTCGGCTATCGCATGCTTCATTTTTGAAGCAGGTGCTGTGACATGTTTGTGGCGTGCCTGACCCGCATTGCGAATGCGGGTGATGAAATCTGCTATGGTATCTGTTACCGGCATAATAGTATATCGTAAAGTTTATTTACCAACTCGATTTGCGAATACCCGGAATTTTTCCTTCCAGGGCCAATTGGCGGAAGACATTTCGGCAAACACCGAATTTCTTATAGACTGCTTTTCCGCGACCAGTCACTGAACAACGACTGCGTACGCGTGTTGTTGAACTATTGCGGGGCAATTTCTGCAATGCTTCGAAATCTCCTGCCGCTTTCAATTCTTCACGCTTTGCCGCATATTTTGCCACAAGGCGCTTTCTTTTTTCATTTCTTGCTACAATGCTTGTCTTTGCCATGAATTAACCTTTGCGGAAAGGAAAACCAAATTCTTTGAGAAGCGCAGATGCTTCCTCATCAGTTTTGGATGTTGTGACGAAAGTGATGTCCATACCTGCAATCTTTGTTACCTTGTCAACATCAATTTCAGGAAAAATAATCTGTTCCTTGATGCCAAGCGTAAGATTACCGCGACCATCGAATCCATTATCTGAAAATCCTCGGAAGTCACGAATGCGAGGTGATGCGATATTGATGAATCTATCCAAGAATTCATACATTCTTGCACCACGCAATGTGAGGTGGCAGCCAATTGGCATGCCTTGACGAAGGCGGAAATTCGCGATCGCTTTTTTGGCTTTGCTAATCGCAGGACGCTGCCCGGTGATAAGCTCAAGCTCATTGACCGCAGATTGAAGAATCTTTGGATCCTGAACTGCTGCTCCTACACCCATATTGATACAAATCTTACTGATCTTTGGAACCTGCATCACTGATTTGTATCCAAACTTTTCCTTCATTGTTGGCACTACTTGCTCCTTGTAAAAAGCATACAAGCGTGGTGCGGGCACGGGTCCGGAATATTCCTCAAGGCGTGCGCCTTCAGGCTTTAAGTCAAATTTTTTCGATTGTTGTTGGGCTTTTGCCATGATTTTTCTCTATCCAAGTCTTAAGGCATTTTAATTTCTTTGCCGGATTTTACGGCAAGACGCTTCACTTGTGCTCTACCATTTCCATCAACGGAACGCTCCAAACGAATGCGTGTTGGTTGTTTTGTTTCAGGGTCGATCAACATTGCATTTGAATATGCGATTGGCAATTCACGCTCAATTCTTCCACCTTCAGGATATGCCTGGCTCTTGCGCATGTGACGCTTGTGCACATTCACACCTTCTACGAGGAGACGACCTTTTTTTGCATCAACTTCAATGACGCGGCCTTCTTTGCCTTTGTCATCTCCGGAGATAATTTTTACCATATCATTTTTCTTGATTGCCATCTTCATGATATTCGATCCTTATAATACCTCTGGTGCCAGAGAAACGATTTTCATGAAACCACTATCACGCAATTCGCGTGCCACAGGTCCGAAAATACGAGTGCCTCTCGGCTCACCTTGATTGTTCAGAATGACAGCTGCATTCTCATCGAAGCGGATGAATGACCCGTCTCTGCGCTTGATTTCTTTTTTGGTGCGAACGACAACTGCTTTGCAGACTTCGCCTTTTTTCACACCTGCATTCGGAAGCGCACTCTTCACTGACACGACAATGATGTCGCCCACGCCGGCATAACGGCGTGCATGCCCGCCAAGGATACGGATGCAACGCACGCGCTTGGCGCCCGAATTATCCGCTGCAATAAGATTTGACTCTTCTTGTATCATCTCATTCTTCCTTAATTACTTCGCACGATCGACAATTTCTACGAGCATCCAGCGCTTGCGGGCACTCAAAGGACGGCTTTCAATGACGCGCACGGTATCACCGATGCGACACTCATTTGCTTCATCATGAGCCATGACCTTTTTTGTCTGCTTATAATATTTTTTGTACAGTGGATGAGCAACCTGACGCTCAATCGCCACAACAATACTTTTGTTCATGGCGGCACTGATAACTTTGCCTTGGCGGATTTTTTTTCCACTCGTTGAAGGCGCTTGCTCTGTTGCTTTAGTAGCCATATTATTCAATTCTAATTAGTGCGTTGTTTGTCAAACAGTGACATTCCGCTCACGCAATACCATTTTGATACGCGCAATATCTTTACGTAAAGTTCTGATCTGTGATGTATTCTCAAGCTGGCTCATCGCCTTCTCAAAATTTCTCAAGACCAATGCTTCCTCAGTGGAAGTCAACATCTCCATTAATTCTTCCGTGGAGACTTGTCGGATTTCTGACGCTTTTTGCTTTTTCATTACTCTGTTGCATCCAAGCGAGTTACAAATTTTACTTTGATCGGCAATTTGTGCGAAGCCAATCTTGCAGCCTCTACTGCCTTCTCTTTTGGTACTCCGTCGATCTCAAAAAGGATGCGACCGGGCTTTACCACTGCCACCCAAAATTCAGGATTTCCTTTACCGGAACCCATTCGAACTTCCGCGGGCTTCTTCGTCACCGGCTTATCAGGGAAAATGCGAATCCACACTTTACCGTCACGACGGAGATAACGATTGATGGCAATACGGGCAGATTCAATCTGACGATTTGTAATCCATGCCGGCTCCATCGCTTTGATGCCAAAGGTTCCAAATGCAACCTGAGATCCACGATAGGCCTTGCCTCGCATTCTGCCACGTTGGGTTTTTCTATGTTTTACTCTTTTAGGAATCAGCATTGTGCCATATCCTTCTTTTAATCTTTTGTGATAAGCTTACCAATTATTTCGCCACGGCAAATCCATGTTTTGACACCAATCAAACCATAAACCGTTGAAGCCGTTGCTGTGCCATAATCAATGTCTGCACGCAATGTGTGCAATGGCACGCGACCTTCTTTGTACTGCTCAGTACGAGACATGTCTGCTCCGCCCAATCGACCGGAACACATCACGCGTATTCCTTCTGCTCCCATTCTCATCGCTGCACCAACGGATTGCTTCATCGCCTTACGGAATGAAACTCTTCCTTCAAGCTGCTGAGCAATATTCTCTGCAACCAATTGTGCATCAACTTCCGGACGCTTGATTTCGTGAATGAGGATTTTTACATCCTTCTTCGAAATCTGTTTCAATTCTTCTTCCAAAAGCGTGATGTCCTTACCGGATTTTCCGATGATCACGCCAGGACGAGATGTGTGCAATGTGATGCGCAATTGTTTTGCTGTGCGCTCGATCACTATGCGGGCAACACCTGCTTTACGCTTACTGCTCTTGATATAAGAACGGACCATCAAGTCTTCAGACAATTTGTCGGCCACATTCTTTTCATCAAACCAGTTAGCATCCCAATGGCGAACAATGCCTAAACGGAGACCAATCGGATTTGTCTTCTGACCCAAAGTTCAACTCCTGTTATGTTACTGAGCAACTGAGACTTCAATCGTTAAATGATGCGAACGCTTTCTGATTCTATAAGCCCTACCCATGGGAGCAGGAGAAATGCGCTTCGCTGTGGGGCCTTGATTGACATAGGCCGCACTTACAAACAGCTTTCCTTCATCGACACGCTCATTGGCTGCAGTGGCCTTCTCCATGACATTCGCTATCGCAGAACGAAGAACCATTTCCGCATCCTTCGATGCCGATTTCGGAGAGAATTTCAGCGTCGCCAATGCTTGCGCCGCCGATTTTCCTCGTATCAAATCTATCACCAATCGCATTTTGCGAGGTGAAGAGCGTAAATATCGCTTTGTTGCACGAGCATTGAGCATAATTGTAAACCTTATTCAGCTACGGATTATCGTTTTCCGGACTTTTGATCCTTTCTGTTTCCTGCATGTCCTTTGAATGTTCTCGTCGGAGAAAATTCACCAAGCTTGTGACCAACCATATTTTCTGTCACATATACAGGAATAAATTTATTTCCATTATGAACCGCAAAAGTGTGTCCAACAAATTCGGGTGCAATCGTTGATGCACGTGACCATGTTTTAATCACAGTCTTCTTGCCTGATTCATTCATTGCATCCACCTTCTTCATGAGTTTATAGTAGATGAATACGCCTTTTTTCAGTGAGCGAGCCATAATGTCCTAATTATTTTCTTTTACGAACAATAAGATCGGTTGACTTTTTCTTCTTCTTGCGAGTCTTCAAGCCTTTTGCAAGCTGACCCCAAGGTGAGCGTGGATGCTGGCGTCCACCACCGGACTTGGATCTACCTTCTCCACCACCCATCGGGTGATCAATCGGGTTCATCGCCATACCGCGCGTCTGTGGGCGAACTCCCAACCAACGCATGCGTCCCGCCTTTCCATAAAGAATATTCTCGTGATCTGAATTTCCTACAACACCCAATGTTGCCATGCAAGACTGAGGTACTTTTCTGATTTCACCTGATGGCAACTTTACCTGAGCCATACCACCATCAAAACCAACAAGCTGAGCACCTGTACCGGCACTGCGAACCATCTGTCCACCCTTTCCGGGCTTCATTTCAACATTGTGTATGAACATACCAACAGGAATTTTTTCCATCGGTAATGCATTGCCATCTTGAAGATCTGCATTTGGTCCGGACATTACTTTCTGTCCAACCTTTAATTTGTTGGGAGCCAAAATATATGCCAACTCTCCATCTTCATAACGCAATAATGCAATGCGGCAAGTACGATTCGGATCATATTGAATGCTCATGACTTCAGCTGAAATTCCATGCTTTCTGCGCTTGAAATCTATGATGCGATATTTCTGCTTATGCCCGCCACCTCTATGTCTGGAGGTGATGCGTCCGGTATTATTGCGTCCACCACTCTTCTTCTTAGGAACAAGAAGTGATTTTTCTGGTTGCGCTCCAGGTGTGATTTCAGAAAATGAACTCACTGAGTAAAAGCGCGTACCGGGCGTAATCGGTTTGAGAATTCTTAAAGCCATTGTCTATCTCGAAATTAATCTTCAGTATTACCTTCACCACCAACTAAGTCGATGCTATAACCTGGTGCAAGCGTCACATAAGCCTTCTTACGAAGTGGTGTCGCACCACGCATCAAACCACGTCTTGTAAAACGAGTTTTGTTCTTGCCTTTCACATTCACCGTGCGAACAGAAGAAACCTTCACATCATAAAGACGCTCAATGGCTGCCTTGATCTGGATTTTATTCGCATCTGTCGTCACTTCAAAAGCATATTGCTGCTTCTCTGCAAGCATCGCCGCTTTCTCTGTGAGCATCGGACGTTTAATTACTGTAATCATCGTTCTTTTGCCTAATTACTTCAGCATTAAAAAGTTTGTACCAGATCCTGCAAGGCTTCCTTGCAAAGAATGATATTCTTGTGATTCAAAATGTCATAGGTGGAGGCAATAGTCGCAGGCAATGTTTTCACGCCCGGAATATTTCTTGCTGACATCACTACATTGACATCTGAATCTTTTAACATGATGAGTGATTTCTGTCCATTGATATTCAATGCCTTCAATACACCAACCATGTTTTTGGTTTTGATCTCATCAAACCCAAGTCCTTCAACCACGAGAAGATTTTCTTCACGAACACGCAATGACAAAGCTGACTTACGTGCCAATTTTTTCATCTGCGCAGGAAGATATTGCTTGTAGAGATGAGGCCTTGGTCCGTGAATTGTTCCACCACCAACCCATACAGGTGAACGGCTTGAACCTGCTCTCGCAGTGCCACGACCTTTTTGTTTCCATGGCTTCTTACCACCACCTCTTACCTCAGATCTAACCTTGGTTTTGGCTGTGCCTTGTCTTTGATTTGCCAAGTATGCTTTGACCGCAAGGTACATTGCATGCTCACTTGGCTCTACATTGAATACCTCTTCAGGTAATTCTACCTGGCCGGTCACAGATCCGTTTTTTCCGTATACATTTACGAGCATTGTTCTATACCTTACAGCTTCACAATTTCTACTATGGAATTAATTGCACCGGGAATGCTTCCTTTTATCACAAGCAAATTTTGCTCCGGCATGATATCAAGCACTTCGAGATTTCGAATGCTGATTCTTGTACCACCCATACGACCCGCCATGCGCATACCCTTGAAAACTCTCGAAGGATATGATGATGAACCGATGGATCCTGGAGCACGCTCGCGATCCGATTGTCCATGAGATGTACCGCCAACACCACCAAAGTGATGTCTTTTCATAACACCCTGGAAACCACGACCTTTAGAGGTTCCGGAAACTTTCACCATGTCGCCAATCTTAAGAATGCTGTCCACTGTTACAGTTTCACCTGGTGCAACTGTCACATTGTCCAATCTGAATTCTTTGATATGACGCTTCGGTGCCAAACCTGCCTTCTTGAAATGTCCGGCAAGTGGCTGGGATACCTTGCGCTCCGCTATGTCTCCATAACCGAGCTGAACGGCAGTATATCCGTCTTTATCTATGGTGCGGACTTGCACTACGGCACATGGTCCGGCTTCGATGACTGTACAGGGCACATATTCACCGTTCTCGCTGAATATGCTCGTCATGCCCAATTTTCGACCTAATAGCATCTTGTCTTTCTCCTTAGACCTTTACCTCGACATCAACACCTGCTGGAAGCTCCAAACGCATCAACGCGTCAATCGTGCGTTGCGTCGAGCTGAAGATATCTATCAGACGCTTATGAACTCGCGCCTCAAACTGCTCGCGCGATTTTTTATCAACGTGTGGCGAGCGCAAAACCGTGTACACGGTCTTTTCCGTTGGTAACGGAATCGGACCGGATACTACCGCTCCTGTTTGCTTTATAGTGCGAACAATACGCTCGGACGATTTATCAATTAGGTTGTGATCGTACGATTTAAGTTTGATACGAATCCTTTGGGTTGCCACGCTCACGTACCTTCAAAAAAAATGAGAGACAAAAGAGGGTAGGGATGATACATTCATCCCTACCCCACGGTACATTTATTCAATAATCTTCGTTACAACACCTGCGCCTACAGTACGACCGCCTTCGCGAATAGCGAAACGAAGTCCTTCTTCCATAGCGACTGGTGTAATGAGCTCTACTACAAGATTGTCAAGGTTGTCACCAGGCATAACCATCTCTGTTCCTGAAGGAAGAGATGCAACACCTGTCACATCAGTTGTACGGAAATAAAACTGAGGACGATATCCATTGAAAAACGGAGTATGACGACCACCTTCATCTTTTGTCAAAACATAAACCTGCGCATTGAACTTGTGGTGAGGTGTGATTGATCCTGTTTTCGCAAGAACCATTCCACGCTCAATCTCTGCTTTGTCAACACCACGAAGCAAAAGACCAACATTGTCACCTGCAACTCCTTGATCAAGAAGCTTGCGGAACATTTCAATACCGGTAACTGTGGTTTTCTTCTGAAGACCAAAACCTACCAATTCAACTTCCTCGTTCACATTGACGATACCGCGCTCAACACGACCTGTCGCAACTGTACCACGACCTGTGATTGAGAACACATCTTCAACTGGCATGAGGAATGGCTTATCTGTATCACGAACTGGTGTTGGGATATAACTATCAACGGCATCCATGAGGTCATAGATTGGCTTCAAACGTGGATCATCAACCGGTACATCATCTGAAGTACCTGCATCAAGACCTTGAAGCGCTGAACCTTTGATGATTGGAATATCATCACCTGGGAATTCATACTTGGAGAGGAGTTCACGAACTTCAAGCTCAACGAGGTCCAACAATTCTGGATCTGCGATGTCAACTTTATTCATGAACACAACGATACGAGGAACACCAACCTGACGAGCAAGAAGAATGTGCTCGCGTGTTTGAGGCATAGGTCCGTCTGTACCTGCAACCACAAGGATTGCACCGTCCATCTGAGCTGCACCTGTGATCATGTTCTTCACATAATCGGCGTGACCTGGGCAGTCAACGTGTGCATAGTGACGGTTAGCTGTTTCATACTCCACGTGAGCGGTATTAATGGTAATTCCACGTGCCTTCTCTTCGGGAGCATTGTCAATTGAATCATACGAACGCTTTGCAGACAGACCGGACTTAGCCAATGCCATCGTAATCGCTGCAGTGAGCGTTGTTTTGCCGTGGTCAACGTGGCCAATTGTGCCGATATTGACGTGCGGCTTCGACCTTTCAAATTTCTCTTTTGCCATAGTGCACCTAATCGTGATAACTATATGTTATGAAAAATTGCTGTCGCTATGCTGTTTAATACTGCTTCAGCGTCGTAGGCTCGTAGTGTGAGAAGATCATTGTATAAGATCCTCTGCCTTGTGTCATGGATCGAAGTTTGGTCACATAACCAAACATTTCACTCAATGGCACAGAAGCTCTCACGCCCTGCGAGCTACCCTTTTGCGTAATCTCTTCAATCTTGCCTCTTCTGGAATTCAAATCGGCGATTACTTCACCAACATATTCCATCGGAGCTATTGCTTCTACTGCGAATACAGGTTCCAACAATGTTGGCTGAGCCAATCCAATGGCTTCTCTCACTGCATTTGCAACCGCAACCTTGCAAGCTATATCAGTTGTCTCTCCTTCTCGAATGCCGACATCAGTTATTTCAACTGTTATATCCACAATTGGATATCCGGCAATGGGACCTACACTCAATGATTCCTTGGCACTTACCTGCAATGCTTCAAGCAATACAGCAGGCATCTTCGGAAGATTCTCTCCCAGCAAAACAATATTGCCGGCTCCGGAATCAGATGGCCGCAATGCTACGGACACCTTCGCATATTGATTCTTGGTTCCAATCTGCTTGTCAAACTCAACTTCACCGGTTGAAGATCCAAGAATCGTTTCTCTGTAAGCAACCTGCGGCTTGCCAACTCTCGTCGCAACACCGAACTCACGCTTGAGTCTGTCAACCACGATGTCCAAATGCAATTCGCCAACACCACTGATGATGATCTGACCACTATCCTGGTCATTGTTGAATTGAAATGTTGGATCTTCATCTGCAAGTCTGGCTAATGCATCTAACATTTTTGCCTGATCTGCCGTCGATTTTGCTTCAATCGACTGATTGATCACAGGTTCAAGAAAACTGATTTTTTCAAAGAGCACTTGTTTGTCTTGATGACACAATGTGTCACCGGTCTTGGTTAATTTCAACCCGGGCAAAGCTACTATCTCACCAGCTTCGCATGATGTTAATTCATCACGCTTATTTGCCTGCATTCTGAGAATCTTTTGTACTCGTTCTCGCTTTCCAAGCGAAGCATTGTATATCATGTCTCCAACTTTTAGCGATCCGGAATACACTCGTATGAATGTCAATCGACCTACATACACATCTGTCAATACTTTGAATGCAAGAGCAGAAAATGGCTCAGAGGATGATGGCTTTCTCTCAATGACTTTCTCTGAATTTACAGGATCAAATCCTTTCACAATTCCTCTGTCAATTGGAGATGGTAAATATCTCGTAACTGAATCCAATACTTGCTGAACGCCTTTGTTCTTAAATGAAGAACCACAACATACAGGCAAGAATGTGGAAGATATCACCGCAGCTCTGATCGAAGCAATCAATTCTTCTTCTGAAATTTCTTCTCCACCAAAATACTTTTCAAGTAAAGCATCATTGGTTTCTGCAATCGACTCAATCAAAAATGCTCTCGCATCATCTGCTTGAGTTTTCATCGCTTCGGGGATTTCTCTCTCTTCAAAATTGTTGAGATCCTGTGCATCACTCCTGAAATGTAAATACTTCATAGTGATAAGATCAATAATGCCGGCGAATTCATCGGCACTTCCAACAGGTATGAAAATTGGAACGGGCTTCGCTCCCAAAATCTCGCGAATCGACTCAACTGCTTTTTCAAAATCAGCACCAATTCTGTCCATCTTGTTGATGTATACTATCCTCGGTACTCCAAATTGATCCGCCTGCCTCCAAACTGTCTCTGATTGTGGCTCAACTCCGGCAACTGCACAAAATACGGCAACCGCTCCATCAAGCACTCTCAAAGATCTCTGCACTTCAGCTGTAAAATCAACATGACCGGGCGTATCTATGATGTTGATCTGATGACCATGCCAATAGCATGTGGTCGCAGCAGATGTTATCGTGATACCTCTTTCTCGCTCCTGATCCATGTAATCCATGAAAGCCGTGCCTTCATGAACCTCTCCCATCTTGTGGAGAGAACCGGAATAAAAGAGAATACGCTCGGTAGTTGTCGTCTTGCCTGCATCAATGTGAGCTATGATGCCTATATTTCTATACTTATCCAGCTCAATTGTGCGCGACATAGTTTACAGCGCTACCAGGGTTAAATTGACAAAGAACGAATACTATTTCTTACCACTTGAAATGTGCAAATGCTTTGTTTGCCTCAGCCATTCTATGCACATCATCACGCTTCTTTACTGATGAACCTTCACCATTCGCCGCTGCCATCAATTCTGAAGCAAGACGAGAAGCCATTGATTTGTCACGACGCTCAGATGCATATAACTTTAACCAACGAATGGCAAGTGCTATGCGACGCTCTTCGCGTACTTCAACAGGTACTTGATATGTCGCTCCACCTACACGGCGTGAACGAACTTCAATGGCAGGAGAAACATTGCTCAATGCCTTGCGAAACACCTCAATCGGATCCTGCTTCATCTTGTCAGCAATGATGTCAAAAGCATTGTAGACCAAATTGCGCGCAGTGTTCTTCTTACCTTGAATCATCACTTTGTTGATGAATCTTGATACCATCACGTCATTAAAACGTGGATCAGGCACCGCATATCGTTTCTCTGCTCTTTTCTTTCTCATATATCTTTCTCTGGCTTATTCGATTCTCAATTATTTACTACCTGCCGGCTTTGGACGCTTTGCTCCATACTTGGAACGCGCCTGCATACGATCCTTCACTCCCTGTGTATCTGCCGCACCACGAACAATGTGATAACGAACACCCGGAAGATCCTTCACACGACCACCACGAATCAATACAATCGAGTGCTCTTGAAGATTATGCCCCTCACCGGGGATATATGCAATCACTTCAAATTGATTTGTCAAGCGAACCTTCGCCACTTTGCGCAATGCAGAATTCGGCTTCTTCGGTGTTGTTGTATACACGCGAGTACAAACTCCACGGCGCTGAGGGCAACTGGCAAGTGCCGGAGATTTACTTTTCTCCACCAACTTTTTGCGACCTTTTCTTACAAGTTGACTAATCGTAGGCACGAATATATTCCTTACAAACTTCGTTTTTAAGCCAATGTCGGCGCTTTTTCGCATTTCCGACAGAGCTTGCAAAACTACACAAAATGTTAATAACCACCAAACTTTATTTTTTTATCTGCCTTCTGCGCGCTTTTGCTGATGTGCTTTAACCATCTCATCTTGCACATTCTTAGGCACTTGAGCATATCGCAAGAATTCCATTGAAAACTCGCCTTTTCCTTGAGTTACGGAACGCAAGTCGGTTGAATAACCAAACATTTCGCTCAATGGAACTTCAGCTTCAACAACTACATATCCGGCATCCATTGTAGCACCAACGATAACGCCACGACGCTGATTGATTTGTCCAATCGCAACACCTTGGAATTCTTCCGGTGCACTAATTTCCAATTTCATGATCGGCTCAAGAATAACCGGCTTAGCTTTCATGTATGCTTCACGGAATGCAGCAATCGAAGCAACTTTAAATGCCATTTCAGAAGAGTCAACTGGGTGATCTGCACCGTCATTGATCGTTACGCGAACACCAACAACAGGCTGACCAATCAATGAACCTTCAACGATTGCATCACGGAACCCTTTATCGCAAGCAGGAATATATTCACGAGGAATAACACCACCCACAATGTCATCAACGAATTCATAAGTCTCAACTGCATCTGTTGGCAATGGCTCAAGGAAACCTGCAACACGTGCAAATTGACCCGATCCACCTGTTTGCTTTTTATGAGTATAGTTGAAATCTGAATTTGAGGTGATCGCTTCACGGAATGCCACTTTGGGTCTTCCAACATTCACTTCGCAATTATATTCACGCTTAATACGCTCGATATAAATTTCAAGATGCAATTCACCCATTCCCTTGATGATTGTCTCACCACTTTCCTCATCACGATATACACGGAATGTAGGATCTTCTTTGGTAAAACGATTCAAAGCCTTGGAGAAATTTACTTGACCTGATTTTTCTTTTGGACTTACAGCAAGCTCGATAACCGGCTCAGGAACAAACATGGATGTCATCGTTACATTCATGTTGCCATCTGTAAATGTATCGCCCGATGCACAGTCAATACCGAACATCGCAACGATTTGTCCCGGACCCACTTCATCGATATCATGCATCTCATCAGCATGCATACGAACAAGTCTCGGAACTTTAACGCGCTTACCATTGGACATATTGGTGATCATGTCACCCTTCTTCACGCCACCTTGATAAATACGCATATATGTAAGCTGACCAAAACGACCATCCTCAAGCTTGAATGCCAAGCCAACAAATGGTTTTGCTCTCTCAGCAATCAATTCAACTTTTGCTTCATTTTTGTCTTGATCCAAACCTTCATTCTTCACATCTTTCGGAGCTGGCAAAAACATTCCAACTGCATCAAGCAAAACTTGAACGCCTTTGTTCTTCATCGCTGAACCGCAATACAAAGGAGTAATGCTCAAATTGATTGTCTCACGACGAATGATTGGAATCAATTCCTCTGCAGTGACTTCTTCTTCCATCAAAAACTTTTCTGCAATTGTATCATCAAAATCAGACAATGCTTCAACCATTGCATGACGACGCTTCTTTGCTTCTTCAACATATTCTGCAGGAATATCTTCTTTGCGAATATTCTCTCCATTGTCACCGTCAAAGAATATTGCATTCATGTGAAGAAGATCCACAACACCGGCAAATCTATCTTCCAATCCCATAGGGAATGTCATGACAACCGGACGATGATTCAACTTCTCACGCAATTGCTCGGCAACACGATCAGGATTGGAACCGGAACGATCAATCTTGTTCACGAATGCCAATCTTGGAACATTATATCTTCTCATCTGACGATCAACAGTGATCGACTGACTCTGCACACCCGCAACACCACATAATACCAATACCGCGCCATCAAGAACACGCAATGCTCTCTCAACCTCAACAGTAAAGTCAACGTGACCGGGAGTGTCAATCAAATTAATTTCATAATCACCCCAGGTGCAGTATGTGGCCGCAGACTGAATGGTAATACCCTTTTCTCTCTCGAGATCCATGGAGTCCATCGTGGCACCCACACCCGACTTTCCTCTCACTTCCTCAATTTTGTGGATCTTACCTGTATAGAACAAAATGCGCTCGCTGAGCGTGGTCTTGCCCGAATCAATGTGGGCTGAAATACCAATATTCCGAACTTTTGAGATGTCTGACATAGCTGTCTAAACCTACCGCAATAGAATATTTATGAAGATGTTTACTTATCTAAATTGAACGATTCTTCGCGTAAAGCGAAGACAACAAAATTACGGGAAAAGGGGCAATTGACAAAATTAAATCGCTGATTTTTAGAATTTTACGGCATTTTCCACATAGCTTCGAGTTTTGCCCTAACTTTCAATGCTTGAGCGTTTTAAGGTCTTTTCCACAGAATAATGTGGAGATGATGTGGAGAAGTTTGGAAGGATTCAGGGCTTTACGATAAATTTTCCAGTAGCTGTCTCGGGATTGCCCTCTTTGTTTACGGTAAATATGTAAACACCCGGCTCAAAACCCTGTATTTCTTCTAATTTTGCCATAAGCATGGTAAATGAGGTGGAAGAATTGTCATAATCTATGCTTACAGGTACTTGCTTAGATATCACAGGCATTCCGGATGGGGTAAATATCTTTACTTCAACTATATCTCCTGGAATGAGCATGCTTGGCACCGGAAGATTGATTGATTTATGGGTACTTAGGATGAGTGGATTTGGATATACTCTAGAGGCGGAAAGTAGGTATTTCCCTCCGGCAAGTCGAATCAAAGAGCAATTTGGGATGGAATTCGTATTGATGTCCGCATAGTAATCAGACAATCCAATCGGTGTTTTGCTCCCATCATTGTTGACAATAACCGAATAAGCAATGTCTTGAGAACCAATATTTCTGAAATATTCCTGATAAGCTGTTGAAATCAGAATGTGTGCTGTGTCCGCAATCTCACCAAATCCAGAGAGAATGCACGAATTCAAACTGAATTCATAGGGAAATATACTTCCTGTAAGCATGCCTATAGGATCTGCGGAATCAATCTTTCCTTTCAATTCGGGAAATACACGGGCATCTCGAAAAATTTCATGTGAATCTTTGTTGACTGCTCTTTTTCCCGTGAGAAACACTCGCTCCTGATAGCCGCACCATAATTGATGTAATGGCGTGGAATTGTTTTGCAGAGCCATTTCCAGAGCATGATAGGCATAGGTTTTTCTCCCAATTTCCTGCCAAGTTTGAAGCATTGGATCATACCCCACTTTGGCATGTACATATTCGAGGAATAATGCATTGGCATAACCTGAACCGATTTCTTGAACATAACGCTGCCCAAATCGATTCAACTTCGGCTCGAGAAAATAGTTTCGGACATAAAAATGATAATCTTTGATGTCGGGATAGATGTGAAATTCCAACCAAGTCGAGAACATTTCATAAAATGACACATCATATTGCTGATCATTCATTCCATAATTTGCCAATTGAATCGCATGATGAAATTCATGTGCAGCAGTAATCTTCAATGCATCCAATCCGAAGGTATTGAATGATTGATTGCCAAAGCCATTCTTGTCGGAGATGCTGTAATTGTTGTCTACTTCTATGAATGTGCGCGAGTATGAATGACGAGATGTGGAATTTGGCAATGATTCAATAACAGTTGTCAATCCATAATAGCCCTGATCGGCAAATTCTATGATATACACATCATAAGGTGCTGTTCCATTTTCTCCATTATTGGGAGGTGGTGGAAATCCCATTGAATCAACTTCAATCGCATAGGCATATTCGAATGCTCGAGCACATTCCTCAACATAATCGGGGACAGTGTTTTTGTTATTGTCCGTTTGATCTACAGCACCTTCACCCAGTTTCGAATAATGAATCTTGAAATGATTGTTTGAGGAAACAAATGAAAAAGGCAAATCCGGTGCAAGCGGGCTTTCTCCCTTGCGAAGGGCTTCCTGCCTTGCATGGAAGCGATTGCCGAATGTACCGCATTTGTCAGCCAACACGTGTGAAGGGAATGACAACAATGCAAAAAGCAATGCAATTTGCAGTACAAGTGTAGAAAGAATTGAATTCATGTCAACGGAACATTTCTTTGATCATACCCCAGGTGCGACGAATGCCGCTCACGCTGTGACTTACACTCACGATATTTGAATAGGAAGCGGAATTGTCATACGCAATCACTTTGATTCTATATGAATAAATCTTCCCCAAAATCCGCTCATTATTACCACCCTTCATCAATGCATTTTCATCTATGTAACGATAAGTGCTTTGCGCACCCTTCGGTTCTATGATTGCAATTGATCGAAAACCTTCACCCGATGAGGAACGCTCCAACTCATAACTGCGTATTCCTTTTTCGATGCTTGGACGCCATTCGATGGTAATGACTTTCCCATCGGATTTCGCTGTCATTTGATCGAATGTGACCTCAGCAGCGATGATACTCATCGTTGCGAGAAATATGATTACTATGGATTTGATGAATTGCATGACACAAACATAGGTTTTGAACTTGTGAATGACAAGTAAAAAAAGCGAGAAATGGCTTTATTCCATGCCTCTAACGGCATCCCACTTTTTCTCAACGGAAGTTTTTCCCCTCAATACGGTTTTATACCCTTCAACACGATGATGCATGATATCTTCTCTGATTTCATCCATGAGTTGGGTGAGTCTATAAGAAATATGATCTGTCATTTCCTGCTTCTTGGAATACAACTTCGAAGAAAGCAATTCGGGTTCACCTATGGAAAGCCATGCTTCTGGTTGCTGCTCTTTGAGAAAGTCATATCTGATTGCCACGGGCACGCACCACGCTTCACCCAGCAATTCCACGAGATTGCTGATTCCGGAGAATGTTTGAATGGGTCGGATCTCTTGATGAATCAATTCACCTTGAGGAAACATCCATAAAACTTTTCGTGTGTTTTTTACTAGATCCACGGCATATTGAATGGATTTCACTGCCGAGCGCGCATTGCTTCGATGAACGGAAAACATTCCGATATTGTTGAAGAATTTGTATTTCTTCAATTGCTGTTCTTCCATCATGCCATAAGACTCAATGCCAAAATGTGCATTGGTCAATGCAATTGCCAAACCTGCATCCCACCAGCCACCATGTGAACAATATACGATCAAGGGTATGGCATCACCTGCATGATGCTTGTTCATTTTCCATGGTTTCAGATGAGATTCTCCTTTCACGCGACATGCATGAAAAGTTTTACGCAAAGAACGGGAAAAATACCATCCCAATATCTTGCGCCATAATGGAGAATGTTTGGCTTGAATCATGAAGTGATAACCATGGTTTTGATTCAACTAATTCTTGCTAATTTATGGCAATCGCATGAATAAACATTGCCATCGGCTTACATGTTCCGACGAAATCCTACATATATCGCCTTATTGATCTTGATTCCTGCATTGATGATTTCCTCATGCACGAATCCATTTGCACCAAAATTATCAGAAAACCCACTTGGTGAAAATGTATTTGCTGATCAGAAAACCGTGGATGGAATCTTTCAGAATTTTCGCAGTGCTTATCTGTATAAAGATACATTGGCTTATGGAAAATTGCTCGATCAACAATTCATTTTCATTTACAGAAATTATGAAACGGGTGTGGATGGAACATGGGGGAGAGATCAAGAAATGTTCACGACTTCCGGTTTATTCAATGCCGCACAAAATCTTGACTTGATGTGGAATGATATTGTTGTTTCATCGGGAGATAGCACAAGTGTAGACATAGCACGGGGATTTAATCTGACGATTACTTTCAATCCGCAGGACATAGTTCGAGTTCAGGGAAGGGTGAATCTCCAATTGAAAAGGCCAACACCAAATGACAATTGGAAAATTGTCAGATGGAGAGATGAATCAAATTATTGATTCTTGGTTTTGATTTTTCCAAAGAGCCACATCACTTGTAATTTCCACACCAGAAATGCTGCTTCATAGACGATGTTTTTACTCATCTTCGAAACACCTGATCTTCGATCGATGAATACAATCGGAATCTCTTTGATGCGGGCACCGGCTTTCCATAATCGATAATTCATTTCAATTTGAAATGCATAGCCATTCGAATGAATGTCATTCAAATCAATCTTGCTCAACATCGATGCACGAAAACACTTGAAACCGCCCGTTGCATCTTTAACCGGCATGCCCGTTATGATACGCGTGTAGACATTTGCACCATAACTCAAAATCAATCGACGCAGTGGCCAATTGACAACATTCACTCCATTTGAATAGCGTGAACCAATAACCAAATCATTGTTTTCAATTTCTTTGAGAAAGCGTGGAATATCTTGAGGATCATGAGAAAAGTCTGCATCCATTTCCATGATCACATCATATCCCATCCCAAGTGCTTTTGCAAAGCCCTCGCAATATGCAGTACCCAAACCCATTTTCCCGGGACGCTTTAATAAATGAATGCGAGAGTCAGATTTCATTCTTTCTTCTACTCGACTGCTGGTGCCATCCGGTGAATTATCGTCAACAATCATGACATGTACATCAGCTGCATTCAAAACAGCCGTCAGGATATTGTCGATATTATCGAGTTCATTATATGTGGGTATGATGATGATTGCTTTCATGAATAAATCCCTTAAGCCTGACCATGTCCTTTGAATACTCGAATCACGGTGCGAATGATGATTTCTATGTCGAGTTGAAGTGACATGTTTTCAATATAGTAAAAATCATGCTTGAGCCGATTGGTGATTTCCTCAATCGATTCTTGATAATTTCTGTAATGAATCTGATTCCAACCTGTAAGACCCGGACGAATCACGAGTCTTCTTGTATAGTATGGCAATTCTTTTTTGAATTTATCAACGAAGAATGGCATCTCGGGTCTTGGACCAACAAGACTCATCTCTCCTTTGAGCACATTCCAAAATTGCGGCATTTCATCGAGATGTGATTTACGCAAAAATCTACCAATGCGTGTAACACGAGGATCATTCACTACTGCCCATTTTTGTCCACCGGCTTCTGCATCCACAACCATGGATCTGAATTTATACATCGTGAATACTCTTCCATTTTTTCCAACTCTTGTTTGCTTGAAAATGACGGGTCCTTTTGAATCCAATCGAACAAGCAAAGCGGTGATGAGCAAAAATGGAAATCCTAGAATCAAAACGCATGCACTGAGCGCAATGTCTATCGCACGTTTGATAAATCGTTCCCAAGTTTTCATGAGCTCAGGATTGATATCAATCAAAGGCATCCCATGAATCGCAAGTAATCTCGCTTGACCCGTGAAGAATTCATATAAATCGGGTTGGATCTTAACGCCAATGCCGAGTTCACGACATTCCATCACAAGATCTATCATCCATCGATGATTGAGTCCGTCCATCATCACAACAAGATCTGCAGGTCTTTCATTTTTGACAATTTCATGTATGTCTTGCACATATCCCAGAATGGGAATTGTCAATGCTTCACTCTTCGCAATTGCTTTCCATCTCTGCAAATCCGATTCGCTTTTCAATACAATTCCTTGAACCTTATACCCCCAAGATGGATTTTCCTGCATGATGGTAAACATTTCAAGCATTGCATCGGGCGCACCCATGAAAATGGTTGATACTTTGATGACTCCTTTTCTGCGAAGAAATCGTTGGAGCATGCGTCCGATTATGCGAATGAGTACTACCAGGATTGTGAGTATCAATGCATAGAGGACAATCTTCAAACGAAAGCCACGAAAGTTTGCACTCGTGAACAAAATTGCAAGAAAGATAAGAATGCTTCCAAAACTCACAGCCCGAATGACGGTGAACATTTCGGTAAATGGCGAACGCACAAACCAATTGCGGTAGAGTCCGGAAAGCCAGAATAATGTCATCCAATACAATACCAATAATGGCATGACACTCAATATGAGTGTCTGCATTGTGGTTTCATCAGAGAGAGGCAATGTTGTGGTATAGAATCCAGTAACAAATCCCAATAGCAAAAACACAGGCAATGCTGAAGCAATGGCTATGATGTCACCACCCAATTGAAAAATTGCCGGTGTTGATTTGGCGGCAAAATCTCGAATCCGTTTATGCAATGATATGTGATTGTGTGATTTCATTAATATTCAAATGCGTTCCCATGTTGAAGAAGAATTGCTCCTCAACACATGAATCCATGCTCCAAGCAAACTGATTTGCAATCGTACAAAAATACATGCTTGACGAATAGGCATTATTCGAATTCCCAAAAAACCGGGTATGGATACTATGAGGATTCCAATGAAACAATGCAATATGATTTTGCCAAGCATGGATCCTTCATGCCAAGCTAGGAATGAAGTGGAAATTGCCAACAAAAAGAAAAATGGCATGAGCCAACGAAGCATTTTACGTGACCACAAAAACAATGAGACGAGCCCATATTTTGGTGATAGCAATTCTTCTGCCTCCGCAACTGATGCCAAGCCACAAGCGGCAAATCGTTTGGCTTGCTTGAATTCCATTCCGGGAGGAGATGTCCGTATTTCATAAGCACATGCATAAGGATCTGCAATGACTCTTTTTCTTGCTAGCAATACATTCAGAATTGGCATATAATCATCACAGACTTTGTCATTTGGCAATGGCTTTCGATATCTTCTTCTCAATGCGTAGCAATGTCCTAAACTTGTGACTGTTGAAGCAAGTTGAGATTCCATAGACCTTGTTTGAAATTCCAATGATCTATATGCGGAATGTTCCTCTGCATGATTATCTCTCGATGTATTCATTGGTGAATCAATCGAAGTACCGATAACAGCACCAATGTCTTGATTGATGAATCTCGCACACATGGAATGCAATGCACCGGCTTGAAGTCTGACATCAGCATCCAAATGAACAATCACTTCTGAATCTGAATGCTTCACCAAGTATTCATTGACTGCATTTTTGCCTCTTCGAGACAAATCATGCACATGAAGATTGGGATATATTGCTTGGAGTCTGCGAACAATATTCACTGTTTCATCTGTGGAGCCATCACTACCGACATATACAGCGCATTGCGGATAATGTTGCGCATAGATTGTGTGAATCGCATCTTCAATGTACTCTGCTTCATTATATGCGGCAATCAATATTGCAATTGATGGCAATGATGCATCTTCAACTTGTTGTCTATCCAAAGAATGCAATGCATGCTTTCT
Source organism: Candidatus Kapaibacteriota bacterium (assembly GCA_049426725.1). GTDB lineage: Bacteria > Bacteroidota > Ignavibacteria > Kapaibacteriales > UBA961 > UBA961. Next base: position 62,486 of record JBMSYN010000007.1, read on the forward strand.
AACTTTCATCAATATCTTCAGCAGCAATGGATACAATGCATAAGGATAGAAGATCAGAAAGAGAAGTATAATCGAGCAAACAAGCAGGATGGTCATGAATTGTTTGCCTTAAAAATCTTCAAAACGGAGTGATGCCTGCACATAATGTGTCAATGTTCCGGCTTGTGAACGCAAGGCATATAAACCCTGAACATTGAGTCCGCGAATCAATTCAAATCCACCGGTGATTTGTGCTCGTAATGATTCTTCGAGAATGCCTCCCAAGAAAGGTGCGATTTCAGAATCATTTGGTCTTTTTGCCTGTAATGGATTCGCTCCATGATTCACAAGTATGGTGTCTTTGCCATTGATTGAACCCATTTCATTTGCACCATGCCTTTGATAGGCAAGGAGGATTCGAATGGGATAGCGATGACCATGAAAGATTGAAGCTCCAATGGATAGTTCATCTGAATTTGGTCTAAGTGAACCTGTGATGAGCGCTCCATCGCTTGTCATGGAATTTTGCACATTGAAATGCGAATAGGTATATGGCTGAACACGAGCATATTCGAGCGATATATTCATCGCGGGCATCACATACATTGCACCCATGGAAAATGCCGATTTATTGGACCAATAATCTGATCCAATCTTTGAGAATATCAAATCATCAAGGAGATATGCGCCCTTGAGAATAAGATGTTTCATGGGTCTTATCGTGAAATCAAATCCCATCGCGCTATTGTCGCGATCGCGAAGCGAATGTTCAACGGACTTCAAAAAAGAAAGTGGATTGAGATAAGCCAAATCGAATGTTCTGTCTTGATAGATCACGCTCTCCCACACTGCAATTTCTCCCCAGGCAGGTCTGAAGGCGGCTCTGTGCATCACAAGTGTTTTTGCCGGCATGAATTTATCAGAACCTGTTGAATTTGTCTGACCGGGAAGAATGATTTGTCCGGAAGCATCTTGTGGTAATGACAACATAGATGCATGCGTATAGCGATATTCGAATGTTTTGGTTCTTGCACCAATCATCAATGCATCCAATGGCGGAGCATTTTTTCCTAAAAATTGATGATGATTGAAGCCGGCTCCTAGTGTTCTTGTCTCACGACCAATGCCTACATAAAACCAATCATTATCATAGCGAACATGAGATTCTGTAAAATCAAAATCACTATTATACACTGCAAATTTCACATTCTGCCTCAAGCGTGGATCATCCAAAGCAAGAGAACGATCACCTGAAAGCAATGCACCATTTGTCATTTGAAAAAAGAAACCAACATTTCCACGCAATGTGCCATGCATGCGAAGTCCTGCCTGACCTGTGAGCAAGGATGCAGAAGCAGAATCTACACGATGTGCCGTTTCAATGGATAATAATGGTGTCGTAAAAAGCGTGACAAGTGAATCTTGTTGAAGATATAGTGCCTTTTCATTCTTTGAAAGTAATCCGTCAAAAAAGAATGACATAGTATCATTCACGGACATTGTACTTTCAAACAAAGTGGAATTCACTCTTTTTTCAGGCAACAACTCTTCCTCAAAATGCTTGAGAACATTTCGTTCATCTTCACTTAATTCTTGCTCCGCTTTTCGAATCATCCGTAATGCTTGTTGTACTTCGCCTCTTTGCAATGGCAAAGCAGAAAGAGAATAATGCGGCAATACTCCTTTTGCTTCACAGTGTTCCAAAAAGTGATATACAGGATGCACGATAGGAAGATGCTCTACTTGTGCAAATGCCGAACTAATCATGACAAAAAAGATCATGATGAACAACATGATCTTTTTATTCAAAAATAATCTATGTGAAGAGCAGAAATTCATTATCGAAGAAAAGCCCAATACACAACATTCAGAATTCCAACCAAACCGCCAATTGCAGTGATGAGGAATGTATAATATTGATATTCATATCCGGGAGGTCTATATGTTGGTGGTGGACAATAAATTTCATCGCCGGATTCAACGATGACATCTTTTTCAGTTCCCTTGATCCACACATGTGAACGACCTTTGATGATGCGTGTCAAATCCTTTTCCGCACCACTTGCATATCCACCAGCTCTGTCGATGTACCATTGCATGGATTTTCCCGGTTCAAATGTAACATAACCGGGATTATTCACTTGACCATATACATAGACGCGATTTGGATTATCGGGAATCACGATGATGTCACCTGATTCAAGAATGACATTATCTTCTTCGGAACCATTGAATGCTTTTTGAATGTCGCATGCAACTGTTGGTTGTCGAAACATTGTATGCATCAAATAACGAGTTGTGTCTTCTGCCGTAAGGTCGGTGTATTGCATGCCCATGATTGCGCGATATCGTGGTTCATTCGAAGCAGGTGCTTGCTGTTCTTTTCTTACGATATAGGCCAAAGGCAAATATGCTTTGTCAGTAAATCCGCCCGCTTGCTCGATAATGTCTTTGAGTTTGGTTTGTCCTTGCACCATTGTATATGCGCCGGGTTTATTCACTGATCCAGTCACCTCAACAACACCTGTCAATGCACCTTTCACGGAATATTGTTTTTTACCAACAACAATCACCGCGCCGGGCATCAACTCTGGATCTTCATTGAATTGTCCATCTTTCATCGTCAAAGCGGTGAGCATCTCACCTTGCTTAAGTTGAATATTTGATGGATCTGCATCATCGGTCAAACCATAAGCAAGTTTGAGAAGCATCGATGCTTTATCACCTTTTTTATATGAAATACTGATTGGTCTGATGACTGATCCTGCGATTGCAATTGCAGATGTTAATCCTTGATCGAATGGTACAAACACTTGATCTCCTTCGCGTAGAGTTGGATCATCCTTCACGGTTGAAAGCGCAAGTGCTTTTTCCAAATCTGCATTTGATGAAGTTCCATCGGCATGAAGCACGGTGATATTGCGTGCGACAAAAGATGGCAATTCTTCATTTCCTGTCAATGTGCCGCCACGCATTGCTGAACGACGTGCCTCTATGACAGTCAATTCTTTAGCACTTTCCATTGCTGATTGTGTTGTACCAGCATTTGGTTGAGAAGGTGATTTTGGCGGTTGATTCGCAAGACGGATTACTGTTGAAACACGCATTGAAGCAGGGATGGCATATGTTCCGGGATAACGAACATTTCCACGGATGCTGACATACAATGATCTGCATTTTCGCAACATCACTGTGACAGTCGCATTAGGATTGCGTTGTTTCATCATGTCGATGATTGAAGCTTTTGCCTGTGCCAATGTTGCATTTTTTAGAGATAACTCTCCGATGCGAGGAACGAGGACGGCATTTTCGGGTGTGACGGACACATATTGTTCGGTTGCATTGCCAGACAATGTTTGTATGGACAATACATCGCCGGGTCCGATGCGATAATGCTCTGCATCAACGATATTGTCTGAAGGTAATAATTCTGCTTTCAACAAATCCGCACCCGGAGGTGTTGAAGTTTGCATCAGCTTTGTCATGTCGAAATCACTTGATGATCCCATCAATTGTGCTTGCAATGATATTCTTGATGTTATTGCGCAAATGATGAAGATGAATCCGCAGATTATTCTGATCTGTTTGATTGAATGATTCATTGTGCCTTGATGCATTGTGTCACAAGTATGTCTGCTATGCGTTCTGCTGCATTTCCATCCCATAATGGCGGAATGCTTCCTTGTTTTCTCGGCAAATGCACGATATCATGCAAAGCTCTTGAAATTGCTTCTGGATTGGGTTGAATGAGAATATTTGTTCCCATTTCCACAGTGACGGGTCTTTCTGTTGTAGTTCTTGCCGTAATGCAAGGAATGCCAAGTACCGTTGTCTCTTCTTGAATGCCACCGGAATCAGTCAAAACAAAATCCGCATCTTTCATGAGTGCCAAGAAATCTATATATCCTTTTGGATGCGTAATGAGTAAATTTTTTCCAGTACGGATGATATCTGCATACCCATATTCACGAATCTTTGAACTTGTACGAGGATGCATTGGAAAGACAATATCTCTTTCGGATGAAATCTCTGCTAGAATTTCTAGCAATGATTTCAATTGCGCAGGATCATCCACATTGGATGGTCTATGCATCGTGACAAGACCATATTCTTTTTTGTTCAATTCAAGTTCTTGCAGCACGGTTGACTTTTCTGCTTTTGGCAATGCAAAATGCAGTGAATCAATCATGGTATTACCAACAAAAAAGATATTCTCCTCGGGAAAACCTGATTCTTTGAGTATTCTATTTCCGGATTCTTCTGTCGTGAACCAATAATCACAAATTGAATCTGTTGCAATGCGATTTATTTCTTCCGGCATTGATCTATCATTGCTTCTCAATCCGGCTTCAACATGTGCAGTCTTGATACCTAATTTTACTGCAACGAGCGCGCATGCAATTGTAGAATTCACATCACCGACAACTATGACGAGGTCAGGTTTCAATTCCAAGCATGTTTGCTCGAAAGCAATCATCACTTTTGCTGTTTGTTCTGCATGCGTTCCACTGCCAATTCCGAGAAACACTGTTGGAGTCGGCATTTCAAGATCTTGAAAAAATGCATCGCTCATTGTGGCATCATAATGCTGTCCGGTATGAACTATATGATGCTCATACTCAGGGGCATATTTCTTGAAGGCACGATGAATCGGAGCAACCTTCATAAAGTTTGGTCTTGCACCAACAACGGATAATATGCGAATTGGTTTGCTCAATGTCCACTACCCAAAAGCACGACATTCTTTTTTGATCCGCGAATCTTCTTTGTAGCATTGCGGGTATCAATCACCACTTTTGCATTCTTGACAATCATGGAATAATCAAAGCATGAATGATCTGTGGTAATGACAACGATATCATATTTTTTCAACATTGCCGGAGTAAGATTTCCTTGAGATTTCATCATGGTACCATGCACATCAACGGCGGGAATATATGGATCATGATATGTGACATTTTTGAAACCATCTTGCATGAGAAGTTCCATTACTTTGAGTGCAGGTGAATGTCTCAAGTCATCGACATCTTTTTTGAATGCCATGCCCAGCATCAACACTTTTGCTTTTGCAAGAGTGATTGGCTGTTTTGCCACTTCGCGTTCAATCATGCTTCGCACATAAAATGGCATGGATTCATTCACTTCTGCGGCTAGCGTAATGAAATTTGTTTCAAAATCATATTCGCGTGCCATCCATGAGAGATAATATGGATCGATCAAAATGCAATGTCCGCCAATGCCGGGTCCGGGGAAAAATGGCATGAAGCCAAAAGGTTTTGTCGCAGCTGCTTCCACAACTTCCCAGATATTCACGCCTATGCGATCGCATAGTTGAGCGAGTTCATTGACAAGGGCGATATTGACACTTCGGAAAATATTCTCGAGCAATTTTTCCATTTCTGCAACGGATGGAGAAGAAACGGGAATGACTTTGCTGACGATGATTGCATGTGCTGCACATGCGAGTGTGGTACAAGCATTCGTCACACCACCCGCAACGATTGGAGTATTGCTTGTATTCCATGTTTGATTGCCTGGATCGATTCTCTCGGGAGAAAATGCAAGAAAGTAGTCTTTGCCTAATTGTAGACCTGACTTTTCAAGTATTGGCTGAACATATTTCGTTGTAGTTCCTGGAAAAGTCGTACTCTTCAAAATTATGAGTTGTCCTTTGCGCAATGTTTTGGCAACGGCTTCCGCGGAATGAATGATATAAGAAATATCCGGATCTTTATTTGGAGTGAATGGCGTGGGAACGCAAATATACATCACATCGCATTCTGCCAATCTTGTAAAATCAGTTGTCGCTTCAAGTGTTTTCCCTTTGATCACCGAAGCTACGAGTGATGAATCTATATCCATGATATAATTTCCACCTTTTTGCAAAGTGCGGATTTTTTGTTCATCGATATCAAAGCCAATTGTTCGAACGCCGAGATGTGCATATTCAACTGCGATTGGCAAACCAACATAACCGAGTCCAATCACACCGACTGTGATTGAATGATTCTGAATGGATGCAAGCAAAGCATCTGCTGTTTTCTTGCTCGCGGATTTTTTCTTGATAGCCATGATTTATCGTTCTCTTTGATATTGCTTTGAATAATAGTCTCGATATTGTCCATTCAAAATATGTTCACACCATTCAGGATGTTCTTGATACCATTGAATGGTTTCATATAATCCTTGTTCAAATGAAATCGTAGGTTTCCAATTCAATTCTCTTTTGGCTTTGGATGCATCAATTGCATATCGTTTGTCATGTCCGGGTCGATCTTGAACAAAACGAATGAGATCGGTTGATTTTCCAAGAATATGCAATATGGAGTGGACGATATGCAGATTGGACCATTCATTGTCCGAGCCAATATTATAGACTTCTCCCGGTATTCCACAGTCATAAGCACGCCATATTGCATCGCAATGATCATGCACATGAATCCAATCTCGTACATTCATTCCATCTCCATACACAGGCAATGGTTTTGATTCCATAGCATTGAGAATCATGAGTGGGATGAGCTTTTCGGGAAATTGTCTTGGACCATAATTATTGGAGCAGCGCGTGATGACAACTGGAACATCATGCGTATGATGAAATGCTCTGACAAACATATCCGCTGATGCTTTCGAAGCTGAATACGGAGAATTTGGCGCAAGAGGTGTATCCTCTGTGAACATATCTTTTGAGTGTAGTTCCAGTGATCCATACACTTCATCAGTGGAAACCTGCACGAATTTCTTCAATTTGAGATTTCTTGCGACAGTTAAAAGTGAAACCGTTCCTTGAACATTGGTATCGATGAATGGTGTTGCATCATGGATTGATCTATCCACATGTGATTCCGCAGCGATATTGATGATTCCTTCAACATCATATTGCTCGCAAAGTCTATGCATCAATTCTGTATCTTGAATCTTGGCATGCACAAAAACATGTCTGTCATCTTGCTCCAAAGATTGCAGATTTTCAAGATTGCCGGCATAGGTCAAAGCATCAACATTGATGATGCGTAGATTGGGTTGAGATGCGAGCATTTGCATGACAAATGCGCTGCCGATGAACCCTGCTCCTCCTGAAATGAGGATTGATTTGTGACCAATTGCAGACATGGAAGCCATAGTGGTTTGAATAATGGTTCAAAAATACGGAATGACGGCTCCGTTACCAATAGAATATGCGGTAGTTACAAGGATTTAAGCCATGATTCATTGTGAATGAATGGAACCTGAACCACTTTACATCGTGTTTTACGCTCAACTTTCTATTCTTCTCATCTTTCTCCTAGCAGATTATGAATATTATTGTCATCGGAAGTGGTTTTGGCGGTCTTAGCGCCGCAATCAGATTACAAGCGCAAGGTCATCAAGTAACCATTGTCGATAAACTCGACAAACCGGGTGGTAGAGCATATGTTTTCGAGCGCGATGGCTATAAATTTGATGCGGGTCCAACAATCATCACTGCTCCATGGCTGATTCATGAATTATTTGAAATCGCGGGCAAAAAAACAGATGATTATGTCAAGATCGTCCCAATCGACCCATTTTATAATGTGCGTTTTGAAGATGGAACTGTGTTTCGGTACAATGGCGACAAAGATTTGATTCTGAAACAAATTGAGGCATTGAATCCCGATGATGTTAAAGGATATCATAGCTTCATCAAAGATGCGGAGAAAATCTTCAAAGCTGGATTTGACTTGATAGACAAACCATTCACCACATTTGGTTCCATGCTGAAAGTTCTTCCCGACTTAATCATGCTTCGCTCCGAGCGCTCGGTTGCAGGCATGGTGAATCAACATATCAAAGATCATAGACTACGCCAGGTATTCAGTTTTCATCCTTTGTTGGTTGGAGGCAATCCATTTCAGACGACTTCTATTTATGCATTGATTCACATACTTGAACAACGCTGGGGTGTATGGTTTGCAATGGGTGGCATGGGTGCTTTGGTGCAAGGACTTGTGAATGTATTTACAGACATTGGTGGAAAGATTCAGCTTGGCACTGAAGTACAAGAAATCATGATTGATGATGCAACGAAGCGTGCAACCGGCATAAAGACTGCTTCGGGAGATGTTCTGAAAGCGGATATTGTCGTGAGCAATGCCGATGTGGGAAATATGTACATGAACATGATTCCCGCGAACTATCGCAAAAAGAACACAGATACTCGCATGAAGAATTTGCATTATTCCATGAGTTTGTTTGTGATGTATTTCGGGACTGACAAGAAATATGAGGATATGGCACATCATGAAATTTTGATGGGCCCGAGATATAAAGAACTTGTCACCGATATCTTCAAGAAAAAACATTTGGCTGATGATTTTTCACTCTATTTGCATCGTCCTTCTGCAACAGATCCATCGCTCGCACCTGATGGACATGATTGTTGGTATGTTTTGTCTCCGGTTCCTCATCTCGCCTCCGGAACTGATTGGTCAGTGAAAGGTCCTGAATATCGTGATCGGATTGTAAAATATCTCGAAGAGCGCTATATGCCAGATCTTTCCAAACATATTGTCAGCGAAAGTTATGTCACCCCAACGTATTTCCGCGACACCCTTAATTCTCATCTTGGCAATGCATTTGGTGTAGAGCCAATTCTTACTCAATCTGCATGGTTCCGTCCACATAATCTGTCAGAAGATATTCCCAATCTATATATCGTTGGTGCAGGCACTCATCCTGGAGCAGGACTTCCTGGTGTTATGAGTAGCGGGAAAATTGTGGCAGAGTTAATTTCTTGATCTAGGAATTACTCATTGATATTTGATTCATCAGCAGCATCGATTGATTGTTCATGCTCTTCTTCAACAGCTATATCTTCGATTTCAGATTGATCATCTGAATCCTTGGAAATATCCATTGACTCAGGCAATGCTGGTATCTCTTCTTCTTCAATCACTGCAGATCCCAATTCCGCAGCAAGATTTTGTGGCTGTAATGCAATCAACTCTTCAATTTCTTTCATGCGAGGTAAATCTTCGAGAGCGGCAAGACCAAATAGTCTGAGGAACTCAGCCGTGGTTCCATATAATAATGGTCTTCCGGCGGTTTCGGCTCTTCCAATGATTGTCACCAAACCGCGATCAAGCAATGAATTCATGATTTCACCCGAATTCACACCGCGAATCGCTTCGATGTCCGGCTTGCTCACGGGTTGCTTATATGCCACGATGGATAATGTTTCAAGAGCGGCTTGTGAAAGTCTCTTTCGAGATTTTGCCTTTAGGAGTTTTTGTACATATACTCCAAATTGAGATCGCGTGACAAAATGATAGCCGCCTGCAACCTTCACAATTGAGTATGGTCTGGCACATCGAGCAAGATCATCATTGATTTGTTCAATTGCAATCTTGATTGCATCCGGATTGGCAAATTCCTGAAACTCCGACTCGGCAAGTAATTCATTGATTGTCTTTTCGCTCAATGGCTCATCTGAGGCAAAAATCAATGCTTCAAGTATAGGAAGAAATGCTTCGGGAATTGAAATGTCTTGTTCACTCATGATATATGTCTTGTGTAAATGGGAAAGCACCCGAATGCAAAACTACTGTTTTCTTTGATTCTGAATCTGATGAGATATTCACAAAAAAAGGTATCGGAAATGAATCCGATACCTTTCGTCGTTTTTTAGCGATTATTTGCCTTCATTCTTATCGTCAACGATGGTATAATCTGCTTCTTCCACATTGCCTGCATCACCTGCTGCATCTTGTGGACCTTCGCTTTGGTCTCCTGCACCGGCTTGCTCATACATCTTTGTGGATGTTTCACTCCACAATTGATTGAGGGCATCCATCGCGGGGCGAATATCGGAAGGATTGTTTTTTATCGCATCGGCTAGACGTTCTTTTGCAGATTCAATATTTGATTTTGCATCTGCGGGAATCTTATCGCCAAGATCTGCCAATTGTTTGTCTGTTGAATACACAAGATTATCTGCCTGATTGCGCAATTCGATTTCTTCTTTGCGCTTTTTATCTTCAGTCGCATGCTCTTGCGCTTCGCGCTTCATCTTCTCGATTTCATCTTTTTCCAATCCGCTTGATGAAGTGATGCGAATATTCTGTTCTTTGTTTGTTGCTTTATCTTTTGCAGAAACATGCAGAATACCATTTGCATCAATGTCAAATGTCACTTCAACTTGTGGAACACCACGAGGTGCCGGAGGAATTCCGTCAAGATGGAAACGACCAAGCGAACGATTGTCACGTGCCATCGGACGCTCACCTTGAAGAATGTGAATCTCCACGGATGTTTGGCTATCGGTTGCAGTGGAATATGTTTCTGATTTCTTTGTAGGAATTGTTGTATTCGCAGGTATCATCGGTGTCAATACACCACCCATTGTTTCAATTCCAAGTGTGAGCGGTGTTACATCGAGCAACAATACATCTGTCACATCACCCGCGAGAACACCACCTTGAATTGCTGCGCCAATCGCAACAACTTCGTCGGGGTTCACTCCTTTGGATGGCTCTTTTCCAAAGAATGATTTTACAAGTTCTTGAATCTTTGGAATGCGTGTTGAACCACCAACCAAAATTACTTCATCAATTTGTGAAGGTGTGATTTTTGCATCTTTGATTGCTTGTTCGCATGGACGTAATGTTGCATCAAACAAATCAGAACACAATGATTCAAATTTTGCGCGTGTGATTGTGAGATTTAAATGCTTCGCACCATCAGCTGTTGCAGTGATGAATGGAAGATTGATTTCTGTTTGCAACATCTGTGACAATTCAATCTTTGCTTTTTCTGCTGCTTCGCGCAAGCGTTGCAAAGCCATTGGATCATTGCGCAAATCGATGTTTTCTTGCTTCTTGAATTCATCAGCAAGGAAATCGATGATACGCAAATCAAAGTTGTCACCACCAAGATGTGTATCACCATTTGTTGATTTCACTTGGAATACACCATCACCCAATTCGAGCACTGAAATATCGAATGTACCACCACCCAAGTCATACACAGCAACAGTGATGTTTTTGTCTTTTTTGTCCAAACCAAATGCAAGCGCAGCCGCAGTTGGTTCATTGATGATACGCTTTACATTCAATCCGGCAATTTCGCCTGCATCTTTTGTTGCTTGTCTTTGTGCATCATTGAAATATGCAGGAACCGTAATAACAGCATCTGTTACTTTTTGTCCAAGATAATCTTCCGCTGTTTGCTTCATTTTTTGAAGAATCATTGCGGAAACTTCCGGCGGTGAATATAATCGACCATCAATGTCAACTTGTGCCGTATTATTATCACCTGCTTTTACTGTATAGGGAACGAGTTTTGTTTCTTCGCCAACTTCATCCATTCTGCGACCCATGAATCTCTTCACAGAATACACTGTGTTTTTTGGATTGGTGACTGCCTGTCTTTTTGCTTGTTGACCAACCAGACGCTCACCACTTTTTGTAAAACCCACAACGGATGGTGTTGTGCGTGTGCCTTCACTGTTTGCAATGACAACGGGTTGTCCGTTTTCCATCACCGACACACAAGAGTTGGTGGTTCCCAAGTCGATTCCGATAGTTTTACCCATCTTGAATTACCTCTAATATTAACTATGAATAAAAATGTTGTTCCGGTTGGAATTTCTCATCAAGCAATCGGCACTTCTATACTCTTTGGTTGTTCTTGCTCAATCTTCGGCAAAGTGACTGACAATACACCATTATTGAATTCAGCTTGAATTCCATGTATGTCAATCAAATCTGTCAATTTGAATGAGCGTGAAAATGATCCAAAATGACGCTCAGTGCGAATGAATGCTTGCTCTTCTATTGTTTCTGTTTGCTTTTTCTCACCGCTTATGTTCAATACGCGATCTTCATTGATTGAAATCTTCACATCTTCTTTCTTCACTCCGGGAATCTCTACAAGAAGTGTGATATGTTTTTCCTCGTGCGCGATGTCAACCTTGGGTTTGAATTCTGCAATCTCTGAATGAACATCACGATGAATGTCATTCATGCTATCGAACATGCGACGCGTAACGGTATCCAATCCACGGAATGGTTCGAATGTGAGCATAGTCATAATCTTTTCCTTTCTGTTTTCTGATAAATGTTTGTATAATCCCTCTCGGGAAAGAACCTGCGCATGGTCGAAAACATTTCATACGAAATATGTGCCAAATGTCTTTTTTGGCGTTTTTGAGTATAAATCGCTGTAATTTTGTCAAAAAACCAGTCAGATTTACAAATCAAATTGTCATTGTGTCATTTTACATGTCATTTTGTCAGCGTTGAGCATTCTATTGACGCAGCATGCTGTGGTTTCATTTTTCTAAATTGCAGTTTCATTAAAGGAATGACATATGATTGGCATTGGATATGATGTTCATCGATTAGCTGAGGGGGAAACCCTTGTCCTTGGCGGTGTGACCATTGATTCACCTTTGGGATCTGTTGCACATAGTGATGGGGATGTTGTCTTACATGCATTATGTGATGCTTTGCTTGGTGCTGCCGGACTTGGAGATATCGGAGAGCATTTTCCGGATACTGATCCACGATGGAAGAATGCACCGAGTAGATTGTTTGTGGAGCATGCAATTGTATTGCTGGCACAGCATGGGTATTCACCTGTGAACATTGATATCACTCTTATTTTGGAAGCTCCGAAAATCAAACCATATAAAGATGTGATGCGCAAAGAGATTGCTGTCATGACAGGACTTCCCTTTGAACGGGTTTCAGTGAAAGCGACAACCAATGAGATGATTGGTTTTGCCGGACGCAAAGAAGGAGTTGCAGCATTGTGTGCATGCATGATCAAACAAGGAGAACATGCATGAAGATTTGCGTGATTGGTGTTGGACATCTTGGGATGATTCATGCTCGACTTTTGAAACAAAGAGATGATATAGAATTGAGCATCTATGATCCAAATGCAGAGCGTGCGGAATTTGTTTCGAATGAATTACAAGTGCCTATACATTCTACCATTGATTCTGCGATAGCAGAAAATGATGCGGTAATCATAGCAGCATCAACCACGGCACATTTTACAATCGCAAAAAAAGCGATTGAATCTGGTAAGCATTGTTTTATAGAAAAACCGATCACTTCGACATATCATGAAGCATTGGAATTGATCAACCTTGCAGATCATCACAAAGTAATTGTTCAGGTTGGACATGTGGAGCGATTCAATCCTGCTCTTTTGGCCTTGCAATCCTATTCTATCGAACCTTTGTTTATTGAAGCGCATCGTTTGGCGCAATTCAAACCTCGTGCAACCGATGTAAGCGTGATTCATGATTTGATGATACATGACATTGACATAGTTCTATGGATGGTGAAATCTCCCGTCAAGCATGTGGATGCGAATGCTGTGAACGTTATAACCGAAACAGCGGACATTGCAAATGCGCGAATCACATTTGAAAATGGTTGTGTTGCAAATATCACAGCATCTCGCATTTCTGCACAACCGATGCGTAAAATGCGTGTCTTTCAAAAAAGTGGTTATATGTCAATAGACTTTGCAAAGCCCTCGGTTGATGTGTATCGAATGATGGATTCTCAGTCCGTACATGATTCAGCGATTCCCGCGATGATGCTCGGTGAAATCAATGCAGGAAATGCAAGCAAGGCAATAGTGTTTGAGCAACCTCCAATTCCGACCATCAATGCCATTGCCGAAGAGCACTCAGCATTCATTCGATCTATTCAGCATGGTGATCCAATTGCCGTCACTGTGCATGATGCAGCAGAAGCTTTAAGGATTGCGGAACTGATTGCAAATGTCAGTCATTGATCAAGCAACATACAATGTAGTGTGGCATGCACTTTTTGAGCATCATCAATTGCATTGTTCAAAGCACTTTTCAAAGGGAATATCATCATGAAACTCGCCATTGTTCAAACTTTTCCGATGTATGGAGATACAATCGCAAATTTCAGATCAATCATGCAGAGCATACAATCCATCAATGCCGATATGATTGTATACCCGGAGCTTTCAACAAGTGGATATTTCTTTACGGATACATCTGAAATCATGCCTCATGCTTTGACATGGAATGAATCTTCCGAATTACACAGCATTCAAGAAAAAGCCACGCAAAAAGATACAATCATCGTGCTTGGTTTTCCTGAAAGGGTTGGTGAAGCAATCTACAATTCAGCTGGTATATTCATGCCCAATCCGAAAGACTCAAGGGTCTATCGAAAAACGCATTTGTTTTATAAAGAGCATTTGATATTCGAAGAAGGGAATACAGGATTCTTTTGTGTACATGATTCCAAGCATGACTGCAATATTGGTATCATGATTTGTTATGATTGGAGATTTCCTGAAGCGGCAAGGACACTTGCATTGCAAGGTGCTGATTTGATAGTGTGTCCTTCAAATTTGGTTACTACTCTTTCCGGAAAAGTATTTCCAGCAAGAGCAATCGAAAACAAAGTCTATGTCGCAGTCGCAAATCGCGTAGGAGAAGAAACCCTTGGTGATGAAACATTATTGTTCCGTGGAGAATCTGCAATCTATGATTACTCGGGTGAACGAATAGTGCAAGCTTCCTTTGGCAATGAAGAAATCATCTATGCTGAGATTGATCCATCATCAACTCGAAATAAGGCATTCAATTCTGTGAATGATATCTTCAAAGATAGAAGACCCGATATGTATGGGTGATAATGTTCCTACCCTTATTGCTCAGATGGAGCTGATGTCATTATGCCTCTTCATGGCATGCTAGTGATGAGAAAATACAATCAACAATGCCCCACATTTCTGTGAGGCATTGTTCAATAGCGTAATGATTCAATTGATGATAAATGTGATTGCGTAAGTTTCCATCAACGTATCTTTAACTCAACCCTTCTATTTGCGGCACGATTTGCATCTGAGTTGTTTTGAACTTTAGGCTTTGATTCACCATATCCTACATAAGTCAATCTTTCTTTTGATACTGAAAGCTTTATGAGGAATGAATACACTTCAAAAGCTCTTTTTTCTGAGAGGATTCTATTTGATTCATCGGAACCTATATCATCAGTATGACCCCCAATTTCAATTTTAATATCAGGATTTTCCTGCATTACCTTAACAATACGATTCAATTCCAAGAAGGATTCCTTTTTGAGGACGAAACTTCCCACTTGAAAAAAGAGATTGTTCAAACTTATTGACTGACCTGTCTCGACGGGTACAACAACAAGTGACTGTTCCATCTCAATATATTCTTTTAAATCCACCAAATCTATATACTGACTTTCAGCAATCACCACATTTTGTGTTATTGAAGTTTGATTAATTGTATTGCTTTGTTTTGATGATATAGCAATCTTGGATGTATTGTTTGTAATATTCGTTGTATTTGTAATACTTGTACTATTCGTATTTGTAGTTGAATTGACATTTGATGAGCTTGTTGAATTCTGTAAATCAGCATTTTTCTGATCTTTCAAAGCACCATCTGTATTGCCATTTTCCGATTCTTTTTTGTTTGCACCATTTGTTATTCCTGCATCTACAGTATTTGAATTTCTTGAATCTTCTTGATTCGGAAATGTCAGTGATTTTGTGGTCAATAGCGCTTCTGTTTTCACAGGTGTTATTGGAGCAGGAATGATTGCATATCGTTTTCCGCCAACGAGAATAATCTGATACTCTCCGGTCAGTGGATTTGTCTCCACAGAGCCAAGTTCCACACCTGTTTCCAGATCTTCATAGATAACTTTTGCCGCAATTGGTGAATTATCTTTTTTGTTTCTTACGCTACCCTTTATCACCGCTACCGGTTTCGGCCTCATTTCAATGGGCAAACCAATCCGGAAAATATCTTCTGCGCCAAATCCATCTCTATCTGATGAGAAATAAATAAAATCCCCTTTTGCCGGGATCACATAAAAATCATCATCTCCAAAAGAATTTATTGTTGACCCTAAATTTAGAGGCTTGGTCCAATTTGTCCAGGTGCTATCCAATCTTCGTGACATGAACATGTCTTGACTACCATATCCGCCATGTCCTGAACTTGAGAAATATATTGTTTCACCATCGGCGGCAATGTAAACGCTTCCTTCTTCTTCATCAGTATTGATGATTGGTCCAAGATTTCTTGGCTCAAGCCAATTACCCATTGAGTCTTTTAAAATCACATAAATATCATTTCCACCTGATTTCCAAAACAAGAACCTGCTGCCATAAGAATCATTCCTTTTGATTGACATAAGCAAATACTTACCATCAATACTCAAACTACCATTATGATAATTACTTTTTGGTTTAAGATTCGGAATTTGCTGTGTGACAGGATCTCCCCAGCCTTGCTGTTCCCATGTCGTGATTGAAGGGTTATGACCACCCTCATCATAATTGTTGTGTAAGAATAATTGTTTACCATCTTGTGAAACACTATACACTCCATTATGTTCATAGTTGTTCAATGGTGGTTTAATGTTTTCGGCAGGACTCCATTCACCATATTTGTCAAGTTTAGAAACATAAATATCTTCACCACCATAGCTTTCCGGATTATTTTTTCTAGTAAAATACATCGTAGTACCATCCGGACTAATGACCGGTCCAAAATCAGGATATTCTGTATTGATGTTTGATCCAAGATTTTCTGCTGTCTTTGATGTAATCTCATTATACTTCGTAATGATTGATGGAGCATATTTTGTTGATCGAAACATGTTTATAAATCTTCTGTAGTCAGTGCTATTCTCCAATTGTTGCACACATTTTCCTGCCAATTCTTCTCTGCAATCAATGCATGCACTTGCCACTTCTATACATTCATCAAGTGTTTTTGAATTATCAATCAAGATACGTTTGAATGCTGCAGCCTTTTGAGATGTTGGTGCATATTCTAATATCATAATCATGTCTGAACGCGTAAGTGTCTGCTCTTTTGATGCAATAAAGCGATCTATCTTTTGGCTATTTGGAAACAAGGAAAGAAACCAAGGAATATCATTCAGCGATGTAACATATTCGATACCAATATCTTCCAATGATGCCTTATTTATATATGTTGGATTGGAATTCATCAGGCGAATGAATATCTCTTTATTCACACACAATTCTCTAACTTTTTTTTCAATCTGGTTTTTATCACCTTTTGCTAGAATTGAAGAATTGCCTGCTGCATACCCAAGCCACTCATCAATACTCTGTGAATTCATGAATGTCTTGATAGTTACTTTTCCTGTTGAATCCGGACTTATTGGAATATATAATTCAGATATCATACCATGGATTGGAATTTCTTTTTCTTCATGGTTTGAATTCACCGAGGCAAAGATTTCACAAGTTAAAAGGAGTGCATACCCCAACAAGAATAAGAGCAGTCTCATGATTTTACCCAATATGTACTATAAAAAATATCTACCAATATTTTATTGATTGACTACATTCCATCCATTAAATCAGATATAAATGACTCTTAGGAGAATCCCTTTTCATTTACCTATAATGTATGATTACCCATTCAACCCAAATCATACTTCAATTTACTTAGTAATACTTAAAAGTTTACTACTCATTATCTACTCAATTATAGATGAAAGTCCTTATTAGATGTTCAGTTTCACGTATACAATACAACTCGATTCTTGAAATACAGAATGTGTATTGCTGTATCAACTTTTCTACTTTATGAGCTGTATGATATTATCCCGAAATGGTTGTTATTTTGTCTTTCATTGATGTTACAACAGCTTCCCAATCCACGAGGGGTGACATCGTATCGCGATGCATGTGTGTCGCAAGACTTGGCATGGGGGAGAGAGCCAATACTTTATTGAAGAAGGTAAATCTGCCATACAGTTTTTTACTCAGCATTCTATCATTTGCACCTTTTGCGCAGCGAAGCAATAGATTCTTATGTTTCTTAAATGTTGAGCCTTTCATTAAAAAGGTGAATGTTGTGTCCGTGATTTGTCTCCAATGGCAATCATCACTATGAAACACCAATGAAAAACGCCGATACTTACCGCTATATCGATCGGGATAATCCGTTGGATGAATCACGATATCCTTCATTTTCAGATTGATGAATGAACTCCATGTATATAATCTTTTTGCAAAATCCATGGTTTGATGAGGATTCTTCAAAAAGTTATGGATATATCTCATCGCATGTTGAACATGTACATAATCATCTTCGCAAAAGTAGATCCAATCATCATCTGAGAATTGAGTTGCAAGATTGAATGTTTGCCGAATCGACTCATCATTTCCATACTCACCCTGAATGAGCACACAATTTCGGGAAGCAAAGAATCCTTGCAAATCCGTGCTTAATTTATCGCCAATCACATGTATGGTATGAGGTATTCCTTGGAGTGAATCATATAAACTCTGAAAACTCAATTTCACCAACGTTGTTTTGTCGAGATTGAATGGTCTTGGATTTGCATTCACTGCATTAACCACATCGCAAGCTCGAAAAATCACATGTATGATTGGTTCTTTCATTCAAGGATCTCCCATAATCGATCCGTCAATTGTTCTGGTGTATATTCTTGCAATTGTTCCCATGCATATTCAGACACTTGTTTTGAAAATGCTTGATCTCCCAGAACTCGTTTTGCCATATCGAGTGCCTGATCAATTGCAAAAGGTGAGTCAATCGTTATATCCGGAAAAAGTATTTTTGCATGCCCCGTATTCACCGTGCTTATTATGGGCACATCCAAAGCTGCGGCATCCAATACATATCGTCCCCATGTATAGCGTTCATCGAAATTGAGCCACAGTGATGAATCAGCCACAATTGAAAAATACCGATGAAATCCTTCTTCATATATGATGTCAATCGATGAATCATTCAAGATGCTCGATACATATTGTTTGTTAATATCTCTTTGAAACATGCTTCCATGATGTATCATATTTGAAATCAATGTAGATGGCTTTACTGAGAGTCTTCTTTCGAATCCTCTGATTGGCAGATTCAATTGTTTGGCAACTTGATATTCACTGCGTCTCATTCTGAGAAATGGGCAAATATGAATTGTATTGGATCTAGTGGATCGAGCTTTTGATAATTTTCTCACACCATGCACCGGATAAGGAATACCCAATGTGTGAACAGGTGTATGTGTCATGGATTGAATAAAACTCTCAGCATGTATATTGATGCAATTCACAAATGTTGACGCATCAAATATCTTCTGCAGAAATGGCAGTGGTTTCAGATACCACAGCATGTCACCTTCGAGCAATGTCATTACTTGCACATGTGAAGGCCGATTGATCAATAGTTCAAATACATTGATTAATCTACGAGGTTCTTTGATAGCATTGAGATTCAAGATCAAAAGATCTGTTTTTGCAATCATGCTTGGGGTGAGGTTCTTTTCGCAAACATATTCTGCATTCAATGCAAAGACCCATGCCTCAACTCCATTGACAAGATGAGCTTCATAGGCGCGATCATTCGCATGCCAATGACCTGGATTTCCCCCGGCAACAATGACTTTTTTTTGCACTGAATTATTCATGTTGATTACTTATTCAATAATTCATTCACTGCAGCTTGAATTTGTTTGTCAATTCCATTGGCATAATCTTCTGGCATATTCATGATCTTGATATCTGGTTCGAGTTGATTGTTTTCGAGATATTTACCATCATTTCCAATTGTTCCAACTTGTGGAATACCAAAATAGATTGTTGGATCAATTTGTGTTTCCCACCAAACGGCGGTCGCTGTACCAGGAACAGGCATACCAATCAATTTTCCTATATTCAATTGCTTATATGTCCATGGGAAGAAATGTGCATCGGAATAATTGCTTTCATTCATCAATACAACAGATGTTCTTTGCCATTTATTCTGCGGTTCAGAACCAATCAATTGTCCTCGTGGCACAAGCTTCACATATTGCTTTCCGGAAAGCAATGTTGCAAGATCATCATGTAGCCAACCGCCTCCATTGAATCTTGTATCAACAATGATTCCAATTTTATCTGCATGCCTTCCAAGTATCTCTGAATATGCTTCACGATAACTTTCGCTATTCATCCCACGAACATGCACATAGCCTACTTTTCCTTTTGACAAGGAATCGACCATTTTTCTGCAATTCAATACCCATCTACGATACAGCAATTCTTCCTGTGCTCCAAATGATATTGGCTTGATGGTTTCATCATATCTCTTATTCTTTTTTGGATCATAGAGAGAAAGTAGTACTTGCTTATCAGCTTTGCGATTTAAAAGATTGTCAATATTCAGAGATGTGACAAGAATTCCATCAATCTTCTCAATGATCATACCCGCTTGAAATATCTTCTTTGGATGATCAAGCGGAGACTTCTCAATGATTTCCAATATTTTGAGTCCGGGTCCTGTGTATGTTTCATCCCAAAAGGCACCAAGCACTGCAGTTTGATCTCTGATTTCATCTGGATATTGAGCGCGATATCCTCCACCGGTATGTGAAGCATTCAATTCTCCAAGCAATTCACTGAGCAATTCAGCAAAATCATGATTATTATCGATGGATGGCAAGAATTGTTCATATTCTTTTCGATAGAAATTCCAATCCACTCCATGAAGATTGCTTACATAAAACTTTTCACGAGCTTGTCGCCAAGCATGATCAAACATATAGGCGCGTTCAGCAGGAGCATTCAATTCCATTTCAGCTTTGAATGCAATTGCTTTTTGCGTTCCATTACTGGTGTCTATGCGCGTGATTTTTCCATCAGAAATCACAAATAAATATCTTCCGTCCGGACTTTGCTCTAGTGCGCCCGAACCGGCACCCAATTTTGCAAGAAGCTTTGTTTCTTTGTCGCGGAATTTTTGTACCCAGACATCATATCCTTTTTCAAAGCGAGAGAGATAATACAACCTCTCTCCATCGGGTGACAATACATAATCAGCAAGATTCGATGAATGAATGGTAAATCTTATCGTGCGTTCTTCCAATCTGTCGAAATCAATAGTGATTGGTTCAGATATATCAATCGTTACATTCCCCTTTTTTCTTTCTTTTTCAAGTGAATCTTTTTTGCGTTGTTCATCAAAACTCAGTTCTTCATCTTTTTCTCGCATTTTGAGTAATTCGAATTCATCTTTACTCAATTTGAATCGATCAAATGCTTCTTGCGTAAAGAATGTGCCATAGACATCGGATTCTGCACCCCATGATCCATGACTTCTAAATCCTGCTTTATCACTTGAATAAATAAAGAGTTTTCCATTCTTTGCCCACTTGGGTTGATTATCGCTATATCCACTTTGTGTGATATTTCTGATTGGACCTTTTCCTTGTGCATCGATGATGCCTACTTCATCAACCCATCGATCTTTGTCAATGATTGACAATAAAAACCACTTTCCATCCGGTGACCATTCATACCATTGATCGCCATCTGTATATGAATAATTATACGTGCTGTCCATAATGAGTCGTATCTCATTCAAAGCAAGATTTATCACTTTAAGCACAACACGATTTTCAAGATATGCAACTTCTTTTCCATCAGGTGAAAAGCGCGGCTGAAACTCATCCTTCTCTGAAGCAACAATAACTTTTTCTTCCAATACGGTAGAGCGATAAAAGAATGGTTCTGATTTACGCATTAAACTTGTTTGATAGATATTCCATGAGCCATTTCGTTCTCCTGCATAGAGAAGAGATTTTCCATCCGGTGAAAAACTCACCGACCGTTCTTGTCCCGGCGTATTCGTGATGCGTTTTGTAACTTCATGATCAACAGCGGTCACAAATATCTCACCTCGAATCACAAAAGCAACTTCTTTACCACTTGGAGACAAAGCCATTTCCGTTGCACCTTGATTGAGCATCTTAAATGCAATGTCATTTCTTCGAGAATCATTGAGGATGTCAATCTTCACTTGAATTGGTGCAGCATTTGCTGATTTTGCGTCAAGAATATATATCCCACCATGATAATTGAAACACAATACACCTTGATTGTCAATTGACAAAAAACGAATAGGATGTTTTGAGAATGAAGTGAGCTGTTTGATTAATCCCGGATTATCAATAGGAAAAGACCATACATTAAATGATCCCGATCTTTCAGACAATACATAGCATGTTTTTCCATCAGGAGATATCACTGGTTCTCTGTCTTCTGCAGGATGCTCAATAAGACGGGTATGTGTTTTTATCTTCAGATCAACTTTCCAGATATCTCGAGCTATGGAAGAGGTATGATGTTTTCTCCAATAATTCTCTCCGCCTCTTTTGTCTTGATACAGAAGAAATCCCCCTTTTGGATCCACGGCAATTTCTTCAGCGGGTGTTGTGAGTATTTGTGATCTTGCTCCATCTTTCACTGATATCGCATAGAGCTCACCCATTCCGCCGGAAGGGAATTGACTATTTTTTGGAGAATCTTGAATATGTGTTGACACATAGATTGCAGAGCCATCATGAGAAAAAGCAGATGGCATTTCATTTGTCGAATGAAAGGTGAGTCTTCTTGGAGATCCGCCTTCGGCAGACATGATGAAGATATCCATATTACCATGCCTATCAGAAGCAAAGGCAATACTTTTTCCATCTGGTGACCAAACAGGTGCCACATCATAGGCATCATTTGAAGTGATACGCTCTGCTTTTCCACCTTTGGTTGAGACTTTCCAGATATCTCCTTGAAAGGCAAATGCAATGCTTGAGCCATCTGGTGATATGACAGGATATCTCATCCACGAAGATTGTTGTGCCTCGGAAATGAAAGTAGAAGCAAAAAGTATACAGCAAAGAAAGAAGAATTGTATCATGATTTTCTCGAGTAATAGTTCACGCAATTTACGAAGAAGAAAATAGGTCAGGTTTTCAATGTTTTCAACATCTTCAACACATGTGATTTCTTGATGGTTGGAACAGTCTCCATGAGATGTGCATAGTCCTTCAAACGATTGAATACTTGAATTGAAAAGCGAATCCAGATTTTTCCTTCAAATGGAATCACCGGAATTTCAATCTTATGTTCATTCCACAGAATATCATGCAAGGCTTGAGCATAGAGCAATGCATCATCGCCTTCATATTGCAAGCTCTTTGGTGCTTCGATCGAAGCCAGAGATCCAATCATTGAGTCTGGTGATGGAACTTGAGTTTTCCATGCATCTGAGATCATATTCCTCAACGCTATTGCTTTTGCATGATATGCCATCATCAAATATTCTGAATCCATTGCTTGATGAAAGCTCAACCCCAGTGGTGATGCGATATATGCGCTATGATCTTTTGTGCCGGTCCAATCAAATTCTTGTTTATACCCTTGCATATAGCCATGAGAAATCACTGTGGGATGCATCATGTGTTGATGTTTGGGATGAGTCCATAACAGTGCGCAACCTTTGGGAGCAAAAAGCCATTTATGGCAATTCCCCGTATACCAATCAGCATCAAGTTCATTGAGATTCAAAGGAATCATTCCCGGAGCATGCGCGCCGTCCACTAATACCGGAATCTTATTCTTTTTACATTCTGCAATGATTTCCTTTATTGGGAAAATAATTCCGGTCGGGGATGTGACATGATCAATCACCAAAAGTTTTGTCTTTTTATTCAGACGCTTTTTGATTGCATTGATACATTCTTGATCATCAGAAATGGGAAAAGGCACATGTGCTTCAATCAATGTTGCACCCATGATTGATGTTGCATGTTGAAGTGTTGTGCGAACAGCGCCATATACATGATTCGTTGTCAGAATCTCATCGCCTTTTTTCCATGAATGCATCAATGATTGTATGACTGTATTTGCGCCTGTTGTCGCATTATCCACAAAAGCCAGGTCATCAGCATTTGCTCCTATAAATGGAGCTATCATTTGAAGTGAATCTCGAAGCAGCTTTGGCAATTGTTGCACCATGAAATTCACCGGTTGCAATTCCATTCTTTGCCTGATTGCATCTTGATATTCCAGTACAAATTTTGGGGTTGCTCCAAAGGAGCCATTATTCAAAAAAGTGATGGATTTGTCGATCATAAACAAGTCGCGAATCTCTTTTGAACCAAATACAGGTTGCTTTAATTTCTGAGGAATTTTGGGGATTGAGATTGGTTTCATGAATCAAGAAGATTTGTATTGAGCAAGACACCTTTGTTTGCTTGGTTTCTTGGTATATTTGCAATGTCATTTATCTGGCAAATCTACGATTTACTCACCGTTTGAATTGACAAGTCATGAATTTTCTTGAGATTTTTGAAGATGGCGGAATAGCCACCGTGCGATTAAACAGACCAGAGAAGCGAAATGCCCTCAGTCCGGCTTTGCTTTCAGAGATTCATGATGCATTTGTTGATCTGGGTAAAAGACAAGACATATCTGTCATTATTCTTGAGGGCAGCGGCAAGGCATTTTGTGCCGGTGCAGATTTAGAGTATTTGCAGCATATGTCAGGATTTTCAATACAAGAAAATCATCAAGATTCACTGCATCTCAAAACTGCATTTCATGCTGTGTATACATGTCCAAAACCCGTGATTGCCAAAGTCCATGGACCGGCAATTGCAGGAGGATGTGGTTTGGCAACCGTTTGTGATTTTGTCATAGCAGGTGAATCAGCACTCTTCGGATATTCAGAAGTGAAGATTGGTTTCATTCCTGCAATCGTGATGGTGTATTTACTTCGTAAAATTGGTGATACCAAAGCAAGACGTCTTCTACTTTCGGCTGAAAACATATCCGCCTCGGAAGCAGAGCGAATCGGACTCATCACACAATGCGTCGCGGATTCTGATTTGGATGAAACAGTACATCAATTGACTAAAACTCTTCAAAGCAATAGTTCTTCATCAATGGCTTTGACAAAAGACATGTTGTCAAATTTACATGGCATGTCGCTTGAAGCCGGACTCAACTATGCCGCATCGATGAATGCATTCACTCGTATGACCGATGATTGCAAACAAGGCATACAATCTTTTCTCAAAAAATAATTCGAGGCATTTTATGCTTAGTATCCTGATAGCAGTATTGACCTTCTTTTCTCTTTCGATGATCAATGCACAAGAAACAACCGTTTTGCTCAAAGGAATCATAACAGATCGTGCTACGGGTAAACCTGTGGATGTTAGCTATGAAATCACTGATTCTCAAGGAAATAAAGTTGCGGATGCAAAATCAAATGGAAAAACCGGTGCGTATTCTTCAGCAATAAAACCCGGAGCTGATTATACAATCTTCTTTTATGGTTTTGACATCTTGAAGTCCACGAAGACAATTAGTATTCCACCCGCTTCAAAGTATGAAGAAGTACCAATGGATTTCACCGTCGACAAATTGGCAAAAGGAATGGAATTATTTGCAGTAGAAGGATTTGATCCGGGATCAGTCAAGGTGAATACAGTTGGCGAGAAAGTAATGGCAGAAACCCTCGCAATGCTCAAAGGAAATCGCAATCTGCATGTGAATGTCACATTGCTTCCCGATATGGCACCCCTTAAATATGAAACAGTTGCGCCCCCAAAACCCGACAAAAAGAAAAAGAAAGGAGAAGAAGCGGTATTTTCTCCAAAAGCGAAGATTTTGAATCCAACAGAGCGTCAAGCCCTAAATGCAGATATACAAAAGCAAAGAATGGATGCCATCATTGCTTCATTTCCTGATGCAACAGCACAATTGAAGCGCATGCATTTCATCATTGATAAGGCATCTGATCCACAGCAAGACATCAAGCGTAATACACTAATCGTGAATGTTGGAGAAGTCAAAAGTTTGTTTGATTAAAGGAGATGTTCATATTCTTTAGGAACATCAAACTCCATCATGAGTATTGCTGAGGCAATTGTTTTCCCTTGGGCATCAAGTTTGAGTGATACTGTTCCACCGCCACCCAATGTATTGTTCAATACGAAATTTACAGCCCATAAATTTGGTATTTCATAGCGCTCAACATTCCCCAAAGTCAATCCGGTAAAATATTCTTTGACTCGCTCTGTGGTCAATACATCGCGAATGATTGGATACCATTCTTCTTTGAATGCAATCACGCCACAATTCGCGGCATCACCTTTATCGCCACTTCTGGCATGCGCTATGGAAGACAATTTGATTTTCATAGAATTCACTATTGAATGATGTGTAAAGTCGCTATCAATGTTCTGCCTCGGGCATGATGTCTGAACTCACAGAGATGAATTCCCTGCCAAGTCCCAAGAGCCATGTTTCCATGTTGAATTGGTATATGTACATCACAACCAATGAGCGAAGCAAGTGCATGTGAGGTCATATCATCCGGACCTTCCGCAGTATGTCTATACAATTCACGATGCATCGGCACGATTCTGTCCAATATGTCCATCATATCCAAACCAACATCTGGATCGGCTTGTTCATTGATGGTGATTGCCGCACTTGTATGACGCAGAAAGAGATGTAAAGTTCCAATGTTCACTTTGCTGATCATCTCGGAACATTCTTGTTGAATCACGCTAGTGATGAGATGTATTCCTCTTGATTTCGCAGGCAAGATAATGGTTTTTTGCATCATTGAAATTCAAATTGAAGTCCATCATAAGCGAGAAAACAATCTTCGGGTAATGCTCGCTCACATTCTTCATGCTTGATTTGATGAGCGATATGCGTATAAAATGTGTTTTTCGCATTTATCATTTTCGACATATCATTTGCTTCTGCAATTGTAAAGTGTGTTGGATGTTCATGATAACGCAATGCATCCAAAATTAATACATCAAGTCCTTGTAACTTTTCAATTGATGAAAGAGGAATATGATTAGTATCCGTGCAATAGGCAAAAGAACCAAAACGATAACCATTCACTCGAATAGTTCCATGTTGCAGTGGAATCGGAATCACTTCGATATCACCGATCATGAATGGTTCATCATCGATGATGGTGAAGTCCGCACCCGGCAGACCGCCACCAACTTGTTCAGCTTCTCCGAATGCATAAGGAAATGTTTGCCGAATCACATCGTATGTTTGCCTTAAAGAATAACATTGAATGGGAGCATTGTCATTGAAAAAGGTGAATGGTCTTGTATCATCAAATCCGCTGATATGATCATAATGGTGATGAGTGTACACAATACCATCAATCTTCATCACCGAATGCGTCAGCATTTGTTGTCTGAAATCTGCGGATGTGTCAATGACAATCGTGGTTGTTTCTGATTGAACGAGCAGCGATGTGCGAAGTCTTTTGTCTCTTGGATCCTCTGAAATGCATGTTGCACAATCACATGCAACACATGGCACTCCGGTTGAAGTGCCTGTTCCGAGAATCGTGAATCGCAGCATCAGATATGTCTTTCTGCATGATAAGAACTACGCACGAGCGGACCCGACTCAACAATCTTGAAACCTTTGCTCATTCCGATATCACGTAATTCGTCAAATTCACTTGGATGCACGAATCGATCCACCGGTAAATGATTTTTTGTTGGCTGGAGATATTGCCCAAGAGTGAGAATATCAACATCCACTTCGCGCAAATCATTCATCACTTCAATGATTTCTTCTTTTGTTTCACCAAGTCCAAGCATGATGCCTGTCTTTGTGCGGAGTCCTTGAGATTTACATTCTTTCAGTACTGCAAGAGTCCAAGGATATTTCCCTTGTGGTCTTACTTTGCGATATAATCTTGGAACGGTTTCAGTATTGTGATTGAGAATATCCGGTCTTGCATCAATCACTTTTTGAAGATTTTCCATCTTTCCTTTGAAATCCGGAATGAGTACTTCTATGCTTACACCGGGATTCATTTCTCGTGAACGCAGGATTGTTTCAGCCCAAATATCCGCACCACCATCCGGTCTTTCATCTCTATTCACCGATGTGATGACAGCATGTTTCAAATTCATTTGTTGGATGGCTTCTGCCACATGCAATGGCTCATGCACATCAACTTCCATTGGTCTGCCGGTTTTTACGGCACAAAATCCACAGGATCTTGTGCATGTATCTCCGAGTATCATGAAAGTTGCTGTTCCTGCATTCCAGCATTCAGCAATATTCGGGCAGCGTGCTTCTTCGCAAACTGTATGCAATGCCTTTGATCGCATCATTGTCTTGAGTTGGGCATAAGTTTCACCTCCGGGTGCTTTCACTTTTAGCCATTCAGGACGACGATTGCTTGGTAATTCGGTTGGCAAAACAGGTAATTCGAGAATGCCCGATATAAGTGTTTCTGTTGTCATTGTTTTGTACTTGTTGTGGACTGCAAATCTACCAATTTGATAATGAGTTTACACCTAATTCAATACTGTATAGGGCTGATAATATCCTGAATCCATCAAACGGAATGTATGAGGATACTCTTTTTCATAAGTGGTGTTTGGTGAAGTTCCTGCAGCAACGAATACAGTTCGAGCTGGCATGTTATGCACTTCGCCTTTTCTAGCATCAGCTGTATGTTCAAATTTCACAGATTCGATTGCACCATATTCATCAAGATTGCATTCAATCGGAGACAATTCTTCCATGATGATGATGCCTTCTTCAAGAGCTTCATTTACCTCTTCATGATTCAATTTATATGCGGGTGATTGCTGCAATTTTTTACGATAGATCAATGTGACTCCACCCCATTCTTTCAAATAAGGCAAGAAATCAGGCACTTGATTTTGTTCTTTTGCTTTGGTTCTGATTTCATGGATGATTTTTCCATGTTCAAAAAAACGTTCAGCTGTACTTTGTTCTTCTTCATCATACATCTCTGCAAAGTAATTCGGATATTCACTCAGCATTGTTTTCGCATGCAGATAAAATTTCTCCACTTGAATTGGATAATATGCGAGCGTTTCCGTTGCAGTATCAATTGCGGTAAGACCACCACCAATGACAATTGCAGGAAGTGATACTTGTAGATTAGCCATTGAATCCATTCTTGCGGCACCGGTCAATTGCAAAGCCATCAGAAAATCAGATGCTTTGCGAAGCCCCCTGCTTAGATTATTTTTCATGCGAATGAGCGTTGGTTTTCCGGCTCCAGTTGCCAATGCCACATGCGTGAATCCAAGTTTCCATGCATCATCAATTGTCAATGTTCCACCAAAGCGGACACCATCAAGAATCTTGAAATTCTCTCTTCTTTCGAGCAATAATTGGAGAACAGTCAAGAAGTTTTTATCCCAGCGAGAAGTAATGCCATATTCACTTACGCCACCGAAACCGGAAATGATGCGTTCATCCAATTCTTTTTCGATTGTCGCTTTAAAGGAGGGAAGTGCATCGTCTTTTTTTAAACCATAAATGTCGAGTGCCGATTCTATCTTCAAACCCTCAACTGCAACGACGGCGAATCCTTCATTCAATAAATAATGTGAAAGTGTATATCCAGCCGGACCAAGTCCAACAACCAACACTTTCTTTCCATTATAGGGAAGAGCATAAGGTCTTTTCACATTCAAAGGATTCCACTGCATAAGCAATGCATAGAGTTCAAGTCCATCTTCCAAAGAAAGGACATCAGACAAAACCGATGTTTCGATTTTAGGAATATTTACCGGTTCTTGTTTTTGGAAGATGCATCCTTTCATGCAATCATTGCAAATGCGATGTCCTGTTCCGGCACACATGGGATTATCCAACATCACCATGGCCAAAGCGGCTATTGGATATCCTTCTCTGCGGAGATAGTGCATTTCTGAAATCTTTTCATCGAGTGGACATCCCTTACTTTCTACACCCAATGGATTTTTTTTGATTGATCCATCTTTTTCATGAATGCCTTTTGAACAAGAATCTTTTTCGCGTTCATGGCA
This sequence comes from Candidatus Kapaibacteriota bacterium, assembly GCA_049426725.1. GTDB lineage: Bacteria > Bacteroidota > Ignavibacteria > Kapaibacteriales > UBA961 > UBA961. The sequence continues at coordinate 92,167 of JBMSYN010000007.1, forward strand.
AATCATGCAATAATCGATTTGCTTGGTGACTTCTCGTCTTGTGCCACGACGATCTGTAAGTGCAAATCCATCTCTTTTTCTGTGATGATGTGCTTCATAAGAAACAATGCCATCATGTTCAGTGATTAATGCATGTTCCAAATGATCGAAGTCGAGTTTTTTTCCTGAGAATTCACTTATCCAATCAGAAATCAAATCCTTTTCTCTCATGGAGAAATACAATAACTCAGCTCTGTCGAGTAAGTCTTTTTCTTCCTCTTTGTTTACAAGATTCAATACCAGTATTGAAAAATCAAGTTCTCTATCACCGGTTGATTCAATCTTCAGTTGTTGAAACAATGAATCAAATTCCGAATCAATATTCTGAATTGCATCCTCGCCCAAGAACATTCCTCTTCTTCGAATCAAAGCTTTCTTGGTAAAATCAGCTTTTGCTTGAATGACTTTTTTTTCTGACTCAAGTGCTTGTTTGATTGCATAGAGTCCTTTTGAATCAATGATGAACTCACTGATATATGTTTCGAATGCAATTGCAGCATCTATCAAAGCTTGAGATAAAGCCGGACCTTTGAGTGCACCTTTTGTCAATTCGGAATATGTTGACCAAGTTTCCGGACATTGCTTCTGCATGAAGCTCAAAAATGCTTTGTGATGATCGGCCGAGCTGTGTAATACCTTCATTATCTATGTACTATTCTTGATTGAATTGTTGAACCTGTTTTGATGAAGTATAGTCCATTTGGAGAATATTCCATCATTTGATTGATTTGTTGTGGATTCAGGTGTTTTGCAAGTAATATGCCGGTTGATGAGTATATGTCTGATAAGGAAACAGTTTCATGAGATACATCATCTTGAATTGAACTTATGCCTTGATTGCGATAAACAATCACATAAAATTCTTCTATCGTGATTTGTCCGACACCAAAAGAATTCGGGGTTATTGTAACTGATTTTTTCTCATCACATATTACCCTCACTGATGCACCACCTCGGTCAGTTAACACCACTGAATCGGTTCCTGTTCCCAAAGGATAGTCCCATGAGAATTTCATCCATTTTTTGTCTGCTTTCCAAGGAGAAACTTGAACCCAAAATGTATCTGCACTCTTCAATGGTTCAGTATTTCGAATGTCTCTATAGGAAAACATGTCGGTATTACTTGAAAATGATCCATCCTTATTCATATCCAAGATTGCCACCATGTGTGCACCTGAAATTGGATGTAATGGTGGTAATTCTTTTTCACCGAGCGCAATATCAATGCCGTCTGTTGCACCTTTCACAAATCCAACGATCACAGCCGGTTTATCATTGGATGTATTGTCTTCATAGGTAAGTGTGAACACTTGCCCTGAACTTATTGTAGGTAAGATGCAGAACAAGATCATCATATATTTCAACATAATTTCCTCCTGATAGAAATATAGGGTAACAGAGACGAACTCTGTTACCCTATAGGATTTCGACAATATAGATGATTATCTATTTACGATGATTCTCTTTGAGGTAATTGTTCCATTAACATTTACTGTCAATGTATAAGAACCTGCAGGAAGTTCATCTGTATTGATAGCCATTGAGTTGCCATTGAATGTTACATTTTTGACAGTTGAACCATACATGTCAACGATTGCTACATGTACTGTACCTGTCACTGCTGTACGAACATTGATCAATGATGCAGCAGGATTTGGATAAACATCAACAGTAGTGTTGTCATTGCTTTCTTTGGCAAATCTGATTACTGATGAATTGTTTACAACCAATTTCTGTGTTGCACTGATTGTACCAAGAACAGAACCTGTTCTTGCATCGAAGGCTGTATATGAACCGTTCAAGCCTTCAGATGTCAATGTCATTGGGAATGTAACTCCTTGTACACGAATTGTCATGTCATTGCTATTCGTTGCATAGGCATTATTGCTAAAGCGTACATCGAACATATCTGGTGCAATGACTGGTGGCAATTCAAAGCGCGAAGGATTGACTGTTCCATTTTCTGATACGCGAAGTGTATTTGATTTTCCTTCAACGTCAGAAATTGTGATTGAACCAAGATTGAGTTCACCAGCTGGATTTGCAACAATCTTTGGTAATCCTGAACCTTTTACGCGATAATGACCTTCGCCATAAATTTTGATCCAATATCCCATGCCTGGAACGATTTCAGAAGCTGCATAATATCCGCGATCAGTTGTATAACCATATACTTGATCTTTGAGAGCTTCAACTGCACCTGATGACAGTTCATAAGAAATATCATTTACATTTGCACGTGTTGAAGGTGCACCAACTGTATTCCAACCATTGAAGAGATAAACTCTTTCTGTTGTCTTACTGAATTCAGGTACTCTTGAACCAATTTGTGTTGTATCAAGATTATCACCGAACTTCACAAAATATCCAACGCCTGGTTGAAGGATTTGTTTTTGCTGATAAGAACCGCTAGCGAATGTGTATGGTTCTGTAATTGCATTTGGGAATACTGCCTTCCAATTTGGATTGGATGGACGCAATGGCAATGACAAGAAGTTCCAACCTTTTTTCACTACAGTATAGTTTACTGTTTGTGGCAAACGATACTCAATCAAGAATGACTTGATACGTGCATCACGAATTGTGAATGAGCGACCATAATCTCCATCCGGAGTTGCTTCGCGCATATTCACGCTGAAAATACCACCATTCAATGTGTCACGGAGATATAAGTCTGCGCCTTCAGGGAAGTCGCGAATATCCCAATTGATCACAACTGGATAGTTATTTGCACCATTTGCATTGAAACGGCAAAGGTATACAAGTGTAGTATCGGATGTGAAATCACGTATGTCACGTGAACGTGAATCTCTTCTGTAATTTTGACCACTGAATGCATCCATTTGAACATCACCAAGACCATTTGGTGCTACTTCAATGCCGTTTGCATCTTTTACCCATGGTGTATACCAACGAGCATGGAATCCTGTTGGAGGATTGAGTGGATCATAAGCATATTCACCAAACAATGAATCGGGAGCATCTGTAGCTCTGTGACCTGTACCAAATACAAGATTTGTTGAATCACCATTACCATTGTTTGCTGAACTTGAATTGCTTACAGTGATTTTGATACCGGGATCCAAACCAAACTCAGGTGTCTTAGGTCTATTGTTGCTACCTGGCTCGACTGGATTGCGAAGATGAATAAATGTAACTCTCAACTTCACAGGAGATACTTTTGCTGAAGCTGAAGTAACAGTGATATATCCGGTATAGATACCTGCATATTCTGCATCACCTGCTCTCAATTCACCGGTTCTTACAAAAATTCTGAAACGAATTGGCTCTTGACCAGCAATAATTTGATTACGTGCATCTTTCAAGTTTGGAGGAACTGATCCACCAATTGCTTCATCGATGAAGTCAATATCGCCTTCACGAGTAATGCTTCGAATTCCCGATGGAACAAATCCTGGTGAAACAGCTTGGAATTGCAACCAAGGTGAATCAGAACGTACATTTATGCCTGTAAGTCTTGTACGATTTTCTGCATTGTATAAGAGAATATCTCTGAAAGCATCAGATCCATTTGTTGATGAATCAATGATGATTGGTCTTGTCATTTCCCATAATGAACCATCAGCAGCATTTGGGTCTTGGCGAACAGAGACTGTACCGCCTTTAGCTCCTACATCACTGAATGCGATTCTTGGAACTTCACCAACATTAACCCAAATCATACCTGGACGGCTTGGATATTCTGGAAGAAGATCGGTTGTCATGCTGATACCACCCAAACCAATTGAATCGCGTCTGTCTTTGCGATAGGTTTTGTCTTTATATGGATTGTCAGCAGCACTTTCCGGTACCAATGGGAATGGATTTGTATAACCAACTCTCAAATCATTGTATGTCAATGAATCATTGGAGATATACAATGCGGACTTATCAGCACCATTGTAAACTGTTGGTTGATTTGTCAATTGCGTTTTAGACAATGTAACCTTCATGCGAAGGTACATAAGTACTTCATATGATCCATCGCTAGATGTCACAGGAAGTGGTTTTGTTGAACGACCTGTGATATACATTCTACGACCATATTTTGTCTCAGCACTTACTCCTCCACGGAAGTAGACACCATAGCGAGTTTCATCGGAGACATCATCAAATTCCAATTCGAAACCTTTTGCAAGTGCATTGGTATCTCTTCTGTTTGGACCTGTGAATTGTGCTCCAACTGCTTCAAAAACTCGTCCATCATACATCACAGAAAATGTGAATGTATAAATTGGACCACCGCTAAAGCGTTTGTCAACGACATTCGATGAATCATACCAAAGATTCTTCATAAATACAGGGACCAATATCTCGCGTGTGCGATCATCGGCATATCCCAACCAAATTCTTCCATCAGAGTAAAGACTATTATTATAACCATTATCTCTGCCTGTAAGACTCAGTACAGGAATATCTGCCTTTTGCAATGTTGCTTGACCAAACAGGTTTATTGAACCCATCAATGCAATGCACAAGGACAGAAAAAGAAGAGCCGAACTGCGTCTCTTACCTCTTGTCGCGGAAGTTTGCATGTGTAACTCCGTTAGATGATACATTAAAAATTATAATTACTTTTTAGTTTCTATGTATTGAATATAATTGCTACCAAGTTTGAAGGCTTTTCTTCTGATAGCCTTCGCTGATTCACCGTTCGGACAATCCGATTCAATGAATCGACCAAGAATATCATAGTAATCCGTACATCGTTCTATTACCTGTTCTTCGTCTTGTACATTCGTTACTGTATCTGGTTTTACTTTTCTATACAGTCTTAACATTGTACTATTCTGATCAAAAGATCTTGCACAATCACATGATGTTGCAGAGGATGTCATTTTGATATTTCTTTCAACTGATTGTGAATTCGTAAAGATATTACCACTTATCTGAGTTGACACATAACCAGTGGTATTTCTACTTTCCTTTTTAATTATAATTGTTCTTTCGCGAACAATAACTTGTACATTTCTTACACTGTCAATCCGAATGTCATTAATGTCAATGGAATCATCTACTGAGTATTTGACAAAAACGCTATCGTTTGCTGTTGCTTTTCCGAAAAAGATTTCGGATTTGTATGAAAACTTTTTAGAGGAGTCTCCGTGTTCTACAGAGTCTGAAATTAGTACCGGATTTGTTGCTCGCACTATGGTATTGAGTGTGTCTTGCAAACGATTGTAAATTTTCACTGAAGAATCAATCTTTACAAATCTTGGGCCTATTCCAAACTCGAAGCCTGGTTCAAGAATCTCTATGGTACAGATTGTAGAATCAGTACAAGTTGAGTTTAACCACTCTCCTCTTAAGGCAACCAAAGCTCCATTTCCTACCAGATTCCCGGCTTTAAAATTCATATAACCGGAAACTTTCGCCAACCCCGCACTCTCAGTGCGAAAAGAAAAGTTGTTCGTTGGTATTGGGCTGCTTATGGTTCCAATCTTCAATCCTGCAATAATTTTGACTTTCTTTTCATCATATCTAATATAAATGTCAAAAGCCTGCAGACTGTCGATGTTTTCCAACTTGGTATCAATTGTCAAAGTAAATTCATTTGTATTAGCACCCAGACAATAATCGCTTTCATGTCTGCTGTTTAAGTCAAATGAAACTGTTCTTGAAATCTGACCCCACATTGCCGTGTTGCCCACCATGATTGTGAGCAACACAGCGATATGTGAGATATATTTCATGCCAATGTTTTATCGCTTGATAATAACACTGTTTGCTGTCTTCACGCCATTTTTCATGGTAATTGTGTAGACGCCTGCTGGTTTACCAGCAAATGCATTCAATGTCATTGTTTCTTGATTGAGTGAAAATGTTCCAATCACTCTTCCATTAACATCAGAAACTGTCAATACTCCACCTTTGAATTCTGAAGGAACAGATACTGTCACTTCTTGATCAAATGGGTTGGGGTATGAAGCAATAGAACCTGTAACACCTGTTTGTTGCTCAATATTTTCTTTACCGAGAACAACATCATTTACAATGATTTTTTCAGCAACTAATTCATTGTCTGAATCAACCTTGATGAAAGCGATTGGTTCTTTTGTATTTGTGATTTCTGATGCAGCAAAGTGAACAGTCTTGGCATCATTGATGATCAAGTCATTGGTGGAGTTTGCACCAACTTCTGATGACATCACTTTGCCATTAAATGTTACTGAGAATGCAAATGCTTTATTTGTTTTGGCTGTTGCATATACAGGAACAATCTTAGCACCATCATTTGTCACAACTGGTGTTCCAAATGCGATAGGAGAATTTGATTTTCCTGCAATGACTTTACCGTATGATGGAATAGTATCCCACATCCAAGGAAGTGAAGGAACTCTACCTGCATTGTAATGTAAAATCAAAGCTGCATCCAATGCAGTTGCTTCATAATAAATGAGACGTAATGGACCTGCATCAGGTGGCAATGTTGTCAATGTTTCCACTGAATCCCAAAGAATGCGAATACCAAAGGTATCCATGTCAATTGGGCGCTTCCATGTAGTAACATCATTTTGATTGTCCCATGAACGTGAACTATAATAGTAACGACCATTATGGTTTACGTCTGCATGGTATGCATTACCATATTGAAGTGTATCCATACGGAGTGAATCTGGCAACTTACCATCATTGACCAACCAACGCATAACCAAACGTGCATCATTTACTGTCACAAAACGATTTTGTGGCAAACCTGCATGCTTGCGTGTGCGAAGTTGTGTCAAATCTGCGTCACCATCGCCCCATGTAGGAACTACAAAGCGAGGGATTCCACTGAACAAGATACGACGACCTTCTGAAGATGAAGATCCGCCACTTGGACGCCATCCATCTGTTAATACAGTTGAAGTGCGTGATGTTTGTGGTGCATTGTATGTCAATCCATTCAAGAAGTCTGAATTAACTGCTGGGTTCATTGTTCCAAGATTTCCCTTGAGACCAACTGAAGCACCTTTAACATTTACTTCACGTGCTGTTGTTCTTGTATTATTTCCAACATCACCGTAAGCAAATTCAATTGCACCTGCATAATTGTTTGGATAACGCTCATCAACACCTTCATAGAAGATTGCCTGGAAGTTTGCCACAGAGTTTGGCAAACTTCTATCCATAACATTCAAATTCTTCCATTGAACTACCAAACGACGATTTGGATATGAACCAACCACTACATAAGAAATTTCTGAATTCATGTAGAAACCATTTGCAGATGGTACTGTAGGCTCATTACCAAAACGATAGATGTGATTACCCCAAAAAGGAGCAATAACATTGAATGGGTATGATGAACTGTTTAGGAACAACCCTTGTGGATTGTCATTCACGATGTGTGAGAAAATCTGAGGATTTGAAAATGTAGTATAACCATTTACGCAAATCCACATATTGTTTTGTCTTACACCACCGAAGGTGAAGTCAAAATTAAATCTGTCCATATCAATTGCATAATATCCGTCATCTCTGTCTGATCCGATAAGGAAGCGTGAGAAGAAGTCATTAGGATTGACTGGAATTGACTTTTGATATGCTTCAAAACGAATTGTCTTCAATGATGTACCGGATACAGGCCATACTGTGCTCAAATCTTTTGAAGTTGTTGCTGTGGATTGATCTGACCATGACAAGCCATTGACCCACTTTGCTTTTTCATCATCATTGATACCAACAGCTGCACCAACTACATCTGTTGCCAATCCTGAGAATGCGCCATATGCAAATTCAAAATCAGAATGCTTGTTATAAGCAGGTAAAGTGAAACTTACATCGCCTGGTACATATCTTTCATAGAATGTTACTTGGAAACTACCGATTCTCTTATCGTCATTTCCATCTTTTTTGGTATTGACCTGAATGTTCTTCCATTGAATGGTCAATCTTCTTTTTGGAGCTGTACCCCAAACTTTCCAAGTTACTTCACCGCCTGCAGCAACATTGTGGTCTCCCCAAAATGGTGCTACAATCATGGTATTATTGTCACCTTTGAACAATTCTGTAGGATCTTTCGATACTGCAGAGGTGCTATTCAATGCAACGTAACCATTTGTAGTAATCTGGATGCTGTTGATTGTATTGCCGGCATAGTCAATATAAAATGGAACTTGGGCATTAGGATCATTGCCATTTACAGTCAATGAATAATCGCCTTCATCATTATCACCGTTAAATACAACCACATTACCACCTGTAACTTCCTGATAAGGAAGGTCTACGCGATATGGTGCCAAATAATATGTGCTCAAAGAGTTTGGAGCAATACCGTAATCAATATACAGTTTGTTCGAAACCACTTGTGGAGCATCAAATTCATCGAAAATACGTTGAGCTGTTGCATACTGAAATGCGGAAGCAAGCAGTAGCGGCGCAGCAAGCAACGATATACATTTTTTTATAATATTTCTCATTGTTGTCTCCATAATTGTACTCCGGATTGGCCTCCCTTTCGAGAGGCCTTTCCTTCGTATTAAATTTATCTTGCTACTACTACATTTCTGATGACTATGTCATTTCCGATGGTCAACTTCACTGTGTAAACACCTGGTGCAACTGGTGTACCATTGCTGTCTCTTGTATTCCAAGAAACATTTGATGTACCAACACCAAGATCTGAACTGAATGTGTTAACCATGTTTCCAAGCAAATCAAATACCTGAACATTTACATTCTCTCTTGAAGAGGTGATTGCAAAGTTCACTGATTCATTTGCCGGATTCGGATTTGCTTCTGATACCAAAGACTGACCCATAACTGAAGTTGGTTGATCTTCATTTACACCACTTGCATGATCATAAAGAATCACGAAAGAGTTGATAAAGTCAGGCTTGATAGTAATCTTAAAGTCATCGCCTGTTGCTTCTGCATCGATCAATGCATTTTTCTTACCTGTACCGGTTGCCATGTCATACTGGAAGTAGTCGAATGAACCACCATCCATGATTCTCCATGAACCACCGCTAGGATTGCGTCTTGAATCTGTGCGTGAAGGAACAGTTGACATCTTCCATGACAATGTGATTGGAGTTGCAGGAGATGTATTTCCTAACTCTGCACCTGACTGGAAGCGTGCCTTATACATTGTAGTTGACTTGTCACCACTAATCGCTGTTGGGAAGATATTGCGATGAATACCATTCGTTTTGATGATCGTCCAGCGAGCATCAAATACGTCCGTTGGCGGGAATGGAGGAAGTTCAAACTCACAATAGTTAGCATCAAGTTTACCTGCATCTGGCTCTTTCTCACCGGTAGTTGCATTTCTTGCAGTACCGAATTGAAGATCCTGGAATGCACCTGCATTATTTTGAACACGTACTGTTGTCACGAAATCAGTTGCATCTGATACATTCACTTTGAATGTGTAATATGTCTGATCTGTGCCATCATCAGCTTTGATACGAATGGTTACTTTACCATCTGTAATCAAGTTTGATGGGATGTTCAAAGGACCGTTTGACTTGATTGTAATTTTGTTATTGAGCGCTGAAGCTGTGTCTGGTTTTGAACCATCGATCACTGAAGGCTCAAGTGTCAAGTTGCCAATTGGGGGATCGATAGAAACAGTTACTGATTCTTTCGCTTCACTTGGTGTTTCACGAAGAAGATCGATGTCACCTACCATAATGGAATCTGTGTACTCTTCGCCATTGGCGATACAACGGATACCAGGAGCTGTGATGCTTCTTGGCTTGTGATTTGTTTCTTCAACTTCGAGATTGATAACACGAAGGTCTGTCAATCCACCTGCATCTGTGATAAGAACTGTTACCTTCTCAGCACCAGCACCAATCCGTGGAGCATCCTTTACTCCAGGTGTTCCATAGAGAAGACCACTCTTTGGATTGATTTTCAACCAATTTGGCGTTGTTTTAACATTTGCCAAATCCCATTCACCAGCTTCTGGGAAGCAAGGATCTTTAGGAACTGATGCTCTTGCATCTGTTGCATAAATCAATTCAAATGTTTGCTCTTGACCAAAGTTAGGATCGTAATATTCGATTCGCTTCGAGAAGTCGAGCAATGCTGGATTATAATCAACATCTTCTTTCGCCAATGGCAAACTGTTTGTTCTGATTTCTGGCGAAACATTGATGAATATACGCTTAGACATTAATGATACACCGCTATGACCATCATTAACAACGACTGTCATTGTTGTATCAGTGTTCAAGGCACCATTTACTCTAGCAACAGCATCTTTTGGTGTAAGCAATGCAAGTGCTTGTGCTCTTGGAATGCGAACATTCAAATGACCAAATGTTGTGAATTCATAACCATTTGGATCTAGAACTGTATCTGAAGGTGCTTTATACAAGAATGCATCAGCCATCCAAGATGGTCTTGTTTGTGCCAATTCATCTGTCGCAATATCATCATTTGGACGAATTGCCTTTGATTCAAATGAATAGGAAGTGCGACCATAGCGGAAGTCCCAATCTTCAGCTGCTGCTGCAGTTGAGTCTTCTCTTTCATCATCTGTTTCAAAGTTTACAAGGAAGCGAAGCTTATCTGTAACATTTGCAACAAATAGATTTTGGTTTGCACCTGCTTCAGCACATGTTGCGCTTGTAAGTAATGTCTGTCTAAATACCGGTGCACTGTCAATCACATGGATTGAGAAGCGATAGGTGATTTTTGTTGCATTACCGAAGTCAACTGTATCTTGATTTGCAAATCTTGCATTCTCTGCATCGTATGACTGAGCATGATAATATGAAGGATACAAGTAGATGAACTTGGATACTACATTATTTGTAAATGCTGCTTCAAGTTCTGCACCTGTCAATGATGTATTCATCAATGCATTCTTCTGTGCATCTGTCAAATTCAGTGCTCTGATTGCATCAGTTCCTCTGAAATTAGGTGCCCAGTTTTGTGCAGTTACTTCAACATATTCACCACCTGGTACAACATATGGATTGGATGGTTTACCGAACAATGCGATACGACCTGTTGCTCCATAGTATGGATGTGTATTTGTAAGTTCATTTGTCCATACTGTATCTGCTCTCAACCAACGGCGAATACCGGTCAGCTTTGTTGCAGATGTATCTGGAGTAAATGTACCATTACCATTTTGGAACAATGGCATCCATGTGTATTCGAGTTGTGTGAAGATATTATTGTCTGCATTTCTCAAATCCATTGCCCAGCGTGGATCATACATCTTGTTTGAGTCAATAGCTGTGATGACAAAAATTGTATCACGACCAATATTTTGACCTGCTGTAGATGCACGATTGTAGCTTATATCTTCATTGACAAATACCTTGTCTTTGAATGATGTGAAGAACAATGGATTTACTTGTGGATTAGCAACGCTAATTGCACTTCCTGTCCATACCGGACCTGGTACTGAACCATTGATGCGGAATGAAATACCTTTATTGATAGCAGCATTAACGCCTTCTCTCCAGAGTACTGAACGAGAAACTACGCGAATGTGATCACCTGGGCGTACTGGAAGTGAATTGTAATTTTCACCTGCATAGTAAGTTACTGCACCATTAGGAATGGAAGCAGGCAAACTTGCACGGTTGATATACGTTACTTTTTCATTGTTGTCATAATTGTGTGATCTAGCATCATCAAGCTGCATTTCCCATCTTCTGCTTCCAAGTGCTGCACTATCTTCTGAAACAGGATTGTCAGCGATGAAAGGAAGAAGTGAATTTGTTCCACCATAGTTTGCCAAACCTTCATAGAAGCGGCGAACACGTGATGTTGTACCTGATCTTTCTGCAGAGTCAGCAACAAAGTCAACACGACCACGGAGATATTCACGAGGATATGCACCGTCATTGTCTGTTGTGCGAACATCAGTCATCTGCTTCATGTTTACACGTACATAATCACCTGTGGAGTCATTGATTACAAAGAAGACTGACTCATTCAACAATAATGCATCATCATTGTTTGTATTGATGTCTTCACCTTCATATTGTGCTCTTGACTCAAGGAACAATGGATAACCGATTGGATGAGTAAACTCACCTGATCTGTGATCAATTGCAAATTCACCTTGAAGTTTGCGCAATTCTTTCCAAAGCAAGTTCTCTCCACCAACTTCATAGTTTGCTGAATCTGTCGCAAATGGATCGCGAAGAAGTCTACGAACTACTTTTCCTGATGATTGAGTTGCACTTGCTGGATACGATCTAAGTTGTGGAGGAATACCAACTGCAAAGTCTTCAATTGGAGATCTTCTACGAACTGAATAGTCTGCTGTTTTGATATCTGTTCCTTTGTCAAACATGTCATATACCATTCCTGACATCAACAATGTGTCTGGTATTTGACCAACCGGAATTGGCTTATAGTTATAATCCAAACCAGGTCTGCCTTGTGAATTAGTTGCATTATATTCAAATGGACCTTGCTGTGTGAGCTCAGTATTTGTATATGATGACTTATTTATAAAGCGAAGATGTGTTCCACCATTTCCTTTTACAAAGAAGGTTTCTTGTACAGCACCATTTACAAATCCTGGTTGAGCTGTTGGAAGTATGGTAGAAACATTTGCTTCTGTACGACCCCAGTAATTTCCACGAAGTGTATCAACACCGCCATTACCGGTACCATAACCACCTGCCAATACACCTTTTGTATTTGGTGCATCAGGTAAGCGAATCAAGAAGCGAGCATCATTGCTGTGAATAGCATTACTTGCTTCATGATAACTTCTAAATGGAATTGGACCAACAATTTCACCGTACAACACTGCACCTGCGAGATCGCTGGAAGCTTGATTGTTTCCTGATACAAGTGGACCGCCAAGAACATCTTGTGATCTACCGATCTTAGAATGAGCAACGTTGCCTGTGATCAAAGAACGCTTGAATGCAAGGGCCAATGCATAGTTATCTGAATAAATAGCTGCACCAGTAAATGCATTATTATTTTGAATACGAACGCGGTTGAATAAGATGGTATCCTTTCTGAAGAATCTATCTTTTACAACACTGTCAAGTATATAAATCGCACCACCAAGACCAACACCGTTCTCACGAAGTCCGGAAGGTGATGGATTTGTTACATATCCAGGATGATAACGCTTAACATCGATGAAGTTTGCACCGATTTGTGAAGTTCCTGAACCCATCAAACGCTCATCAGGATTGATGTCTGCGCTATTATTGATGAATCTGGTAAGCATGCGAACATCCGCAGGAACTGCAGCGATTTTCTTATTATTAAATATTGAATCGTTCGAAACAAATGTTCCAATTTTGATTGTACCATCTGCTTCAACTGTAAAATTGTCTGCATCAGAAATAAACATGCGATCAGATGATGTCAATGGATTGATCATTGCAATCGCTCCACCGGAACCATTGATTACACTATTATTCTCAAACAATGTACCTTTCACGAGATTGAGATCTGCATTCAATGAATAAACAGCTCCACCACCGCGAACAAATTTCTTCTCATCAATTGTTGGGTTGATGCCAATTGCGCCAACACTGTTATTGCGGAAGTCACTACGTACGATTCTTGCAACTCTCTGCCATGCTGGTACTGGTGGTTCGATGCTTGGCAAATGCATTGCAATCGCACCACCGGAATAACCTGCTGTGTTTCTTAGATAGTTGATACTGAAACCTGGGCCATATGATTGTGCCAATGGCAAATCATTGATGAAACCACCGGCTCCATAAGATGTCATATTACGCTTTGTGTAAATCGCACCACCATGAGCAACAGCTTTATTGTCTTCGAAATCAATTCTACGACCATAATCTCTAATGCGTGGGAATGGTGAATCTGAACCACCAATAATTGGTGAAGGACGAGGATCGGTATTACCATCTATATAGATAGCACCACCGGAACTCGCTCTATTGTTTTTAAAGAATGTTCCTTGAAGCGAACTTCCACGAACTTGCAAACGACCATATGTATTCTCATGGAAAATTGCACCACCCAATGCATAGTCTGCATTGTTCTTAGGCTGCAAATATGGAGTTTCAGCAGAGTTGTTCTCGAATTCGCCATTGATCACCATAGAGGTATATGCACCGATATACAATGCACCTCCACGTGCGCCACGTGAACTCAATTTTTCTTGAAGATTCAATACTTTGTTATTGGTGAATTTGACGAAGTCTTTCTCACCAAAACGAATCTTATCATTCAATGGATTGCTTGTATTGATGCGAATTGAATCGTTTACACCAAGACCTATTTCCAGTCTTCTGTATTCATCATCAAAACGACCACCAATATACATAGCACCACCCCAAGCCTGGTTTTTCCAGTCTGTGGGCTGTCCATTTGTTGAATCAACTTTTACTCTTTTAACTGTATTGTCTGCAAGAACTTGACGACCACCGATTGTAACTGTGTCTACATAAGCAACAAGTGTACGGTTATTGTCAAATGTCAAACGACGAATACGGCCAAGATATACAGCGATACGTGGATCGTCAACTGATTGACGACGAGCATCATTTCTTGAAACCAATGGTTCGCTAGATGGAGTACCATCTGTATCAAGCATGTCCAAAACAACAATGCTGTCATTCTCGCGAACAACAGATCCATCAGGATTTGTAATGTTTGGATTTTTGTCTGATTGATAGAAACTCAAACCTAAACCTGCTGTATCAGGAAAAGCTCCATTTCCATAAGGTGCTTGTACCATTTGAAGAGCACCACCACGGAAACGTGCCATATTGTTTTCGAATCTACAATCAACCAACCATGTACGAGCGGAGAATGATGTCAATGCACCACCAGATCCATTTGTCCACTTGAGTGTTTCTTTGTTCAAATTGATTGTTGCATCTTTCAAAGCACCTGATAAACCTAGAGTATCGTAATAGTAACGATTGTCTACGGTTGTATCCTTACGGAAATCTTTGAATGTTACATTTCTAAAGTAAGCTGCACGAGCACCGGGCAATACGATGATATGACCCCACTCACGTGAGTAATCATTTACCGCCTGACCACGAAATGTAATCGTGCCACGGGTGATGTTTGGTGAATTTCCACCTCTTCTCTTCCATTGCTGGAATCGAACAACATCATCGTTTTCAAACAAACGTGATGCCATAAACATAATGGCACGCTCTGGTGAAATAACACGACCACCGGTGATAGGACCTCTCTCCTGAACATCACTGGTATTGCTCAAATTGGAAACACCGGTAATATTACCGGATGCATTCTCATTGAGTGTCACATTAAAAATCACATTGCGCTTACCATCTGCAATGCTTAATTCTGGTTTAGTGCCAATTGTAACAACACTATTTCCCGTATAGTACGGGCTGTCATTAAAATCAACACCTGCCGCTGGAGCCACACCAGTATAAGTGGCCGACATTTCACCGTCGGCAATGATACGACCACCGACTGAATCGATCATCCTACCATTGTCCAAAAACACAACTTCAGTTCCCGGCTCAATAAGCAGAGTACCGGCAATCATAAGAGTACCGTTAATCTGATAAACTGAGTCCTTAAAGAAAATACGCACATCATTCGGCGCAATTCTTCCGGAAACTTGTACGCGCGGCTTTTGCGCATAACTGGTGCCAGCCATAAGCAATAAAGCAAATAGCATGGTACCCAGACGAAGCAAACGTCGCATAATACCTCCGTTTGTTAAATAATACTTTAAAACTGTATTGTATTTGTCATTTTTTGTCATAAATCAGTCGTATAGACACTAATATCAGGGTAATCCTACTCAATTTTCGTGCCAACCAAGACGAGCTAAACCCATCTTTGCCTCGTTTGTGTAATCTGAGCCGGAATTTTTCATTGTCAAACCTTGTAAAAGCGTAATTGCTTTCTCTTTTGCTTCACCTGAACCATTGGCTGATGCCTTTTCATAATTCAATGCTGCAAATAATGTATATCGTTCATATAATGGACTATCCTTAGTTCCGGCTGCTTCAATATATAATGATGCCGCCTCTTCATAGTTCTTCAACTCTTCATTGCATGCTGCCATTCCTGCCTTGCCTCCGGCACTAACAGTAGCATCGTCACTAGCGGATGCTGTTTCCAAATATGGCAAAGCTTCGGAATATTTGCCAATATTCACAAGTGAAGAGCCTGCATACAAGGCTGCAAATGCTCCTGCAGGTGTACCGCCATATTCACTCACGATTGCCTTTAATCCAATTACTTTACCACCACGAATAGTTCGAGAAGGATCACCATCCAAGGCTTTTTGGAATTGCCCACTTTCATAATACGATGAAATTCTAGATAATGCAGTCATTGCTTCTTCATTTGTGGTTTCCTGCATTCCCGAATAAAAATAATATCCGAAACCTATGGCAAGAATACCCACCAATGCATATCCCAACATTTTTAACTTGCCAATCAGTGCGTCCTGTTCGGCATTTTCTTCTCTCACATTCCAACCGTTTTCGGTCGTTTCCATTGCTGATTCTGTTTCTGACATAATATCGTAAGTCTTTAAATATCAAATTTTTACTGCGCGCTCGAAGGGAGTCGAACCCCTAACCTTTGGAACCGGAATCCAATGCTCTATCCGGTTGAGCTACGAGCGCAACACACTAAATAGACTCCTAGGAGTCAGGCAAATATATGTTTTTTGGTGGATAATACAACGAAATTTAATGCAGATTGTAAAGAGTTGCGATTTCCGAGAAAAAAAATTTCTACTGTGGAAAAAAGTGTCAGATTTATTTCACACTGTCAAAACTTATGTAAGCGATAGCATTACACTCCCCTGATATGAAAAAAGCCCGTCCTTTGACAAAGACAGGCTTTTAACTATGGCCAAATTTTCAATAATTCACTGTTTTGAGTATTTCATTTTTGATATCAGCGATATTCAAGAGAATTGCGGCTTCCAAGGACTTTGCAAAACCAACGGGAACATCTTTGCTTGCTACTCTCCCAACGGGTGCATCAAGAATTGAGAAAAGTTCTGAAGTGATGCTCGCTGAGATTTCTCCGCCAATTCCACCTGATAGATAATGTTCATGGGCTATGACCGCTCTATTGGTTTTTCTTACGGATTGAAATACTGTATTGCGATCCCATGGCTTTAATGAACGCAAGTCGATCACTTCGCAAGAAATTCCGTGTTCTGCCTGCAATTCCTCTGCGGCTTTCAATGCTAAGTGAATTGCATTGCCATAGGATATCAATGTGACATCATTTCCTTGAAGTCGAATGCGTGCTTTTCCAAATGGTACGATGAAATCATCACCGGGAAGCGATGTTGAGCTGGGTCTGTAATTGTAGAGGAACTTCGGTTCAAGAAACATCGTCACGCCGCGAGAACGTATCGAATTTCTCATCAGACCGATTGCATCATCTGCAAATGCCGGACACACAACTCTGATTCCGGGAAGGGCAGCCAATAGCGCATCAAGATTTTGTGAGTGATATAATCCACCTTGAATATATCCTCCACTTGCGAGTCTGATTGTAATATTCGGTGAAAATTGTCCGCGTGTTCTCCAATAATCATGCGAACATTCAATCAATTGCTCCATGGCTGGCCAGAAATAATCCGCAAATTCTGCACCTTCTATCACAACGCGTATATCATCACGATAGCGGGTGAAACCATTCGCTGTACCAACGATATAATCTTCGGCAATTGGAGCATTGAAAATTCTTTCATTGCCAAATTCATCCAACATTCCTTTTGGAACATTGAAGATACCTTGCTTATTGACTGATGCAACATCTTGTCCCCACAAATATGTATGCGGGTTTTTCTGGAATTCTTGCTTCATCGCAATATTGATTCCCTCACGGAAGGTGTATTGCTGAGCATCAGGATCATTACTAAAATTATATTCCGAGCGATCTTCATATCCGGCAGCATCTTCCGGCATCAGATAATCCAAATAGCTTGAGCCTGCAGGATCAGGAGCTATCTCTGCAATATCGGCAGCTGCAAAAATCGCTTGCTTGTTCTCTTCCTCGATAGCAAGAAGTTCTTTTTCGGTTGCAATCTTCTTTGCGAGAATCGCATTGCGAAATGCAGGAAGTGGATCGCGGTCTTTCATTTCTTGAATTTCTGCGGGTTTGCGATACAATTCATGATTATCGGAATTTGAATGAGATCCAATGCGATCGCAATCAGCATGAACGAATACCGGTCCTGCACCTGACAAAGCATAATCACGCGCTTCTTTCAATGCGCGATATGAATCAAACACATCGCGACCATCACAGTTGATGATTTTCAAATGTTTGAATCCAACAAAATTGTCTGATACGACAAGATTTGCAGTTTGTTCATGCAATGGTACTGATATGCCAAATTTGTTATTCTGAATCACGAATACAACAGGTAACTTTTCTCTTGATGCGCCATTTATTGCTTCATAAAAATATCCTTCAGAGCATGCTGAATCTCCACCGGAATAATACACAACTTCATCGCCCTTGAATTTTTTCACGGCTCTTGCCAAACCTGCGGCATGCAATGAATGATTGCCTGTGCATGATGAAACATTTTGTATTCCAATCGATGGTTTTGCAAAGTGATTGCTCATGTGGCGTCCACCACCTGCAACATCACCATCTTTGCTTAATCCATTCAAGATGATTTCTTCGATTGTAATCCCCGCTGCGAGCGATGTCATCAAATCACGATAATAGGGAAAGAGAAAATCTTTGTTTTGTCTGAAGATTTGTCCGAGAGCTATTTGAATACCATCATGTCCTGCACATGGCGCATGATATGACCAACCTTTTGCCATCTTTAAATACAGTGCCGCTTTCTCATCGAGGCGTCTTCCAAGATGTTGCAATTTATACCAAGACATGATGGTTTTTTTGTCGAAACCTTTCATGTCAAATGCACTGAATTGCTTTTTCTTCGCGGAAGAAGTTTTTTTGGTCACTGCTTTTTTTGCCACAACCTTCTTCTTCACTGGTGCAACTGCCTGTTTCTTTTTTGAAACAGTTGTTTTGACTGCAGCTTTTTTAGCATTCGATGCTTTTGGCTTTGCCTTCGTTTTGGTGGCGGTCTTTGCCATAATGATATCTATCCTGTATTTGAGTTCTACATGTAAATCAATCAAACATAAGTCAACCAGCCATGTTCATCTTTGCCTTCATTGACGATGGCATAAAATGCTTGCTGTATCTGCTTTGTAATCGGACCAACTTTTCCTTCATTCACATTTATGCGATCTACCGAACGGACCGGTGTAATTTCAACGGCTGTTCCTGTGAAGAAAATTTCATCGGAAGTGTATAACATTGCTCTTGGCACTGATGTTTCACGAACTTCATATCCGAGGTCTTTTGCAATTGTGATCGCTGTATGTCTTGTTATACCGGCAAGAATTGATGATGACATCGGCGGGGTATAAATCACGCCATCATTCACGAAGAAAATATTTTCACCACTTCCTTCACCTACATTACCATTGATATCCAATCCAATTCCTTCGGAATATCCATTCATGATTGCTTCCATGCGAATCAATTGTGAACTGAGATAATTTCCGGATGCCTTCGAAACCGCTGGCAATGTATTGTTGTGCAAACGCTGCCATGAAGAAACACATACATCAACGCCATTTTCTAGTGCTTCCTTACCGAGATAAACACCCCATTCCCAACATGCAATGGAAACATCAATCGGACAATTCAATGGATAGACTCCGAGATTCTCATATCCTCTATATGCTATTGGCCTGATATAACATGATTCCAATCCATTTTTTCTCACCAACTCTTTGGTTGCTTCACACATTTCATCAATCGAGTATGGCATTTCGCCGCGATATAATTTCACCGATTGTTCCAATCTTTTCATGTGCTCTCGCAATCTGAAAATTCCTGTTCCAAATGGTGTTTTATATGCTCGGATTCCTTCGAACCAACCCGAACCATAATGTACAACATGAGACAAAACATGAATGGTCGCTTTGTCCCAATCAACAAATTCGCCATTCATCCATATATAAGGGGTTTTGGGTAGTGCCATGTGCTTCTCACTGTAAATATTGTGTGAGCAATTCATTCACCAATCGAGGATTGGCTTTTCCACCGGAAGATTTCATCACTTTGCTAATGAAATATCCCATCACATTGTTTTTTCCGGAACGATACTTTTCAATGTTTTCTTCTTCACCTTCAAGTGCAGACATTACAATGCGTTCAATTTCATTGCGATCGGAAATCTGCATCAAACCGTTTTGCGCAACATATTCTTTCGGTGAAATTCCATTTTTTATATGCTCGGCAAAAACTTCTTTCGCAATCTTACTGCTGATTTTTTCATCTGCAAACAAATCGACAATCTCTGCTATTGCTTCTTTTTTGATCATGGATGCTTTGGCAATACTAATTTTACGATCCGATAAAATTTTAAGTATCTCCGTCAAAATCCAATTGCTTACAAATTTATAACGGTCCTTGCTCTTCATAGATAGCAATGAACACGTATGTTCAAAAAATAATGCAAGATCCTTGTCCTCTGTCAAAATCCCCGCATCATATCCCGGAATGCCATATTGCTCCTGCAAACGTAATTTCATCGCAAGTGGCAATTCCGGCAATTGCTCTTGTTGCGCAGCAATCATATCTTGATTGATTCGAACATATCCAAGATCCGGCTCCTGAAAATAGCGATAATCATGAGCTTGCTCTTTGGAGCGCATCTCCTTTGTGCTATGAGCGGCGGCATCCCATTGCATCGTCACCTGCCTGACCTGCCCACCGGATTCTATCAATGCGATATGTCGCTCAATCTCAAATGCAATCGCTTTTTCAACATTCCGAAAACTATTAAGGTTTTTTATCTCGGTTTTCGTTCCAAATGTGGGACTACCCTTCAATCGAACGGATACATTTGCATCGCAACGCAAAGAGCCTTCCTCAAGGTTTCCATCGCATATTCCCAAATAACGCACCAGCTGTCGCATTGTGACCATATATCGATAGGCCTCTGCAGCGGACCTCATATCCGGTTCAGACACTATTTCCAGCAAAGGCATGCCGGCTCGATTGAAATCAACCAATGTGTCTATGTCCATGTCATGTAAGGACTTACCGGCATCTTCCTCTAAATGTATTCTCGTGATGCCAATCTGCTTCATTTCATCTTCCATTTCAATGGTTATGGAGCCTTGATAGCAGATTGGATCATTGAATTGGGTTATTTGATATCCCTTTGACAAATCAGGATAAAAGTAGTTTTTACGAGCAAAAGCAGATATCGGACGTATCGAGCATTTCGTTGCAAGTCCAAGCAATACAGCCATTTCCACATGTTTTTTGTTCACCACAGGCAATGTTCCCGGATGTCCTAAACAAATCGGGCATACCATTGCATTCGGGATATCGCTATAATCTGCTTTGCAGGAACAAAATGCCTTTGTATCTGTCAATAATTGAGCATGCAATTCCAACCCAATGACCGGCTCATATTTTGCGAGTATTTCAGGAGTTATGTCGGTCATGCAAATATTTGGCGAAGAAATGGTGAAATGAAAAATGTATATCTGTGAAAAGACGCATGGAAATTTCCGCAAAATTAGTTTTTTTTACGCATATTTGCGCCCTCACTACGCAATCTTGTCTATTTACCACTAACAAAATAAAAGTAGAAGCTCTATGTTTTGGACACCTGAACTTGCATACACGCTCGAAGATGCACCGTGGCCTGCAACCAAAGATGAATTACTCGACTATGCAGAAAGAACCGGGGCACCTTCCCAAGTATTGGAAAATCTCCATGAATTGGATGACAATGATGAATTATATGAAGGCATAGAGGATCTTTGGCCTGAATTCGAGAACAATAATGACACATTGTTCTTTGATGATGAAGATGAAGACAGTTATTATGATTGATCGGCATCATCCCAGCTTCATGTTTGTACCATTTCATGGGTGAGACACAGAGAACCTTATGCAGAAGATTTTTTCAACAATACGATTCATTCTTTTCTTCTGCTGTTTTTCCGCACTCTGTCAAACATTGTCAAAAGGCGCGGAAACGCGCCGTTTTGCTTTAAAGACCATTCGCATTTACGGGAATGCGCATCTTTCTTCTCAGCAAATTCTCAATGCATTGAATATCACATTGCCAACTGAATTGGAATTGAATCACAATTTAGATTGGAATGATGTTTTCACACCTGAATTATTCAAACGATATTACCCCGAAGGAAAATCCGGTAAAATTCGTGTGGCACTTGATTCAGTCACATTGAAGAATAGAGTGGAAATTTTGGAAAACCTGTATCAAAGAAAAGGGTATTTCGATGCAGATATTCAGCTTAACATTGATATTGATTCATTGGGATTGGGTATTCTTGATGTTATATGCAAAGAGGGAAGACAATATGCACTGACAGACTTATTGCTCACAGATACCCTGCTTGTCAACACGATTCCATGGAATACGATACAAGAGGATTTTCGCTTTCGTCTTCCTCGCTTTTATGATGAAGATAGTTTAAATGCTATGCTTAATGCATCATTCCAAAAACTTCTTGAAAGGGGATATGCATTTCTTGAGTATCGCATTGAGCAGATTCTCATCGATACGGTAAAGAAAAATGTGGTATCAATCATTCACATGTTGAATCCGGAGCGATATAAAATCAATTCGATATCTTTTGAACACAATAATGTTGAAGGAGATATCTTGAAAGATGATTTGCTTCAGCAATTGCTTTTCATAAAACCCCAAGATTGGCTCTCACCACAAGCGGTGAACAGATCCAAAAATCAATTGATTGGTTTATCATTCTTCTCCGAAGTTTCCGAAAGCAAAAAGAAAATCATCACAAGCACGGATACTGTGGCGAATGTTTCTTATCTCTTGAAATACAAAAAACCTGAAGAAGTTGTATTCTCTGTGTTTCTTAATCGCACCACGATGGACAATTTTCTGAATATGGGTTTGGAAGCTTCATATTCTGATTTATTGGTTTCATCAACAGGAAATTCATTCTCGATATTTTCTCGACTCCTTGCGCAGGATATTTCCAATACAGTATTCTCGACCCAAAGAGGTTTGGAATTTGAATATTCAATTGGTACGAATTTCAATCAACCATTTGCTTTCTTTCTTGGCGAACATAGGGTACCGCTTACATATTCAGCTCAGATTTCTTTGAGAAATCTTCCTACAGGTTTGAAATTGCTTACGCCTCTTTTGCGTGTTTCTAATTTCAATACTTTTCCTGAATGGACATTATTTTCAAATTTGAATTTTGATGCCACACTTGACTTTACCCGTTTGTTAAATTTCAATATCGATGCAACGGATCCGAATGATCCTCTCTATCGTTTGATTGCACCTTATACTTCGCTCACGGAATATTATAAAGATTCTCCATTCAGTCCGGCATCATTTACTCTTGGTTTGACACTTACAGGTGATAGAAGAAATTCCGTGATCACTCCATCCAGTGGATACTTTCTCACTTTGCCACAAATTGAATATTCACCGGATGTTGGATATTCTCATTTCTTTCGCGTATTCACTCAGTTTCATACATTCACTCCGGTGAAAAAGAATCTGGTGTTTGCCACAAAGATTCGATTGGGACATATCGTCAATTGGGGATTCTCTGATGAAGACAAATCAACTCCTCCTTTTGAAAAACATTTCTTTGCCGGAGGAGCAAACTCAGTTCGTGCATGGCCATCTCGTGGATTGCGTGATCAAGCTTCATCAATTGAAGATTCGCTTGCCAGTAGAATATCTCAATTGTCTGCAATCATCGGTTCTGCCAGCTTGGTTGAAGGTTCAATTGAATTGCGCTATTCATTTCCAAAACCAAAAGGCATTGCAGAATTTTGGGCGGATAAAATTGCAAGATCAGGATTGGTGCTCTTTTTTGATTGGGGCAATTCTTTTAATCGCTTGACTCCGAAAACCTATAATCTTGCAAACTTTGAAAGAATCATCAACCCGGCAAATTGGGGATATGGCTATGGATTAGGGTTTCGATTTGATACTCCGGCAGGACCTTTCAGATTGGATATGGCATTTCCATTCTATGATCCGAATTCTGCTTCCTATCGCATACCGGAATTTTCTTCTGCGCAATTTCATATCGGATTGGGTCATGCATTTTAATACAGACACGACCATCTGCTCACTTATCACTCCTCCGGGATTAAGTGGCATTGCAATGATTCGCTTGACAGGTCCGGATGCATTCAATATCATCGACAAACATCTGCATGAATCAATCAAAAAGAAAGAATCTCACACGATTTCTTATGCTGTGTTTCATGATAAAGAAATGCCAATTGATACGGTAACGATTTTGAAATATGTTTCGCCTCAATCATATACAGGTCAAGACACCATTGAAATTGGTTGTCATGGCGGACATATTGTATCAAAAAGATTGATTGAATCATTGATTCAATCAGGCGCCATTCTTGCCGAACCGGGTGAATTTACATTGCGTGCATTCTTGAATGGCAAACTTGATTTAACTCAAGCAGAAGCTGTGAATGATATCATACATCTGCAATCTCCTGCTGCTTTGGAAAGTGCTTCAAGACAACTCATTGGATCTTTTTCAAAAGAATTGTCTTCGCTTCGTGATGCAACAGAACGATTATTCAAATACATGATTCTCGATTTCGATTTTTCTCAGGAAGATATAGAACTTGTCCCTGAAGAACAGCTCATTGCAGAATTGAAAGCATTATCATCCAAAGCTTTGCGATTCATTGAAAGTTATGAAACGGCAAAAACTCTTCGTAGCGGACATCAAGTTTTATTGCTGGGATTTCCAAATGCAGGAAAATCCAGCATCTTTAATGCAATGCTTGGTTATGCTCGTTCCATCGTGAGTGATATACCGGGCACCACAAGAGATTTTGTCGAAGGTTCAATGATCATTGATGGAATTCATTTCACATTGATCGATACGGCGGGCATTCATGAACAGACTCAGGATGCAATTGAAATTGAAGGAATAGCATATTCATTATCTCTCATCAAAAGAGCAACCATCATTCTTATCATCAATGATGTCACATGCGGCGAGAATCACTCACAATCATTGATTGATCTCATCATCAAAGAACATCCACATGTCACATATAAACTTGTCCAGAATAAATGCGACTTGATTCAATCTCAACATCTCAATGATCAAGGGCTGCATATTTCTGCAAAAGAATCAAATGGATTGCAAGAGATCATCACATATTTATCTTCGACTGCAAAAAACATAGATACACATCAAGCATTCCTTTTGAATGAAAGGCAGGCAAAACTGTTGAGGGAGTATCATGCTTCAATAGGTAGGGCTTTGGACTTGACGCATCAAGGTATGACAACAGATGTAATTGCCATTGAGTTAAGAGCGGCTTTGGACATCATTGGATTGATTTTGGGAACCATCTACACTGAAGAACTTCTCAATGATGTTTTTTCGAATTTCTGTATCGGGAAGTAATTACATTCAATAAAAAAAGCCTGAACTTTATGTCCAGGCTTGTTCTATGGTTTATAGACATAATCAAAAACAAGCGGTGCTTCTATATGGATTACCCTCATAAGTTGACAATTCATTGTCAATGGTATAGCTAAACTTCTTTCCATCCTTCTTTCTTGTATAATATACATATACCCAGTTGCCATCAAATTCAAATTCATAAGTCCCATTATGAATGCCATTATAGTACTCATGATATATATCTGTATATGCTCGCCCTTTTGACACCTTTGACTTGATAAATTTCAGAGGAATATATTCAGATTTTCCTTTGTATAACAGATGACTAGCTCTGCCCTCTTCCGGAAAATACACACTGAATCCATTATCCGGATTTTTATCATTCAAAAAGCACATGAAATATGGATCGGCATTCAATGCCGAGATCTGAAAAAATACCAAGCATATACTCATTACAAACACATTCTTCATTATTGTTCCTCTACCTTGTTGATTGCAAAAATATTCATGTACCATGTTTAATCTTCATATTCAAACGCATTGACTTCGGGTTGTTCTTGCTTATTCCATGTTATTTTGTTTGAAAAATACATGACGATAGCAAGAATTATGAAGAGACCTATACTTCCCATGATGAGCGCAAACTCTTGAACTTGAATCATTGTAAAGATCAATGCATACATCACAATGAGCAGCATGCTAATCAATAATGCATATCTATTTGACTTAAGCAATGTTCGTAAATACCCACCTATAAGTGATATAGTCAATAAACTTGAAAGTGCGAATGCGAAATTGAAACTGATATATTCCGAGATTGACAGTAGGAGCGTATAAAAGATGACCAATGCAGCACCGACAAGTATATAATGAACAGGATGAATATTCATCTTGTATAACATCTCTATGATGAACAATACCAGAAATGTAAAACCAATGAATAAAATCGAATATCTAATAGATCGATGTGTCTTCAAATAATTGTCTATTGGAATAAGGAGATCGATCCCAAAATCCGTTTCATTCATGCTATAATCATTGTTTAACCATACTTGAGGAAATGATCTGTTCAATTGGAGAATATTCCAGTTGGCTGTAAATCCGTTCGAACTAATTTCTCTTTTGTCCGGCAAGAACGTACCATTGAAACTTGGATTATTCCATGTTGAGGTAATATTGACATCCGTCTTGCTTCCAACAGGTGTGAAATACAGGTATTTACTGCCTTTTAGCACTACATTCGTATTGAATGATATCGATCCGATTGTGGGATCGAATTTGGCATAAGCAATCACACCACTGTTGCCGGACCCTTCATATCCTTTTCCGGATTTAAATGCTAATTTCTGACCATTCCAATCAAGATCATTCAGTTTTTCA
>JBMSYN010000008.1:0-111520 GCA_049426725.1 Candidatus Kapaibacteriota bacterium
TTTGGGGTCCAAGATTTAGGGTGCCGAAAGAAGAAGTGATTGTTAAGCATTAAAGAAACAACAGTCTTACATTCTGTTTTTCCTGTGACATTTGTTTATTATTTTAGAGTAATTCTACATTTAACAGTCGGGGTTAACATGCTTAAAGTATTACCATTGATTCTTGTTTCATTGCTCATAAATGGATGTAGCAAGTTAATTAGAAATGATTTTGCACAAATCACAACAGAAGTTGAATCTTTTTCAGTGGTAGGTAATTTTGAATATACTGGATCACAGTCAAACACACCAATTTCGCCTAATGATTTGATAGGATATTGGGTGGGTACATTCAATGCAAAAGAAGAATTTTCCAATACTCAGATTATTGACAATGGTCAGACCCCATGGCATAGTGAAAGTAAAATCGTCTTTGCAATTGAGTCAATCAAAAATAACAAAGTCAAGGGTTTTACTGTCATAGCAGGATCAACACATAAATTTTCAGGTACTTTGTCAGACGACGTAGATCAATTTGTAATTGTTGCAACTCAACAGGGAAAAGATAAGAATGTGGGCAATTTCAAATTAAACATCCTGAAAGATGATAGTAAAATGTATGGGACGTGGAATGCAAACAAACAAGTTGAAATCAAAGAAAGAATATGCGTATTTGAAAAAAGAAGTTTTTCATACAATTCATCTGTAACATTCAAACAAAGTAAGAAGGATTTGACTGATTCCCTATTATCCAGTTTTGTTGAAATGCCGTGGGATTACTCAGAGCTTTATTCTACAATTTCAAGCCCATCTGAAATTATTTATACATTAAACCCATCAGTAAATCAACTTACCGAAGATGACATAAGCGGAGCATCTGTAGAGTCACTCGTATTACTTCGAAACACTATTTTCGCACGACACGGATACGCATTTAAAAAAAGACCAATGAGAATATTTTTTGAAGAGCAAGACTGGTATGTGCCTATTAGTTCCAATCCAAAACAAGGTTTGACACCATTAGAAAAGAAAAACTTGAAAATTATTGATAGATATGAAAAGAATTATAGAATGTATGAAAGCTTTGCGCGATGAAAACCTCATATTACAGCTTAAGAATGCTTGGCAAATTAATTTTGCTAAGCATTTTTGTTTATTATTTGTTTTTGATGGTTATAATTACGCTTCAATATATCCCTATAGATTTTACTGCGGCATTTCTGGCAACTAAGCAAGATATCATACACAATATCCACTATCAATTATCATTCTTTTCACATGTTTACTCGAGCATCATTATTCTAATTGTTGGGGCACTACAATTCTCTAAGTATATTAGAACAAAATACAGTTCTCTTCATAGGGTACTTGGATATATTTACACATTTGGCATTCTATGCATATCTGCACCCGCAGGATTTATCATGGGATTTTATGGTTTTGGTGGGTTGAGTGCAACCATATCTTTTTTGTTATTGTCAGTATTGTGGTTTGTGTTTACACTCAAGGCCTTTTTGAATGCTAGAAAGAAAAGATACTTGATACATCAACGTTATATGATTTTAAGTTACTCCCTTACATTGTCTGCAATAACTTTGAGGTTGGTAAAACAAATATTGCACATATTTTCAAGTTTGGGCAGAGCTGATATTTATGTAATAGCTACTTGGATTGGATGGATTTTGAATCTGGTAATAGCACTTTTTATTGTTTATGCAATTAATAGAAAAAGAACTGTTAAATCAATGGCATCTTAATATGCTCATACTCCATATTCTCAGGAAGAGCGCCAATTAATTTTTCCCCTTCAGTTGTCGTTATGAATGTTTGCGCACCCGAATCCAATACTTGTTGCAATACCTTTTCTGTTCTTTCCCCATCGAGTTCACTGAAGATATCATCGAAGAGTAATATGGGGGTTTCATTTCTGACATCTCTAAGATATGTGAACTCAGCCCATTTTATGCTTATTAGCAGTGATTTGTGTTGACCTTGCGATGCTGTTTCTCTTGCTCTTCCGCCATTGATTGAAATTTCAAGATCATCTTTTTGCGGACCAAACAATGATGTTGCTCTTCTGATTTCATCTTCTTTCAAAGAACGATAGGCGAGCATATATGATTCACTAAAATCTTCTTTGGTGAATAAGTCTTGTCCTTGAGCGGTATCCGGCACATAAGCAATCCCAACAGATTCATTTCGTGATGTCATCGTTTCATACGCTTGCAGAAAGTATGGAGTGAAATCCCTGATGAATTGAGCTCGCAATGATGCTAGCGTGGATCCTGATTCGATCATGGAAGATGTCAACACATCAAGAAGATCATCATCAGGTCTTATGCCTTGAATTTTTGCTTTTTGCAACATCGCATTTCTCTGCTTGAGAATTCTTCTCAATGTGATTGCTGCATCAACATATACATGCTTTGCTTGAGAAAGCAATGCATCCATGAAACGTCTTCTGTCATCAGGTGAACCAAATGTGATTTCCTTGAAATCAGGAGATAGCACAATCAAGGGTAATTCACCAAGTATGTCTTTTGGATTCATGCGATCGCCGATGCTCGAATTGATCAACTTTCTTTGACCTTCCACATAGCGAACACCAACTTTATAGGGAATGCCTAAATCCGACAATGCATGAAGTGAAACGGTATAGGAGTTTTTCCCTCTTTGAATGAGATCGGCATCCGTGCCTGGCAAAAACGACTTAGAAAGACCACAGATGGAAATTGCCTCCAAAATGGTTGTTTTACCCGTTCCATTCAGACCACTGATGATATTCAGACCCGGTGAGCATGTCAGCGAGGTATGCTCATGATTTCGAAGTTGTTCTATGATGAGGGAATGAATATACATGATTTGATTGAACTCAATTGATTGTACAAAATACGGACTTGAACAGGGTAAAGGAAATTTCTTTGCTTGTTCTTCGTCAACAGACCTGTTTATGTACAAAATCACAGGTAAAAACATGAAAAGAATTATTGAGGTGTCATTATGAACATCCAAAAATTCACCTTGAAATCACAAGAAGCCCTGCAGACAGCTCAAGAAATTGCGCATGGTTATGACAATAAGTCCATTGAACCCGTACACCTTCTTGCCGCCTTGATTCAGGATGCTTCAGGCATTGTACCTCCCATGCTCATGAAAATCGGGGCAAATGTCAGTTATCTCAAGATCAAACTCAATGAGCAAATGGGATCGCTTCCAACTGTATCCGGATCCACCGGAAATTATGTGTCGCAAGACTTGAACGCGCTCCTCGAGAAAGCATTGCAAGAAGCAAAAGCAATGAATGATGAATATGCAAGTGTTGAGCATTTGCTGATTGCTTGCACGGAGATCAAATCTCCTGCCGCGCAATTGCTTAAAGACCAGGGTGTGAATCGTGATGCAATCACAAAAATGATTGCCGAAACAAGAGGCACTCAGCGCGTGACCGATCAAAATCCTGAAGACAAATATCAGGCATTGCAGAAATATGGTCGCATTTTGAATGATGAAGCTCGCAAAGGAAAAATCGACCCCGTCATCGGAAGAGAAGATGAAATAAGAAGAATTCTTCAGGTGCTATCACGCAGAACAAAGAATAATCCGGTGATTATTGGTGAGCCCGGCGTTGGGAAAACAGCAATTGTGGAAGGTATTGCGCAAAGAATCATCAGTGGCGATGTGCCGGATACCTTGCGTTCAAAAACAATTGTTGCACTGGATTTGGGAGCACTTGTTGCGGGTACAAGTTTTCGAGGTCAATTTGAAGAAAGGCTCAAAGCAATCGTACAGCAAGTAACCGATTCAGATGGTGAAATCATTTTGTTCATCGATGAATTGCACACATTGATCGGCGCAGGTGCAACAGGTGGCTCAATGGATGCCGCAAATATTTTGAAACCCGCTTTGGCCAGAGGAGATTTACGATGCATCGGTGCAACAACACTTGATGAATATCAAAAGTATATCGAAAAAGATCCCGCATTGGAGCGTCGCTTTCAAAAAGTACTTGTTGAAGAACCAAGCATTGATGATACCATTTCTATTCTTCGTGGATTGAAAGAGCGTTATGAAGTGCATCATGGAGTACGCATCACTGACTCAGCGATTGTTGCCGCCGCACAATTATCATCGAGATATATCACAGATCGTTTTCTCCCTGACAAAGCGATTGACTTGGTCGATGAAGCAGCAAGCAAACTGCGTATTGAAATCGATTCAATGCCGGAAGAATTAGATAATCTGGAAAGAAAGATTCGTCAACTTGAAATTGAAAAGCAAGCTCTACTCAGAGAACTCGAAGCTGAAAAATAATAGAAGGCGGTGCTTATGGATTCAAACGCTGTTTTGTCCATGCATCGCCTTCTTTTTCATATTTGATACGATCATGGAGCCGACCGATTCTTCCCTGCCAGAATTCAATGCATATTGGTGAAACTGCAAAGCCACCCCAGAAATCCGGCATGGGAAT
The DNA here is from genome assembly GCA_049426725.1 of Candidatus Kapaibacteriota bacterium. Lineage (GTDB taxonomy): Bacteria > Bacteroidota > Ignavibacteria > Kapaibacteriales > UBA961 > UBA961. The sequence goes on from JBMSYN010000008.1 coordinate 4,448, forward strand.
CTGCTCAGTGTTTTGAAAACGCAATTCCATTTCATTGAATTTGCGCTCTAATTCTTCACGAGATGAAATTGGTTTGCTTTGATCTGAAGCCCAGGCACCCAATTGACTTTCGCGAGGTCGCATTGCAAAATATTGCGCACTTTCTTCTTTTGAAATCTTTGCGGCAATTCCTTCAATCCTGATTTGTCTTTCGGCTTCGAGCCACAAAAACAATAAAGACACATGCGGATTATGTTCAATTTCGTGGGACTTTCTGCTTTCATAATTGGTGAAGAACACGAATGATCCTTGTTCCAATCCCTTGAGCAAGACTGCTCGAGATGAAGGTTTGCCTTCTTCTGATACTGTCGTGAGAATCATCGCATTCGGCTCCGGTATATTCATGGCTCCGGTCTCGGCGAACCATTGAGAAAACAATTCAATGGGATTATCGGGGATTGATCCTTCTATCAAATCACCGCGTTTGTATTCTTTTCGAAGAGAAGAAATATCATTGAGTGGGGTCATTGTCATTTGAGTGCTTTTTGAATTGTTGAGACATTATGTTCACACATGCCGATATATGTACCGGCTTTTGTTCCCGGAGAATCCAATGCATCGGCATAGAGATTCCCACCTATATGCACATTTCCACCTCGTGAGCGAACATTGTGCAGTAGCGCTTCCATGGATCGAGGAGCTATGGACATTTCAACAAAAATGGAACGGATATTTTTTTCAAGTATAAGATTTCCAATGCGCATAAGATCATTCATCCCAAATTCACTGAGTGTTGACATTCCCTGCAGACCAATCACTTGAATATCATAGGCATGTCCAAAATATCCAAATGCATCATGAGCAGTGATTAAATATCTGCGATCTTTCGGAATGACCGAAATCATTGAATCAATATGCTGATCAAGCCGATGCAATTGGTCTGCATAGTTCTTGATACGATATGAATTAGAGTGAATGATATGTGGAAATTTCTTTTTGATTTGGTGCAAAATTCCTTTTAGCGAAGAATTCCAAAGTTCAACATCAAACCAAAGATGTGGATCATAAGCACCATCAATCATTCGCAAGCGATGTTTTGGCAATTGATCGGACATTGCAAGGACAACTTTCTTGGCAGAAAGTTTCTGCAATACTTCGCCCATTTTTCCTTCAAGATGAAGTCCATTGTGAATGATGATGTCGGCATTCAACAGAAGTTTCACATCTCCGGCAGTTGCTTTGTACAAATGAGGATCAACACCGGGTTTCATGAGAACTTCAATCACAACATGTGAATCAAGACAAGATTTCAGGACATCTCCGATGATACCCGTTGTGGCAACAATGTGGATTTTTCCATCATGTTGCGGATTTGTACAGGTTATGAGAAACACTGCACAAAAAATTGCAAGAATGCCCAAAATGCTATGACGGAAACAAGTATTCATGAATGAGTCAATATGACAAGATGGGTCAAAAATATCATTATTTGCTATTGAAACGCAGTTGTCACCCGAAAAGTCCCAAAGCAGACAATGGAGTTTTGTAAATTTGCAGAGATTCCAGGTGATCATTTCAGTGATTCATGACTAATAAAAAACCCATAATGCCCATTGTTTTGTCCATTGTATTGGCACTTGGACTATGGGGTTATGTAAGCATGACCTCACTTACAACCGTATATGTGACCTATCCACTTGTTTTGGACTTACCCGAAGAGCGTTCTCTTGAGATGGAACCACCCAGTTCAATATCAGTGAAACTTCGTACATCCGGCTGGCAATTATTGTATTTACAATATTTCAGTTCGGGAAAAGAATGTAGAATTGATCTTGCCAAAACAAAGATTTCATCCGATGGATTGGTGGAATTGACAAAAACAGAATTGCTTCAAGGCATAAACCCTACGGTAAGCTTGGAAAAAGTTGTGGAATTATTGCCTGAGGCAATTACTCTCAAGACAGGCATGATGTTTAGACAAACGGTTCCGGTTCAATCCCGCATAAGCATTAATCCAAGCAAAGGATATATGCTTGTTGGAAAAATCAATATTCAACCCGATAGCATCGTAATCAGAGGCAATGGGTCGATCATACCAACATTGCGTGCATGGGCTACGAAAAAAATTGCATTCACAGACCTGACAGGACCATTTTCATTTACCGTTCCTTTGCAAGATACATTGCAAAATCTTGTGACAAGTGCAATTAAAGAGGTCACTATTTCGGGAGATATTCAACAAATCACCGAAGTGACATTTGCCGATATTCCAATCAGCATTGTTGGTGGCCCTGAACAAAGCGAACATAGCATTGAGCCAAATAGAATTTCTGCAATTGTTCGAGGCGGAGTGAAACGAATCGCTTCGCTCAGTGCAGATGAAATCAAAGCAATCGTATATTATCCTCAGCTCATTCAAGATTCCAGCGGATTTGTAACCCCAACATTTGTCGTTCCGGCTGGAATCACGGTGCTTGGCACAAATCCTACAATCCTGAAACATCGGTTGATCATTTATCCAAATCGCTAATATGTTGTATCCTGAACATCTTTTGGACGAAATCAGACATCGCACAGACATCGTTGAGATAGTCAGTGAATCGGTGCAATTGAAGCGTTCGGGAAAAGGATATTTGGGATTATGTCCATTTCACCCCGACAAAAAACCATCCATGAATGTGAATCCCGAGCTTGGGATTTTCAAATGCTTTTCATGTGGAAAAGGCGGCAATGTATTTCACTTTGTGATGTCGAAACAAGGTCTTTCATTTCCCGAAGCAATTCGCATGCTTGCCGATAGAGCAGGGATTCCACTACCGGAAGACGAAATAAAAGATCCTGAAGCGCAATTAAGATTTTCCAGAAAAGAATCTGCATATAAAGTGATGGAGATTGCGGCATCGTATTATCGAAATCAATTAAAGCAATCAGCTGGTCAGGCAACCTATTCATATTTCATCACTCGTGGCTTTGATGATGAAATACAAGATGTTTTCGGACTAGGATATTCGCCTGATTCATGGACGAATACTTTACAGCATCTTACAAATGAAGGATTTTCCGAACAAGCAATGGAAGATGCCGGCTTGATTCTCAGACGTGAAAAAGACAATAGCGCTTATGATCGCTTTCGGGGAAGAGCGATGTTCCCAATTCATGATCATTTGGGTAAAGTGATTGGTTTCGGTGCAAGGCGCATGCAAGAAGATGACAATCAACCGAAATACATCAATTCTCCTCAATCATTGATTTATGACAAAAGTCGTGTGCTGTATGGATTGGCTCAAGCGAAAGCAACCATACGCACACTTGGTTATGCTTTGTTAACCGAAGGATATGCGGATACCATTTCACTAGTTCAAGCCGGATTTGGAAATACCGTTGCAAGCAGTGGGACAGCGCTTACAATTGAGCAATTGCAATTACTGGCTCGATATACAAAAAAAGTGTACATCGTTTATGACGGTGATAGTGCCGGAGAGCAAGCTGCATTGCGCGGACTTGACCTTGCGATTGAACAAGGATTCGATGTTCGACTTATTGCATTGCCGGAAGGAGAAGACCCCGATAGTTTTGTGACGAACCGAGGTCCGGAAGCATTCAGGAGAGCAATTGAGCAATCGTGGACAATCATACAATTCAAGATTGAATCATTCAAAAAGCAAGGGCTCATGAATAGTCCTGCAGAAAAAGCGCAATGCATACGATCACTCATTGAAACTGTTGGAAAAATACCTGATGTCTTGCAGCATGATTTTTATATGCAACAAATTGCAGATACATTACACTTGAGCTATGGTCAGCTATCCCATATCTATGATGAATTGCGAAAAGTACGTCATGTTGGCTCTCAACAAGAGCGCACTTCAAAAGCCATTCAAAGAAGAACTCAGGATGAGATTGAAAGCAATGCTTCACAAGATTCATTCATCTCGATTCAATCTCATGCGCTGCCGGAAGAAAAGGAAATTCTGCGATTGGCTTTGACACATGAGCCATCATTGAAAACATTATGCGTGAAACTGAATATCACCAGACAAGCCTTTCTTTCTCATACTGCCGGAAAGCTGTATGATGAAATTGTGTTGGCATTTGTCAATCATGGAAGCAGACCACCACATGTGGTATTGTCTGAGCGAAGCGATCTCGAAGAAGATGTTCGTGATTTACTCATGGATATTCTTTTTGCTCAGACATCATTGAGCGATAAGTGGAATGATTTCAAAGTAAAAATTCCACAAAATGTGGAAGAACGCCTTTTGGTTGAATCACTCGCACGATTGCGCTTGAAGCATCTTGACAATGAGATTGAAGGTTTACGAAAGCAATTACAATCACAATTACCTCAAGAAGAGGAAATGAAGGTTTTATCACAAATAACACTATTGGTCAAAGAGCGTCATGACATACCACTCAAATTTCACACTTCAAAATTCTAAAGCAATGAAACACATCATTATTCATGCACTTGTAGTGACTTTGTTGACTGTCTTTGCAATCTCAAAGGAAGGTCCGACATTTTCTTTGCCTGAATTATCAAGTTCTCGAGCAAAAGCACATATCAATAAACTTGCATCTGATGAAATGCGAGGCAGAAATACTCCAAGTCCGGAATTGGAACAGTCTGCGGAATACATAGCGAATGAATTCAAGTCCATCGGTCTACTTCCTGTCAACGGATCTTATTTTCATACCTATACATTGGAGCGTTTACATCTTGATAAACCGACCACCCTCTTTGTAAAGAAAGGAACAAGGTTTGATGAGATGCTTTTGAAAGACGACTTTGTGCCATTTGAGTACTCAGGTTCAATGAACATTGAATTTGCTCAAGTTGCATTTGCGGGTTTTGGAATTACCGCGCCCGAATACAAATACGATGATTATAAAAATTTGGATGTGAAGGGAAAAGTTGTCGTGATACTGCGGGGCGAGCCACAAATGGATAATGAGAACAGCGTTTTTGATGGAAAGAAATTCACGAAATACTCGCGCATGCAATCGAAAATGAAAACTGCTTATGCAAATGGTGCTGTTGGCATCATTGTGATCAATGCACCTTCAACCACATTGAAACTTCGACCATCTGCATTCCCTTGGCCATCTTTATATCCAAATGTACCTGCCGATGCACTTCCATTGTCAAGGAAAAATGCAGACACTCCGGATATTCCCGTAGTCAGTGCCGGGGAGCGTTTTGTACAATTGGCTTTTGGTTCTGTTGACACATTGAAAGCATGGCAAAAGAATATTGATTCCCTGATGATTCAGCAATCAAGAGCTTTGCTTGATATTGAAATATTGAATTTCAAAACGACGCTCAGAACAGAAAAAGTTGAAGTTCGGAATGTGATGGGTATGATAAAAGGTTCTGAATTGCCCGATGAATATCTTGTCATTGGCGCTCATTATGATCATGTTGGATTTTCCAAACCCAATGATCCTGCCAAAGACTCCATTTATAATGGAGCAGATGATAATGCAAGCGGTACAACCGGAATGCTCATTGCAGCAGAAGCTCTTGTCAATGCACCAACCAAGCCAAAGAGATCAATCGTTTTTGTCGGATTTTCAGGAGAAGAAAAAGGTCTGCTTGGTTCAAAAGCATTTGTTGATACACCACCATTACCCATTTCGAATTGCGTTGCCATGCTGAATATGGACATGATCGGTCGCAGCATTGATGACACATTATACATAGGCGGAAATACCCGTTGCAAAGAACTCGCGGCATTAAATGCGGAATTGAACAGATCAATTTTTGAGTCTGATTCAATGCATCTGACATATACCATTGAGCAATATTTTTTCAGAAGTGATCAAGCAAGCTTTGCAATGAAGCGTATTCCTGTTCTCTTTTACTACACCGGAGAACATGAAGATTATCACAAAGTAAGTGATGAGATAAGCAAATTAGATATGGATAGATTGGTGAAGATTGCAACGCTGTGCTCACATACAGCATGGGCAACAGCAGATTTACCAATGAAGCTACCCTTCACTCCACTTCCGGGAGATGATCTTTCCGATTGACATAGCCTCTTTTTTCCAGGGCTTGCATTGCTTCATCGGCGAGATAGAATGATCCGGTGATCAATACCCTATTGCCAGACTCCATGGCTTGATGAATTGCATCTTCAACAGATGGATGAGGCATAGCATTGATTCCATGTTTGATTGCTTGTGCATGAAGCATTTCACTAGTCAATGCACGGTCCATGTTTGGTGCACAACAATGCATTGTATCTGACATCGGAGACAGTATTTCCAGCATCTCTTCAATCGGTTTATCCTTCATCACGCCAAACACTATTTCCCATTTGTGATCTTTATATCCGCATGCATTCAGCGTTTCTCTCAAGCGTAACAAACATGCAGTATTATGTCCTACATCAAGAATGAGTGGTGGATCTTTTCTCAAGCATTGAATTCTCCCTTCAACACCAGTCATCACTGAGCACTGAGCAATTCCATCATGAATTGCTTGTTCATCTATCTGAAAAAATGGTTCAATCGCTTTCAGCGTTAGAAGAGTCGTCAGAATATTTCTTGCCTGATGAATTCCCACTCGATCAGAATATATATCTCGAAGAATGTTCCCGCATACTGAGCAATCCAATTTCATCGTGCAATCCAAATTCATTGCAAGATTCATAAATGAGCATTCTTCATTGACAACAGACACCAAGCCGGCTTCGATATCAGAGGCTTTTTGTTTGAAGAATTCAATCAACACTTCTCTTTCTTCTCCAATGATTATCGGACTCCCCTTTTTGAAGATTCCGGCTTTTTCACCTGCTATGGTCTTCAAATCATTCCCGAGGAATTCCATGTGATCATAATCAATGGATGTAATCACCGTAGCCAAGGGTTGCTTTAGAACATTTGTTGCATCAAGCCTACCACCCATCCCGGTTTCAATGATTGCAATGTCCACCCCTTTTTCAGCAAAGTATGTGAATGCCATTGCGGTTGTCACCTCAAAAAATGTGGTATGCTCTTTCTTGATTTCATCCATCATCCTTCCCGCAAGCAAGGCGATGTCCGCATCAGAAATCAACTCGCCATTCACTCGGATTCTCTCATTGAATACTCGAATATGAGGTGAAGTGTACAGTCCGACCCGAAAACCGGCTGATTGCAGAATCGCCGCAAGAAGCGAACATACAGACCCCTTGCCATTCGTTCCGGCAACATGAATGCATGTGAGTGATTCCTGTGGATTACCCAAAGACTCAAGCAATGAAACAATCCGTTCCAAACCTGGTTTTATACCGAATCTATGGAGCGAAAACAAAAAATCAAGCAATTCTTGGATGGAAGATTGTTCAGATGATTCATTCATTTGAGAGCATCCTCTAATTAGGGACATCAAGTCCGTATATTTGCATAGAAAAAAAGCCGAAACACTAGAAGTATTTCGGCTTGGAGCCAACTATCGGACTTGAACCGATGACCTGCTGATTACAAGTCAGCTGCTCTACCAGCTGAGCTAAGTTGGCTTTTTCTCTTTGAGAGAGAGCAAAATTAGAGAATTTTTTTCTTCATGCAAAGTTTTTTTCGTGCCGTGTACATAGACAATCACACGCATCTTCATGGAATCATCGATAAAAAGGACAATATCCTTCAGGTTTTTGCTATAGATTCAACAGATCTCATAGGTGTGGACTCAATTTCTGCCATTATAGAAGCCGGACATCAGTGTACCTTGGGCCTGCATCCACGAAACATACAAGAACTGGATTTTGACGAATTTCGTGACATTGTTGAATCGCATGCTGATTCCCTGCTTGCAATCGGAGAATGTGGTCTGGACACTTTTGTTTCAATTGACAAACAGGAACAGATTACCGCATTCAAAATGCAAGCATATCTTGCTGAAGAACTTGAAAAGCCACTCATCATTCATTGTGTCCGATCTTATTCTGAAATCATCAGATTGCACAGAGAGATACAACCAAAAAAACCCTGGATTATTCATGGTTTCAATCGCAATCGAGATATTGCAGAATCTTTGCTTGAACAAGGAATCATTTTGAGCATCGGAAATGAACTCATGAAAGTAGATCATCCGCTTTCATCATTTGTTTCACACATGAAAGAAATACCTTTCTTATTAGAAACTGATGGAAAGGATATTGAGATTGATCAGATATATCAGCGATGTGCAATCTTGCTTGGCTTAGACATCGCGCAATTGAAAAAACGCATTGCAAAACATTTCAAACAGATTTATGGAACAAACTGAATTAAAAGTACCTCATTGGAATAGCAGAACTTCTTTGCTTTATGGCGATGATAAAATTGGCTCATTGATTGACAAGCATGTCTTGGTGATTGGTTTGGGCGGAGTTGGATCATTTGCAGCCGAATTTCTGGTTCGCGGAGGAATAGGTGCAATTACAATAGTTGATGGTGACACAGTTGACACCACGAATCGCAATCGACAATTACCTGCTTTGATTTCCACAAATGGAAAATGGAAGGCCGATGTCATGGCAGAGCGACTTCTTGACATCAATCCCGAATTGAAATTGACAGTGCATAGAACATTCATTGAAAAAGACATCACAGATGAATTGCTGGAAACTCCTTATGATTATGTGGTTGATTGCATCGATACAGTAGCTCCAAAAGTGAGTCTGTTAAAAAAAGCACATGCAAAAGGATATCCTATCGTTAGTTCGATGGGTGCCGGTGGAAAAACTGATCCAACCATGATTGAAATCAGCGATATAAGCAAAGTTCATCATTGCAAATTGGCGCGATATGTCAGAAAACGATTGCACAGAAATGATATCAGACATGGCATCATCGCCGTGTTTTCGCCGGAAGAAGTTTCTGAAGATGCATTGGCATTGACAGAAAACACACAAAATAAAGTATCCTACTATGGAACCATATCATATATACCGGCATCATTCGGTGCACATTGTGCATCAGTCGTCTTGCGTGATCTGATTGGTGTGCTTCCAAAAATGAAAAAACGCAAATGAGATTATCTTCTATAAGCATTCAAAGACCTGTTCTCAGTATCGTGATGTCAATCGCAATCATGCTTTTTGGCATCATCGGTTATAACTATTTGGGGATCAGAGAATTTCCCGCGGTCGACCCACCGGTCATTACAGTCAATGCGGCTTATCCCGGTGCAAATGCAGATGTCATTGAATCAAAAATCACCGAAATCCTCGAAGAGTCCATCAATGGCATTGCCGGAATCACATCACTTACATCGATCAGTCGAGATGGAGCAAGTACCATCACCGTTGAATTTTCATTGGATAGCGATTTGGAAACTGCGGCAAATGATGTGAGAGATCGTGTTGCTCGCGTGCAAAGACAATTACCCGCAGACATGGATCCACCCGCCGTATCCAAAGCAGATGCAAATTCGGATGCAATTCTTGTGGTTACAGTACAAAGTGAACAAAGAAACTTGCTGGAAATTTCAGACATCGCTGCAAATACAATCAAGAAGCAATTGCAAACCATTGCCGGCGTTTCTGAGATACGGATTTGGGGTGAAAGAAAATATGCAATGCGTTTGTGGATGGACCCAGCTAAACTATCTGCTTATGGTTTGACACCACTCGACATCAAAGCAGCGCTCGACAGAGAAAATGTTGAATTGCCTTCGGGAAGTGTGGAAGGAAACACTACTGAAGTCACTGTAAGAACATTGGGAAGATTTTCTACCGAAGAAGAATTCAACAATCTGATTATTCGATCAATAAATGGACAAATGATTCGATTTTCAGACATAGGTGAAGCAAAACTCGAAGCCGAAAATATCAAGACAATTCTTCGTACCGATGGCAAACCTATGTTTGGTGTTGCAATCACTCCTCAGCCTGGATCGAATCATATTGCGATTGCCAAAGAGTTTTACAAAAGAGTTGAATCAATCAAAAAAGAATTGCCAAGCGACTTACAACTGAAAGTCATTCTTGATACAACGATATCCATTAAAGATTCACTGAAAGAAGTCATTGAAACACTCGTAATTGCATTTATTCTTGTAGTATTGATTCTCTTCTTGTTTCTTAGAGATTGGCGCACCACGATCATTCCCGTTATTGCAATCCCCATTTCACTCATTGGTACATTCTTCTTGATGTATGTTTTGAATTATTCCATCAATGTATTGACTTTGCTTGGAATTGTTCTCGCCACAGGATTAGTGGTTGATGATGCAATCGTTGTACTCGAAAATATTTTTGCAAAAACAGAGCAAGGTTTAGATCCGATTACGGCAGCACATGAAGGTTCAAAAGAGATTTTCTTTGCAGTGCTTTCCACAACCATCACATTGGCGGCTGTATTCTTACCAATTATTTTCCTTCAAGGGTTAACCGGAAGATTATTCAGAGAATTCGGCATTGTGATCGCCGGATCGGTATTGATTTCTGCTTTTGTTTCATTGACGCTGACTCCGATGATGAGCAGTAGATTTATCAAGGCGCATCAATCACACGGAAAAGTGTATCAGTATATCGAATCATTACTGAATCGTTTACTCATGGCTTATCGCAATTCTCTTCAAGCATTCATTCGCAATCCAATTCCATCGTTCATAGTTACCATTGTTTCATTTGGCATGATTTGGATATTTGGAAAAACCCTCAGCTCAGAAATTGCGCCATTACAAGACAAAAGTCGGATGAGAGTAAGCGCAACTGCACATGAAGGGGCAACATTTGAGTACATGGACGGATATGTTTCTTCGATTTCAAAGATTTTGCGGGATTCAGTTCCGGAGGTTCAATCACTCCTGACTGTTACATCACCAAGTTTTGGAACAAGTTCAACAAATACTGCTTTCATCAGATTATTCCTCTCTGATCCTGAGCAAAGAGAACGCTCTCAAATGCAAATTGGGGATTATGTCACTCAGCTTGTCAAAGAATTGCCACGAGCGAAAGGACTGGTGATTCAAGAGCAATCAATTTCAACAGGAGGAGCAGGCATTGGTGGATTGCCTGTACAATTTGTGATACAAGCAACAGACATAGAGCGATTGCGTGCAATTCTTCCCTCATTTTTGGATGAAGCCGCAAAGAATCCCGCATTTGCCGTTGTGGATGTGAATCTCAAATTCACCAAACCGGAATTACGACTTGGCATTGACAGAAACAAAGCAAGAAGTTTGGGAATTAATACTGCTGATATATCACAAACATTGCAGTTCGCATTAGCAGGACAACGATATGGATATTTTGTTAAGGATGGTCGGCAATATCAAGTTATTGGTCAAGCGCAAAGACCCGATAGAAATGATGTAATGGACATCAAATCAATGTATGTGAGGTCTGCAGACAATATTCTCATACAATTGGACAATGTGGTGAACTTTGTTGAAAGTAGTGCTCCGCCTTCAGTGTATCATTATAATCGCGCAGTTTCTGCAACTGTGTCAGCCGGACTAGCACCGGGATATACCATTGGCGATGGAATCAATGCCATGCGAACTATATCCGAGCAAGTGTTAGATCCTTCCTATAGCACGGCATTGACCGGAACATCAAAAGATTTCGAAGAAAGTTCATCAAGCTTGCTCTTTGCTTTTTTGCTGGCACTAATACTTATTTATCTGGTTCTCGCCGCACAATTCGAAAGCTTTCTCGATCCGCTCATCATTTTGCTATGCGTTCCCATGGCTTTGGCGGGTGCGATGTTCACGCTTTGGTATTTTAATCAAACATTGAACATATTCAGCCAAATCGGCATCATCATGCTTATCGGACTCGTAACAAAGAATGCTATTCTCATCATAGAATTTGCTCATCAAAGAGAAAAAGAGTTGTCTGCTTTTGAAGCTGTGATTGATGCAGCAACAAGTAGATTTCGTCCAATTCTCATGACTTCCCTTGCAACGATTCTCGGAGTGCTCCCAATTGCACTTGCAATCGGTGGAGGTTCTGAAAGTAGAATTTCAATGGGCATTGCAGTTGTAGGCGGTTTATTATTTTCACTGATTCTCACTCTGTATACAATTCCCGGATTTTTTGTGATTGCATCACGCTTGGGTACAAACAAATCAACATGAACATGATTCCACACAAAAGCATTCGATTCATTACCATGATTACACTTTTATTCATGGGATGCAACATCGCATTTTCGCATTCAGCAAAAGCAAAAAAAGGAATGGTTGTTTCTGCTTCTTCCATTGCTTCGAAAGTTGGAATAAACATATTGAAAAAAGGAGGCAATGCAATTGATGCTGCGGTTGCCACCGGCTTTGCACTCGCAGTAACATATCCGGGTGCAGGAAATATCGGTGGCGGGGGGTTTTTGATTGCACAATTGAAAAATGGTCAATCCATTGCAATTGATTTTCGAGAAAAGGCTCCAAAAAAAGCTCATAAAGACATGTATCTTGATGCAAAAGGAAATGTCATGAATGAGAAAGTTCGCGAAGGCGCATTGGCAAGCGGTGTCCCGGGTTCTGTTGCCGGACTTTGCGATGCATTGGCCGCTTATGGAACAATGTCATTAAAAGAAGTTTTGGCACCTGCAATTGCATTGGCTGAAGATGGATTTATTCTTGATGCATCGATGATCAAACAATTTGAAAAGGACATGTCATTGTTCAAGAAATTTCCATCAACAATGAAAGTCATGTCCAAAAATGGCATACCATTTAAAGTTGGTGATCGCTGGAAGCAACCCGATCTTGCTCGGACATTGAAGTTAATAGCTGCAAAAGGAAAAGACGGTTTTTACAAAGGAGAGGTTCCAAAACTTGTTGCAAAGGCTATGTCAAAACATGGCGGCATCATGAGCGAAAGTGATTTCGCTGAATACAAAGCAATCAAAAGACAAGTTGTAAAAGCATCCTATAAAGGATATGATATCATCAGTATGTGTCCTCCAAGTTCCGGTGGCATCGCGCTGATACAAATGCTCAATATCCTGAATCGCTATACATTCAAAAAAAATGAGTGGCATTCACCGAGGCATGCACATGCAATGCTTTCCGCCATGAAATTTGCCTATGCAGATCGTACTGTTCATTTGGGCGATCCGGATTTCACCAAGATTCCTTATTCCATGTTATTGTCTCAGAAATATGCCGATCGACTCGCAAGTATGATTCCAAAAGACAAAGCATTGCCATCTTCTTCCATCAAGGCAGGTGATCCAAAAGTATTTGCAAAAGAAAGTGATGAAACCACGCATTATTCAGTTTTAGATTCTAGTGGCAATGCAGTAAGCGTTACAACCACCATTAACTCATGGTTTGGGTCCGGGTTCATTGCCGATGGTACCGGTTTTTTTCTCAACAATGAAATGGATGATTTTTCTGCTAAGCCAAATACACCCAATCAATTTGGAGTCATGGGTGGCGAGGCAAATGCCATACAACCGGGAAAAAGAATGTTATCAAGCATGACACCCACAATCGTGCTTCGTGAGGGTAAGCCCAGACTCATATTGGGAGCACCGGGCGGCTCTACAATCATCACGACCGTCTTGCATATTCTGACCAATTGTTTGGATTTTGGCATGCCCATTCGAGAAGCTGTGAAGGCACCGCGATTCCATCATCAATGGATGCCGGACAATATAGATTATGAGGAAGGGGCATTTTCTGCCAAAACCATGAAATCGCTTCAAGATATGGGATATTCATTTGGCAAAAAACGCGTCATTGGTATTGCAGAATGTATAGCGGTGAATCCCTGGGAAGACCTTATTTTAGGGGCATCGGATACACGACATCACAGCAATGGAACAGCAGAGGGTTGGTGAAACTAGTCCGTTAAACAAACAATTTTTCTTCGATGGCGTCAATAGACGCATTCAAAAGCATTTTTCTCAGATAAATATGAGCAATCAATCAGATATCGCATCAGTACAATCAATGGCTGAGGCAAGCAAAACGATACAAAAAGAAATTTCAAAAGCAATCATAGGTCAACATGATATCATCGAGCAATTGTTGATTTCATTATTCTCACGCGGACATTGTCTTTTGGTTGGGGTGCCCGGTCTTGCTAAAACATTGCTCATTCGAACTTTGTCCAAATCACTAAACCTCACCTATAATCGCATTCAATTCACTCCAGATTTGATGCCCAGCGATATCACCGGTACGGAAGTCATTGAAGATGATGTTGCAAATGGAAGAAAGCAATTCAGATTCGTGAAAGGTCCAATCTTTTCAAATATCGTTCTTGCCGACGAGATCAACCGCACACCTCCAAAAACTCAAGCGGCTTTGCTTGAGGCAATGCAAGAACATTCCGTAACCAATGGCGGAAAAACCTATCAATTGGAACAACCCTTCTTTGTATTGGCAACACAAAATCCCATTGAACAAGAAGGTACATATCCTTTGCCTGAAGCGCAGCTTGACCGATTTATGTTTAATCTCTGGCTTGATTATCCGAGCGAAGCAGAAGAAGCAGACATTGTACGCACTACCACAACGGAAATTGAACCGGAAATCAAACCGGTCTTGAGTGCATCGGACATCATGCATTATCAGGACATCGCCAGAAAGATTCCTGTTGCAGACAATGTGATCAATTATGCAGTTTCTCTCGTAAGAGCAACGCGACCTCAAACAACCCAATCCAAAACAGTGAAGGATTTATTGAGTTATGGAGCAGGTCCGCGTGCATCACAATACCTTGTTCTCGGAGCAAAAACGCGCGCTGCTCTTCGTGGTGCATTCACCCCGGAGATAGACGACATACGCGCAGTTGCCGAACCCGTATTGCGACATCGCATAGTCACAAATTTCAGTGCTGAAGCAGATAATATCACGCCATCTCATATCATCTCGATGCTTTTGAAGGAAATCTAAGCATCTTCACATACATCGATAAAAACATATCTGTCATGACTTTTCTAGCGGGTTTTCACATGAAATCATGGTTCTCGGCATGCTGCATTTTCTTGACAGTCATGTTCTCTGCATGTTCAATGAAGGATTCCAAGCAATCTCTTCAAGAACTCTTCTCCGATCACAAAGAATTTTCCATGAGGGAATTTCCTGAAACGGCAACCTATGACGGCGATCATCGCTATGATGACAAACTCACCGATTACTCAGAAAAAGCAATCAAGCAACGATTCGATTCACTTCGAGTTTTTCTTCAGCGAGCCAATGACATTGAATTAACTGCATTGACCGGAGAGGATTCCCTTTCACTCATTTTATTCAGAAATGAATTGTCACAACAATTGGAATCTGAGCAATTCAATCTTCACTATATGCCAATCACTCAGCAAGATGGCATTCACATAGGATTTCCACAAATCATAGAATATCAACCATTCAAAACTGTGGAAGATTATGATCGCTATGCGAATAGACTCAGTGGTTTTTCGAAACAGGTGGATGACATCATCGAAAACATGAGCAAGGGAATAAAGGCAAAAATCACATTGCCACAGTATATCACTCACCAAATTCTTGATCAAGTCTATCCATTTTTCATGGATGATGTCGATAGTCTGCCATTTATGAAGCCACTTCAAACATTTCCCGCTTCATTTACAGAAAAACAAAAAGCTCGAATCCGCAGCAAAGTAAAGTTTGCCTTGGACTCATCAATACAACCTGCATATTCAAATCTGCACATGTTTTTGCTTTTCCAATATATGCCTGAATCTCGAAGAATTGATGGCATTCATTCATTGCCCAAAGGCAAAGAACTATATGCAAACATGATTCGCAAAGAAACCACGACCGGCATGAATCCCGATTCGATTTATGCTCTGGGACTTCGCGAAGTTGCCCGAATCGACAAAGAAATGCAAAAAGTGAAAGATGAACTTGGTTTCAAAGGAACAGTTGAAGAATTCAGAAAACAACTCATAAAAAATCCATCGAATTTTTATACCGCAAAACAACCCATGATGGATGAATATCGCAGAGTATTGTCAATTGTAGATTCCAAACTCCCGACTCTATTTGGACGATTACCAAAATCACCGTATGATTTGAAAGAGATCGAATCATATCGGGCTATATCTGCACCGCAAGCATATTATTATTCAGCGCCTTTGGATCGTTCCAGACCAGGATATTTTTATGTGAACACCTATGATTTGGCATCAAGACCAAAACATACGATGACTGCACTTGCTTTGCATGAAGCCGTTCCCGGACATCATCTTCAAATCGCAATAGCACAAGAATTGCCGGGCTTGCCATGGTTCCGTCAACAACTGGGAATCAATGCTTTTGTGGAAGGTTGGGCTTTGTATGCGGAAAGCTTGGGTCATGACATGGGATTATATCAAGATCCATATCAACGATTTGGCGCACTTGCATTCGAAATGTGGCGGGCTTGCAGATTGGTTATTGATGCGGGTATTCATACAGGAAAAATGAATCGCGAAGAAGGTGTTCAATTCATGATGAAGTATACAGGAAATGCAGAACTTGATGCACGATCAGAAGTTGATAGATATATCGTATGGCCTGCTCAAGCATTATCGTATAAACTTGGTCAATTACATATTCTTGACTTAAAAAAAGAAATGCAGAGCAAGCTTGGCAACCGATTTTCTCAAAAAGCATTTCATGATGCAGTGCTTGCACATGGTCCATTACCATTGACCATGCTTAATGAACAAGTTCGTAAGACACTTTTACATTGACATTATCTCCATGACATCGATACCCAAATACAATGATGAATTAGCCGAACGCATTCTTGAGATATTAAAGTCTTCTGCCCCTGAGATGATGAAACTCAATGATGTGGCAAAAGCTTTGCACATAAAATCCGATAGCAAGGAATATGATTCTTTGAGAATCACCCTTAATGACATGGATCAAAGAAAGCAGATTTATAAATCGACGAGAAGAAGATATGGCTTGAGACCACTCGGGGAGATTAGCGCATTCACAGGAATTTTACGATTTCAATATAATCGAGGAATGATTGAAACCGGCGCAAAAGAATTTCCAACTGTGTATGTACGCGAACAAGATTTGAACACGGCTTTAGATGGCGATCGAGTACGGGTTAAGTTACTCGCACTCAAAAAAGGGAAAAAACCATATGGAACCATAACAGAAGTTCTTCAAAGATCAGAAATGCCCATAACCGGAACAATTGATCGTGATGATGATTTCTGTTTTCTGATTCCTGATGATGACAAATATCCAGTCGATTTTTTGATACCTCAAAGAAAACTCGGAAAAGCGCAACATGGCGACAAAGTGATTTGTCGTTTTCTCAAATGGGATGATCGCCACAAATCCCCCGAAGCCGAGATCATTGAAATACTTGGCAGATCCGGAGATCCATCCGTTGAATTCACCGGAATCATGAAGGAATTCAATCTCCCAAGTTCATTCCCGGATGCAGTTGAACAGGAAGCAAGAGCAGTTGCAATCATTCCTGATGAAAAAGTATTAAAGAGTCGAAGAGATCTTCGGACAAAAACCATCATTACGATTGACCCCGATGATGCAAAAGATTTCGATGATGCATTATCATTGGATATACTACCAAATGGCAATCGTGTATTAGGCGTGCACATCGCAGATGTCACTGCCTATGTTCGGGAAGATTCGGCACTCGACAAAGAAGCGCTCAAGAGAGCAACAAGCACATATCTCGTCGATAGAGTGGTGCCTATGCTTCCCGAATCATTGTCAAATGTGATTTGTTCATTGCAACCCAATGAAGTTCGACTTGCCTTTTCTGTATTCATGGAGTGCGATGCAGAAGGAAATGTGATTCATTATGAAATTGATGAAACTGTCATAAAGAGCACGAAACGCTTTACTTATGCAGAAGCTCAGGATATCATAGATACCGGAAATGGATCCTATAAAGAATTGATACTTGAATTGCATGCCCTTGCAACTTTATTGCGAGAGAAGCGTTATCGATCCGGCGGCGTTGACTTTGTGACTCAAGAAACAAAGTTTGTACTTGATGAACAAAAAAATCCGATCAAGGCATTATTGAAATCCAGAACAGATGCAACATCACTTGTAGAAGAATGCATGCTACTTGCAAATCAAACCGTTGCAATCGCTCTGGAGGACATGAGCAAAGAAGTGTTAAAGAAGGGTACATTGCCCTTCATCTATAGAGTGCATGATGAACCGGACATGTTGAAGCTCAAAGGAGTCTTGGGTTTTGTACGACAACTTGGCATTGCAGTTCCAAATGGAACTCCGAGTTCAACACAATTACATCAGATATTGCAAAAGGCAGGTCATCTGCCGGAAATAATGGTCATCAATCAATTTATGCTCCGTTCGATGGCAAAAGCAATATATCTCGAAGAGAATATCGGACATTATGGTCTTGGCTTTACTCATTATACGCATTTCACTTCACCAATCAGGCGCTATCCTGATGTGATTGTCCACAGACTTTTGAAAGAGTATATGCGAAGCAAACCATCAGATCAACGTTTTCGCTATTTACAAGAATATGTGGTGGAAGCTGCATCACATTGCTCATTGCGAGAACGATTGGCTGTTGATGCTGAGCGCGCGTCCATAAGACTTGCTTCAGCACAATTGGCAATGCAATATAGAGGCGGCATTTTCAATGGATCAGTGACCGGAGTGACAAGTTTTGGATTATTTGTGCTGATGGATGAACTCAATATCGAAGGTCTTCTACACATGAGCGATCTCAGTGATGATTATTATTACTTCGATGAGTCACAATTCAGATTGGTTGGAAAAAAAACAAAAAAGGTGTTTCGCATTGGCACCCGATTGACAGTTAAAATCAGCAATGCAAATATCGATAAACGACAAATTGATTTGTCATTTGTAGACGAAGGAATTGAATGAAATACACAATACAACACTTGCTAATGTGCAGCATTCTCTTTTGCACAATGAATATCGCCATCATGGCTCAAGAAATGCGAGCCAAAATCGATTTCAAAAACATAAAAGACGATAAGGTGCATGTCACGCTCAATGTACCAAAGATAAACTCAGATGAAATACTCTATATCATGCCTGCATCGATTCCCGGTACTTATGCAAAAATGGATTTTGGGTATTTCGTGAAGAATTTCAAAGCCAGTGATGCCAAAGGCGGATTCATTCCTGTCAGACGCTTGAATGACAATGAATTTCTGATCATCGGGGCAAATCGTTTGGCCAAAATTGAATACGATGTAAATGATACCTATGATGACACTACGCATACATTGGATGTATTCAATCCGGGAGGAACAAATATCCAAGCTGATTCAAATATCATGTTTGGAGCGCATGGATTTCTTGGCTATTTCGCCAATATGCAAAACATACCATATACTATTGAATGCATAAAGCCACCTTCATTATTCTGTTCAACATCATTGACAAAACAAAGCATCAATGATACAACAGATATTCTCACTGCAAAGAATTACGATGCATTGGTGGATAATCCGGCAATGTTTGCGAAACCAGATACGATAAGTTATATGCAAGGCGGGACAAAGATTTCCATCGCAGTGTTTTCAACAAGTGGGAAAGTTACTTCCCAAATGGTGAGTAAAGTTATCAAACCTGTCACAAAAACTGTTGAGTCATTTCTAGGCACAATGCCTGTCGATCGCTATACATTCATCTTCTATTTTGTTGACATGGCAAGGAAAGATCTTCAAAGAAGACCTGCCTATGGCGCTTTGGAGCATAATTATAGTTCTGTTTATTTCTTGCCGGAAACATCTGATGAATCGATGCTGAGATCGTGGATTGCACAAACTGCCGTCCATGAATTTCTTCATATTCTTGTTCCATTGAATTTGCATAGCAAAGAAATTGCACAATTTGATTTTCGTGAACCAAAAATGTCACGACATCTCTGGTTATATGAAGGCGTGACCGAATATTTTTCCGTTCTTTCACGAGCACAATCAGGAGAATTGACTGAAAAACAAATGCGTCAAACATTGAGACAAAAGATTTTTGGCTCGCAATTCATGATGTCCAAACCGGTGGCAATGACAGAACTAAGCAAGAATGTACTGCTTCCGGAATATCAGAAAATGTATGGTGTTGTTTATGAGAAAGGTGCATTGCTCGGCATGTTTTTCGATCTCACGCTCAGGGAAAAAACAGATGGAAAGATTACATTGCTTTCATTGATTAGAACATTGACAAAAAAGTTTGGTCCTGATAGACCATTTGATGACACAGTATTGTTTTCAGAGATTGAACAAGTAGCTGGAAAAGACATCCGTCCTTTCCTTCAAACATATTTTGAATCCCCTTCTGAAATCCCTTATGCTGAAATGTTCTCAAAGATCGGATGGAAGTATATTCAAGAAGATTCCATTGAGGGTTTTTCATTTCCCGGTATGAGAGCAAAAATGGATGAAGGTGTTTTATCATTGAATGTTCGCAAAGAAGACAATATACTCGGTGCAAAACAGGGTGATATCGTCATTGAAGTCAATGGCATGGCAGTTGACCAAGCAGATGGAGAGTTTGATTTTGCCGGTGAAATCAATGATCCTGAAACTGAAGATGAATTGACGCTCAAAGTAAAAAGGAGCGATGATGTCATTACTTTGAAAGGAAAACCCAAGGCAATGAAAAAACTAGAACGAAGCATCATCAGAATTGATGAAGCTGCAACAGAAAAACAGAAAACATTCTTCAAAGAATATTTGACAAAATAATATATCATGACTACACCTAGAAAATCAGACCATGTCACTATCATGCATGGTTATGCTCTACAAGATCCATATCATTGGATGCGCGAGAAAGACACTGAGGAAGTGCTGTCTTTTTTGAATGCAGAAAATGAAATCCTCCATGCAACACTTTCTGATACTACAATCCTGCAAGAGGATTTGTATCAAGAAATGAAGGGAAGGATTAAAGAAACCGATCAGTCTGCTTCGGAGATCATCGGTAATTATGAATATTATTATCGAACAGAAGAAGGCAAGCAATATCGAATTTATTGTAGAAAAGAGATTGGAAGCACTAATGAACATGTGATCCTTGATGCAAATCAATTAGCTGAAGGTCATCCTTATTTTGTTCTCGGCGCGCTGAAAGTAAGCCCCAATCATCAATTTCTAGCTTATTCAGTCGATTTGAATGGATCGGAGCACTTTACCATCCATATAAAAGATCTTCACAGCAATCAACTTCTTCATGATGCATTGCAAGAATCAGATACAGCCATAGAATGGTATGCTGATTCACAAACATTCGCATATATGTTGCTTGATGATACACGCCGCCCTTATAAAATAGGAAGGCATGTTCTTGGTACCACACAATCAGATGATGTCATTCTCCTTCATGAACCTGATGAAGCATTTTTCCTGGGAATTGAGAAATCTCGCGATGGCAAATATCTATTCATAGAATCAGGAAGTAAAACAACTTCAGAGGCATGGTTTATCTCGTCAGGTGACACAAGTGAATTGCCTAAATCCATTGCGGGAAGAGCGCATGGTCATGAATATCATGTCACATCACATGATGAAACATTATACATTCTCTCAAATCGTGAAGGGGTCAATTTTTCATTATTCAAAGCAATGATTGATTCTCCAGGTGAGTGGTCTGAATTACTCCCACATCGTGATGATACCAAGCTTGAATGGATTGTGACATATGCCGACAGACTTGTGATTGGAGAAAGAAGTAATGGTTTGGAGCATGTTCGGATTCATGCATTTGCAGGAGAAGATCACTTGAT
Organism: Candidatus Kapaibacteriota bacterium; assembly: GCA_049426725.1. GTDB lineage: Bacteria > Bacteroidota > Ignavibacteria > Kapaibacteriales > UBA961 > UBA961. Next base: position 26,092 of record JBMSYN010000008.1, read on the forward strand.
GTCATTTCCTGACCCTGTTTATGATATCACGCCGGGCAGAAATCCAATGAATGATGCTGTAGTGTTTCGATTTTATTATAGCTCTCCGATATGTCCTCCAACGGTATATGATTATGATTTGAATACACGAACACTGGTGAAAATCAAGCAAGATGAAATTCCCGGTGGATTTCGTCCGGAAGAATATATAGTTGAACGACATTTTGCAAAGTCTGAGGATGGAGCACATATTCCTCTCACAATCATACACAAAAAGAACACTGAGATAAATGGCACAGCCCCCGCTTTCATGGTAGGGTATGGTTCTTATGGATTTTCCATGCCAACCGCATTTTCTTCCTCCCTCGTGAGTTTATTGAATCGTGGATTTGTATGTGCTCGAGCTCATATTCGTGGTGGATCCGATATGGGAGAGCAATGGTATTTGGATGGCAAGCTTCAGAAGAAAGTACATACATTCAAAGATTTCATTGCTTGTGCCGAATATTTGATTGACAACAACTATTCATCGAAAGATCGTTTATCCGTGCAAGGCGGCAGTGCTGGTGGACTTCTCATGGGTGCCATAGCCAATATGCGACCCGATCTCTTTCACAATATCATCGCCAGCGTGCCTTTTGTGGATTTAATGAATACCATGCTTGATGCTTCACTTCCTTTGACAGTTGCGGAGTATGAAGAATGGGGCAATCCAAATGTCCGTGAAGATTTTGAATATATGCTATCATATTCTCCTTATGACAATATCTCTCACCAAGATTATCCCAATATTTTGGCTATCGCCGGATATCATGATCAAAGGGTGTCATATTGGGAGCCGGCAAAGTGGGTAGCCAAATTGCGTGACCATAACACAGGAAATTCCACTATTTTGCTATACACAAAGTTTACAGCCGGACATTTTGGTGCATCCGGACGATTTGATTATTTGAAAGAATTGGCATTGGAATATGCATTCATTCTAAAATATTCAACAAAGAATGATTGAGATTGGAGATTGGGCATGGATACAAACTTAGATCATGCATATCGCTATAAAGTTGATTTCTACTGGAAATCTCTTGCAATGTATGGTGCAGCATTGATGGTATATGCAGTGCTCAAAGGAACTATTGAAGAGCGAACATTATCCATCACCTTAACAGATCCCATAGTGATTTTGTTGGCTGTTTTTGTATTGTTTTCGGCGCTTTCATTGATCATCAATCATCATGCAAAGAGAGTGATACTCATTGACAAAGAATCTATTACATTTAAGAATAGATATCGTAGCAGAACATTTCACTTGAAAGACATACGATCAATAGTCTTGGTAAAAGACAAACGATTTCGAGTCAATACTCTCAGTGCAATCAAGATTGGATTGCATGGCAGGAGAAGACCAATTCGTCTGCGTCCTTCATTATTTGAGAATGAAGAATCTCTCATTCAAGAAATCAAATTGTTGAAGCAACAACTCACTGCAAAAAAGGGATAATAAAGATGAGTAAAGGCGGGTTGATGTCAATATGCTTCATGCTGATGTTTAGCATGTCTTGCATGACATTTGCACAAATGAAGCCCACCAATGCAATGCAATTCAGCAGAATCATCGCAACAATGTCAGAGTCGCTTAAAAAAGGCATCTCATCCGAGGAATATGCATTAAGCATCATCGGAGGAAATGATGAAAAAGAATTTATGCGCAATGAATTGATGAGGCATTTCCCGGAGATTAACTGGATTCCGACTTCTGAAAAGAAGATTGTTGTCACTCCTTCTGAAATGAGAACTATCTATTCAATGACAGAGCAAGATGATGTTATGATGAGATCATGTGGTATGTCTGCCACAATCAGAATTGATGATTCGAATCAATCACGCATTATCAGCATCCCCGCCATTACAATAGTGGATACGATTCACATTGATGAAGTGCAACAATTGCAACAACCTTCTTATGCATTTTGCATAGGAGCTTTGCCAAACTCGAACTGGAATGCCCTAGACACTCTCGTCAAACCCATGCTCTATGTTTTAACACTTGGTTTTTCCACCTGGCTTTTATTCAATGTAAGATCGCAATAATCAGAATTTTACGCAGACATTTTTTGTCTCTGTGAAAAAGCGCAATACTTCAAATCCACCCTCTCTACCAACTCCTGAATCTTTCATTCCACCAAAAGGTGTGCGTAAATCTCGTAGCAGCCAGCAATTGATCCAGACTATGCCAAAATCCAAAGCATGCGCCATGCGATGCGCCTTTGCCAAATGTTGAGTCCAGACATTTGCAGCCAAACCATATCTCGTGCCATTTGCCAAGGCAATAGCTTCTTCTTCGGATGAAAATCGTTGCAATGTCACAACAGGACCAAAAATCTCTTCCTGATTAGTCCTGCATGCATTGTCCAAACCTTCAATCACCGTTGGCTCTATAAACCACCCTTGTTCGCATCTTCCTTTTGGCGACACTGCATTTCCTCCACAAAGTATAGTGCCTCCTTCTTCTTTTGCAAGGTGAATATAGGACAATACCTTTTCCCAGTGGGCTTTTGAAACCAATGCACCTACATTGATTCCCTCTTCAAATGGATCACCAACTGTTAATTTCTTTACTTTCTCGATGAATGCATCACGAAATGCATCATAGATTGAATCTTCAATCAATATTCTCGATCCACATAAACAAATCTCTCCCTGATTTGTGAATGCCGATCTCACGGCTTGTTGTACGGCTTCGTCAAAATCACAATCAGCAAAAATGATTGATGGATTTTTGCCTCCAAGTTCAAGTGATAATTTCTTGAATTTTGGTGCGGCGATTGCCGCAATGTGTTCACCCGTCACGGTTCCACCGGTAAATGATATTGCTTTTATCTCAGGATGCTCAACGATTGCAGCACCCGCATGCTTTCCACTTCCATGCAATATATTCAACACTCCAGGCGGAAGACCTGCTTTCATGCAGATTTCAGCAAACATTGTTGCGGTTAATGGAGTGAGCTCCGATGGTTTTGCAATTACGCAATTTCCCATGGCAAGTGCAGGAGCAATTTTCCAGGTGAATAAATATAAAGGCAAATTCCATGGAGAAATACAACCGACAATTCCGATTGGTGAATGTACAGTATAATTTACAACGCCTTTAGCCCCATGTGATTCAGATGCGAAATGCAGAATTTCTGTCGCAAAAAATTCAATGTTTTGAATTGCTCTTGGGATATCCATCACTTTGCTCAATTGAAGTGGCTTACCCTGATCTCGAGATTCCGCTTCGGCAAGCGCATCAAATGATTGTTTCATTTCATGTGCAATGGCGAGCATGATGCGGGAGCGATCTTCCACGGACATCTGCGACCATATTGGAAATGCTGATTTTGCAGCATCCACCGCCATTTGAACATCTTCTTTTGTTGAATCGGGCAAACGAGAATAGACTTTTCCCGTGGCAGGTTCCGGATTGTCAAGCCACATATCATTGACAGGTTTGTGCCAGGCTCCTGCAATATAATTCTGCAATTCTTTCATGAGATTCTATTGATAATATGATATGCAAAAATGCATCATTTTTTGATGTCACTGAAAAGTCGATCAAAGTTCCCCTCTTTTACCCTCAAGAACGATCATTTTTCAGTATTTTGCGATATACAATTCAGGATTTTTCATGGAAGTGATCTGGATCATAGTATCGGGATGTCTTACCGCCATTGCTTGCGCTATTGCGGGGTCATTTCTGATTGTCCGAAACAGTTCCATGATCAGCGATGCCATTTCGCATGCAGTCTTACCCGGGATCGTCGCGGCATTTCTGATTACAGGTTCAAGAACGGGTTTGCCTGTCATGATTGGAGCCGCATCAGTTGGTTTACTCACCACTTTCATCATTGAATTTCTTCACAGAAAAGGAAAACTTCAAGCAGATGCATCCATTGGCATAACATTCACCATGCTTTTTGCAATTGGCATCATCATGATCACCGCATTTGCGGGCAATGTAGATATAGATCCTGAATGTGTATTATATGGTGAGATAGCTTATGTACCTCTTGATATGATTCCTCTTTGGGGCTTTGAGATTCCCTATGCAGTATTGATGATGGGTGGAGTATTGCTATTCACGATACTGGTTTTCGCACTTGGTTATAGACAATTTCTAGCCGCTTCATTTGATCCGGGGCATGCGGAATCAATTGGAATCAATACTACATTCTGGCATTATCTTTTGATGTCTTGTGTTTCATTTATCACAGTTGCAGCATTTGATGTAGTTGGTGCAATACTTGTTGTTGCTTTATTCATCGTTCCTCCGGCAACAGCATTCCTTTTTTTAAAGCAATTGCATCATATCATGATTGTTGCTTCATTATTTGGCATCATCGCTGCAATTGGTGGTTATGCACTGGCAGATTCATTGAATGGTTCAATCGCCGGTGCAATGGCAGCAATGACCGGCTTGCAATTGTTGATAGTCATTGCTTGGATTAAATATAAACAGTATTTCTCGCTCAAGAGTGGAGTCAACACTTGAAACTTTTCCTCCATATTGCTTATTGCATTGCAATTCTCTTTGGCATCATTGTCGAGGGAAATGCACAGTATTGGAAAAGTGTGAATCTTCCTACCGGATATGCGAACAATTATTGGCTGGACATCTATTTTCTTCCCGGAAATGCACAATTGGGTTGGGCTTGTGGATTTAATGCTTCTATTGTCCGCACAACGGATGGAGGCAATACATGGATTGGATCTAAAGCCACGCAATTTCAAAATCCAATGTTGGAAAGCATTCATTTTGTTACGCCGCAGATAGGTTTCACATCGGGTCCGGAAGGCATTTGGAAATCACTTGATGGAGGTGCTTCATGGATCAATATCACTCCAAATAATGCACAAGGTTCATTGTGGGGTTGTTATTTCAAAGATCAAAATCTTGGTTTGGTTGTGGGTGGCGGTTGTGGTGGACCTCAATTATATTATAGAACAACTGATGGCGGCACAAATTGGACACTCTTTCAGGGATCTGAACCTCAAAGCGGGATGTGCGATTTGATACTGGATGAATCAAGTGATATCGGATATGCATCAAGCAGCGGCTTGATTTGGCAATCAACAAATGCCGGTCAAACATGGAGTGTATTTTCCAGAGCAAATTCCATCAATGCATGGCAAGAAGAAATAGCATGGCTTGGCGATAGTTTTCTTGTTCCTTGGAGCGGCGTGGCATGTCAAGGAGGAGGCGGTGGTGGAGGAATGTGTTTCACGACGGACAAAGGTCAGAATTGGAATCGCGTTCCAACTCCGGATAATATGTTCGGCACATATTTGACATCAGCCACAACCGGCTGGGCTTGCGGTTATGATCGATCAGTCTATTATACATCAAATGCCGGAAGATCGTGGGAATATAGAAATTGTGGAACAACGGGGTCTTTGGATGACATCAAAATGTTTTCAGATACTTCAGGTTGGGTTGTTGGTGAAGGCATTTACAAAATGATTCCCGGCTTTCATGAAGTTGTGCCAAGAAATGGACTCACATTTGCAAATACATGCGTTAATTCACTCAAACATGATTCGATTCTCATTAGAAACTATTCATTTGAATCAACTATAGTGACTTTGACCGTGAATGGTCCGGCAGCAAGCGATTTCACTCTGCCATTTACAACATTTGCATTGGGTCAATGCGAAGAAAGACTTGTCCATGTAACATTTCGTCCAACCGCTTCCGGTGTACGCAATGCTACAATCGGCATCAGTATGATCAATCCATTGGAATCTTTTGCAATTCCTTTGCAAGGGACTGCATCAGATATCACGCTCAATGCAGGAATTAGAGATACAATCAATGTTGGATCAAGAGAAGTTGGATCTGTAAGTGATTCTTCATTCATGGTTCAAAATAGATCCGATTTGGATATTACATTGACTACAATCAATCCCATGGATGTACCTCCCGGTCATACGGTTCTTTGGAATACAACCTTGCCACTTCGTATCCCTGCTCGAGATTCAGCGCTTCTTCGTTATCGCATCATCATGAAAGATACAGGTGTGACAACACAGAGATTCATGTTCAGATTCGGCATGTGTGATAAAATTATAACCATGAAAAGTGTTGGCACCGCTCCAAATATCACAACAGCAGAAAATTTTGTGATTTTGTCAGATTGCAATCCCATAAAAGATAGTACGCTCACAATAAAAAATACAGGCAATGCCAATCTTGTCATTCATGGTCTGGCAATTTCAGGAGGAGATAGTGCATCGTTTTCACTGGCACCACATGTATTGCCAATGTTTATTGCTCCGGGAAAACAATCCACGATAACCTTGCGATATAAAAAGGGGTTGCCACTTGCGCCTGATGCGGTTTCGCGCCTTCATATTTTTCATTCGGATACCATGTTAAATAGAACATCTCCTCGCATTGTGAATCTCATTGGAAGAAGAGGATATGCTATAGCGGGTTCTGCCAGTGATTCTTTGTGGGCGGGAAAGCATTGCATCACCGACAAAGGTCAATGCTCCGCCACAATTCAAGTGCTTGGAACAGGCGCAACTCAAATTCATGGGATAGTCTCAAAAACAGGTTCTTCAACAATCACTTCTCCGAAGACTTTTCCATTTACTATCAGCACGCCTATTTCCGCAATCATAGAAACAAAATCAAAGAAGACAGGTAGATATTTAGACACATTGCTCGTGATTAGTGGTCCATGCAAAGACACAGTACCTATGATCATTGCAGCGCAAGCGATTTCAACTGAAATTGCATTTGCTGATACGGTATTGATTGACACAGTAGATCAAGGAATGACAAAAACAATTTATCGAGATCTGTTTTCAATTGGTACTGCGCTTGCAGACATACAAAGAATGACCCTGAAAGTCAATCAACAAATACAACTTGCTGATCCATTGCCAAGACCATCAATCATCAATCCGGGAAAATCGGGTCAGATATCTTTGTTGGTGAAGCCAAGTTTGAACGACACACTTCTGATTGACACGCTTTGCATTGATGCCTCGAAGGAATGTCCAACAACGATATGCATTCCCATCCGCATAATTGTTCGTCAAGCTCGACTTGCTTTGAGCGATACGCTTGCTACATTCTCCATGCAATGTGACACAACAGCATTGGAAGATACAATCATGATCAGCAATCCCGGAATGTTGAATGATACATTGCTAGCAATACGTGCATCAGCCACATCAAATGTTTTTTCCTACACATTCGGCGCAGCGCTCCCAAGAGTTTTACAATCAGGTGATTCCATTCCATTGATCATTCGATTTTCACCGAAAACTCAAGGACAATACACATATACAATAGAACTTGTTTCTAGTTCAGGCAATACCATTGGAAAGAATCAAACAATTGAAGGAAAGGGAATATATTCTGCGCCGGATATTGCAGTGAATCCCGTACTATTTGACGTGGGTATTCATGAGATTTGTTCGCCCGATATACCATTAAAAGCAACTCTTTCCAATGCAGGTATGCAATCAGGGACATGCCGTGTTTCAACAAATGCACAAGCAATCATTGTGCAAGACACCATCATTACCATATCACAAAATGGAAGCATTGAACTTCCCTTCCGATTCGCACCCCGTCTTGCAAATATTGGTGCATGGAAGGATTCCATCATCATTACTGATATGACTTGTGGGAAAAGGATGACTATACATTGCTCGGGAATGATTGATACAATCTCTATTTCAGTCACACCAAAAACGATTGATTTTGCAACTCTATATCGTGATGACACTTCAATGATTCCAATCATCATCAAGAATGTCTCACCATTTACAGTCATTCTGGATTCAGTGAACATTGTAAAACAATTACCCGAATACACATTGTCAATACCACGAACACTTCCCTCGCAGTTGTCAATTGGAGACACAATACATGCATATGTCAAAGGCAAGGCATTCATAGAGGGAAGTTCACCAACAGATGTATTGAATATGTATGCACATCGCGATTGTCAGGCAAAGAGTTCAATATCAATTTCAATGAATGTTCCCAAAGAGGCATATTCCGCTATTCTTAGCACTGATGATTATTCTGTTGACTTCGGCGACACATTGACGATCTACTGCAAACTTCAAGGCGATTTGAGCATGGCAAGACTACGCTCAATATCCTATTCAGTCAAATTGGATGGCAACTTGTTTAGTATTTTACAAACAGAACCAAACGCCATTGTATCCAATAATGACTCATTGGTCACTTGGTCCATCCCCGCAAATCAAATACCTTTGAAGGGAGGAATCATTTCCCGCATTCATGGGAGAGCTTTGGTGACACAGCATAGAATTTCACCAATTGTCTTTTCAAAGATTCAACCTGAAACAAACAGATCAATTACCATCGACTCGATCAATGGTTCATTGACTGTTTCCAGAATATGTGCAAATGACTTGACCGGATTCAAACTCTCTTCATTGCTCATGATGAAGATAATGCCACCTCATCCAATTCAGGATCGCATTTCGATATCATATTCATCTTCAATGGAAGAAACTGCAAGTGGCATAATCAAAGTATATTCTTTGGAAGGAGCTTTATTGTATCAGCATGTGTTGTCTGGAAATAAGACACAACAATTGTTTACAATACCGCAACCTTTCCCTGCCGGAACATATATCATCGAAATGCAAAGCAAACACTATGTTCAACGAGAGATTGTACTTATTTCTCCATGAAACATGTAGCATTTGAACTCCATAATACGCATGATACCTTGATTCATGGGGAAATCAGAATGCCCGAGCAAGGATCATACCCTGTCATACTTCTCATTCATGGCTTCCGTGGTTCTAAAGATTGGGGATTCTTTCCTTATGTCGCTCAATGTCTATCGGCAACAGGAGCAATCACAATCACGTGGAATATGTCATTAAATGGATATTCTGCTCATTCCATGCACATAGACAAACCGGATGAATTCGCGAAGAATACAATTACAGAAGAACTATCAGATACTCAATGCATCATCGATGCATTGCTTGATACCTCAAGCACATTGCATTCACAAGTTTCATCACGATGGAATGGAAAGATTTACATAATGGGTCATTCTCGTGGAGCAGGAATTGCAATGCTCATAGCCGAGAAAAATCCAGCCATACATAAAATTGCATTGTGGAATCCCATTTCACGATTTGGTCGATTCACTGAAAGACAAAAACAAGTTTGGAAAGAAAAGGGTATATTTCAGGTGGATGAGACTCAGGATGGAATTCCAATTCTGATGAAGTATTCTTATATCGAAGACCTTGAATTGCATGGCGAAGAGTATTCTTTGATGCGCTCAATAATATCAATCAATGCAAGCATTTCGATTGTCCATGCCGAACAGGACATGACAGTCCCATTAAAAGAAGCACTTGCATTGAAAGAGCAATCTGATGCTATTCAACTTCACGTCATTCCAGCAACCGGACATGTATTTGGATGTACTCATCCTTTCACAAAATCAACGTTGGCATTGGATACGGCATTACATCATACTACAGAATTTTTTGATCTATGAAATATCTCTTCATTTGTTTTCTATTGTTTTGTGCTTCATGCGAACTTGTTCGGATTGGATCAGGTTCATCAGGAATCATCAATCCCACACAGGAAACTTCCATAGGCACTGTATATCTTCTAAAAGCCGAGCTTGACAGCGGAAACATCATTGGGGCTTCGGAATTACTCATTCATGGCACTGGAAAACAGATGAAAGCCAAAGAACGATATGAGCAATTTCCCAAATTAGAAAAATTGGCTTTCGACATTCAAAAGAAAGACATTGCGTATTCACAAACAGATACATTGTCAGCAAGCAAACATTCCATTAGATGTTCATTCAATTATTTGAATACATTTACCTTTACCTTGCTCAAGTCAAATGACACTTGGTTTATATCGGACATAAAAGAATGAATCGATTTCCATCCATCATGGGTATAGTAAATGTCACGCCTGATTCTTTCTCAGATGGCGGACTCTATGCAGAGCATAAAGCTGCAATCAAGCATGCCTGCGAATTGATTGAACAAGGTGCTGATATAATCGATATCGGTGGTGAAAGTACAAGACCCGGTGCGGAAATCATTTCCATAAAAGAAGAGATCGCTCGAACCATTCCGGTGATTGAAGGCATAAAAGCAATTCACCCTGATTCAACAATATCAATTGACACAACAAAGCCGGAAGTTGCAGAAACTGCAATGAAAGCAGGTGCATCGATGATTAATGATGTCTCCGGTTTGGATGCAGGACCCGAGCTTGCAAAAATAGCCGCGCACTATGATGTTCCGCTTATCATCATGCATCGCAAAGGCATATCAGCTACAATGCAGAATAACCCACACTATGACAATGTGACTGAAGAAGTAAAACTGCATCTCATGAATCGATGTGCTTTGGCATTGCAATATGGTGCAGAAAAACTCATCATCGACATTGGAATTGGTTTTGGAAAAACACTTGAGCATAATTGGGAATTATTGAAATCTCTTCATGAATTTCATGAGATTGGATATCCGATGCTACTTGGCATATCGCGCAAATCATTTATTGGATCCACACTCGGAATTACAAATCCTTCAGATCGAGATATTCCAACCCATCTATTGCATGCTTTACTCATGAATAAGCATTGTTCCATCATCAGAGTACATGATGTCAACTTGGCTGTCATGACAAGAACTTTACATACAAGACTACAGTAATAATATGATGAATGCATTCTTCCTTTCTTCATTCTTACGAGCAACTTTATTGTTTGTGCTCACATATTGTGTGTATCTACTCACGATGATGCCCGATATTGGTTTCACTGATTCCGGTGAATTGGCAGCTGTGGCTCATACCCTTGGTATAGCCCACCCCACGGGGTATCCACTGTACACGATCTTGACACATGTTTGGAGTGTGATTTCTCCATTTTCGACTGTTTATGATTTGAATCTTTTCGCGGCACTCACCACTGCATTGTCAATAAGCGTCTTCTCATTGATACTTGATGAAGCATTGAGTATTACCAATAGTGATAAGAAATATCTCGGAATCATTTCATTATGCACTGCATTGACATTTGGCTTTGGCTCAACTGTTTGGTCGCAGGCAACAGCATTGGAAGTGTATTCATTGCAATTGCTCCTTTTCATGCTGAGCATATACTTTTTCATAAAAGCAATGAAGCATGGAGGCATGTCCAATCACTTATTGATTTGGGGATTTCTCATTGGTTTGTCATTCACCAATCATGGCACCACAATCCTTCTTGCCCCTGCAATGATTATTGGTTATTTCAGCGATTGGAAAACCGGTAAGTTTCAATTCACAAAAGATGCATTTCGCGGTTTATTGCCAATCATTCCACTTTTTATGTGCGGACTCCTCATCTGGTTATACTTGCCGATGAGAAGTGCGCAAGGTCCGATTGTCAATTGGGGGGAAGTCCACAGAAATTGGGATGCATTTTCCTATCATGCATTTGGCAAGCAATATCAAGTGTGGATGTTCAATGAAGGAACGGCTAAAGATAATTTCCCCAAATATTGGTCAGCCCTCATCGGCATGACATCCTGGATTATTCTATTACCGATTGCATTTGGGGTGTATAGTGCATGGAAAGCAAATAAATCACTATGCATATTTAGCATCATGCTTATCCTTGGAAATCTGGCATATGCATTGAATTATGGAATTCACGATATCGAGACATATTTCATCTCCGGATTCATTGGTGCCTTTATTCTTGCTGCTTTTGGTTTACATGGATTGATCAAAGGAAGAATGCAATTTCAATATGCCTTACTTATACTTCCATTGTTCAATCTTGGAATGAATTATACTGAAAATGATAAGCATGCCGATACATCTGTTCCTTCTTATATAAAGCTGATGATTGATCCACTTCCCAAGAATGCAGTGATCATTTCATCACAGTGGGATTATCTATGTTCGGGATTTCTGTATAAGCAGATTGTAGAAGGATATCGTCCGGATATCATCATGGTTGAGAAAGAATTGTTAAGAAGAACATGGTTTCCGATTCAACTGAAAAGGCAATATCCTTTTCTTGGTAAAGTTGACTATCAATTCAATGCTTTTCTTGAGGAATTACAAAAGTTTGAACAAGATCTCCCCTATTCTGCAGAAGTGTTACAATCACGATATCTTTCTGTGATGAATGCAATGATTGATAGCGCCATTGCATATCGACGTCCGGTATTCATCACAACTGAAGTATTACAAAGCGAACCTAATCTTGCACAGTCTTATGCAAAAGTTCCACAGGGATTGGCATTTCGAATCATGCTTCCCCCGCCTTCAGGCTTACCTGAAATTCCTCTTGAATTACTCAATGCCGATTTTGAGACATTGATTCAATCAACGAAAGGAAAGAGCAATCATTTATACAAAGGTTTGACTTCAATCACTGCAAATCAAGTATTGAATCTTGCTCAATATGCGTGGATGACAGGTAGATTGAAAGAGGCAAATCGTTATCTAGATATTGCTGAGAGTTTGGACTCAGACAATCAAACTCTTTATCAGTTAAGGCAAGCGATTACTGATTCTCCTGATGGTCCCCAATCAAGAGTGAAGAGATGAAACATTGAATATGCATTCCAAGATATGATGCAGTATTTTCATTTCCGAAATTATTCCTTATATCTCTGATATTTCGATATTCGATACGGCATTTTGCCATGTCAAGAGGCATATAATCCAATCCAAATGAATACCCAAATCCCGTGATTCCTTGTATTGCATTTGCAATCATGAAATCCGGATCATGATAATATTCCAATCTTCCATTGAGATTCCATTGTGCATGTAATTTCCATTGCATCATCAATAATGGAGCCATCATCCAATTTATTGTTTCCTTCTGCTTCTGCGTTCCAATATCAATACTTGCAGAAATCATCACATCAGAACTTGCTTTATAGGTTGCGCCAATATGTTGATATAATCTCACTCCATAAGTTGAGTCATGAATTGTAGAACCTATAAATCCAGCACAAACATATTGTAGATTATCCGTGACTCCACTGTAATCATAACCGATTGCAGGCAATATTCCCTTTGAATCGATGGTGCTTTGTTGCCAACCATTCAATAAATGAAGAGTATAGGTTTGATTATCTACTTGATGTCTAATCCGAATTCCGGATTGATAGTATGGCGAATTGTCTGCAACAATGCTACGCGATGGATTAATGCAATCAAAACCTGATGGAGATTCCAGTCCGATATGCGAAGGGTAAATTCCTGCAAGGATTTCTGTTTGTTCATCTATCTGATATGCAGACCACAAAGACCCAATATGTTTGAGAATTCCTTGTTCATGCGCTAGATTTTCTTCAGCATAGGTTCCGGTTATACCTGATATTTCAGCTTTCCAATTGTTGTTGGATACATTCAATGAACCCGAAAGCAGATTCATTGCAGGTGTAGAAAGCAGAGTGTTTGATACGAGATAATTTGGAAGTTCATCATTGCTGCGGGCTTCACCATATTGAAGATATCCTTCTGAACGAATTGTTGATTTCACTTTGAATGAAGATTCATGAGCCGTTGATATCCCATGAAAGAAAAGCAAACACATCAAGAATGTGAATTGGATATTCATACTCAAGGGATTTGTTCAATCGTAAGCATATTTGTTCGCGATCTTGCAACGAGTGGTCGTCCAATAGTAATGACAACCGATTCTCCGGACTTGAAGAATTGTTCTTTTTTCAGAAATTGCTTCATGTGTTCGACTGTAAAGTCTGTGCCACCAACTTTGGCTATCAATACGCCTGTCACACCCCAGAACAATCCGGTTCTTCGCGCGATTTCTGCAAATTCTGTCATCGCAATGATTGGCGCATTGGGTCTTCTATTGGAAATAAGCAATGCCGTTTCACCGGACAAGCTCAATGTTGAAATACCTGCCACATCTTCATTCTCAGCTATTGTTGCCGCTGCCGTTGCAATCAAATCTGTATTATGTTCTTTTCTTGGCAAGCCCATTGTTCTTCTTCTGATTCGCATGTCATCTTGTTTACAATGCGATTCTGCTTCACTACAAATCGTACGCATATAACTAACCGTTTCAACAGGATATGAACCTACGCTTGTTTCTGCTGAAAGCATTACCACATCTGTTCCATCTAATACAGCATTTGCGACATCACTCGCTTCTGCTCTGGTTGGCCTTGGATTATTGATCATTGATTCAAGCATTTGTGTTGCCGTAATCACGGGTTTCGCATAACGATTGCACACTGCTATGATATTTTTCTGAACTGTAGGCACTTCAGCAGCGGGAATCTCTACTCCAAGATCTCCTCGAGCCACCATGATCACATCAGATGCCTGAACAATTGCATCTATATTTGCTACTGCCTCGGGCTTTTCAATCTTTGCAATCACCCATTGTTTACCACCAAGTTTTGCAATATGTTTTTTTATGTGATGGATGTCTTCAGGTTTCCTCACGAATGACAAGGCGATATAATCAACTCTATTTTCAATTGCGAATTTCACATCTTTTTTATCTTTTTCGGACATAGAAGGTTGACTGACTTTCACATTTGGAAGATTGATACCTTTTCTGGATTTGAGGATGCCACCATTTAATACATTCACATGAACAAATGGAGCTTTCACTGAAGTGACCATCACTTTCATCAATCCATCGTCAAAGAGCATGATGTCACCCTTTTTGACATCATGTGCTATTTCCGGATATTCTACGGGAATAAACTTAGCCGGAATTTTATCAGTAGACTTTTTTGCTTTTTGTCTATCTGCAATCACAAAGCTATCCCCGTCTTTTAATTCAATTACTTGATCTTTCAAATCCGCCACTCGAATTTTGGGTCCTTGCAAATCGGCCACGATGGGAAGAAAGACACCCAATTTTTTTTCAGCCGATCGAATGATTTTTATATTCTCAAGATGTACTTCATGTGAACCATGAGACATATTGAGTCGAAATCCATTTGCTCCTGCCAATACCAATTCCACAATTTTATTTTGCGATGCAATTGCCGGACCCATCGTACAAAGAATCTTTGTGTTTTGATGAAGATGTTCCAAGCGATGTGATTTCAATGCTTTTCGTAATTGTTGTGTATTTGGTGCGAATTGTTTCTTTTTCACAAGTAGCTCCTTAAAGGGCATGTTTGATAAATCCATCAGCATTCTGCAAACGTTCGCCTGCTGTTTTTGCATCAACATCAGCAAGAAGCATCACAAGTGCTGTTTTTACATGGCCATTAGACAAATCAAGAATTTCACTTGCCTTATCATAATTTACATCAGCAATTTCCATGATGATGCGTTTTGCTCTTTCACGCAATTTCGCATTTGTCAATTGCAAATCCACCATGATATTTCCATAACTTTTTCCTAATCTGATCATGGATGCAGTGGTGAGCATATTCAACACCATTTTCTGTGCGGTGCCACTTTTCATTCTGGTTGAACCCGCAATGACTTCCGGTCCTACATTAGGTGCAATGACTATTTCGGCATGTACACCGAGTGAACTCAGTTGATCTCGCGAATTTGTTGTAACCAATATTGTATGACATCCCAAATCTGTTGCTTTATCTAATGCCCCGCGCACAAATGGGGTTCTGCCTGAAGCGGCAATTCCACAAATCACATCATTGTCATTGACTCTATTGTCAATCAATGCCTGAGCCCCATACTCTATTGAGTCTTCAGCACCCTCTTGTGCCTTAAACATTGCTTGATCGCCACCCGCGATGATGCCTTGTACCATTTCGGGATTCGTACCAAATGTTGGTGGACATTCTGATGCATCAACTATTCCAAGTCTTCCACTTGTTCCGGCACCAACATAGAATAATCTCCCACCAAGCTTAAACTGCTCAGTAATGATGTCAACTGCTTTTTCTATCGATGGTAATTCATCTTTGATAGCATGAGCGACCATTGCATCTTCACTATTGATCAATTCGAGAATTTCCATCGTACTCATCAGATCAATATCGCTTGAGCGTTGATTTCTTTGCTCTGTGGCAAGATTCGATATTTCTTTAAAAAGGGATGTCAATGTCTTGCAGCTCCACCATCAACATTAATAGTCTGACCTGTAATGATTCCTGATGCAGGCAATGCAAGGAATGCCACAAGATTTGCTATATCTTCCGGTTCATCGGGTCTATGCACTGCTTGTTCAGGAAGTATATGTTCGAGAATTGTTTTAGACAAGCGCACATCTGAAGGTCTTTGAGTTGCAGTTAATCCAACAGTTATGGCATTGATTGTTATTCCATGCTTACCGATTTCTGACGCGAGTGATCTTGTGAATCCAATAACGCCCATTTTTGCTGCAGCATAATGTGAAAGAAATGGTGTACCGAGCCAGACTGTATTTGAAGAAAGCGTGATGATTCTTCCAAAATTATTCGCTTTCATTGTTGGCATCACTGCTTGTGTAACAAGAAATAAACTTGTGAGATTGATTTCCATCATATGTGTCCATTGTTCATGTGTGATGAGTTCCAAAGGAGCTTCATCATACATCCCAACATTATGCACAAGTATATCGATGGTGCCATATTCTTTGAGCGTTGCATCTATCAAGTGTTTTACATCATCGGGTTTTGTGCAATCTGCCTTTATGGTCAACGCTCTGCCACCTGCTTGACGAACTTTTTCTGCTGTTTCGCTTGCATCGGCAAGATCTGCAATGACAACAATTGCACCCTCTTCCGCGAGGCGCTCACAAAATGCACTACCATTTCCAAAAGCTGCGCCTGTGACAATTGCCACGCGATCTTTCAGACCATGTTCAAATTCATGTATTTTCATGTATACCTTTCATATTATGCTCTTGGATGAGCTTTCTGATATGCCTGCTTTAATCTGTCGACAGACACATGCGTATAAACTTGCGTTGCGGAGAGCGAACTATGACCAAGCATTTCACTCACCGAACTGATATCTGCTCCATTGTCCAATAAATGTGTTGCAAATGTATGACGCAATACATGCGGACTTTTCTGCGGTGATTCAGTCACTGGATTCATCGCTCTTCTGATGATTCTATACACAACAGAAGGATTCATCACTTTGCCTCTATCACTCAAGAACACTTTACCATCGGGCTTTGCCGTATCGAGCATTGTCAAATTTGATCTCAAAGCAAGATATGTTTCCAATGCCTGAATGGCTTGTTTGCCAATGGGCACGATTCGTTCTTTTTTGCCTTTGCCCATCACACGAACCGTTCCGGCATGCATATCCAAATCTTGCATGGGAAGATTGATGAGCTCACTCACCCGCAATCCCGAACTATATAATAATTCGGCAATGGCAATATTTCGCGCACCATTCGGAGTGGATGCATCAAATGAATCCATCAATGATTCAATCTCACCGGGCTGTAAAAATGATGGCAATTTCTTTTCCGCCTTCGGCGTGGAGACGATCGCTGCGGGATTGCGATCGATCCACGATTGCCGAAATGCGAATTTGAAGAATGATTTTACCGCGGCGATTTTCACGCGCAATGACTTTTTCGCCAAACCTCGATCATGCAGATATCCCAAAAATGGTCGAATATCTGCAGGTTCTATGGCATTTATTTCTGGTTTTACGCCAAATTCAGCAATAAAGTAGTCCAGGAACTCCATCAACGCAAACCGATATGTTTCAATCGTATGCGGGGAATATCCTTTCTGCAATTCACATGCCGAAAGGAATTCCTGAACCGCCTGTTCATATACTTTATTCATTGATCTTCACTTAGAAATGAGCACTTATCACCACAAAAATCAAGCCATGAATACTGTAGTCATGACAATTCTGGAGGGTCTCCCTCGAATTTCGCATATTGCAGCCCTGAATATCACTATGGAAGTCAGAACATGTCAGACAAATTTCAAATCCTTGAAGCCCTAAAAAAAGAAGCGATGCTTGGTGGTGGCGAACAAAAAATTGCGGATAGACATAAAAAAGGAAAATTGACGGCTAGAGAGCGACTCGACATATTGCTTGATCCGGATTCTTTTGAGGAGATGGATATGTTTGTGAGACATCGTTCTACAAATTTTGGTCTTGAAAAAAATCGCCCTCTCGGGGATGGAGTAATCACCGGAACCGGTCGAATACATGGCAGAACAGTATGCGTTTTTTCTCAGGATTTCACTGTCTTTGGCGGATCACTTTCTGAAACACATGCCGAGAAAATTTGCAAGGTGATGGATCTCGCAATGAAAATTGGTGCACCAATCATTGGCGTGAACGATTCCGGTGGAGCTCGCATTCAAGAAGGTGTTGTTTCTCTTGGTGGATATGCCGACATATTTCTTCGAAATACAATGGCAAGCGGCGTCATACCACAAATTAGCGTGATACTTGGTCCATGCGCAGGTGGAGCAGTGTATTCCCCGGCCATCACGGATTTCGTGTTTATGTCCAAGGGAAGTTCCTATATGTTTGTCACCGGACCCAATGTTGTAAAAACCGTGACTCATGAAGAAGTGACATTTGAAGAATTGGGTGGAGCAGAAACACATGCATCAAAATCCGGCGTTGCGCATGTTGCATGCGAAGATGAACTCGACACACTCAATCGCGTTCGCGATTTGATGCGCTATCTTCCTTCAAGCAATACTTCTGCATTGCCTCATATTCCAACGATTGATCTTCAAGACAGAGAATGCACAACCCTTGATACAATCATTCCTGCAAATCCCAATCAACCGTATGATATTAAGGATGTGATAAAAACAGTTGTTGATGAATCTCAATTTTTTGAGATCCATGCACAGTATGCAGAAAATATCGTCGTTGGATTTGCAACGCTTGACGGTCGCCCCATTGGCATCGTCGCCAATCAACCGGCATCAATGGCTGGTGTATTGGACATCAATAGTTCAATTAAGGGAGCTCGCTTTGTTCGCTTCTGCGATTGTTTCAATATTCCACTTGTGGTATTTGAAGATGTTCCGGGATTTCTTCCCGGCACAGATCAAGAATGGCGCGGCATCATTAGACATGGCGCAAAATTGCTCTATGCATTCTGTGAGGCAACCGTTCCAAAAGTGACAGTCATCACTCGGAAAGCTTATGGCGGAGCTTATGATGTGATGAATTCAAAACATATTCGCGGTGATTATAATATCGCATGGCCGACTGCAGAAATTGCCGTTATGGGAGCCAAAGGCGCAGTTGAGATCTTATTCAAGAAAGAGATCGATGGAGCAGAAGATAAAGTTGCAAAAGCAGCAGAACTCGAAGCAGCATACAATGACCAATTCTGCAATCCTTATGCTGCAGCCGAAAGAGGATATATCGACGATGTGATCAAACCATCCGAAACCCGAAAGAAACTCATTCGCGCATTGAATCTTTTGGAAACCAAGGAAGACACCAATCCTTGGAAAAAACATGGCAATATACCTTTGTGATTGCTCACATAATTCTTCACATTTACAGGGATGAACAATGAAGCCAAAAAGCATTGCAATCTTGATGATGCTTATGCTCGCTGCATGTGGAATTCAAAAAAAGGGATATCCATCAAAAGATTTGACACCAAAACTTATTGATGGCGAACACTATGTCTATGTGCTACCAAACGGCGAAGAAGCATTCATTGAACAATTTGATTATGCCTCTGAATTCGAAGATGGATATGCAATCATTGCCGATTCAAATGAACAATGTGGTATCATAGATTCAACCGGTACAATTGTTCTGCCCTATTCTCATCCGGAATTGTGGTTTGCAGGCGAGGGAATGTATTCATTCATAAAGAATGGTCGCATCGGTTTCATCGATCGTAAAGGAAATGTTCGCATTCCAACAATCTATGGTGGAGATGGTGGTGCCAGACCCCGCTTTTCCGAAGGCATCTGCGCAGTGATTGATTCTACGGATTCACATTATCTATTCATTGACAAAAATGGAAGGAAAGTTTTCGATCGCATCATTGAAGGGACACTTGGCGGTGCAGCCACATATTATTTTCCCGAATTTCATCAAGGTCTATGTGTAGCCCATGACAAATATCGTTTCGGATATATCAATCACAATGGCGATTGGGCAATCCCACCTCAATTCGATCAAGCGCATCGATTCAGCGAAGGACTTGCCGCAGTGAGAAAGAAAGGACTTGTCATGTTCATCAATACAAAAGGTGAACGCGCGATTCAACGGTCATTCGGTGCAATAGATGAAGGGTGCTGTGGATTTGATTATGGATATTTTCAGAATGGAAAAGTGCGCGTGAATCTGGATTCAACACAGTCCGACATTGACATCGATGATCCGCGATATAATTATCGACTCGCAAAGTGGGGATTGATTGATAAAAAAGGAAATGTGCTTGAAATTGAAGATCCCTAAACCATGAAGATTCATTATAATTCTCCGGTCATCCTTACATTTTCACTCATCGCTTTTGCCGTGATGATTTTGTCTACAATGACCGGCGGCATGTCTACAACAGCTTTGTTCACCGCATGGCCTTCCGGCATATTCAATCCCTTGAGCTATCTGAGAATGTTCACACATGTGCTTGGTCATGTTTCATGGGAACATCTCTTCGGAAATCTTACTTTGATTCTTCTCATTGGTCCATTGCTAGAAGAAAAATATGGTTCCAAAACAATGCTTGTAATGATTGCAATCACTGCTCTCTTCACGGGAATCATAGCCATATTTTTTACCAATACAGGTCTGCTCGGTGCAAGTGGCATTGTGTTCATGCTCATTTTGCTCAGTTCATTTGCAAATATCAAAAGCGGACATATACCACTCACATTTGTCATCATTGTTGCATTGTTTCTTGGGAAAGAATTCCTCGCATCATTCAAACCAGATGCCATTTCACAATTTGCTCATATATTGGGGGGTATTTGCGGAAGTATATTTGGATTTATTCATACCGATCATAAAAGGAAAGGAAGACAATCATGAATCAAAGATTATTGCGCATCAATGAACGGTATAGCATACCTGAAGATGTTCTCACTTTTAAAACAGCTCGTTCAACCGGACCTGGCGGACAAAATGTAAACAAAGTTGAATCAAAAGTGCGGCTCATTTACAATGTGTTCGCACACATCGAATTACCGGCTGAAGTTCGCTTGCGATTACTCGCATTGACGGAGACAAAAGTCAATAAGGATGGTCTGATTGTCATTACAGAACAACGTGGGGCAAGCCAATATGAAAACAAAGAAATGGCTATCAAACAATTGAAAATGCTTATTAGAAAAGCACTCATAGAGCCAAAAGTACGCAAGGCAACGGCACCAACACGATTATCGAAAGAGGAACGCTTGCATTCAAAGCATATCACCAGCAAAAAGAAGGAAACGAGAAGAAAAAGGATAGACATTGATGAAGACTGATGTCATTGTGATCGGATCCGGAATAGGCGGCATGAATGCAGCAATGCAATTGGCTGCAAAAGGGTATGCGGTCAGCATCATTGAAAAGCGATCCGAATCTGGCGGAAAAATGCGCCGTGTTCACTTTGATGATTGCATATTCGATGCCGGTCCATCACTTATAACCATGCCTTTCATCTTAAAAGATGCCTTTGAGCAAACAGGCGTCAAATTAGATGGATATCTTTCTCTGCTTCCTATTGATCCGATATGTCATTATCGCTGGCTGGATGGAACGAAATATGATTGTTATTCGAATCCATACAAACGCAATGAAGAAACTGAAAGGGTCTTTGGAAAACAATCAATGAAAGAAATGAATGCATATCTCGCGCATTCGGGCAAAGTCTACCATGCAACAAAAGATGTTTTTTTATTTCATCCATTTGATGGATTCAAAGAATTCTTAAAAAGCAAGAATCTCTCATTGTTACCAGCACTTCCTTCTTTGAAATTCACGCAAAAGTTTCATGCATTCAATGCTGAAATGTTTACAAATCCCAAACTCATTCAACTTTTTGATCGATTTGCAACCTATAATGGATCTTCACCTTTTTTGGCACCCGCTACTTTGATGGTCATCCCATTCATTGAATGTGAATATGGTGGTTGGTACCCTCAAGGTGGCATCTATGCAATTGCTGAAGCTTTTCATAAAAGATGTATTGAATTGGGAGTGAAATTTCATTTTAACAAAGATGTCACATCCATCAGAACCAATGGAAATATAGCACTTGGTGTTTCAACAAAAGACGGAGATTTTTTTCAAGCTGATCATATCATCTCAAATGCAGATGTATTTCATGCACAACATACATTGCTTGCAAAAAAAGAATTTAAAAAGCCCGAGCTCTCAACTTCGGGTTTTGTCATGCTTATTCCCATGCTTGAAAATCCATTTTCAATGTCACATCATACAGTTCTATTTTCTGATGCATATCAACAAGAGTTCAGTTTGATATTCAATGATAAATCTGCACCGGAAGAAATGACTGTCTATATTAGCGTCTCAAGTAAAACAGACTCAACGCAATCAAAGAATGGAAAAGAGAATTGGTTTGTGCTTGTGAATACTCCGCCTACTTCATCAAATGGCGAATGGACTTCGCACCGGAAAGAATCATATAAACAGTCCATTCTTTCAATGATTGAACGCTTTTTACCAGGCATGCGATCTTATATGGCTGCCGAACCTACCATCATCAGTCCGGACGATTTTTCTTCTGAATTTCATGCCACGGGTGGATCGCTTTATGGTTCATCTTCAAATTCGATGTTTAGTGCATTTCTCAGACCCAAGAACAAAGATCCACGCATCAGCAATCTCTATCATTGCGGAGGTAGCGCTCATCCCGGAGGTGGAATTCCACTCGTGATTTTATCGGGTCAATTCGCCGCAAGAGAAATAATCGCTAAGTCTTAAATTCCACGCCTTGGGCAATTGGTTATCTTTGTACTCATTTCCAAATGAATCATATGTTGCCAGACCCACAATCCATGTCCAATGAACAATTGGCAGCTCAATGCATCATGCCTCGACTTGTTCCAAGAGATTATGTCGAACAAGAAGCATTGCGCGAAGAAATTGCACAACTCATTCAAAGAGGAATAGGAGGTTTTTGCGTGTTTCAAGGAGAAGCCGATGCAACTTCATTGCTTCTTCATGATTTACAACAGAAATCTACCATCCCTTTATTGTTTAGCGCTGATTATGAACATGGTTTGCCAATGCGCCTCGAAGGTGGTACTGACATGCCACATGCAATGGCGATGATGCAATCGGGATCTCCCGAAGCAACAAAAAAAGCCGCGGAGTTTATCGCAAAAGAAGCACGCACTATTGGTGTGCATTGGAATTTTGCTCCGGTTTGTGACATCAATTCAAATCCCGAAAATCCCATCATCAATATTCGATCTTTTGGCGAAACATCTCATCAAGCAGAAAAGCATATTCAATCATATATTGAAGGCACTCAAGCACAATCGGTATTGGCATGTGCAAAACATTTTCCCGGTCATGGCGATACATCCACAGATTCCCATTCGGTATTGCCACTCATTGATTGCAGTCTGCAAGAGCTTCAAGAAAGAGAATTTATTCCATTTAAGAGTGCCATAGATGCAGGCGTACGCTCCATCATGATCGGACATCTTGACATTCCATCAATTGATGATTCAGGAATTCCTGCTTCACTTTCTGCAGTCGTCATGAAAAACATATTGAGAAAAGAATGGGGATATGATGGTGTCATTGTAACAGATGCATTAGACATGCATGCGATTAGCAAAACATATACATCCGCGGAAGCTACAATAGCTTGTCTGAAAGCCGGTGCAACAATTGCACTTGTACCCGATAATGCCATTGAAGCACTTGATGGATTGATACAATATGTTGAAGAACATCCTGAATTCAGAATAACACTCATCGAACAAGTTGAACGCATCTTTGCCGAGAAGACATGGTGTGGGTTGGAAATAATACCGGCATTGCAGCATCCATTGTCGAGTCAAGTCATGGAAGAACATGCAATGCATGCACTTGACATAGCCAAAAAGGCATTGCGCATTCATGATCCCAAAAATATTCTTCCAATCCCCGATGCAAAACCATTTGCCGCTTTTGCCGTACTTGGCGATGAAACGCAATCTACATTGGACAAAGCAGTTGCATTGTTTCGTGTGATGGCTCAGTCACTTGAACAAGAATGTGATTTTGGATTCATCAATAAAGACATCTCATCCGATGAAGCAAAGGAATTGTCAGAGAACATAAAAGATGTTGATACCGTGATTCTTGGTTTTTTAATGAAACCTCAATCATATAAAGGTCATATCGGCATACATCCTGCAATGCTCGAAGCAATCGACATCCTCTGTAAAGACAAAACAGTGATTGCGCTTCTACTTGGAAGTCCATATTTACATGATTGCATCAAAGCCGATGCCTATGTTTGCGCGTTTTCCGATGCTCTGCCATCGCTTGCAGCTGCCGCATTGACATTATCCGGAAGAGCAATAGGTTCAGAATGGACGATGAATGATGCAGGAAGCTTTCATCCGGAGACACACTAATGGCAATGCGCAATCCACTTCATTTGCCTCGCATTGAAGATGAAGATATTCATGTTCTGCTCAGAGCATTGAAGGATATTCTTCATGGAATGCTCATTGAAGAAAAAAGAGCTGATACTTCCATTCGACATGTTTTACGTACCGGGACTTTCTCAGCCGAACAACGATCACTCATCGTTGAATCAGGTTATGCGATGCTACGCACATGGGAAATACTGAAGGGAGCACCGTGGAAAGCGGAGCCAAAGCCAATGCATTATGTGGCATTATGGTTCACACTTGCCGGTGGCACAATTCCTGATGAACTTCGAACTCGATATATTCCCGATGAACTTGAATCGCTTATCTCACATTGCGAGACAATCATTGAAGCGAAAGGAATCTTTGCCTTCTTTCCTGAATGGTTCAATGAACGGTGCATCAAAGAAATCGGAAAAGAAACATGGCATGATATTGCGATGTCGCAAATCGCCGAACCACGAGTATTCCTCAGAACCAATACACTCAAATGTACAAGAGATGTCCTCATTGACTCACTTGCAAAACATCATATCAAAGCAATTGTGATTCCTTTGAATGATACCGGAGTTGAAATAGCTTCATCCGATAAACTCTTCACGACCGATGTATTTCGGAATGGTATGTTTGAAATGCAAGATATCGCATCACAAATGATTGCACCCATGCTTCAAGCATTTCCCGGACAGCGCATCATTGATGCATGTGCCGGGGAAGGTGGCAAGACATTGCATATTTCTGCATTGATGCAAAATAAAGGCAGATTGATTGCAATGGACATTCACGAATACAAGTTGGAAGAACTCAAAAGAAGAGCTCGCAGAGCAGGTGCATGGAATATCGAAACAAGAGTAATTTCATCTTCAAAAGAAATCAAGAAATTAAAGTCTACTGCCGATTCCGTTTTGATAGATGCACCTTGCAGCGGAACTGGCGTGTTGAAGAGAAATCCAGACACACTCATGAAAAAAACCAATGCATCTATTGATGAATTGATTGCAATTCAAGATCAGTTACTTATGTCATATAGCTCAATGGTCAAACCGGGTGGCAATCTTGTCTATGCATCATGCAGCATACTTCCATCAGAAGGTGAAGATCGTATTGAGTATTTTCTTGCATCTGAAAAAGGTCAACAATGGACACTAGAAGAAAGTAAAAGATGGTGTCCTGCAAAAGATGGCTTTGATGGCTTCTATGGCGCTCGTTTGCGTCGACATCCATAAGTCCATAAACTTTGCATCGGATTTCGTAATTTCCAACATCATTCACAGTATATCCCAAGCATGAATCCCGAATCTCACATCATCAAAACCGCATTACTTAGCGTTTCAGACAAAACAGGCATAGTTGATCTTGCAAAAGAGCTCCATTCATTTGGAATTGAGTTGATTTCCACAGGCGGAACAGCAACACTACTTTTGGAAGCTGGTTTACCCGTAAAAAAAGTGAAAGATATCACCGGCTTTCCTGAAATCATGGATGGCAGAGTAAAGACATTGCATCCAAAGATTCATGGTGGATTGCTAGCCAGATTGAATAATCCTAAGCATAAAGAAGAAATGGAAGAACATGGGATCAATTCAATTGATCTTGCCATTGTAAATTTATATCCATTCGAAAAGACTATTTCTCAACCCGGAATAGATCCCGAAACATGCATCGAAAATATCGATATTGGGGGTCCGGCAATGGTTCGTGCATCGGCAAAGAATTTTGAATGGACTGCCATAGTTGTAAATCCCAAGCATTATCAAGAATTGCTTGCACAATTGAAACAGGGATTATGTTTGTCATTGCCTTTTCGGAAACTGCTTGCAGGCGAAGCATTTGCACATACTGCAAATTATGATGCCATGATTGCTCGCTGGTTTGCACAACAGCAAGGAATTACTTTTCCTGATTTGCTCACGCTGTCTTATCCGGTGGATCAATCACTTCGATATGGTGAGAATCCGCATCAACAAGCCACGCTCTATGGGTCTTTCACTTCCATGTTCACTCAATTGCATGGAAAAGAATTATCCTATAACAATATCATGGACATCGATGCCGCAGCTCGCATAGCACTTGAATTCGATGAGCCTTGCACAGTGATTGTCAAGCATAATAATCCATGCGGCGTGGGAATTGGCGAAAAACTTTCAGACGCATATCACAAGGCATTTGCAACAGATACCGTTTCACCTTTCGGTGGTATTCTAGCATTTAACAGAGAAATTGATCTTGCAACTGCAGAAACGATTCACTCTCTTTTTGCAGAAGTATTGATTGCTCCTGCATTTTCTGATGATGCATTGGCATTGCTAACCAAAAAGAAAGATCGCAGACTACTACTGTGCAATTATGATGCACTGAGCCAAGCAATAAAGGGCATGCACATACGCAGTGTTGCGGGTGGTTTACTTATTCAACATGAAGATGCACAATTGCTCAATGAAGAAGCATTACATATTGTGACCGACCGCAAACCAACTATTGAAGAATCAAAATCAATGGATTTTGCTTGGCGAATTGCAAAGCATGTAAAATCCAATGCAATAGTCTATGCTTCGTCTGATCGCACGCTCGCGATTGGTGCAGGACAAATGTCGCGCTTGGACTCAGCGCGCATTGCAGTCAAAAAAGCACAAGATGCCGGCATAGATCTCAAAGGTTGCGCTGTTGCATCTGATGCCTTTTTCCCATTTGCCGATGGCATGTTGCAAGCAGTGGAAGCTGGCGCCACAGCAGTGATACAACCCGGCGGATCAGTGCGAGATGCAGAAGTGATAGCAGCTGCCAATGAACATCAAGTCACAATGATGCTCACAGGCATGAGACATTTCAGACATTAACACGGAATATTCGTGAAATTGCTCTTTAGAGTACTTGGTTATTTGAAACAATTCAAGCTCCTGCTTGTTTTGTCAATCATACTAAATACACTGTTCTCAATCATGAGTACGGTGACCATCATCGTGATTCAGCCTGTCATGCAGGCATTGTTTGATCCCGCCTCAATACAAGCGATGAAAGCGCCCTCGGATGATGTTTCCTTTCAATTGAAAGAATGGTTTTTCAGAAATGTGATGAATCTCGTTCAAGGAGAAAGTCATTCAGAAACGCTATTCAAACTTGGACTTCTCATTATCACTTTGTTTGCACTCAAGAATTTGTCAAAGTATCTTGGGAATAATGTCAACATACGTTTGGGTGAAGGCGTAATCAAATCCATTCGCGATCAACTCTTCACAAAAATGGTAGGTCAATCAATTGAATATTTCAATAAGACAAAAGTTGGCGATGGAATTTCGCTCATGTTCAATTCCGTGAGCATCATGAATAGCACCATCACTCCTTTGTTTTATTATTTGTTCAGACAACCTATTGAAATCATTTTATTTCTTGTCGTACTCATTACATATTCTCCTTATCTCACGATGATAGCTTTCAGCACAAGCATTGGAAGTTTATTGCTTGTTCGTTTTACAACAACTCCAATCAAGCGATATGCCCTTCGCATGCAAGAAGCCATTGCTCATCTTACACATGTGTTTCAGGAATTTTTGAGTGGGATAAGACTTGTCAAGTCCACAAGCAATGAGAAAAAAGCAGCTGAAATCTTCCACGAAGAAACCAGAAAATATGTCAGAACATCCGTCAAGAATCAGAAAGTGGTCGATCTCGTTCCGGCAATCAATGAAATGCTCGCAATCATTTCACTCTGTGCAGTATTATTCATTGGAGGAAATGAAGTCTATGCCGGCAAGATGAAAGCTCATGAACTCATGACATTTCTTTTTGCGCTGTTCAGCATCATGGCTCCAATCGCACAACTCACAAGTACCCCGGCTACAATTCAAAAAGGATTGGTAGCGGCGGAAAGCATTTTCGCAGTTATGGATAATCCACCATCTGTAAAAGATGGAGCGGATGAATGTAAAGTCTTTCATGAAGAAATTGCATTCAATGATGTGTCTTTTACGTATGATCAGTCCAAAATGGTTTTGAACCATGTTTGCATCACCATGAAAAAAGGACAAAAGATCGCACTGGTTGGACAAAGTGGATCAGGCAAATCCACCATGGGTGATTTAATCATCAGATTATATGATCCAACATCCGGAAGCATCACCATCGATGGTCA
Source organism: Candidatus Kapaibacteriota bacterium (assembly GCA_049426725.1). Classification (GTDB taxonomy): domain Bacteria; phylum Bacteroidota; class Ignavibacteria; order Kapaibacteriales; family UBA961; genus UBA961. The sequence continues at coordinate 54,743 of JBMSYN010000008.1, forward strand.
TAATATTCAAAACTATACTCTTGAATCATATCGATCATTATTCGGCATTGTCTCCCAAGATTCCTTCTTGTTCAATGATTCCATAGCCAATAATATCTTATTTGGTTCCAATGCTTCTCGTGAAGAAATCATAGAGTCAGCGAAGATTGCACATGCACATGAATTCATCGAAGCTTTGCCACAAGGATATGACACATATATCGGTGATCGTGGCGTTTTGCTTTCGGGAGGTCAAAGACAGCGCATTGCAATAGCACGGGCTCTTGCTCGCCGACCTGAAATCCTTATTTTTGACGAAGCCACTTCCGCACTTGATGCCGAATCTGAAAAATTTGTTCAAGAGGCAATTGCAGATGTCTTGAATAATCGAACAGCCCTGATCATCGCGCATCGACTATCCACCATCATCGATGCAGATTGCATTCATGTGTTTGATCAAGGTCGAATCGTGGAATCTGGCACACATCAAGAATTATTGGCACTCGGCGGAATCTATGCTTCCATGTGTGCATTGCAATCACTGGAAGCATAAACTCTATCATCATTGGACATCACATGGCATCCTATCCATTTTCACATATTGAATCCAAATGGCAGAAATTTTGGGCAGAGCAAAATATATATGCTGTGACTGAAGATTTTTCCAAACCCAAATATTATGTCCTCGACATGTTTCCGTATCCCAGTGGTGCGGGCTTGCATATCGGACATCCCGAAGGATATACCGCAACTGATATCATTGCACGATATAAAACACTTCGTGGATTCAATGTATTGCATCCAATGGGATTTGATGCATTTGGCTTACCAACGGAACGCTATTCCATGGTAACCGGGATTCATCCGGCAATAGCCACAGCTGAGAATATTGAGAACTTCAAAAGACAATTGAATTTACTTGGTCTTGGATATGATTGGAATCGCTCGGTGAATACAACCGAACCCGGATATTATAAATGGACGCAAGTGATGTTTCTCAAGATTTATAATTCTTGGTATGATGAAACATTGCAAAAAGCACGTCCAATCAATGAATTGCCAATCCCCGAGCATATCACAAATCCCACAGAAATTGAAGCATATAAAGATGCCCATCGTCTTGCCTATACAGCGAATATTCCTGTCAATTGGTGTGAGGCTTTGGGAACAGTACTTGCCAATGAAGAAGTGGATGAATGGAAAGAAAAAGGATATACTGTTGAAAGACGCCCGATGCGCCAATGGATGATTCGCATCACCAAATATGCAGAACGTTTATTGCAAGATTTGGAATTGGTTGAATGGCCCACATCAACAAAAGAAATGCAAAAACATTGGATTGGAAAATCCGAAGGGGCTGAGATTACCTTCAACATTGATGATCAAAATTCTGTGAATGTTTTTACAACAAGACCGGACACAATCTTCGGTGCAACATATCTTGTGCTAGCTCCTGAACATCCTCTTGTTGACATCATCACAAGTGTTGAGCAGAAAGCAGCCATCGAAGAATACCGCGCAGCCGCGGCATTGAAAAGCGATTTGGAAAGGACTGAATTATCTAAAGAAAAAACCGGTGTGAATACAGGTGCTTATGCAATCAATCCTGCAAATGGACAACCCATTCAGATTTGGATTGCAGATTATGTACTCGCACATTATGGTACCGGTGCAATCATGGCAGTTCCCGCTCATGATGAACGCGATCATGCATTTGCAACGCAGTTTGGTCTTCCAATCATTCAAGTGGTGAAACCAACTACTGATTCCCAAATTGATATACAAAAAGAAGCTTTCACTGAATATGCCATATCAATGGCTTCAGATAATCCAAATACGGTGTCTTTTTCAGGTCTGCCTACAGATCAAGCCAAAAAGAAATGCATTGAATGGCTGGAACAATCCGGCATTGGTCATGGACGCATACAATTCAGATTGCGCGATTGGCTCTTTTCTAGACAGCGCTATTGGGGCGAGCCAATTCCTATTGTCTATTATGAAGATGGGTCTAAAAGAGCGCTTGAATATGATGAATTGCCCTTGACTTTGCCACAAGTGAAGGAGTATAAGCCGGCCGGAACAGGTGAGTCACCTCTTGCGACAGTAGATTCATGGATCAATTGGCATGATCCGAAAACCGGAAAAATTGGCAAACTAGAAACGAATACCATGCCTCAATGGGCCGGTTCTTGTTGGTACTATCTACGCTATATGGATCCACATAATCCGGATACATTTTGCGATGCAAACAAAGAAAAGTATTGGTCCGGAAATAAAGAAGATGCAGGCGCGATTGATTTATATGTTGGCGGTGCAGAACATGCAGTACTGCATTTGCTGTATGCGCGATTCTGGCATAAAGTTTTGTTCGATCACGGGCTTGTCTCAACCAAAGAGCCATTTGCCAAATTATTTCATCAAGGTTTGATTCTTGGTGAAGATGGAAGAAAGATGTCGAAATCTCTCGGCAATGTTGTCAATCCCGATGATATCGTCAAACAATATGGCGCAGACTCTTTGAGACTCTTCGAAATGTTCATGGGTCCGCTCGAAGCAGCAAAACCTTGGTCATCCAAAGGCGTTGAAGGAGTCAATCGATTTTTGAATCGCGCGTGGAGATTGATTGCAGACGAAGAAGGAAGATTGCTTTCTGCTGTTAAAAAAGGACATCCAGATTCACCTGAACTGGAATTCGTGCTTCATTCAACTATAAAGAAAGTTGGTGAAGACATAGAAGCTTTGAGTTTCAATACTGCTATTTCTCAAATGATGATTCTCGTGAATGAATTCACTGCATGCGAAGTGAGATCATATGAATCATTAAGTTCATTCATTCGCATTTTATCTCCTTTTGCTCCTCATATTGCTGAGGAATTATGGCAAATTCTTGGACATCAAGATTCAATCACAAAAGCGCAATGGCCTGAATTCAATCCTGATAAATTACAGCAATCTACCATTGAGATTGTATTGCAAGTGAATTCAAAAATTCGTTCAAGAGCGATAGTCCCGGCTGATGCAACAGAAGATGCACTCAAAGACATTGCGCTGAATGATGAAGTGATCAAAAAACAACTTGAAGGACTCACCATTCGCAAAGCAATCATTGTTCCAGGTAAACTTGTGAATTTCATCGCCAATTGAGATGTCACCATTCAGACTCATCTATCTTGCACATAAATTTGGAACCTCGCTGAAAAAGCGAGGTTTCATTGCTTTTACACGGATTGTCGCAATTCTCAGCATATCGATTGGATGCATGGCTTTATTGCTTTCCATGGCAATTCTCGATGGCTTTAAACAAGCATTGGAACAGAATGCCGTAAAATTTACGGCGCATATTCGCATTCAATCATTCAATGGAGAAATGCCGCCGCCATTACCACAAGCAGTCAATGAATTTCCGGGAATTGCATCTGCAGAAACAGCTTTACAAAAAGAAGGGCTGATAAAAAAACGCGGTGGTGACATAGAAGGTGTTTTACTGAAAGGCATAGATGATGATTTGGAATTTTCTTCAAGACCCAAGGAATTACGAAAAGGAACATTCACATTCTCGAATGATTCAGTCCGTGAAATCATCATCGGTGAACGTCTAGCCGGTACAATGAATATGCAATGCGGTGATACCGCAATCATCACCTCCATGATTACCGATTCTTCCTCTTCAGGAATTCCACTTCCGGTTACGCAGAAATATACAATAGTAGGTCTCTATAAAACCGGCATGTCGCAATATGATGAGCTCTATGTATTTCTTCCAAGAAAAGCTTTAACATCACTCCTTGGAACCAATGCAGATGCTCGTTCACATTATGAAGTGATGGTGAAACCTGAACATGATATTGCCATCATTGCTCAACAATTGCAAGACATCGTGCCTTATCCGCTTTTTGTTCAAACTGTTTTTGATTTACATGCCGGAATGTTCCATTGGATTGAATTACAGAAGAAACCCATCCCAATTGTACTCAGTTTAATTGGCATCGTTGCAGTGATGAATATTCTTACAAGCTTGCTCATCATCGTTATTGAAAAAACAAGAAGTATTGGCATCCTAAAATCATTGGGCATGAAACCAAGTTCAATTATGATCGTATTTTCCATGCAGGGTCTTGGATTGGGAATTGCGGGAATCGCATTAGGTTGCTTTTGTAGTTATGGATTGTGCATGCTTCAACAACATTATGAAATCATCAAGCTCAATGGTGATCTCTACTTCATAGATACACTCCCCATCGCAATGAAAGCTTGGCATTATTATCTTGTTTGTGGATCCGCCTTATTATTATCTTTTCTCTCAACATTCATCCCATCATTCATCGCGGCACGCATCTCTCCAACAACATCATTGCGATTCAGATAATCTTCTCATAGCGCTGATAAATGATATCCGTTTGAGTTGAAGGATCCCTAAAACATCTTGAACTGACAATGTGATGATTCTTTGGTTTGAATGCGTAAAATGTGTCTGCTTTTGGTGACATCATGATACGACTCAGATGTATCACAGAACATTCATGGATGGCTTCTTCAAAGATCTGTACGCCCCCAATCAAAAACACTTTATTGACAGACAATTCACTCGCTCTTTTGATGGCATGATCCATGCTTGGAACAATGTCGATTCCTTCAATAGCAGACATGTTACGGGAGATGACAATATGATGTCGATTGGACAATATATGTGGAAGTGATTCAAATGTTCTCCGCCCCATGATCAACAGATGGCCTTCAGTGTACTCTTTGAATAATGCTAATTCTGATGGTAAATGCCACGGCAATTCCCCATTCAACCCCATTGCATTATTGAGTCCGATGGCAAGGATGGCTTCAAGTGAGAAAGGTTGCGACATCAGTTCAATGACATTGGAAACACATAGTGAGCAGCATTATGATGGAACATCGCTTCTTCAATTTCAATGTCCATGAATGCCTTCATCGGAAACTTGTCGATATATGATTCTATTTCATATAAACTATCACCAAACATCGTCACCCAAAGCATTGTTCTGTCAATCGACAATGTATAGGTTGATACCACGCCTCTTCCCATCAATTTATTGATATATGCTCTTTGTGATGGAATGAGCGACATGAATTCAGGGGTATATTCTTCCGGCAAAGTGATATTGACCATATAACATTTCATTTTTTCATCTCCGTATATGTTGAGAATGAAATACCAACATTTTTTCTCTTGAATATTCTTTGATTGTATGGGGAATTCCTCCCCATCCCAATCCTGATAGATTTCTACCGCCAAAAGGCATCCAATCAACACGAAAAGCCGTGTGATCATTATGCATCACCGCACTTGCATTGAGTGAAGTCATAACTTTCAATGCAATATCAGTATTATTTGTAAATATTGATGCTTGAAATCCAAATGGCGAAGAATTGATCTGATGTATTGCTTCATCCATATCTGAATATGCGCTCACACATAGTACAGGACCAAATATTTCTGCATTCATAACTTTTGCATTCACAGGTGATTGTAATAACACTGTTGGCTCATGAATTGTTTCAGAAAGAGATTTTCCACCACATATGATTTGAGCGCCACCTGTAACAGCTTCCTGTATCCATGATTGCACTCTTTTCACTTCATTGGGGTGAATGAGTGGTCCACCCTCGCTATCAGTTTTCAATGGATCTCCAATATTGAATCTCGAAACCCTCTGTCGCAATGAAGAAATCACTGCTTCCAAATGTGATACATGAACATAAAGGTGCTGCGTACTCACACAAACTTGTCCTGAATGATACATTGATCCTTTCACGATTTTTTCAACATAGTCATCAATATGCACATCGCTTGCAAGAATGCTAGGAGCCAAGCCCCCATGCTCTAAAGCACATCGCATCCCGGGAGCAAGCAAGGAGCGCAATTTCCAGCCTATCTCTGCGGAACCGATGAAAGACAAAAAAGCGATGCGAGAATCAGACACAAGTTTTTGTGCAAGCGTAGCTTTACAAATCAATGGTTGACACCATTCTTTTGGTAAACCGGCTTGATGTACCATGTCAATGAATGTAAGACATGTCCTTGGTGTTGAACTCGCTGGCTTTATGATCACAGGCGCACCAACCGCTATTGCGGGAATCACTTGATGAACAATCAAATTCAAAGGATGATTAAATGCGCTGATTGCGAACACAACACCAATCGGCTCATGTATAGTGAATGCAAGTTTATGTTGCGATGAAGCGGTAATCCCCATTGGAATTTCTGTTCCATGCATAGTGCGCATTGTATCAATTGTGCTTTTTACACCTTGAATTGCTCGCAATACTTCCACTTTTGAATCAAGATATGGCTTACCACCTTCTCTTGCTGCCATGATTGTCAATGACTCCAGCGATGATTCCATCATTGGAATCAATCGTTCGAGTATTTCTATTCTCTCATGCAAGGGAATGATTTGTGATGGTGTTGTCAATTCAAATGCACGTTTTACCATTCTTTCTGCATCTTGCTCAGAATGCATCGGCACAGAATCAATCAACTCGCGAGTAAATGGTGAAAATACTTGTAATATTTCGTTGTTCATGTGTTCTCTTTATAATTACTCATCCGAAATTACAAAACAGGCGATTGCAATCTAAAAAAGAATGGCGCATCATCTGTTCTAGATGAACAAATGATACGCCATCAGGCTATCAGTGGGATATTTATTTTGTGATTTCTATATTAGCCACAAGATCAACCACATCACCGACTACTGCACCACCTTGATCAAGCATTTTGCTCCAAGATACACCATAGTCTTTACGATTGATTTTACCTGTGATTTTGAAACCAGCAACTGTTTGACCCCATGGACTTTTCTGCATTCCACCATACTTAACATCAAGTGTTACAGGCTTTGTAACACCACGCATTGTGAAGTCGCCGGATAGTTTATAGGTACCTTTACCAGTCTTCTTCATGGATTTGCTTTTGAATGTAATTGTTGGATGATTTGCCACATCAAAGAAGTCGCCACTGCGCAAATGCTCATCACGTTTTGCATCATCGGTATTGATTGAGGTTGCCTTGATGGTTACATCAATTTTGGCATCTGAAAAGTCATCTTTGTCAGAGGCAACATTTACAGAAAAGTCACCAAATTTTCCATCAGCTTCCGACACAACCATATGGCTCACTGAAAATTTGATGGATGAGTGGGATCTGTCAAGATTCCATTTTGTGTTTTGTGCATTTGATGACATTGCACCAAATACGAGGACTGCGATCATTGCAATCAGATTTTTCATGATAACTCCGAAAATGTGTGAATAGTGAAAAAGTGAAAAGTTTTGTAGTAAAACACTAAGTATACTCAATGTGATTCCTTGTCTTTCATCTCATGAGCAATAATTCTTCCGCATAAGTCTGCAAGTTTTGTCAACTCTGTTTTATTGTACAAGGCATCTAACTCTTTTGAAAATGTTTGCATAGGTTCATGCAATTCAATGAGTGTTTTTTTGCCTTTTTCTGTAATCCTTGTCAGCGATACTCTTTTGTCAACTTTTGAAGTAATACGCTCCGCCATGCCCTGTGCAACCAAGCCATCTATGAGCCTTGTGGCATCTGGAGCTTTCTCGAGCATTCTTTCAATGATTTCTTTTCTGCTATAGCCTTCGGGATTTCCTTTTAGGATCCGCAAGATATTGTACTGCGAATGAGTCAATCTTTTTGAAACGCAAACGGTCAATTGCCTCCTTTTAATGATATCCGCGGCAACCAAAATACTTAGAATGGCTTGCTGAATCTCTGATTCAAACCGCTTTTGCTTCAATCGAATATGTAATGGCGAATCTTCCATGACACAAATATATGTGTTTGAACATATATGTTCCAACACATAATTAATTTTTCTAAATTCAATCCATAACTCTTTCAGCATTTTCTCATGAACCATGTTTTTGACTCATACTTTCAGCGTTTTACCGGAATACAGCTTGAAAGGCTAAAAGAAATGCACTCCATTTTACAAGCTGCACTTCCCGATGCAGAGGAATGCATTTCTTATGGAATGCCGGCATTTCGCATGTCTGCGGTTTTGGTGTATTTTGCCGGAAATGCTCATCATGTAGGATTTTATCCTACTTCTTCCGGCATCAGTGCTTTTAAGAAAGAACTTGGAAAGTGGAAATTCTCAAAAGGAGCGATTCAGTTTCCTTATGAGCAAAAACTACCCCGCCGGTTGATCAAAAGAATTGCGAATATGCGAAGGAAGGAAGTAGAAGGATCTGCGAAGAAGAAATGTCTTTTGAAGAGTGATATTCGTACATCCAAGAGATATGATGCTGCGATTCAAAAAATAGAGATTGTAATTCTCAAATCAGGTTTACCGAAACCAGCTTTGAGAGCACTGATTGACCATGATATACAAACAGTCAAGTCACTTAGAACATTTGATGATTCCGCATTACTTTCCATGCATGGCATAGGACCAAAAGCATTGCATATCATCAAGAGATTGATTCATTCGCACAGTTGACCATCCAATAGATTCCATACTTGTCTTGTACATGACCATAATAAGCTCCCCAAAACATTTCTTGAAGGGGTTGTAGCACTTTGCCCCCATCGCTGAGTGCATGAAACAATCTATCTGCTTCTTCTCGTGAATCAGGTTCAAGATTGATATTGACATTATTCCCCTGTTGTACCGTAAATCCCATTTCAGGAGGTGCATCTGTTCCCATGAGAATGAAACCACCGGTGATTTCTAATTCCACATGCACAATCATAGCTTTTAGTGTTTCGCTCATGGGTGGAGCGCCTTCAATATGCGGCATGTCGCCAAAGCGAGCGATGCCATCATTGCCGAATTCCCCACCAAAAACAGATTTGTAAAAATTGAATGCTTGCTCGGTATTACCCGAAAAATTGAGATAAATGCTCGTTCTTGACATAAAGCAGTCTACAATGTGATACAATTCAGTGTTTTTTGATTTATAGTAAGTCTTTAAAATATGCTAATTTCGCCATATCAAAATTGAATATTCTGCCATGCTACATAAATTACTTTCATCGCTGAAAAGTGTACCCACTCAATCATCATTGAAGCACGATGCATTTTTCAATTCACTCAGAGAGAAAGAGTTTTCCCGACTTGATAAAGCCGGTCATGTATACCTTGATTATACAGGTGGAAATCTCTATGCAGAATCACAACTGAATCAACATCAATCAATGTTGCGCGATCAAGTATTTGGAAATCCTCATTCAACAAATCCTTCTTCACAGCATGCAACAAAACTTGCTGAGGAGGCTAGGCAGGAAGTACTAAAATTTTTCAATGCCGAAGATTATTTCTGCATATTCACCCAGAATGCTACAGAAGCATTGCATATCGTTGGTGAATGTTATCCATTTGGAGAAGAATCTCATTTTGTATTGCTTGCAGACAATCACAATTCAGTCAATGGAATTCGTGAATATTGCAAGTCAAAGAATGGTGCTTTCACGTATGTGCAAACATACTATGAAGATTTAATGATTGATGAAGAAGTACTTCTTCGCGAATTGGATGGTCATTCAGATAAAAAGCACAAGCTTTTTGCTTTTCCCGGTCAATCAAATGTATCGGGTGTGAAACATGATTTGAAGTGGATACAAAAAGCACAAGAACGCGGATGGAATGTATTGCTTGACGCAGCTGCATTTGCACCAACAAATAGATTGGATCTCAAGCAAGTTCAGCCCGATTTTGTATCGCTTTCTTTTTATAAGATTTTTGGTTATCCCACTGGTGTGGGATGTTTGCTTGTCAAAAAGTCTTCTTTTGATCTTCTGAAAAAACCATGGTTTGCCGGAGGTAATGTGACAATGGTTGCGGTTTTGTCACCTCAACATTATTTACACGACAATCATGAACGATTTGAAAATGGGACAATCAATTATCTTGACATTCCTGCCGTAGCAATTGGTTTGCGTTTCATAGAATCCATTGGCCGTGATAGGATTAGTGAACGCATTCAATCATTGATGCAGTATCTGTGTGGTGAATTACAAACCATGCAACATTCAACAGGAATGAAGCAAGTTCATTTGTATGGTCCGGAAGACAGAAGCAAAGCAGGTGGAACTGTCATCATGACATTTCTGAACCCTGATGGATCAGCCATACCTTTTGAAATCATTGAACAAAAAGCGAATACACACATGATTTCATTAAGATCAGGTTGTTTTTGCAATCCCGGAATTGATGAAATCTTCAATTGTGTGACTACAGAAGAATTGACAAGATTTTTCAGTGGAAGAACAAAGGGGAATTATTCCGACATGTTTAATTTTCTTAAAAAGATGCGTGGTGCTGTAAGAATTTCTGTGGGGCTGGCTACTACAAAATCAGATATTGACAAATATGTGCAATTCGTAAAAAGCTTAAGAGACATGCATATCTAATCAGCGTTTTGGGATTTCCCTTGCACCAAATGTTGATACAAGCGCTTTCTCCACTGTACTTAATTCCCTTTCCTTCATTTTCGGTTTAGATTGCTCCATGGCTTCCAATTGTGAAGGCATTGAACCTATGATTCCCAGTCCCCCATTTTGAGCATGATCCTGATTTGGTGCAATTGATTCAAAAATGGATTTCTTTTCTCCTCTATCTTCTCCCTCTTTGCCCAGCATCAAAGATACTTCAATATCAATTCCATAAAATGTTAAAAGCGCTTTCTTGAGAGCATCAAGATTTGTTTTCAATTGTTCGAAAGTGAAATTCAATTCCGTGTGTATGCGCAATGTTCCGTGTTCAATTCGAGGTTCAACTGTATTCAATGCAAATTGAAGTATGGGAGAACTTGAATCAACGAATTCATCCCATCTACTGAGGATATCGGCAGTTAAAGGAGATTTTTGGGTGACTGATTCTGATATTTCAACAGATGTTGATTCTTCTTTTTGTTCAAATACTTTTTGAGCAGAAGCATAAATCAGGTCAGGAGTTTTTTTTTCAGGGCTGGTAATTACTTTAGGTTCAGAGCCCGATTCACCACGCACGGCTTGGAGCACCTCTGATATGTCGACTATGGAATCAAGTGATGCCATTTGAGTGAGTGCAAGCTCAAGGCGAACACCAGGTTGTGCGGCATATTTCAATCCATGTTCAGTACTTGTGACAATATGCATCAAACGCAGCATTTCCGCCTGTGTGAAATAAGCCGCTTCTTGTTCATAACGCGCTAGATAAGCAGCGCTACTTTCAATCAGTGATGTAGAACCGGTTGCTTGTACCGATAGAATATTGCGAAAATGTTCAAGGAGTCCATTCAAGCATTCTTGAATGTCATATCCTTTCACGATCACTTCACGAGCAATCGCAAACATCTCAGCAACATTCTTTACACGAATCGCATGACTGATGCGGAAGAAAAATTCCGTGTCAATCAAATGCAATGCATCATGCACATTTGCTGCGACAATCGTATTTCCACAAAAAGCACGGACTTGATCGAAAATGCTTTGTGAATCCCTCATGGAACCATCTGCTTTTCGAGCAATGGCAATCAATGACTCTTCATCGATTGAAATACCTTCACCATGTGCAATCTTTTTGAGTTGACCAATGATTGTTTCGATTTCCATTCTGCGGAAATCAAATCGCTGACAACGTGAAAGTATTGTTGCGGGGACTTTGTGAACTTCCGTCGTTGCAAAGATGAACATCAAATGTGGAGGCGGCTCTTCCAAAGTTTTGAGAAGTGCATTGAATGCCGAAGTTGAAAGCATGTGTACTTCATCGATGATGTACAATTTATACTTTCCATGTACCGGAGGATAGCGAGAATTCTCTCGTAATTTTCTGATGTCCTCAACACTATTGTTTGATGCACCATCAATCTCAATCACATCAATCGATCTGCCATCCATGATGTCATTGCATGAAGCACAGGAATTACATGGCTCTGCATCTGCTCCCGGATTCAAACAATTCAAAGCTTTTGCAATGATTCTTGCCGATGTCGTTTTTCCAACCCCGCGAGGACCAGTGAACAAATATGCATGATGCACTCTGCCGGATAGGATGGCATTACGCAAAGTTGTGGCAATATGGTCTTGCCCGACAACTTCCGCGAAAGTCATCGGTCTCCATTTTCTTGCGGTTACCACATATTGCTCATTGCCTGACATAATCAACCTTGATTCTTTTTAAATGCTTCTACTTTGTCACGAATCTTCGCATAAGCTGCTACTTCTCTATATCCTTTTTCAGGAACAGTTTCAAAGAAATCAGCATCTGCTTGATCAAGCACATGAATATGCGAAGTTTCGACAATCCATATATTGAAGGTTTGTCCGCGGCGACCATATTGCTCTTTTGCATAAGACATGGCAATTTCAGGTGTCGGAGCGTGAACCGAACCTACATGAGCATGATGTCCACCAGTTTTGCCTTGAACAAATACTTCAAATGTTTGAAATTGATCCATTGGCTCTTTTGGAGCAAATGGTTGTTCCTGATCTTCGGGAAGTTGTGCTCGCGCTATGCGAGGGTCCAATGATTTGATAGTTGGCATAGTTCTCAATTCGATAATGGATGGAAAAATCTCCCTTCCGCATTGCAATTTACGATTTTCGATGCAGTTGTGGAGGGGATGGGGCGGGAATACCGTATTTTTGTGGAAAGAATGGCCTTTCAATTGAATAAATGTAGTCTCGGACCCCTATTATGAATTTCATAGATAATGCAATAATTGAAGTTTCCTCCGGCAATGGCGGGAAAGGACACTTGAGTTTCAGAAAAGAGAAATTCGTACCTCTGGGTGGTCCGGATGGCGGCAATGGTGGGAAAGGTGGAGATGTCATTTTTGAAGCAGATAGACAATTGACAACTCTTTTGGATTTTCGCTATGAGCGGAAATATCATGCTGAAGATGGAAAACAAGGTGGTTCTTCTCGTTGTACCGGCAAAAGTGGTAAAGACAAAGTCATTCGCGTTCCTGCAGGCACCGTGATTCGCAATGTGGAGAATCAACAGATTCTCGCAGATCTTACGATTGACAAGCAGCGTGCCACAATTGCAAAAGGTGGTCGGGGTGGAAGAGGCAATGCAGAATTCACCACTTCCGTGAATCAAGCGCCACGTCATTTCGAACCCGGCGAACCGGGAGAAGCATTCACCCTTGAACTCGAATTAAAAATCCTTGCAGATATTGGTCTGGTTGGATTTCCTAATGCCGGCAAGTCCACACTCATTTCCGTAATGTCTGCCGCTAAACCCAAGATTGCAGATTATCCATTTACTACATTGATACCCAATCTCGGGATGGTCTATGTTGGAAATGAGCGTTCATTCACCATGGCAGACATTCCCGGTTTGATTGAAGGAGCTCATGAAGGAAAAGGATTGGGCATTCAATTTCTTCGTCATGTTGAGCGTACAAAAGTTTTGGTTTTCCTTCTTGATGCAATGAGTGGCGACCCCAATGAAGAATATACAGTACTCTGCGAAGAATTGAGAAAATATGATGCCACGATGCTTGAAAAGCCACGCATCATTTGCATTAGCAAAATGGATACAGTCACCGATGCAGACAGACCCATCTTGGAAGCATTGAATTTTGGGGGAGAGCATCAAGTGTTGATGATTTCAGCTGTATCCGGTGAAAATATTGAAGTGCTGAAACGCGAAATGTGGAAATTATTATCGAAAGCAGAATAAGGGAGCGACCCCGAGAGGACTCGAACCTCCGACATCAAGTTTAGGAAACTTGCGTTCTATCCGGCTGAACTACGGGGTCATGCCTCAGTGGATTTCTTCATCGCCCTTCAATAACATGCGATGCAAAGAATGTTTGGAATCTTCATCTTGAAAAAGCAATGATACAACCAACATCGTAAGAGTTGAAGTATCCATGCTGCCAATATTCATCATGGAAGCCCGCTCGATGATTGATTCCACATGTTCGGTTTGCAATAAACCAATCTCTCGAAAATGAATGAGCGTACCCCAAGCTTCTGCAGAAAATAATGAGCGTTCATTTTCATTCAAAATGCGATATGCATGATTGGATCGCATCGCATGATTGGTTTTCTCAAACATCGATTGCTCAATTCTTTCGGCTATCCAACTCAATGCAGTGGAAATTTCCGCAACGGTGAAACCACGATTTTCCAACTCTTTGAATTGCATGACAGTGAGTTTGTCACCTTCTTGCATGCGACCAATCACTTCGGAAATTATTTGCATGATGCGATCATACATGATCAATACCTCATCCTTGAGAATTACCGGCATGCATGTATTTCGTTTCAAGAATGCTCATCTGCTTCTTGCCTTCGGGAGTTGAATCATCATAGCCCGCAAGATGCAAGGCACCGTGGGCAGCCAAACGAAGAATTTCCTCCGTCAAGGTCACACCATACTCAACCGCCTGATTGCGAGCGGTGTCCGCGCTAATATACACCTCTCCTTCAAGTGGATCTTCACTGATTGGAAATGTAATTACATCAGTTGGATAATCATGCTTTAAAAATTCAATGTTCAATTCATGTATGCGTTCATCAGTGACGATGATCACATTCACCTCAGCTTCTTTTATGCCTTCACTGGCAAAAACCCTGCGAACCACTTCCTGTATTTTGGTGCGAGGAACAGGCTTCTGATTCGAATCATTGAATACCTGAACTTGAATTTTATTATTACGAGAACTCATGACAGAATACTCTCCGCTATTGACATTTGCATTGCCGACATCAAAACCGCAGGATCCAGAAGAATGGGATCCATGCGCAACAATTCTCTTTTAATTGGGGCAAACATTGAACAAGTACAATTCTTTCCTATGACCATGCTCGAAACATGCATATCATCAATCCTAAGAAAAATAACTTCGTCCGGCTCGAACAATGCCACATGATTGCAACCATGCAATTCAAAATATCCATGACCTGTCTGAACTGCAATCAATGAGCCTATTTCATCATTGCCAAAATCCACAGATTCATGCACGATTACCGTTTGGGCTTGGCCTGTGGCAGCATTTGCCATTTGCCAAGTCCAGGCACTATCCTGCTTAGCTGGAGTAATCTCCAACACGCGGGCAATCGCCGTAATGTCTTGTGCAGAAAAGGGTATAGTCATGGCATCATGTAGAAAATTGTCTTGTCCGCCTTATGCCGCAAAATGCAAAAATACGATAATTCTACGATTTATGGCCTCAAAGACCACCAAATAAGCCAAAACACAGGGAAAGAAAACGTGCAAAAGACCCATTTTTTCCGTATCTTCGCCACTTGCTTTTTTTTGAACAAAGTATTTGAATTTCAAGGCAATTGGCAGGACTTTATCATGCATTCCATTTCTTCTTCCAGAGCAGCTGATATCTTATCTCAATGCGCCGGCAAAACCATTGCGGTCGTAGGAGATATCATGCTCGATCGATATTTCTGGGGCTCTGTCAACCGCATTTCCCCCGAAGCACCCGTACCAGTCATTGATTTGGAACATGAATCCCTGCATCTCGGTGGGGCAGCCAATGTTGCGGGCAATCTTCAGGCATTGGGAGTAAAACCTTTGCTTTGTGGTGTCATCGGAGATGATAATACCGGAGCAATGTTGATGGATATCCTAGAATCTACCGGATGCTCTTCATCCGGCTTGATTCGCCTTAATCATCGTCCCACAACAGTCAAAACTCGAATCATTGGAAATAATCAGCAGATGCTCCGTGTGGACAGAGAAATTCGAGATGCCATCACAGATGCAGAATCAGACATGCTCCTTAGATCAATCATGAATACCCCTGATCTTTCAGGAATCATTTTGGAAGACTACAATAAAGGCGTCATGACTAAAGCATTGATTCAATCTTTGTGTTCAATGGCACAAGCACGAAATATCCCTGTATTTGTGGACCCAAAATTCAATCACTTCTTTGAATATAAAAGTGTAACTGTCTTCAAGCCAAATAGAAAGGAAGCGCAAGAAGCTCTTGGTTTTTCATTGAATTCAAAAGATGACATACAAAAAGCAGGAAATGAATTACTTAGCAGACTGGAATGCGACAATGTATTACTCACCCTTGGCGAACAAGGAATGATGCTATTTGAAAAAAATGGCTCTATCTCTTCTGTTCCAACAAGAGCCAGAAAAGTTTCTGATGTGTCCGGAGCAGGCGATACAACAATTGCAATGCTGGCAGCAGCAATTTCAGGAGGCGCAAGCGTTCAAGAAGCCGCAGCTTTATCCAATTATGCCGCAGGCATTGTATGTGAGCAACCGGGTATCGTAACAGTGATGCCACAAGAAGTGATTCATGCCATCGACATCGATCTGGAGTAAGTGCGATGCCAAAGTTCTCGCAACCTGATGCTTCGTTGATTTCAGAATTCAATCCTCTCGAAACAGAGTTCTTGGTGAGTGAGATTTTTCACTCAATTCAAGGTGAAGGTTTGAGAGCCGGTGAACGCTGTGTGTTCATACGATTGCATGGATGTTCATTGCGTTGCTCTTGGTGTGATACACCGTATGCACTTGATAAAAGATCCGGGGGAATCATCATGACCGGAAAAGAAATCATTGAAAAAGCAAAAACTTTTGATTGCAAATTCATTGAGTTCACCGGCGGAGAACCATTGGAACAAATCGCCGTGCATGGTCTTATGTCATATTTCTGCGATGATGGATATACAGTCGCTATTGAAACCGGCGGGCATATTGATATCTCACACATAGATTCAAGAGTCATCAGAATCGTGGATGTGAAATGTCCGGACTCAAAAATGAGTACGCTGAATCATTTGGAAAATCTGCGAGTGATTACGAAAACCGACGAAATTAAATTCGTATTGGCATCTCGTTCAGATTATGAATGGGCAAAAAACATCATTCTAGAATATGATCTCACAGATGTGTGCGGTGCAGTGCTGATGTCTTGCGTATTTGATGCACTCCCCTTCAAGACATTGGCAGAATGGATTCTCGAGGATCGATTGAATGTGCGCATGCAATTGCAAATGCACAAATTCATCTGGGATCCTTCAATGCGCGGCGTGTGATTAAAAAGGCAATAACTCAAAGAGATTTTCAGATGCTCTCTTGTCAATGATTTCAGCGGTATAATCCCCCTTTTCATTGCGAGTGCACATTAAAGTATGAGAAGAAATACCCTGAGTTGTGGAAACAGCATGCATGATATCCTTGCAAGCAAGCTCAATTTCTCTAAGCAATGTTCCACGCTCACTGATGAAACGATAATCGGCATCACAAACATCTCCAAAGCATGGTACGGCTTTGACGATTAATGCTGAACTCATGATTTAACCTATGAATCTTATAAATATGATTCATGGGACTGCAATAACAATGCCAAAAGATATGGACAATACATCTCCTTTATATCAAGCCATGAAAAGACGCTCGGTTTCGAGTGGCTCCAAACGGGAAACGCCATCACAATTGTATTTTCAAATCAATGTTGATGAGCATGGAGCATATTTGCGCATCATTGATGATAGCAGACGTGATATAGAACCAGATCCAAGGGGATATTCCGGTGCTGTTCGTGACATATTATTATTGATCGATGCAATCAAACTTCGCTCGGCCTTCCAAATTGATTGGGAAAAACCTTCAGGTAGATTATACCTTGCCGATAATGAGCCAATTTTATGGCAATTGCGGAATTGTCCAAATGTGGTCGATGCCGCAATGCGCCCCATTCAATTTGCCGACAATGAACAACCCGCGAAAGTGATCATCACCATTCAACATGCAGAACCACAATTGGAAACTACATTCGCTGTTGAGTACAATCACGAAACCATTAGTCCAATCATGGCAATCACTGAAACTTGTGTCTATGCACAAGGAACATTGATTGACATCAAACCACTGGGTGGGAAACCACAGTCACTTCGTTTGTTTCAGACATTCGTATTCCCACATGAACTGGAAAAATATCTTTCACTCCTCATGAGTACATATCCCGGAATACAAATTCGATATGATGACTATATCGTTGAAGAAGGCGAACCTCTCACAACACAGCAATGTGTATTCATTGAAAAAATTGATGGTGATAATACACTCTATCTCAGATTGTCTCAGTCAATTCCGGAAACTGAACCTACACTCATTGAAGAGTTTGACATTCAACGATATGTCTCTGTAAATCCATCAGAAAAAAGAATATTGATCTCTCGAATTCAAGACAAAGACATTGCTCCTCTCATAGAAGACCTCTCAAAGAAATTGTCACTCATCAAAAAACTGGCGCGCACTTCTTCTGACTTCATTGTCGATGGCACTCTATTCATCATCCAAGAAGAACTGGCAAGAGAATTCATCAGAAAAGAATTGGAACATATCGTTCAGAATTTCATTGTCTATGGATCAGAGAATCTCAAAACATACAGAATCAAATCTGTCATGCCGACGCTGTCTGTATCACTCAGTCATGGTATCGACTTCCTCGAAGGTGATGTTGGTGTCGTGATTGATGAAGAACACTTTACGGTTTTTGATGCATTGGCTATGTTCAAAAACCACGGCTATGTTCAATTGTCAGATGGCACCCAAGCTTTACCCAATACCGAATTCATGCGAAAACTTGAACGCATTTTTCACAAATCAAAAAAGAAAGCAAAGATTTCATTCTTTGATTTGCCAATCATCGAGGAATTGTTGGATGAAAATGCTGCGGAAAAAGCTTTCCCAATGGCAAGAACCATCTTCCGTGGTTTCTCAACATATCAAGATCGCGATATAGCCATTCCATCATTGAAAACTGAACTTCGCAATTATCAAGAATTGGGGTTCAAGTGGATGCGCTATCTGCATGATCATCACCTTGGTGGTTGCTTGGCTGATGATATGGGTTTGGGAAAAACATTGCAAACAATTGCATTGCTTGCATCTCTTTATCCCGGCGAGAAAAAGCAATCGCTTATCATCATGCCGAAAAGTTTGCTCTTTAACTGGGAACAAGAAATAAAAAAGTTTGCACCACAAATCTCAACTTACACCTATTATGGTGGAAATAGAGATTGGGATTTGGCGATGAACTACGATGTTATCTTAACCACATACTCAGTGCTAAGAAATGACATCGAAGCTTTGCGCGAAAAAGAATTCCACATGGTCGTGCTTGATGAATCTCAAAATATCAAGAATCTAAATTCTCGCACAGCTAGAGCTGCTCTTCTATTGCGTTCTGAATGCAGATTTGCACTTTCAGGAACACCAATAGAAAATAATATTGGTGAGCTTTATGCATTGTTCCGCTTTTTGAATCCATCAATGTTCGGTGGACCAGATGAATTCGCAAGAATGTATGCAACACCAATTCAAAGAGAAAACAGCAAAGAAATCGCATCAGAATTGAGGAGAAAGATATATCCTTTCATTTTGCGCAGACTCAAAAAGGAAGTTGCAAAGGAATTGCCGGATCGCATTGAACAAACTGTATTTGTCGAGATGTCTCCGGAACAAATGTCATATTATGAACAAAGACGGAATTTCTATTATCAAACAATTCGTGAAGAAATTCAAACGGAAGGTTTGCAAAAATCACAATTCCACATTTTGCAAGCATTGAGCGATCTTAGGCAAATAGCGTCATGTCCGGAAGTAAAAACTGAAGGCAATATCATCTCGCCTAAGAGAGAAGTCCTGATGGAACATGTTGTTGATGCCGTTGCAAATGGACATAAAGTACTGATCTTTTCCAATTATGTTGGGGCAGTCAATACCATCGAAGAAGATTTGGCAAAAGAAGGAATCGGCTATGTGGTCATGACAGGCTCCTCAACAAATAGGCAAAGCATCGTTGAGAAATTTCAGAAAGATGATTCCATCAGAGCATTTGTCATGACATTGAAAACAGGTGGTCTTGGACTTAATCTAACTTCTGCAGACATGATTTTCTTATATGATCCCTGGTGGAATATTGCCGCCGAAAATCAAGCAATTGACAGATCACATCGTATCGGACAAGTCAATACAGTCTTGAGTTATAAGCTTATAGCCCGTGGCTCCATCGAAGAAAAGATTCTCAAACTACAAGATCGTAAACGTGAATTGTTTGATGCAATCATCTCAACCGATGGTGGTTCATTGAAATCATTGACAGAAGAAGACATTGAATATATACTTGGTGATGGAGAGGCAAATGATCATTCAAGATGATTTGTCAGCACTAGTACAGGATATTTGTGATCATTATAGTCATGCTGAATTATCCATGGCTTATAATGAATATCTTCGTGGACAGGTTTTGATCAATGCGAATCATCCTGCTCTGCAACAATTCATTGATCTTGCAAAGCAATCAGAAATCCCTGAAAAAATTGAGATCGCATTGCTGTATGCAACAATCGTCACAGATGATGAATTGGCGAATGCATTGCTCTCATATTTACATGAACCAGTGTATGCAATTATTGAGTCCGTTGTATGGCGTGGCTCTTGCCATGCAGTGCAATCATCAAAGAACAATGACGAAATCTCAACTATACAATATTCCGAAGATTCAGTCTTACCTTCACTTGCCATCGCAAAACCCGAATATTCATTGCTTGCTCTGGATGAGTTGACTCCACCTCTGCTTCGAAGAGTACAGACTTCCAAAGTGTTAAAGTTTCAAAATGTTTGGTTCACACTTCCTCCGCTGCTCAAACAAGCATTGAGAAATGTGATGAAGTCCCCAATCTCATTGACGCCGAAAATATCTGCCGAATTACCAAAAGCCCCAAAGACCGGATGGAATGTTTTCGAATCGGAACATCGCTTGCCTGAAATCATCAAAGATTTGATTCCCAGAGTGAAATCCGATTTTTATATCGAAGAATGTGGATCTCCAAATTCATTGCAAAGAAAAAAAACCAAATCTTTGATATCAATGTATTCCATTCCGGAATTATATCCTGATCAAAGAGAATATGATACAATTCAAACTGCCGGCTTGATTTGGCTATTGTTGAATTCTTCCGATTCACAAACATCAACGAAGACAGGGATTGACATAACGCGTTCTTGTTATGAATTGCTTGTAAAAAATGCTATTCCCGTAAGAGACTATCTGCTTCATTTCTTGGTTGATAATCAAACCAAAAACAATATGTCTTCAATATGCGCAGGAATTCCGCATCTATTAGAATTCTTTCCTAAACAAGGCTGGGTAGACATTGAATCACTCATCGATACATTGATAGTACATGAATTGCTTCCTCCTTTATATCCTGAACTACCCGCGAAAGAGGATGCCGCATATCTTAATCTTTCGACATATGATAAACCGGCGGTAGATCCCCTTTCTTATAGAGAAGCAATCTATCCAACATTAATCCGAGGAATTCTTGGTCTACTTGGTTCCTTGGGTATGCTTGATTTTCTTGCACATAAACCAGTCAATCATCATTATCAACTCAAGGGTTTTACCTTTCTTTCCCCATGGGATGGTTTAGCTTATGCACGGATCACAGAACTTGGTCTCATCTTCTTAGGTAAGCAAGAAGAGGTCAGTATAACTCAATTTCAACCTGAAGAAGATCCCTATGTTCTCGATTCGGAACGACTCATGATCACCGTTCGAGGCACCGCTGCACATAGACAATTAGCGCTTACTCAGTTTGCTCGCAGAATCAGTGGTCAGTTTTTCCAAGTTGATTCCACAGTGTTTACAAAAGGATGTCACACCGTAAAAGACATACAACAAAGAATTCTACAATTTAAAACCATCATTAGACAAGACCTACCGGATAATTGGGAACAATTTTTTCAAGACTTGATCGACAAAGCCAATGCTTTGATACCCGAACCAGCTTCACTTGTGTTCAAACTGAAAGATCAATCAGAATTGGCGCAGTTATTTGCCACAGACCCCGAACTAAAACTCATCTCCAAAAGAGCAGAAGGCTTCCGAATCATCGTCAATAGAACCGATCTTGCCAAACTCAAACAAAGGCTAAGTGAGCTTGGATATTTTATTGATTAAAAAAATTATTTTATATTTCATAAAATTTTATTAACTTTGTATCGTTAACAACCGGAATGAGTATAAAACAATGCTCATTTTGACTGTTGATTCATTTTGATCAGGGTCTATTTTACATTTTTCATTGGGGGTTATATGTCCACAAGATTGTTATATGCATTAGAGAAGCGTGGCAATGAGAACTTTTCGGCGTTTATTGCTAATCTTCGCCATGATGCTCGAATAGCATGGTATCCTTCGGCAGGCACCGATTTTCGTCCTTTGTTTTTTTTGGATGAGGCATTTTATGCCGAGCATCCACCTGATGGTGGAAATGATTCGCTTCCGCCGGACATTTTTTTGTTTACGGATTATGCTCTGATGAGCAAGTCATTTGAAGAAGCGCTTTTTCATCAAGGAAATCCGGTCATACATGATGATGGCCGTACCAGAGTGACGCTCTTGAACATCGAAAATCTTGGGCGGATTGACTTTGGGCCTTATGCGATTCATAGAGAGCATAAAGAAAATGAACATTATTTCAATCGCGTGTTTTTCTTCAATGCACAGATTGAAAGTTCATTTGGAACATTTGTCAAACCAGTTCTCTATGCATTCTGCAATAATGAACAATTATGTTCCGAACTGCTCATTCCAATCAGGGCAGTCATCAGCCATGTTATTCATGTTCGATATGGACATGGTTTTGGAGGAGCAAATTGTTCAGGACTTTGGATTCAGCATGTATTGCCATTATTGAACTGTGAAGTGTATATACACGATACTTTGGCACATGACTCGGATTTCGAGCGCAAAGTAATCAAGCATTATGGCAATGTGATTCCACAGAATCAGATAGCAAAATTTCAAACCATTCGAGAGATTGACGGCAAATGTTGGTCTCATTCGACAAAAGTTGTTTGGCAATTGGTTGAAAGAGATAGAAATGTAAGTATCATCTACCAATACAATCGTGAATTGCGAGAGAAGAGATTTCATTCCCGAATGATCATGAGAAATAATAGAATGTTTAATTTTTTAGTGTGATGTAATTATGTCAGGAAAAACCTATAACTCAAAAGAGATATGCGAAATGTTCAACATTTCCGCACCGAGATTATTGCAATTCAGAAAAGGTCAATCAGTTAAAATCAAGACAAATGATGAGAATCTTATTAGATCTTACAAATTTGATCCTTTACTTGAAGAAGGTAAGGACTGGTATTGGGACGGATCAGAAGTTGTGTTCAGGCAGTCGTCTGTGACAAAACTTAGCAAGAGAAAGAAATATAATAAGTCCGGTGAGAACAAGATACTTGCAAAAGACAGAAAGAAATTAGAAAGAGAAGAAAAGAATAAACTGAATGAAGGCGAATACACTGTGCAAGAAATCGCAGACAGGCTCGGTATCACTGTTCAGAAAATCTATTCTTTGCGTGATATAAGTACCAATAAACCGGTCTCTTACAAGAATTATCTCATCCAGAACAAAGATTGGAAATATGATGATGGAAAAGTTATTCTCTTTCAATCGGCGAAAGAAAAAATCAAAGGATATGTTGATTTGCTCAAAGAGAAAGAAGATGTTCCCAAAGCAAAACGAATTGCAGTGTTGATTGGAACAAAAGTGTTTCACTTGACCGGCGAAGCAGCACAAGGTGTCATTGAGATGATTCAATTAGAGCAAATTAGAAAACACAAAAGTTAATCATTAATTATTAGGGGTATGTATCGTATGAATAAACAGGAACAAACAGTACTTTTTGAACTTATTGCCAAGAGTAAAGGACTAGGAGACACAGTAGCAGTATATCCATTTGAGAGTGTCTTGAAAAAGTTGTTTGATGCTACAGTTGACGCAAAACTGACGATTTACAATTTGCAAAAACAAGGCTATGTACAACTTGAAGAGAAAGCAGGATTTGATGAATTGAGAAAAAAACCATCCCTGTATCCTGTCTATATTGTAACATCCGACGGATGGGAAGCGGCGCTCAAATTGCGAGGTGAGGAATTAACAATCAATGAGAAGATTGAACAAGATTCTCTTGATGACATTGAATTACCGGATTTTTTGAATGATGATGAAGATGAGGATTTTGACGACATGGATGATTGAGTTTGTTTACCCATTATAGGTATAATCCATGATATTCGACAATATTATCGACATCATCGCTAAGTCTTTTGACTTCGAGATTCCGGATACGCGCGGCTTTGAATATGACATTGATGATGCAGTTGTCAAATTAGGCAAGCCCGATTATCAAAAGCATGTTAGTTTGATGGAGAACCCGCAAGTTTTTGATTACAAGAACATGATTCAAACCCATATCATTTTGGCAGAATCATTCTCTTCAATGCAAGAAGCGAAATGGGCTGTCGCATCGGCAATTCAATCTTGTTATTACTTGAAATTCGGAGCACATCATTTCGAATTCAATGAAAGCGAACTGATACTACGCTATGTGACGATGGGGTCGTCCATGTATATAGCCGGATCAATTATTCTTTCTGGAAATCATTATGAAAAACTGTACCAAGAATATCAAGAATTCTTGAAACGACTCGACACATAAAAAAAGAGGCATTCAGTTGAATGCCTCTTTTTTTAATCCATTAATAATTGTCGAGCAATCACCAATTTCTGCACTTCGCTTGTGCCCTCGCCTATCGTGAGCAATTTCACATCGCGATAATACTTCTCGACCGGATATTCTTTGATATATCCATATCCACCGTGTATTTGAACTGATTCCTCTGCGACACGAACAGCTATTTCACTTGCATGCAATTTAGCTTGAGAAGCAGCAAGAGTGATATTTTGTCCATTGTCCTTCATCCATGCGGTTTTATATGTGAGAAGTCTGGCAGCTTCAATGTCCATTGCCATTTTCGCCAATTTGAATTGAATAGCCTGCATATCTGCCAAGCGTTGATTGAACTGCTTTCTTTCCACAGCATATGTAAGTGATGCATTCAAAGCACCTTGCGCCAATCCAACAGAAAGCGCCGCAATGGAAATACGACCACCATCAAGAATTTGCAAAGCTTGAACAAATCCTTCACCTTCATTGCCAATCAAATGTGAAGCAGGTACGCGGACATTGTCAAAAGTCAAAGAAGCTGTATCGCTACAACGCATTCCAAGCTTATTTTCTTTTTTGGACGCATAAAAGCCGGACATTGATTTATCAATCGCAAATGCTGAGATACCACGCTTTCCTTTTGTGGAATCAGTCACCGCCATAATGACAGCTATATCACCTACATTTCCATGCGTAATGAAATTTTTAGAACCATTGATGATATAATGATCGCCGTCTTTTACAGCAGTGGTACGAGTTCCACCGGCATCGCTTCCCGCACCTGGTTCTGTCAAGCCCCAAGCTCCAAGTGTTTCACCAGCTGCCAATCGTGGAATATACTTCTGTTTTACTTCTTCGGTTGCAAATTTCAAAATATGATTGGTGCATAATCCATTATGTGCAGCAACACCAAGTGCAATCGCGGGACAGATTCTTGCAATTTCTTCCACAATCACAGAATACTCTTGATACCCCAAACCGCTTCCTCCATATTCTGTGGGTACAAGAATTCCAAGAAAACCAAGATCTCCCAATTTCTTGAAAATCTCATGAGGAAATTCTTGTGTTTCATCAAAATGGAGAACATGCGGAGCTATCTCATTGTCGGCAAATGAGGCAGCTACATCTTTTATTGCTTGAACTTCTTCAGAAAGGTGAAACTGAAGAGTGGAAGCTTCCGTATATGACATAAATCTAGATCCAAAATATATGGTGAACAGACAACAAATTTACAAAATTACGCTCATCAAGAAGTCAAACTATTTGATCAATATCTCCTCAGATTTTCAGTGTGAAAGAGATGCTGGTTCCCTCTCCGGGCATACTTTCCACAACTGGCGTTGTCTGATGAGCTTCAAGAATATGCTTAACGATTGCAAGCCCCAATCCTGTTCCCCCGACTGCGCGAGACCGATCTTTGTCCACTCTGTAAAATCGCTCAAATATTCGGTCTTTATGTTCCTCTGCAATGCCTATCCCGGTATCTTTCACAGATATCTTCACCAGTGAGGTATTCATGTTCATCTCAACTGTGACACTCCCACCCGGTTTATTGTATTTCATGGCATTTTCAACAAGATTCGTAAGTGCTTGTGACAATCGTTCCTTATCACCATAAACAGATACTTCATCTTGCTCAAATGCTGTTTTTAGTTCAACTTTATACTGTTGCGCCTGAAATTCAAGAGAGTGCAAGACATCTTGAATCATTTCAACGATATTAAAATATCGATAACTCATTCTCATTTCACCGGACTCAATTTTTGATATGTCTATCAAATCAGACAAGAGCAAATTGAGTCTGACGGCATTTGCATGAGATCGTTCAACAAATTTTCTACTTACAGCGGGATCATCCAGCGCGCCATCAAGCAATGTTTCCAAATATCCTTGAATAGAAAAAATCGGTGTTCTCAATTCATGAGAAACATTCCCAAGGAATTGACTACGGACTTGCTCAAGTTTCTTCAGTTCTGAAATGTCTTTTGATGACTTTTCTGCCAGCCCATTGAATGCTTCAGACAATTCTTTCAATTCATACGATGATATCTTCGAAGTGTCAACTCTCGCAGTGGATATTCCTCCCACAAAACTATTCATGGCTTGCAACACATCATGCAATGGTTTTATAATTCCTGAATGAATTGTTATTCGAATAAGTGTCCATACCACAAGGTTCACTGCAATCCAGTTAATGAATATCACGAGTATATGCACATGAATTCCCATGATATTCAACAATATTCCGACGATGATGAATGCTATGGAAATAAGTATGAATGCTGATTTTCGCAGTGATTGTTCTATGGGACCTTTCAACTTAAACATGTGTACATCTATTATGTTGCTATTGAAACAATTTGTGAACGATTATCATATTCGATCAATTGATCTTTCACCAAGCCTGTTAAGATTATTTGATCGAACCAAGCAATGTCTTCATGATTGATGTCATCTTCAATGATTGCTCGAAGTAGCTTTGTTTTATCTGCTGAAAAAAATTCACTATTTCTGAGATATTCTACTGTTTTGCCACGCCAGATTCGATTTGGCACTTCTCTGTGAGCTGGTTCTTTTTTCTGCTTTTTCTTTGTACTTACTTGTACTTTGTATGCAGATTTGCAATGTATATTCAATGGGCATTCAGAACACATTGCCTGAGATGCTTTGCACCATTTTGCACCGATATCCATCAGTGCCTGATGCCAAGCAGATGAATGACCTTTAGGATATGCATACTCTGCAAAGGATGCAATCACATTTTTCTTTGCATCTGCAGGATCACTGAATCCAAGAATTCGAGCATAAATTCTATGAATGTTCACATCAATGACAGGTATGTCTTTTCCATAAGCGAAAGACAAAATTGCCGATGCAGTATATGGTCCGATTCCAGGTAAATCGATAAGTGCATCATAATTATCAGGAATGATTCCATCATGGTTTGTCATCACCACTTTGGCACAATCTCTCAAACGCAATGCACGATTATTATATCCCAAACCTTGCCAAGCCACAATGATTTCTTGATTTGAAGCATTCGCCAAATTCACTATGCCAGGAAATTGTTGAATGAATACCGGAAATCGCTCTGCAATTCGAGTAGTTTGTGTTTGCTGAAGCATATACTCTGAAATGAGTACATGATATGGTTCTGGAGCATGATATCTCCAAGGAAACTTTCTTGCTTCAAGTGCAAACCATTTTAAGATTTCATCATGTGCTTCAATCATCTTGACTTCAAAAAACAAAGGCACTTCGTGAAATGACGAAGTGCCTTATGCATTGTTCAAATTTCATCACATCATGCGGAATGTACTAATGCTCTTCTCAAATACGGGCTTATAAACATCCTGTTTTGGAATGAAATAATTCATTGTCACTCGGAACATCTTATCACCTTTGATTGCGAAATAAACGCGGCTTTGCACATTTCCACCAAAGGAATAATTCATGTAATACGCCTCTACGCCACCCAAAGTGGTTTTAGAAGCACTTGCCACACCATAAGCTTTTTTATTGTCTTCAACGATTTTTGCAAGATTCTTTTGTTTTGATGCATCAATTACATCAACCTGGATTGTACAATCAAGACGATCACCTTGGAAGCTAACAGAATATATCGTTCCGGAATTTTGAGTGC
The DNA here is from genome assembly GCA_049426725.1 of Candidatus Kapaibacteriota bacterium. Taxonomy (GTDB): domain Bacteria; phylum Bacteroidota; class Ignavibacteria; order Kapaibacteriales; family UBA961; genus UBA961. The sequence goes on from JBMSYN010000008.1 coordinate 82,871, forward strand.
GAACACCATTGAAATTATCAGGAATTGAAATGGCAAAGCCTGTTCCATTCACGATTCTACTTGTTGGTGATGGTGGTGCTGCTTCTGCATTTTGAATCAATGTATCTTGTTTCTTTACTATCGGATTGGAAGCGGGTATAAAGTTCTTTGCGATATTGTCAAATGTTGGTTTATAGAATGAATATGAATCAGTGAATGCACTAAATTCAAGTACAGTGGCATAAGCGGTATCTTTTACCACGATATATTTCTCACCTTCATATAAACCATCTGCAAGATTATATCTATAACGCAAACGATATGCAGGTAGCCCTGCGATTGTGGTTCTTCTTTTTTCGGTATAAAGAGAATCATTGATCATGTCAGTCATATTGTCGAGAACGACGGAATCGAGAATTCTTCCACGCAAAGGCTGAAGAAACACAGCAATTTGAGCGGCTGAATTATTTACTTCGCCCGGCATTGCATATACCTTTCTGAATGCATCGCTTGCATCCTTGCCTGGAAATGCCATGAATCTTCTACCGGACTCTTTTTGAATCTCTTTCCAATTTTGGGGGTATTGTACTTTGAATGAGGTTGTTGGATCCACATATTCTTTGAGTGCGCCCAAAGGTTCGGGTCCTTTCGATTTTTCACCGCATCCCAATAGAAAAAAGGAGACTACGATTAATGTAAGTCCGTGGACTGAAAAGAGTTTGATAATATTCATGATCGAAGGTTCTCCAGAACATACTTTTGTTTATAAGAAAACTTGGCACCGACAAAGATAGAAAACTCCAATGAGAATTCAATTTCAGGAAATCTTTACATTGATTTCCTGGCAATCATTCTCCCTGAGCTTTTGAAAACAGCATATTATCTCCTTCTTTGTGAAGGATCTCAACATGCATCCATGGATATTCTTTGGGGAAAGCAGTTAGCATGGCAATGACATCTTCATGTTGCACAGGCTTTTCTGCATAAAAACGACAACGAAAATGATCCACCATCAAAATGTCCGGCGCATTACCGGGATAAATCTTTGTGCCACGATTGGAAATCATCGCCAATTTGAATGATCCTATTGTTTCAGGCAAAGCGGGGATTCCTCCGTTTTTGGATCTTACGAAAACATCAATCCCATGAATATTCCAATCTTGTTGCTCTTTGGTTAGAGGTTCGCGTGCTATGATGATTTTTGTAGGTGTTTCTTGTCCTGAAACAGAATCTTCAGGAGCAATTCTTGAGCAAATAGCATCTGTAAATTCCTGAGTTGTTGCCTTGCCACCCAAATCACCTGTTTTGATTCCTGCTTGCAATGTTTCTTGCAAAGCATTTTCTATTCTTTGCGCATAGCCATTCAAACCTAGATATCGAAGCATTTGCAAACCTGAAAGCAAAATTGCAGTAGGATTTGCAAGACCTTTCCCTGCTATATCCGGTGCGGAGCCATGAACTGCTTCAAAAACTGCTGAATCTTGTCCGATATTTCCACCCGGTGCAACACCGAGTCCACCAACAAGTCCTGCACACAAATCACTTGCGATATCACCAAACAAATTTGGCAAAAGCAATACATCAAACTGTTCAGGTTTGGTCACCAATTGCATGCATAGATTGTCTATCAAAATATCATCATGCTGAATATGCGGATAATCAGTTGCAACCTCTTCGAAGGAGCGAAGGAATAATCCATCTGTGATTTTTTGAATATTGGCTTTATGTACACAAGTCACTCGCTTACGACCACTAAGATTAGCCATTTCAAAGGCATATCTGGCAGCATTGCGAGAACCTGATCTTGTAATCAATCGAAGACATTGCGCAACTTCAGGAGTTTGCATGTGTTCGATTCCACCATAGGTGTCTTCAAGATTTTCACGCACGATGATCAAGTCGACATTATCGAAACGAGTTTTGATTCCGGGCAAGGATTTTGAAGGACGAACATTTGCAAATAAATCGAGTGATTTACGAATGGTCACATTGATGCTCTTGTGTCCACCACCGATCGGGGTTGTAGTTGGTGCCTTCAATGCAACTTTATTTCTGATGATTGAATCGAGAGTTTCTTGAGGAATACCATTCCCATATTTTTCGATGCAATACAAACCGGCATCGGCTTCTTCCCATGTGATTGGCACATTTGCGGCAGAAAAAATCGTTTGTACCGCATGGGAAATTTCTGGACCAATCCCATCGCCTTTTATTAATGTTACTGTTTGCTTATTCATGATATATCTATTGTAAAATTGAAACATTCAAGGTGTTACGCTTGTCGGAGCTTTCGGATTGGGGATCATTCCTAATCTTTGTTTGGCTAATTCTGTGATTCGTGGAGCAGATTGCATGTCTAGAACTTTTGATTTCAATTGTTGATTCACGGATATCAGTGAATCACGAGTCTTTTCCAATGCTCTCACTTCATTCAGCATTTTGTTCACACGCATTACATTCTTGATATAAACCGCTGTTCCGCCCGCTCCCAAAATGAGAATTGCCAGCAATGAAATTCTATTGAGAAATTTTCTTGCCTTGCTCACACTTTGAGCTTCTTTTGGCGCTTGCGTTTTATGTTGTTGACTTATTGACATCAAGAAAATGCAATGATGCGTTCACAAAGTTCGGGAAATTCAATCCCATGTTCTTTAGCAGCCATTGGCACCAAACTGGTTGAACTGAATCCTGGTATTGTATTTACTTCAAGACAATATGGTACTTGCTCTTCATCTAGTCTGAAATCAACGCGACTATACGCTGTGCAACCCAAAACTTTATGTGCAGAAATCGCAAGATTTTGTACAAATTCAGTGACATCTTCACTCAATTCGGCAGGGCAATGATAGGAAGTTTCACCTTTGGTGTATTTATGTTTATAATCATAAAATCCACCTTCTGGAACAATCTCTATGATTGGCAAAGCTTCATCACCAAGCACTGCAACAGTTAATTCTCTTCCTTCGATATACAATTCAATCAAAATGACATCCGCATAGTTTCCTGCTTCTATGAGTGCCGCACGAAGTGAGTCTATATCAGGTCTGTGGAGAATTGACATACCAACCGTTGAACCCTGATTATTCGGCTTGATCACAAGCGAACCAGGTAAATCAGTGATGATTTCCTGCAAAAGATCATTGTCTTCAAAATCTCCTTTGCTCTTAATCGCAATAGCCCAAGGCGGAGTCATGATATTCATTGCGGACATCATCATCTTGGAAGCAACTTTGTCCATCGCCAAAGCGCTTGCCAATACTTTGCTGCCGGTATATCGTATTCCCCTTGCTTCAAGCATTGCTTGAAATACTCCATCTTCACCATTTGTCCCATGTATGAGCAAAAAGGCAATGTCGATACCATCAAATGCCGGTGACATCACACATTCAAGCAAACGCTGTTTTGGTAAAGATAGAATTTCCTGAGTCGGAAGAATCGAGGGGTCGATTGTGATTTGTTCTTTGTTTCGAATGCAATCTGAACCAAAAGCAGGATCAATGATGGTTATGGAATGTCCGAGCGACTCCAATGCATTTGTGGCAGCCAAACCGCCAACAAGCGAAACATTTCTCTCGGGTGAAATCCCACCGCAAACTACTGCTATGTTCATGAAAGAATCCGTTATCTGTAGAAACTATATGTCATTGTTCCAACTTTGCAAAAATCTTTTTGCGCAATGCATGCAAGCCAAGCACAGCAATCATCATGCAGCAACCAGCAATGATGAAGAGTATATCGCCTTGTAGGAAATACCCCGAGAAAAAAGCCAAACCGGCTGTGAAATTACTAATCTGCAAAACAAGAATCGCCTTCTTTATCTTGCCGATGAGAGCATCATTACTCATAGTGATATTTAGTGGTGTATTGGGTGACAAGACTACAAAAATATCAAAAAGTCATGATTTTTCAGGGGTTTTCCTTGATTAAACCACACTTGCAAATTGCCAAGTCATTATGTCTTCAACTACCCATATAAGCTAAATGAGCCGTATATTTGCATGTTCCTGACAAGGAATTAATTGAATTCTGAATTGTAAAACTTTTTTTCATGCTCAATGATTGCTTCCGTTAATTGGTTAAAAGAATGCTATCCATTCAAAAAAGGTATTGCCGAAGTGGCTGATGGTCTTACCATGCTCGGCATCGAAGTAGAAGCAATACGCGAGGATTCTGCCAAGTTCAAAGGCTTTGTAACCGGTAAAGTAGTGAATAAGGAAGCGCATCCAAATGCTGATTCATTATCGGTTTGTACCGTAAACACGGGCAAGGAAGAAGTCATAATTATATGCGGTGCCCCGAATGTGCAAGCCGGTCAAACCGTGATTGTAGCTGAATCCGGTGCAATCATTCCGAATGGTGGATTTACCATTGGCAAAAGAAAACTTCGCGGCATTGAGTCCAATGGAATGATATGCAGCAAGCATGAATTGAATCTCGGCGAAGATGATGGCGGAATTTGGGTATTGCCTGATGATACTCCAATAGGCATGGCTTTGGCGAATGTTCTTGGAATGGACGACATATTCCTCGAAATCGGCATTACGCCAAATAGAGCAGATTGCCTAAGCCATATGGGTCTGGCAAGAGAAATTGCATGCTTTGAAGAGAATATTCATAGATTCAAGACACCCGGCATTGAAGAAGCAGAAAAAACGTATACATCTCATCGCGCTGAAGGCAATCCAACAATCAAGATTCAAGATGCGGATCTGTGTCATCGCTATGCGGGATTGACATTGAAGGGTATCAAAAATGGAGAATCTCCTGAGTGGCTTCAAAGAAGATTGGAATCAATCGGACTTCGTCCCAAAAACATCATTGTCGATGTCAGCAATTATGTAATGTTCGAAACCGGTCAACCTCTTCACACCTTCGATGCAGATCTGATTGCAGGAAATGCGATCATCGTGAAAAGAGCAGCAGATATTAAATCTTATGAAACTCTTGATGGAAAGTCTCGCACATTAGCTCAAGACATGCTCTTGATTTGTGATGCCGAAAAACCAATTGCCATTGCCGGCGTAATGGGGGGAAAAAACAGTGAAATATCCGATCAAACCACTTCAGTTTTTATTGAGTCGGCATATTTTCAACCTTCATCCATTCGCAAAACAGCAAAAACACTCGGGATCTCCAGTGATGCGGCATATCGTTTCGAACGTGGTGTTGACATAAATATGATTCCTCATGCTGCAAAAAGGGCAGCGCAAATGATTGTGGATTTGGCAGGTGGTTATATCTCCGATGAATTGATCGATGAATATCCGAACAAGCATGAAGATACAACCATTACTATTGATTTGATGCGTGCATCAGCATTACTTGGAATGGAAGTTAATCAAACGAAAGCAAGGAAAAATTTAGAAGCGATTGGATGCAAAATCATCAATGAAAAAGACCATACACTTGAAGTCATTGCTCCAAGCTGGCGTATCGACATTCATGAAGAAATTGATTTGATTGAAGAATTGGCTCGAACGATTGGCTATGACAATCTGCCAACAAATGAAGATGTACGTTTTCCGGGAAATGCATCAGTCAATCCAAGTCTCTCGCAACATGCACTGCGCAACAGCATACGCAGACAACTCACTTCCATGGGTTTGCAAGAAATCGTCACAAATTCCTTGATGAATACAGAAGTCGCAAAATATTACTCAAATAATCCGGTCACCTTGCTCAATCCTCTCAGTGAAGATTATGCAGCAATGCGTCCATCACTCATTCCCGCTTCACTCGAAGTGATTGCAAGAAATTGGAATGCAGGGCAAAAAAACATTGCGATCTTCGACATTGGCAGAGTATTCCATAAAGACTCAACAGTGCAAGATTCAATTGCCTCACTTGACGGATACAGAGAGCGTGAACATGCAGTCATCATGCTTGCAGGTGCTATAACCGAACAACACTGGAAAAGCAAATCAAGAGAATATGATTTTTATGATGCAAAAGGTTTAGTGGAAGCAATACTGAAATTTGCGAGAGTTGAGCAATATTCAACAACCACAAATATTCCTGAAGACTTTGCATCAGAATTGGTCATGAGTCAAAATGCATTAACCTTCGTGAGTCATCATGAAAAATTCTCGATTGCAACTGTAGGGCAATTGCTCCCGACATATTGCGAAAAGTTCGATTGCATGATGCCTGTTTATGCAATTATCATAGACTTGACATCTCTCTATGCGCTCAAAAGATATGACCCGGCTTATAAGCCCATCAGCATATACCCCGCGGTTCAACGCGATCTTGTGTTTATCATTGATGCATCAATCACTGCAAAAGAAATCATGGAAACCGCAAAGAAAAAGTCAGGTAATTTCTTGATTGATCTGACTGTCTTTGATATTTTCAAAGGCTCTTCAATCGGAGAAGGTAAAATGTCGATTGGTTTGAGATGTACATTTCAGTCACATCAAAAAACTTTGACCGATGATGAAATCAATGTAGATATTTCAAGGATCATCGATGCCGTCTCAACAAAGCATCATGCAAAATTGAGAGACATGTGATGGATATCAATTCGCTCATCTCCACACTAAAAGAACAAGTGCCCCAATCGGGATCGCAGGGCATATTGACTTTCGATGAAGATATTCTTACCAAACTGTCCATTGAAGATGCGAAGTCAATTCTTGCTCATGTAGGCACCACGCATCTGATGCAATTGCCTAAAAAAGAAGTACTCTTTTTTGAATGGCTCAAAGAGAATCATCCTCTTGTCTGGAATGATTTATGGGGTAATGATCACGAACATCTCTATGTTGTTGGAATTGAGTTTTTTCCGCTTATGTTAGATCCTGTCCGAGGCTTTCCGATTTGTGATCTCTTGACTTTGGAAAATTATTTCTTTGTACCGGATCATTTGATTGGTGATGAAATTCCGTTTTATCTTGAAGCGGTGAAAGAACGATATCTGAAACAAGAAACTGTGACGGTAGCACAATTGCTTGTTTTGGAAATTAGCATGGCTCCCATTGATGCATGGAGATTTTCCTATCATCATCGCATCGAAATGGATCGAGTATTGAAGGCAATTCAAGATCTCAAAGAAGAAGGCATGCTTCTTCATTTGGGAAAAGCAGAAGATCTGGCAGACTTTATTTCTTTTGAATACTAATCAGAATATTCTTTCAGGATCTGATCAATGAAGATTCTCGTAATAGAAGATGAAAAGAAAATGGCTCTCTTTATAAAAAGAGGATTGGAAGAAGAGCGTTATATCGTAGAGACGGCATTTGATGGTCAAACGGGACTGGAAATGGCTCTCCATAATCAATATGATGCTGTTGTGTTGGATGTCATGCTACCAAAAAGAAATGGTCTTGCTGTTTTGAGTGCAATGCGCGCTGCAGGGAATGTGACACCTGTTTTGATGCTCACTGCGCGTGGCAATACCGAAGATAGAGTTGCAGGATTGGATTTAGGGGCTGATGATTATATGCCCAAGCCCTTTCACTTTGAAGAATTGGCTGCAAGATTGCGTTCCATCATGCGTAGATCAAGTCCGGAAAAATCGACAAAAATGCAATGCATGGATCTCACGCTCGACACCGTGGCACATGTTGCCTTCAGATGGGGAAAGGAAATTGAACTCACAACAAAAGAATATGCACTGCTTGAATATCTCATGCGAAATAAAAATCGCATCATATCAAGAAGCATGATAACTCAGCATGTTTGGAAGCACAATTTTGATCCGGAATCAAATATCATTGATGTGTACATTAAAAGAATTCGGTCGAAAATTGAAAGACCCGGCTCACCGAGAATTCTTCAAAGCATCAGAGGAGTGGGATATCGCATGCGGGAAACAGAACAACCTGAAATTGATGATCAAGATGAATCATTTGAGTGAAGTGAAATAGCCATCGCTCATGATTATTCGCTCTCTTTGAGTATGCTCTTCAAGTTTGGGTACCACAAAACTCAAAATCTCAGTAAGCATTTCAATGCGCTTTGATTCAGATCGCATTTCCAACAATTCTTGCTTTTGCTTTACATTCAACCCGCTTTTTGTTGCAAAGATAAAAGAAGGCATGAGGGTCATTTCCAATATGTCTTCCAATGAATATCTTCTGGCTTGCAAATCTGGTATTGCTCTCACCACACGATTATAAAGCTCCAAACATTCCATCAGTGCCGATACATTCACTTCCTCATCTTCCCTATCTGCAAACACGGTTGATTCTGCCAGATAATATGGTGTGGTATGAGTATTCAGACGAGAAATCTTGTGTCTGTACAAACCTTTCACAAGAATATCCATTCTTCCATCATCATATCTTCTCAGCAATGTGACATCAACCACTGTTCCAATTGGATGAAGAATGCCGGTGGATTTCAAATGTATTCCAAAATGAGAATCTTCAGCCAAGCATAAACCAATCATGGCTTTATATCTCTCTTCAAAAATGTGAAGAGGATATGTGGTGCCGGGAAATACTACCAAATCAAGTGGAAAAATTGGAATGCTTGACATAGTACACCAAGATGTTCAACAAAAAAAACGGGCATTTGACTCATCGCAAGAGCGAAATGCCAAATGCCCATCCTTTTAACTTTACGAGGAGTTCGTATGTGCAAAACTACACAATTACCTCGTGAGTTCCTGAATTACTTCAATCAACGAACAAATTTCTTATATCTCTCATTGATTCTTCCCCAATGGAGATTTGCGAGAAAATTGTCCACATATTTTGCTCTGCCCGGACCATCTTTATGATAATACGCATGTTCAAATACATCGCATGATATCAATGGGATTCCACCCCAAATTGCACCATAATGATGTTCATCAACAAGCACATTCAGCAGGCGACCGCTATACAATTGATCATGTGTAAGTACACCCCAACCTGAAAGTTTCGCGGCAATGCAGGCGGCTTTGAAATCCGCTTTCCAATTGTCAAATGAACCAAATTCTTTTTCAATTGCAGCAAGAATCTCAGGTCCTTTTGAAGGATCACCATCGCCTCCTAGTACCTCCCAATAAACATCATGAAGCACAGTGCCACCATGATTCCAAGTCAAACGACGCTTCAATTCGCCAACATGACTATAATTTCCATTTGCACCGGAGCGGTCAGCAGATTCAAGTTCTGTTTCAATCTTGTTTAAGAATGTCACATACCCTTTATGATGCGTATTATAATGCCAATCAGATGTTTCAGGCGATACAACTGAAGCTAACTTTTCTTTTGCTTCCTCATCGCTATATGGACGAGGATTGAATTTCCATTCATAAGCCATAATTGAAATCTCGGTTAAATGTGTAAAATCAAACGCCGAATGAACTTCCGCAACCACATGTTTTGGTGGCATTCGGATTATTGAATGTAAATCCGCGACCATTCAGGCCATCACTATAATCCAATGTTACACCCATCAAATAAAACAGGCTTTTTGGGTCGATGAATACACGAACGCCTTGCGTTTCATATACTCGATCCAATTCCTTTTCAGAAGCATCAAAACCAAGTGTATAGGACATTCCGGAACATCCACCACCCTTCACGCCAACTCGAAGACCATAATCATCAGGAATCGAGTTCTGTGTTTTTATCTTCTTCACTTCATTCAAAGCTTTTTGTGTGATGCGAATATTGTCATTCTCATCTGCACCTGTCACTCCAATCGGAATGGTCTCAAATCCAACTTCCTCCTCGGAAGCATTCAAATTCATGAGATCTATCATAATGCACCTCTCGGCAGATAAATGTTCAAAGATGTCTTAAACAATGCAAATTTACGAACTTTGCATGATTGCTTGGACAATAATGAAACCACAGCCCAAGCTGCTCTCATCACAAAGTGGAAAGCATATTGACCAATAAGTCAGCGAAATATTGGTACGAAACCATAGAATCTTTTTTTGAAGACATGGGTTCCAGGCATCTATTTCTTATTTCTGCCGGAATTGCCTTCAATGCATTGCTATGCGTTTTCCCCCTCCTTTTGGTTGCTTTATTCATTGTTGGCAACTTGGTGAATATCGATACTTTTTTGCCATCTTTGGAGATTTTCTTATCTACGCTATTACCTATGGGGGAATCGGGTTCCGGGGCAGTTTCACTTGTTTTGAAAGAGATAAAGTCATTGTTTGGACATAGTTCCAATGCAGGTTGGATAGGAATACCAGCATTGCTTTGGACTGCCTCAGCTTTATTGTCATCATTTCGTAGCGGTATGGAGGCGGTTTTTGGGACGATAACCGAGCAATCATTTGTGCATGTGAAGGTGAGAGATCTTTGGGGAACCATTGTCTTTATATTTCTGGTGATTGCGAGCACATTTCTTCATCCGATTGCATCAGCATTTGAGGGTGTTCTTTTTCCAATCTTGCCGGATGGGCTTTTTATCACGGGAATCTTGGTAAGAATCGTGGCATTTTTGTCGCCTCCTTTGCTATTCATGTTCATTTATCGAACATTGCCACCAAAAAAACTTCCATGGAATACGATTCGCAATGCAACGCTTTTGGCATGGTTGCTTTGGGAGAGTGCACGCCTGCTTTTTAGTTGGTATGTGGGAAAAACACCAGGTTTTGGCATTTTTTATGGAACTTATGCGGTATTGGTGATTCCGGCAGTCTGGACATATTACACAGCCGTTATTACTTTGCTATCTGCTGAACTTGCCAAAAGACATGCAATCAAAAATCCATAGACACTCATTTTGTTAAGTTTGCAAAGACTCAATCCTGCAATTTGCAGAAGCATATATAAGCATACATGAATACAGCTTCATTCACACAATCCGAATTGATTTCCATACTTGGTACAAGATCAAACCAATTACCATTGGATTGTCATGGCATTTCTACGGATTCGCGAAGTATTCAACCGGGGAATCTCTATGTTCCACTGAAGGGTGAACAATTTGATGGTCATGCATTCATAGAAGATGTCATGGCAAAAGGTGCGGTTGGCACATTGATTCAAGAAAATTCATTGCACATTGAATCCAATCTCTCAAGCATCCCTCATCTTATCGTTGATGATACGCTTCATGCATTAGGATCATTGGCTCACCATCATAGATTGAAATTTGATATTCCCATGATTGCAATCGCAGGGGCGGCCGGAAAAACATCCACGAAAGATTGCGCTGCTCATGTGCTTGGAACATGCAAGCACACATTGAAGACAATGGCAAATCACAATAATCAAATTGGTGTGCCCTTGACAATGCTCATGCTCAATGAACAGCATGAAGCAGCAGTGATTGAAATCGGTACGAATGAACCCGGAGAGATTGCCATACTTGCGAGCATGCTTTCACCAACGCATGGACTCATAACGAATATCGGCAAAGAACATCTCGAAAAATTGATTGATCTCGATGGCGTTGAAAAAGAAGAAACTGCTTTGTTTCGATGGCTTGAGCAATGTGGTGGTACAAGACTCATTAATATGAATGATGAGAGATTGATGCATCATGCGAATGGTCCACGACATCTCACATATGCACTTGATAGCAATGCAGATATATATGCAGAATGGCGCTTGAATGAACAAGGTCTTGCTGAATTGATCTTGAAAACAGCTCATGCAAGTCAACATGTGCAATTGTCATTGCCCGGAAAAGTTGGCGCGATGACTGCCATCGCAGCAGCTAGCATTGGATTCGCTTGTGGCATGTCATTACAACAAATCGCAAATGCTTTACAGCATTATGAAGCCCCTGTTTACACGGGATATGGAAGAATGTCAAAAACACACATTGATGATATCACCATTTTGAATGATTCATACAATGCTAATCCTGCTTCGATGATGACCGCGCTCGAGACATTGTCTGCAATGCCATGTACAGGCAGACGTATAGCAATACTTGGCGACATGCGTGAACTTGGATCATCATCTCAAGAAGAACATCGCAATTTGCTTCAGCAAGTATTGCATTTTTGTGATGAATGCATTGTGACTGGCAGTGAATTTTCAGAAGCTTTTGAAGCCCTGAAAAATTTGCCCGACAATATCATTCGTGCTACAGATGCCAAACAGTGCGCGCAATATGTCAATGCACATGCACAATCGGGAGATATCATTCTCATAAAAGGTTCGAGAGGAATAAAACTCGAACAAGTGCTGGAGCATTGGCGTGAATTTCGAATACAATCCGAACACTCTTGAGGATGTTGCATGCTTTATTTTTTGACCACTTGGCTGAGAACAAATTTTAATCTTCCCGGATTTGGTGTCTTTCAATATGTGACATTCAGATCGGCGGCAGCAACCATAACGGCTTTATTGATTTCATTCATAGTCGGACCATGGATCATAAAAAAACTAAAGCGGATGCAAATTGGTGAACAAGCAAAAACCGAATTGCAAGAAACCGGCAATCACTCATTAAAAGCCGGAACACCGACCATGGGTGGGCTTATCGTTCTTTCTGCATTGATCATTCCCACATTGCTTTGGTCTGACATTCAAAATGCATTCGTGATTCTAATTGTGTTCATCACATTGGGTCTAGGAATGGTTGGCTTTCTGGATGATTATCTCAAAGTGATCAAGAAACTCAAGAAAGGATTGATAGGAAGATATAAAATTGTCGGACAAGTAGTGGTTGGACTCATCGTTGGCTCAACGATTTACTTTTTTCCCGAATGGTTCTCTTCAAATTTCGATCAATATAAAACACTCACCACAGTACCTTTTTCAAAGGATGTTCATTTTGATTTTGGATGGTTATATATCCCCGCTGTGATGTTCATTTTGACAGCCACTTCAAATGCCGTGAATCTCACAGATGGTTTGGATGGATTGGCGATTGGAACTGTGGGTATTGCCGCAATGGCTCTTGCAGTGATTTCCTATGTTAGTGGCAATGCAGTATTCTCTCAATATTTGAACATTTTTCATCTCAGAGGCGCTGATGAGCTTACAATATTCAGTGCAGCTCTTGTGGGAGCATCGCTCGGATTTTTGTGGTTCAACTCCTTCCCTGCACAAGTATTCATGGGTGATACTGGCTCACTTGCGCTCGGTGGTGCAATAGGCGGTTTATGCATTCTCATAAAGAAAGAATTTCTCTTGCCCATTCTGGGAGGCATTTTCTTTGCAGAAACAGTCTCAGTAATACTTCAGGTGATGTATTTCAAATACACCAAAAAGAAATATGGCGAGGGCAGGAGATTATTCAAGATGTCTCCTATGCATCATCACTTTGAAAGATCCGGTCTTCATGAATCCAAAATCGTGACCCGATTTTACATTATTGGGATATTACTTGCCATTATAACCATGGCAACCTTCAAAGTGAGATGATTGTATTACCGAATCATAACCTTGCAGGCAGCGATAATTCCATAATTTGGCATAGTCTCATGCAATATCTGATGATTTGGAAACACTATGGCTAAGAAAATCCTCGTAGTTGATGATGAAGTAGACATCGTAGATCTCATTCAGTATAATCTCGAAAAAGAGGGGTATGCGGTAGCAACGGCATCTGATGGAAATATTGCATTACATGTTGCAGAGGAATTCAAACCCGATTTAATCATTCTCGATATCATGATGCCGGGTCCGGATGGCTTTGAAGTTTGCCGACAAGTTCGCATGATTCCCGGATTGGCTCAGGTTTCCATCATCTTCCTCACTGCAAAAACAGGTGAAATCGATCAGATTCTTGGTTTGGAACTCGGAGCCGATGATTATATCCAAAAACCCGTGAGCCCTCGCATACTCGTTGCAAGAGTCAAGACAATCCTAAGAAGAGCCGCTGAAAAAATCCGCACGGAAACTATTGCCGCACCTGAAGTATTGACTATTGATACACTTGAAATCAATCGCCAAAACTATACCGTTCGCATCGATCAAAAAGAATCATTCTTCCCCAAAAAAGAATTTGAACTTTTGGCATTTTTGGCTGCCAATCGCGGAAAAGTATTTCCTAGAGAAACCCTGCTCAAACGCATTTGGGGTGAAAGTGTCTATGTGGTTGATCGCACGGTGGATGTGCATGTTTCCAAAATCAGGGAAAAACTCGGTAGATACGGACATCTGATCGAAACTGTCAAAGGCGTCGGGTATCGTTTCAAAGATTGATTTCCACTCCATCACACTATACTGAAGATGCATTCGTCAAGCCACCGAAACCAATTGGGGGAATTTGGGGTTGACCTACCAAAACGAAGGTAAATGCCCATAAACTCGTAAATTGCGGCTTATCATTATCCTTAATGCACAATACCATGAAAATCACAAAAGCATTAATCTTCGGTGCAAGTATCGGCATCGGTATTTTCCTCGGCACGATGGTTCGTCCGGCAATGTCGAATGACTCGATTTATGATCAAGTCAAAAAGTTCAATGATGTGCTCAATAGAGCCAATCAAATGTATGTCGAAAATGTGGATTCAAAGAAACTCACCGAAGCTGCAATTCGTGGCATGCTCAATGAACTTGATCCGCATTCGGTGTATATTCCCGCCGATCAAATGAAAAAAGTAACCGAAGATTTTCAGGGAAGTTTCGAGGGTATTGGTGTTGAATTTGACGTGGTAAAAGACACAATAACCATCGTTACACCAATCAGTGGTGGTCCCAGCGAAGCATTGGGTATTCAATCCGGTGACAAAATTGTCAAAATCAATGACAGCATCGCTATTGGTTTGACTAGAGAAGATGTTCCAAAAAAACTACGCGGTCCAAAAGGCACCAAAGTAAAATTGGGCATCAAAAGATCCGGCGAAGCCAAACTTATTGATTATGATATCATCAGAGATAAAATTCCACTCTACACCGTTGATGCATCATTCATGATTGAAAAAACAGACATTGGCGTGATTTCAATCAATCGATTTGCTGCAACAACCCATTCTGAATTCATGGAAGCCGCTGCAAAACTTCGCGGCGAAGGCATGAAAAAACTGATTCTTGATTTGAGAAATAATCCCGGTGGTTATCTCGATCAAGCATTCAGACTTGCAGATGAATTTCTGAAAGGTGGACAAAAAATTGTCTATACCAAAGGTCGCAGACCCGAAGTGGATGAAGATTATTTTTCCAGCGATGGCGGAGATTTTGAAAATATTCCTCTCATCGTCATGATCAATGGTGGGTCTGCCTCAGCGAGTGAAATTGTTTCAGGTGCGGTTCAAGATTTGGATCGCGGATTGATTGTTGGTGATGTGTCATTTGGTAAAGGTCTAGTGCAACAGCAATACCCATTGCCCGATGGATCTGCGTATAGACTCACCATTTCCAGATACTACACACCTTCCGGAAGATTGATTCAAAGACCGTATGGCGACAAAGACAAATACTATAAAGGCGAAGGACGCGAGGAAGTTGAAGAAGGAGAAAACATCGAACATTCACAAGATTCGAAAAAGAAATCTGATTCCACACGACCTGTGTTCAAAACCATGAGTGGCAGAACGGTCTATGGTGGAGGTGGCATCACTCCGGACTATGTTGTAAAACCAGATACAATCACTCCATTGAGTGTATCAATTCGTAGAAAGAATCTATTCTGGGAATTTACTGATTCCTATCTTCGAGGTTCAGGTTCGACATTGCGCACTTCATACAAAGATAATTTCAATGCATTTAGAAAGAGTTTTGATGTCACCGAAGATTTGCTAAAAGATTTCCGCACACTTTCAGAAAGTAAAGAAGTTCAATGGAATGATAGCAATTATGCAACAGACAAAGAATATCTGAAAAGCATGATCAAAGCCACCATTGCACGTTCACTATTCGGAAATGCAGGGTTTTATCCCATTGCTTATGAAGATGATAAACAAATCAAAAAAGCAGTCACGCTCTTTCCGGAAGCAAGTAAGATTGCCAAACTCAAATAATGAAGGATAATTATTCAATGTCTTTGTTCAAGAAAATCATTCTGCTGTGTGTAGTTACAATATTCACGGCACTCACATCAGATGCACAAGTGTTATCAACCGGTGAAGAATTGGTTTATGACGTTTCATATATGGGCATTTCATTGGGTACAATCCGCGTGACTACATTGAAGAATGAAACATTCAATGGGAAATCAGTTCATCATACAAAAATTTATATCGATTCGCGCAAAGGTATTCCTTTCGTTGATCTGCATTCTATTTATGAAAGTTGGATCGATCCATCAGTGCAATATTCTCACAATTTTGCAGCAAGTACAAAAGAATCAGATGGATCGTGGACTTATGATAAATACTTGTTTGACTATCCCGGTCAAAGCGTCACCATGGAAAAATACAAAGCCAATAAATTGAGCAATAAAAGGGTTTTGAAAACTTCCAAAAAATGGAATGATGGAAGTAGTTTGTTTTTTCTCGCACGACAAATGTTGAAGTCCAAGAAGACAATTAAAGTACCCACAATCATCATGGATGACACCGTTTCAACGTCAATCAATTTTGTTGGAAAAGAAGAGGCGATTGAAGTTGATGCAATCAAATATCCCGTGAAAACCTTATATCTAAACGGTACTGCAAATTGGACCGGCATCTATGGTCTTTCCGGAAAATTTGAAGGTTGGTTTACGGATGATGAAGCCAGAATACCAATTCGTGCCAAGATGAAATTATATGTAGGAAATGCCAATATAGAATTAGTAAAATGGAATCGTGGTTCTTGGCAGCCACCCAAAGCTGAGTAATACATGAAGAATGCATCTTCACATAATGAAGAAAAAAAGGCAGTAATCGAAAGAATATCTGCCTTTTCCTTTCTTTGCTTTCTTTTCTGCGGAATGATGATCATTTCATCATGCGGGACTTCTCGCAGAGCGGCATTGCTTTCATCGCTTGAATTACAAAGTGATGTAACCGACTCAATGAAAAGACAATTTCTTCTGACATCCACAAAACACATCGACAGCGCAAAGCCCTCCGAAATCCAAATGGAAGTTACAAGGATTGAAACAAATTCATATCCTGATCAAGTGCGTTTATTTGCCAAGGTTTTTGACACCACAGGACATTATATCACTCACATTGCTCCTCCCTATCGTCAAGATCAGAAGTATTGGTACATGCTGAAGGAAAAGCTGGGACGCTCCATAGAGAACATTGATAGTTTCAAAGTGCGTGAATATGGTGATACAGATTCCATTCCTTATGCAATTATGCTCAGCGTTGACTTCAGTGGTTCAATGTCAGGCGTAATGGATGCCATAGCGATGGGAACTGAGTTATTCGTGAACATGAAGCAACCTCAGGATCGAATCGGAATTTCGACCTTCTCAAAAGAGTATATCGAAAAAGTACCCATGTGGAAAGACAAAGAAATCATCATCAACAAATTCAAATCCACTTTTTTTGATGGACAAGGGTATTATTCAGGATTATACGATGCAATTCTGAAATCGATGGAGGCATTTACATCAGAGTTTCCGGATACCATTCCCAAAGTGATTGTAGTGTTTTCGGATGGCGAAGACAATTATTCAAAAGCACGATTGAAGACAATACTTGACACAGCAAAAACGAAAGGTGTGAATATTTTCACAGTTGGTTTTGGATATCCAAATGATGAGATCATGAGGCAGATTGCGAAGTATACCGGTGGGAAATATTATCGCGCAAAAACCAAAGAAGAATTGATTGCGGTCTTTCTCGACATTTATAGAAGTCTGCGTAATTTCTATAAAATATCATATAAACCACCTGTGTATTATGGAATTCACAAAGTATTCATGGGTCTTGATTTTGCCACGGATTCAGTCCATGCTGAAAGTGAATATGACACTGCACCACTTGGACCTGGATTTGATGTTGCAGATGGGTTCAAATACCCGATACACTTTGACTTTAGTTCTTCTGTCGTTCGACAAGAATCAATGATACGCATTGACGAACTTGCTGAACTCATGGAACGCTATCCAAAATTGCGATTGGAAATACAAGGTCATACAGATAATATCGGTGGCGAAGAATTCAATTTGAAACTCTCGGATGCACGAGCGAAATCTGTAATGCAGGAATTGGTGAAAAGAGGAATTGAAGAAAAGAGATTGAGAGGTAGAGGTTTTGGTATGTCTCAGCCTGTTGCTCCCAATGATTCAGAACGCAATCGAGCTCTTAATCGAAGAACACAATTCATTGTACTTGCAAAATGATAGGACACCTGAATGAATATTCGTTTCGACAATAAAACAGCTCTTGTATGTGGCTGCACTCAAGGAATCGGTTTGGCAATTGCAACATTACTTGCCGAATCCGGCTGTTCAATCATTGGTTTTGCAAGAAATAAAGAGAAGCTCAAAGAAGTGATTGATTCACTTCCCGCTTCTCAAGGACAGCAGCATCGCATGCTCATCGCTGATTTTTCCAATCTTAATGAAGTGCAATCCGCGCTCTCGCAACTTGCTGATACTTCAATAGACATTGTCATCAATAATTCCGGTGGACCCGCACCCGGTTCGATACAACAGTCCTCTGTTGAATCATTCCATGATGCATTTGAAAGATTATTGATGTCTTCGCACATCATCGCACAACATTGCATTCCGAGTATGAAACAAAAAGGTTTTGGTAGAATCATTTCCATCATTTCAACATCGGTAAGACAACCTCTTGATGAATTGGGTGTTTCAAATACTGTTCGCAGTGCAACCGCCGCTTGGTCAAAAACTTTATCAAATGAACTCGCGCAATTTGGCATTACCGTCAATAGCGTTTTGCCCGGTGCCACAAAAACCGGTCGTCTAGAAGCTTTGATTGGAAAAAAAGCACTGCAACAACAAACCACAAATGAAGCAATTGCGCATGCCATGGCTCAAGAAGTACCGATGAAGAGATTGGGCGAACCCGAAGAAATTGCTTCTGCTGCAGTATTCCTTGCTTCCGAGCAAGCTTCATATATCACAGGCATAACATTGCTTGTGGATGGCGGAAGAACCAGAGCATTGTGATGCAAACCTATCTTGCAACTTTTCGAAGTGGACTCTCCTCATTGCTTGAATATCGCATGGACTATTTCAGCAATAGCTTTTTATCCCTTCTCGTTTTAATTGGGGTTCAATACTTTCTTTGGAGTTCAGTATATGCCGGAAGAGATAATCAGAGCATAGGAAATTACTCTTCAGACTCAATGTTTTTGTATGCAACCCTTGCAGCTTTATATGGAGTGATCATTCGTTCGGGACGGATAGAAAAAAATGTTTCTGAAGAAATCAGAAAAGGGGATCTGAATAAATATCTGATCAAACCTATTTCACATTTGGGGTTTTCTGCGGCACTTGGAGCAGCGGATCGCATTGGCGTCATAATCGCAACATGCATACTCATTCCATTCATTCCTTTGCTGACAAATTCACATATTTCATTGTCTGGTTGTGCATTGTCACTATTGCTTGTTTTTAATGCCATGCTGATCAAATTTTTCATTTCCATGGCGATTTCATATTTGGCATTTTGGTTTGAGGAAACCTGGACATTCCATGTGATTTTTGACATGAGCATGTGGTTTCTTTCAGGATCACTTGTACCACTTGACATTATGCCCCATTGGATTCAATCTATCTCCGGATGGTTTCCTTTTCAATATCTAAGTTATGTCCCCGCTGCATTTTCAATTGGACAATTGTCCATGGAATTTGCTTGGTACCATATATCGGTCAGTATATTCTGGTGCTTCTTTACATGGGCGATTGCAAGATTAGTCTGGAAGGCAGGTATTAAATCATTTGGGGCATATGGCGGCTAAACAAGCGAGGCTGCCACTTTTCCGCTCAAAGCTGCGCCTTCCAATGTTGCGGGCAAACCAGTATTCGTCCAATCACCTGCCAAAAGCAATCCTTTGATCGGGGTTTTTGAATCCGGTCTGGACTCTTCTGTATCAGGGTCGATTAGCACAGTTGCCATTCGCTCTTTGATTACTTTCCAATGAAGCAATTGTGCATCAACCATTTCGGGAAAGCATTGACGAATCTCATTTGAACATGTGAGAGCAATTTCTTCAGTTGACATTGATACGATTTCATCTCCCGCACTAATTGTCAGCGCAAGCATGGATTTTCCATGTTGCATTACAGTTGATTTTCTAAATATCCATTGCGTTGAAGATTCCATGATTGCAGCAATATCAATTTCCGGAAATGATTTGTCGAACCACAGATATAAAGAAATGATTGGTGAATATCGAATCGAATCAAAAGAAGAAAAAAAGGAAGTGGTCTTATGAGCATCAGGAAGAATTTTCAATAGTGCATGCGGTGGAATTCCGGAAATGACATACTTGCTTTCAACATACATTCCATCTTGGGCATATACGCCTTGAATCTCGTCATTCTCAATCACAAGTTTTTCAACTCCATTGCTTTGAATCAACATTCCATCATGTTTTTCGAGCCATGCACCAAAAGGCTCAAACAATTCAGACAATCCGCATTGTGGAATGTATAAACTCGATGAATCACCTTTGCCAAAAAAGGCAAGTCGCAACACATTAATGAAAATCTTTGCAGACACTTCCTCCGGCTTGCCATTCATTGTTGCAAGAATAACAGGCGACCACACCAAGTCGATGATTCTTTGAGATTGAGATTCTGATAGCAATAATTCCATTGCTGTCATCAACCCAGGTTTGCAAAGATTCCATTTCACGCGCATGGCAAAAATGAGAAGACTTGCTTTCTCTTTTCTGGACAGAATAGACAATCTCAAAAAGCCCAGCGCCATGCCAAGTGGACCATGAACATTACCAATCCCCTTCGCATGAAGAAGATCTCTTCTTCCATCCGGAAAGTGAAATGGAATGGTAAGGAACTCCTGTTTTTTTACTTTTTCAAATGTTCCGAGCAAACGGAGTACCTCAAAAAAAGAATCATAGCAACCCATCATTACATGTTGACCATTATCAATCATATCCCCGGAAACTCTATCAATAAATGAACGAGCTCTGCCACCAACATTCGAAGTGGATTCGATAACCAAAGGTCTTAATCCCCTGCCAATGCAATGCACGGCAGCAGAAATACCAGCAATTCCTGCTCCCAAAACAATGATATCAAATGTTTTGCTTTTTGACAACATGGGCTTATTTACTATAAATCGTCATAATTTGGTACTCTTTACTTCTTTGACTCAAAGTTGGTCAAGTTAACAAATATTTCATAAACCGCTGAAAACATTGTATTTTTGCGCTCTTGTCTATTGTTAGTCATGCGGATGTGGCGAAATTGGCATACGCGCCAGACTTAGGATCTGGTGGGGCAACCCGTGGGAGTTCGACCCTCCCCATCCGCACAATACATCACCGGCAGCCCCGGAATTTTGAGAATAATCAAGGTTACTCCTTTGGAAATCACCGTCATATCAATTGATAATTGCACACAAGAGGTCAGTTTCACGTTGACCAAAGAGGATTTTGTGCCTCATTTTGAGCGTGCATATCTTAAAGCACAGCCAACTATAGAAATCAAGGGGTTTAGAAAGGGCAAGGTTCCACTATCAATCATCAAGCAGAGATTTGGCAGACAAATCGAGCAAGAGAGTATAATGGACATTGCCGACATTGAATTTAGAAGTTACACTCGCAATAATAATGTCAAGATTTTAGGCCAGCCCGAATTACGTGATTTGAAGCCCGGCGAAGATGGATCCATGACTTATGTCATTCGATTTGGTATCATTCCCGAATTCGAAGTAGCATCGTATGAAGGTTTGGAATTAAAAAAGCCTGTTGGCAAAGTCAGCGATGAAGATGTCAAAAAAATCATTGACGAAATCTTGCTCAAAGCAGCAACAAGTGAATCTACAGAGAGCATAGATGATGCAAAGCACAATGTAACCATACGATTCACCAAAGTTGATGATGAAACAGGTGAACCAATGGAAGGATTGGAGCCACAAGAAAATACAATCTTCCTTGAGCATCCTGATTTGGATGGTTTCTTGAGAGATGCATTGATTGGCAAAAAAGTTGGTGACACGGTCACCTACATGGACAAAACAGAAGGAGAAGAAAATCCCGATCGTTTTGAAGTAAAAATCCTTTCCGCCGAGAAAATCATTCCCGCAACATTGGATGAAGAATTCGTCAAGAAATATTCTCGTGGTGCATTGAATACCGTAGAAGCTTTGGAGCAGAGCGTTCGTGATTACAATAATCGCATGCTTGAGGATGAAGCCAAGAAAGAAATGGAAATTCAAGTTGTTGACATCATGACATCAAAACACGATTTCCAAGTTCCAGAACAAATCGTTCATGAAGTGATGCATGGGATGTTTGATAATTTCAAAAAGCAGCAAGGTCCTGCTGCAACCGACATGAAATTGTCTGATCTTGAAGGAGTGTTCAAACCATATGCAGAGCAGACAGCACGCTGGGAATTGATTCGTGAAAAGATCATAGAAAAAGAAGGAATCACATTAGAAGAACAAGATTTGCTTCCTTATCTTCAGCATTACCGTAGTCAAATAGGAATGACCGATAGTCAAATTCTTTCTGAATTAATGAAAGATCACAGATTTCTTGGATCAATCCTTGCCGGAAAAGTCATGGAGAAAATTGTTTCTCTAGCAACGATAACAAAAGTTGATCCTGAAACTTATTTTGCAGAAAAAGACATGGAAGCCATGGTTCAGCAGATGCAAGACACTGCAGAGGCGACTTCTTCGTCAACAGCAAAACCGGCAAAAACCACTAGCAAAACTGCAAAACCAAAGACAGAAAAGTCCAAAGAAGCGAAAGCATCCACCAAGACAAAAAAATCCGATGATGCTGCAGAAAAGCCAAAAAAGAAATCTACTAAGTCAAAATCTGCCGGTGAATAATCACCATCAGGAGCATCTAATATGATGAATCAACTCGTTCCCATGGTTGTGGAACAAACAAGCAGAGGCGAAAGGGCCTATGATATTTATTCTCGTCTGCTAAAAGACAGAATCATTTTTATCGGAACGCCGATTGATGATCATGTTGCAAGTTTGACAGTTGCGCAACTTCTCTTCTTGGAAAGTGAAGATCCGACCAAAGACATCAACATTTACATCAATTCACCCGGGGGCAGCGTTACTGCCGGTATGGCAATTTATGACACCATGCAATT
This sequence comes from Candidatus Kapaibacteriota bacterium, assembly GCA_049426725.1. Taxonomy (GTDB): domain Bacteria; phylum Bacteroidota; class Ignavibacteria; order Kapaibacteriales; family UBA961; genus UBA961. The sequence goes on from JBMSYN010000008.1 coordinate 105,866, forward strand.
TGTGAGACCTGATATCAGCACGATTTGTGTTGGGATGGCTGCATCCATGGCGCAAGTATTATTGTGTGCCGGAACAGCAGGAAAAAGATTCGCTCTCCCAAATTCACGCATCATGATGCATCAACCATTGGGCGGAACGCAAGGTCAGGCAACCGATATTGAAATTTACACCAAAGAAATGCTTCGCATACGCGAAATGTTGTATGCAATCATAAGCAAGCATACTGGTAAGGATACAAAGACAATTCTCAAAGATGCTGATCGCGATAATTATATGAGTGCAAAGCAGGCAGCAGATTATGGCATCATTGATAAAATCCTTGATCGTCGTCCAAATGAAGGAAGTAAATCATAATCCTACTTGAGTACTTTGATGGCGGGTCGATCGCTTCGTCCCGCCATTTTTTTTCTTGATAAATATCAATCAAATACAATGAGTTCAAGAATTCACGACAAAGATTCCATTCACTGTTCCTTCTGTGGTCGTTCAGCCGAGGATGTGCAGAATCTCATTGCAGGTGATGAGGTGTATATATGTGATCGTTGCATTCATTCTTCAATGGATGTATTGAATCAGCATCGCGCACCTTCAACAAAATCTCATAGACAACAGCATAAAACAGCTTTATTGAAACCTTCGCAAATCAAAGCCAAATTGGATGATTATGTGATTGGTCAAGACAGAGCCAAAAGAATATTGAGTGTTGCCGTTTACAATCATTATAAACGCATTGCTTCACATGCTCTTCCATCGCAAGATGAAGTGGAAATTGAAAAAAGCAATATTCTTCTTGCAGGTCCAACAGGTACCGGAAAAACTTTGCTCGCAAAAACACTCGCCAGAATTTTGGATGTTCCATTTGCTGTTGCAGATGCAACTACAATTACTGAATCCGGATATGTTGGAGATGATGTGGAAACCATTTTGGTTCATCTTCTACAAAATGCAGATTATGATGTTGAAAGAGCAGAGCGTGGTATCGTCTATATCGATGAGATTGACAAAATAGCCCGCCGTTCTGATTCACAAAGCATTACCAGGGATGTTTCCGGAGAAGGCGTACAGCAGGCATTACTGAAGTTACTCGAGGGTACTGTTGCCGGAGTTCCTCCGCGCGGAGGCAGAAAACATCCGGAGCAATCATTGGTATATGTCAATACCAAAAACATATTGTTCATTTGTGGCGGCGCATTTGATGGTGTCGAAAAAACCATTGCGCGCAGAATCAATGCAAAAACAATTGGTTTCAGTGCAAGTTTGCAAGAGAATGTAGAAGAATCTCATGCACTTCTGTCAAGAATTGAACCAGAGGATTTCATCAAGTTTGGTTTCATACCAGAATTGGTTGGACGATTGCCTGTAATTGCACCGCTTGAACCACTTTCAGATGAGGCAATGCTTGAAGTATTGACAAAACCCAAGAATGCACTCATCAAACAATATCAAAAGTTGTTTGCTATGGAGCAATGTGGTCTTGAATTTACACCTGAAGCTCTACTTGCAATTGTTGAAAAAGCGAAGATTCGGAAGACAGGTGCAAGAGGATTAAGAGCAATCGTTGAAGAAATCATGCTTCCCATCATGTTTGATGTTCCGGACCGTAAAGACATCAATCATTGTATTATAGGGAAAGAGGTGGTGGATTCCGGTAAAACACCCGTTTTTGAGCAAAAACCCCAAAGCTCAAGTGAATCGGAGCAACTCAGGAAAGCTGAGTGAGGGATGATTGCAAGATATTTGTAATCATAAACTTAGAATAATGTGAACATTTCGGAAACTTGATTCCGAGATTGGTTTTGTGTCCATAGATTATTATTTTTGCAGTCCTGCAATGAATCGCCTCAAGGCCTAAAATCAGGCAGGACTTCCTAATCAGTTTTGTGAGAATGTGATGCGTTTTGGCTTCTTATCCACGGATGTGGCTATTGACCTCGGCACTGCAAATACCCTCATTTGGATGAGGGATAAGGGATTGGTGTTGAATGAGCCATCCATTGTTGCTTTTGATCGTACCAATAAACATATTTTGGCAATCGGACATGAGGCACAAGCCATGGTGGGCAAAACCCATCGTGATATTCGCACAATACGACCACTAAAAGATGGTGTGATTGCAGATTTTGAAATCGCGGAAGGTATGCTTAGAGCATTCATCAAGAAAATTTCTTTGTCATGGCAACCTGCCAGACGCGTGGTTGTTTGCGTTCCTTCCGGAATCACTGAAGTTGAAAAAAGAGCTGTTCGAGACAGCGCTGAACATGCCGGTGCGAAAGAAGTACACTTGATTGCAGAACCAATGGCGGCTGCTATTGGTATCGGCCTTGATGTTCATGAACCAAAGGGTAATCTTATCGTTGATATTGGTGGTGGTACAACTGAAATCGCGGTTATTGCACTCTCAGGAATTGTTACCGATGAATCCATCCGTATGGCTGGTGATGAGATGACAAATAGCATTGTGCAGTATTTCAAAAGAAATCATAATATCCTCATTGGTGAAAGAACAGCTGAAATTATTAAGTGCGAAGTAGGTTCTGCCTATCCTTTGGATCAAGAAGTGGAAATCGAAGTCAAAGGACGCGATATGATTACGGGGATTCCTCAATCAATAACCGTCAGCTCCATTGATATTCGCGAAGCACTCAGTGAATGCGTGGGTATGATTGTTGAAAGCGTTCGCATGCTTCTCGAGAGAACTCCTCCGGAATTGGCTGCAGACATATATGATCGTGGAATAATGCTCTCAGGTGGGGGTGCGCTACTCAAAGGTTTGGATAGACGTCTTTCGACCGAAACAACACTCACGGTACATGTTGTAGAGGATCCTTTGACAGCTGTTGTGCGTGGAACGGGCAAAGTTCTCGAAAATCTCCATCATTATATGCCCTGCCTTATCAAAAGCAAGCGATATTGATCGATAATTTATTGGGTTTTCTCATCTCAACACATTGATTCCTCAATAGTTGTGTTTGGTGGCTACGGCATTTATTCGTATATTTGCAGTCCCTGTATAATGTATTTTACTCTGAGAACGGAGTTTCCCATGGCAGCAAAAGTCAGACGCGCCAGAAAAGCCAAATATGTCAAGCTCTTTTCGCCTTTCTTAATGAAAGAGACGAAGCATGAGCTCATTGGCGAGCCAATGGAGTCTGCCGAGGGGCGTCGTCAGTGGGCGCGTTGCACACTCAGTCGTCATTCACAGCTTGTGGATTTAGATGTTTTGGAAGCGAAGTCTGACAAAACAGCGGCCATCGTACAGGTTTCCAAAGAAGATTCCAAAATTTACAATCCTGCTGATGTATATGCTGTAGGAGATGTGATTTATCACAAGAAGTGGGATGATCTTGGTGTTGTTCTTTCAAAGGAGATTATCTCCAATGGTGGTTTTGCGATCATCGTTCAATTTGAGAAGAACAAAGAGAAAAAATTGATTGAAAATTTAGTTAAATAAATTATCCATCTTTCATCAAAAGAGATTATGGTAGGCGTTACAATCCAATCCAATGAGTCGATAGACCGCGCATTGCGTCGCTTCAAGAAGAAGTATGAGCGTAGTGGAGTATTGCGTGAATTCAAGAAGCGCGCTTTTTTCATTAAGCCCTCTGTAGAGAAGCGTCTTTCTCGCATGAAAGCAGCTCGTCGTCAATATCGTGCTACGATGGAACAAGAATAATCTTTATTCTTCTTGTATAGAAAATCAGCCATGTTGTTTTCACAACATGGCTTTTTTTATTGATCAGTTGAAAGGCGGAATCTACAAATGCGATTATTTTTTGTATCTGCCACATAGAGGGTTTTATTGAACCATGCAATCCCCTTTGGCTCGGAGAGCTGTGATTTGCCTGAACCTTTTCCACCGAAAGAATGCATTTCTTTTCCAGTTGAAGTAAATTTCAAGACAGAATCTTTTCCTGCATCAATCACATAAACATTTCCAAAGATATCATAGGTTATGTCTTCAGGCATGGAGAATCTTCCAACGGAAAGCAAATCTGCTCCGGAATTTTGTGGGTCACCGGGATTGAATTTTTGGAACCAGCCTGTCACATCGGCTGATATATAGGTAAGCCACTGAACTTTATACTGCATCGAGGGAGAGATTTGCGTAAAGAGAATATCTTGGGATCTATCTGAAGCAATTGAAAGTGACGAAATGGAGCCGATGGAGTATAGCGCATTTCCTTCTGGTACTAGCGAGGAAAGTCTACTCAAAATTGAATCTTGTGGACTCATCAAGAGGACGGCATCATCGGGGTCAAATCTTGAAGCATTGCTTGGACCCGTTCTTGAAAGAAGATATCCATTTCCCGGGAGCACCGCAATTCCTGTATAGCGTCTTTCGGGTCTGCTTGGTTGGATATAAGCACATTCAATAGGTGCATTTGCAATATCATGTCGCACTTCATTCAGATGAATGCGAAAAATCGCACCAATGGTCACTGTTTTTCCCTGAAGCACAGTATCAAGTTCCCCGCATACGAGAATATCGAATAATCCATCTTGTGCCAGAGCCACAGGATTTTTAATGGTTCTTGAAACTCCAACTCTTCTACCGGCGATGTCCAACATGACGATCCGATTATTCTTTGTATCGGCTACATAGACGAATGGTTCTCGACCGATCATGATGTCAGTAGGTTCATTGAAATTCGTCCAATCAGGTTGCAGTGGTAAATATACTGTATCATTAATTGCACCCGGATCCGGGTCTGCTTCTGGTGCTTGTGGTTTGTCATTACATCCCAACAAAACAAGCATTGAGCAAACAAACAAGACTATGCGAGAGAGGTTTAATTGTTTCATATACAAAGTTAGGAATGTTTCAATAGTTTCTAATATACTTAAGGTGTAATTTTGCAAAAAGAAGCTGATATTTTTATTCATGTACTCGCAAATTGAAACTCTTAAACTGAATTGAACATAAAACCATGAAAACAAGTATACATCCCATACATAAAAGAAAATATTTACCATTTTTCATGACGATACTATTCGCATTCGTTCAAGGTTTCACTGTCAATGCACAAGAAACCAAGGACCAACTCTTCGCACAATTGAGGAAAAAATATGGTACCATGCAATCTTTGGAAGTTTCTTTTAGTGGTGTCGAGCCAATTTCAGGTATACATGGAACATTAAAAGCATTACGTTCAGGAAAATATCACATAAGTGTTTCAGACCGTAGCATCATTTGTGATGGGAATACCATTTGGAATTATGTACCGGCAAGAAAGAGTGTGACAATTAATACATTGAAAAGCAGACCCGCATCTTCTCTTGATATTGTCTTGTTTACTTTTCTCTATAATTATCAGCCGAAATCTCTACAAGAATATTCAATAGGAAAAATATCCTATCAAGGGTTGGAGTTGATTCCCAAAAATGGAAAAACAGCAATGGGAATTAAGTCGCTTACTGTATTTGTAAAAAAAGGCGGGACAGACATCAAGCGCATTAAGGCCATGGAAGGACAACAGGAATCAGTTTGGGATATCTTATCTTTGAAAACAAATGCATCTTTTGCTGAATCGCTCTTTAGTTTTACCCCAAACAAAGACACAGAAATTGTTGATCTTCGATAAAAAAAGGACTGTGTTTTTCACAGTCCTTGTTCTTTTGCTTTATTCCAGAGCTCATCCATTTCTTGCAATGTC